>CAMPHJ010000003.1 GCA_946885845.1 uncultured Sphingobium sp. | reverse complement strand
GGCTGGACACGGGCGACATGGGCTATCTGAGCGATGGCTATCTGTACATCGTCGGTCGCGCCAAGGACATGATCATCATCAACGGCAAGAATCACTGGCCGCAGGATATTGAATGGGCGGTGGAGCAGTTGCCCGGATTCAAGCAGGGCGACATTGCCGCCTTTGCAATCACGACGCCGGGCGGTGAGGAAGCCCCCGCCGTGCTGGTCCATTGCCGCACGTCCGACAATGACGAACGCACGCGGTTGCGCGACCAGATCCGCGAGCGGGTGCGGGCGATTACGGGAATGAATTGCGTGGTTGAACTGGTGCCGCCGCGCACTTTGCCACGGACCAGTTCGGGCAAGCTCAGCCGGTCCAAGGCGCGCAACCTGTATTTGACGGGTGAAATCCGGCCTTACGACATCGCGGCTTGAGCTGGGGGCGGTCTGGGGGCGGCGGGCTACGCGCTGACGGGTGCAAGCGCCTTAGAGTAGGCATAAAACTACCGTCACCCCAGCGAAGGCTGGGGTCTCAGGCGGCGGTGTGCTACGGTGGGACATGGTGCGAGGCGGCTACACCTACATCATGACCAACAAGCCACGGGGCGTTCTCTATGTCGGTGTCACAGCCGACATCGCAGCACGCGCCGTACAACATCGAAACGGCACTGGTTCGGCCTTTTGCAAGAAATACGGCCTGACCCGACTGGTTCTGGTCGAGCCACATGATGACATCACGCTCGCCATCGCCCGCGAGAAGGCGCTTAAAGCCTGGAAGCGGGAATGGAAAATCCGGCTTATTGAAGAGAGCAATCCAGGTTGGCGCGATGTGTCCGACGTTATCTTCTGACCGCCTGAGACCCCAGCCTTCGCTGGGGTGACGATAAGGGGGACAGCGACTTCCAAGTAATGGCGCCCGCATATTTTGAAGACTGCAAATGGGTCGTCAGCCGTCAAATTGGATGCTGGGTCACCGTCGCGAATTGGTAGGGAGTGCTCAGTCAGCATTGCCGTTTGGAGCCGTTCTGGAATAAAAGGTTATCATGCTCCTGCGCAGGCAGGAGTCCAGTCCCGCCGTTTGAACTGGGCTCCTGCCTGCGCAGGAGCACGTAGTATCAACCGACGGGTGATCGCGCCGTACTGGCTGCCCGCGCCCGCTTGGGCACCATATTTGGGCCGACGCGGCGATTCCATGTACGGGGCGAGGCTTCGGCGCGTGGCTGTGGTTGTCAGGGTATCGGCCCCCGCGATTCCGGCAACGATCCTATCGGAGGCAAGAGCTTGGCCGAATTCGGCGTCTGCGGCAGCTTTGGGTCTGTCAGGCTTTGGACAATTGCCGCTCTATCGTGGTCCACAGGTTCGCGAAGCTTTGTGCCGGGGGTGATGAGGCTGCGAAGGCGCCGAGGGGTTTTCTTTTTACCGTCATTTGTTCGACCATGCTGGCCATCGGGATGGCGGGCCAGCCGGGCTGATCCTCCAAGGCTTTGCGGTGGAGGGCGCGGCGGCGGTCGACCATGGAATAGACGGGCATGATCGGCGCGTGCGATCCGCCACGCTGGACGAGGTAGCGGGCGACTTCGCCCATGGCGCGCTGGGACAGCGGAGAGGGGATGACCGGGATGACGACCATGTCGGAGGCGCGCAGCACCTGCTCGCTGGTTTCGGTGAGGCCGGGCGGGCAATCGAGGATGATGCGGTCATAATCCCGGCCCAGGCTTTCGATCAGCTTGGCGAGCCGCTTTTTCTTGTCCAGTTCGCGGAAAAGATGGTCCAGGCTGCGCAGTGACGTGTCGGCCGCGATCAGGTCCAGCCCTGGCACGGTGGACGGCTGGATCAGCTTTCGGACCTCTACATCCTTGCTGAAGATCGCCTGCGCGGCGTCACGGCTTTGCCGGTCGGTGGAAATGAGCCAACTGGACGCCGCCTGCGGATCAAGGTCCCACAGCAGCGTGCGCCGCCGCGAGATGGTCGCCGATGCCCAGGCGAGATTGATCGCGAAGGTGGTTTTGCCCACCCCGCCTTTCAGGCTGTAGACCGCGATGGTCGCCAATACCGGTTCCTTTGCCATGGGGGAAAGCTACGGCTTTGACCCGTCAAAGCAAGCGGACAATCATGGCAATGTTACGTGGGTGTGACGGTGGGGCGGGATCTGCCTTCTGGAGGCATGATTGCGCAGGTGTTTTTGAGTGCGGGGACGTCTTGCGCTTGGGAATGGATGGCGGGACTGGGTTCCTGCCTTCGCAGGAACACGGGGGGTGAGGTGGCGAGGGTGACGCCTGTTTCTGCCTTCACGCGACCGCTCTTCGTGCTCCTGTTTGCGCAGGAGCACGAAGGTGCTTGGTCAGGCGGCTGCGCGCCGTTCCTTCAGTTCGTCGTTCAACATTTCCGCGAGCAGGAAGGCGAGTTCCAGGCTCTGCGCGGCGTTGAGGCGCGGGTCGCAATGGGTGTGGTAGCGATCGGCCAGGCCTTCGTCGGTGATCGCAATCGCACCGCCGGTGCATTCGGTCACATTCTGCCCGGTCATTTCGGCATGGATGCCGCCGCCAAAGCTGCCTTCCGCGCGGTGCACGGCGAAGAAGCCGCGCACTTCGGCCAGGATGCGGTCGAAGGGGCGGGTCTTGTAGCCATTGGCCGCCTTGATGACGTTGCCGTGCATCGGGTCGCAGGACCAGACCACCGGATGGCCTTCCTTCAGCACCGCGCGCACCAGCTTGGGCAGGCCTGCCTCGATCTTGTCATGACCGTAGCGCGTGATCAGCGTGATACGGCCCGCCTCGCGCGAGGGGTTCAGTATGTCGAGCAGGCGAATGAGCGCGTCCGGCTCCAGGCTGGGGCCGCATTTCATGCCGATCGGATTGCCGATGCCGCGCAGATATTCGACATGCGCCGAACCTTCGAACCGCGTGCGGTCGCCGATCCACAGCATGTGCGCGGACGTGTCATACCAGTCGCCGGTCAGCGAATCCTGCCGGGTCAGCGCTTGCTCATAGGGGAGCAGCAGCGCTTCATGGCTGGTGTAGAAGCTGGTTCCGCCAAGCTGTGGCACGGTGTCGGGCGACAGGCCGCAGGCGCGCATGAAGTCGAGCGCTGCGCCGATCTGATCGGCGACGGCGTCGAACTTTGCTGCGAGCGGGCTGCGGCCCATGAAATCGAGCATCCAGCCATGCACGCGATCCAGGCTGGCATAGCCGCCGGTCGAGAAGGCGCGCAGCAGATTGAGCGTCGCCGCCGACTGATTGTAGGCGCGGATCATGCGCTGGGCATCAGGTTCGCGCGATTCCGGCGTGAAGGCGATGTCGTTGACATTGTCGCCGCGATAGCTGGGCAGTTCCACGCCGCCGATCGTTTCCGTATCGGCCGAGCGCGGCTTGGCGAACTGGCCCGCCATGCGACCGACCTTCACGATCGGCAGCTTGGACGCGAAGGTCAGGACGACCGCCATCTGCAACAGCACGCGGAACGTGTCGCGGATGTTGTTCGGGTGGAATTCGGCAAAGCTTTCGGCGCAGTCGCCGCCTTGCAGCAGGAAAGCGTCGCCGGTCGTGACCTTCGCCAGTTCGGCCTTCAGGCTGCGCGCTTCGCCGGCAAAGACGAGCGGGGGAAACTGGCTGAGCTGTGCCTCCACAGCGCCAAGCGCCTGGGCATCACGATAGGTGGGCATCTGAATGCCCTTATGTTCCCGCCAGCTTTCCGGCGTCCACTTCGCCGCCACGGCCAATCTCCCAAAAGATATAAAAATAGGGGCCGCCCCTACGCCGATGAAGGGGCTAACGCAAGTTTATACCATATGGCGACGGTGCGGTGGGCAAGATGGGCCGCGATGGACGATCAGGCCTGTCATTTCTGACAGGGATAGTGACCGTTCAGTGCGACGCTGACCAAGACGGAAGCGGGCGCCTTGCGCTGGTCGGGGTAGCGTTCCAGATAAGCGACCACGACGCGCCGGACATCGTTGGCCAGCATCTTGTCAGGCCAGCAATTGGGCTGCGCCCGGCCGATGAACACGTCCTTTTTGATCCCGTCCACCGCGCCGACGATGTAGGCGGTGCAGGCGAGCGCATATTCGGGAGCCTTGTTGCGGCATTTTTCCAGCAAGGTCGCGCCGGTTTCAAACATGAAAGCCTGGGCGGCCACGGGTCGGGGCGTCAGGATGCTGCCGAGCAAAAGCGACGCCGCCAGGAGGGGTGATTTCATGAGCGGATGGTGCGCCCGGCAGTCCATCATGTCCAGCCCGGCGAGCGCGCGCACAGCACGGCCTGGCGCATTGTGACGCATCCGTAACATAATGGTAAACAAGGGTTTTACCCCAGGTTCGGTCGCCATTCCCAGCGTAGGGGATCACCATCCATGACATCGATCCCGCGTTCGACCAGGGCGTCCCTGATCTCATCCGACAAGGCGAAATCCCGGTCGGCGCGGGCAGCCTGCCGCCGGTCCAGTTCCGCCTCCACTGCGTCAGGCGTCATCTGCGCGTCTTTTGGCGTGAGGCGCAGGTCCGCACGCGTCACGGTGAGCAGGTTCAGCCCCAGCGCCTGGTCGAAGGCCGCGATCAGGCATAGCTTTTCATCGACGGGCACCTTCTTGAGCGCAATCGCTTCTTCCAGCAGGGGCAGGGCGCGCGGGGTCATCAGGTCGTCGCTGATCGCCGCGTCAAACTGTTCCAGCAGCGGCGCGAGCTTTGGATGCAGGTTTGCGCGCAGATAATCGAGCCGCGGCGACTGCCAGGTTACGCCCTCTGCCCGGCTTTTCAGCCCTTCCACCGCCATGATCAGACGCTTGAGCCGCGTGAGCGCCGCGCCGACGCTGTCCGCGCTGAATTCCAGTTCGCTGCGATAATGCGCGCCCAGGCACAGCAGGCGATAGGCGAGGGGATGGACGCCCGCGTCAATGAGCGAGAAGAGGGTGGTGAAGCCGCCCTTCGACTTGCTCATCTTGCCCTGGCGGTCCACGAGGAAGTTATTGTGCATCCACCAGCGTGCACCGGTGAAACCGGGCTGCGCATCGGTGCAGCCGCAATAGGCCTGATTCTGCGCAATTTCGTTGGGATGATGGATTTCGCGATGGTCGATGCCGCCGGTGTGGATGTCGAACGGATGGCCCAGCCGCGCCTGGCTCATCACCGAACATTCAAGGTGCCAGCCCGGTGCGCCTTTGCCCCAGGGGGAATCCCATTCCATCTGCCGCTGTTCGCCGGGCGGGGATTTGCGCCAGATGGCGAAGTCGGACGGGTTGCGCTTGCCCGCGACCGGGTCGATGCGGGCATGGGCGGCGTCATCCCGTCCGCCCGCCAACGCACCGTAATCAGGCACCGTACTGCTGTCGAAATAAAGGCCGCTTTCCAGTTCGTAGCAATGATCGGGCGCGATCTTTTCCGCAAATTCGATCATTTGCGGGACGTAATCGGTGGCGACCGTCCACTCGCTGGGCGGCAGGATGTTGAGGTCGGCGATATTCTGCTTGAACGCGTGCGTGTAATGGGCCGCTATGTCCCAGATGCTCTTCGCCTGGGCACGGGCGGCGGCTTCCATCTTGTCATCCCCAGCGTCGGCGTCGCTGGTCAGATGGCCCACGTCAGTGATGTTGATGATGTGGGTTACGTCCATTCCCTTCCACAACAAGGTGCGGCGCAGCGTGTCGGTGA
This sequence comes from uncultured Sphingobium sp., assembly GCA_946885845.1. The sequence goes on along the minus strand of CAMPHJ010000003.1, from coordinate 182,901 downwards.
ATACATAGGCGCGCAGATTGCCCAGATGGGCATAGTTGTAGACGGTCGGGCCGCAGCTGTAGACGCGGGCATGGTTCGGGTCGATCGGGGCGAACGGATCGACCGTGCGCGTCAGGCTGTTGAAGAGGCGCAGGGGCGCGCTCACATGCTGTTCGTCGGGGGTGAACTGGTCGCTCATGAGGCGCAGCCATGGGGCGGTTCACGGCGGTCGTCAACCGGTGACGATGTCGCTTTATCTGGCGCGCTCATGTGTAACAAATTGTTGCTATGGGCTCGGTCCCTTGCGCGAGCGTGGTTCTGTACCGATATTGCTAGAGCGGGCCGGGCCCCTCTGGCGGATGGATTTTGATCCAGCCGCGATGTCGGACCGCATCGAGTGCGCTCGGTGCAGGTTCGTGGGGCTGAACCCCCTCCAGCCTTGCGAAGACCGTGCCGGGCCACTCGATCCACATGATGACTTTGAAGGATGGAGTTTTAACGCCGTGAACAATCCCGTTCGTACACCCAATTACGGGACGGCGCAGGCGGCGCAATATGACGCCGGGCTGCGCAGTCATATGCTGGGCGTATTTCGCAACATGGGCATTGGCCTGGTTATCACCGGGCTGGTCGCCGCCTTCATCGGCAATACGCCGGTGCTGGCCGCCGCGATTTTCGGCACGCCGCTGAAATGGGTTGCGATCTTTGCGCCTTTGGCCTTCGTGTTTTTCTTCAGCTTTCGCATCGAAAAGATGACGACGGCGGGCGCACGCATGGCTTTCTGGGCCTTTTCCGCCGTGATGGGCGTGTCGCTGGCCAGCATCTTCCTGGTGTTTACCGGGGGCAGCATCGCGCAGGCCTTCTTCTCGGCCGCGGTGATGTTCCTGGCGATGGCGCTGTGGGGCTATACGACCGGCCGCGACCTTACCAAGATGGGTTCGTTCCTGATGATGGGCCTGATCGGCATATTGGTGGCGATGGTCGTCAATATCTTCATCGGATCGTCGGCTTTGCAGATGGTCGTTTCGATTTTGGGCGTCGTGATCTTTACCGGCCTGACCGCCTGGGATACGCAGCGCATCAAGTCGGAATATTTCGTCTATGCCGGTCATGAGATGGCGCAGAAGATGCAGGTCATGGGCGCGCTGTCGCTGTACCTGAACTTCGTCAACCTGTTCCAGATGCTGCTGCACCTGACGGGCGCACGGGAATAATGATGCGAACGTCTGAAGCCGTGTCGGCGATGCTCTGCCCGGTCTGCCATGTGGGACTTTCCATGACGGACCGGCAGGGCGTGGAGATCGACTTTTGCCCGCAATGTCGTGGTGTGTGGCTGGACCGGGGCGAACTCGACAAGATTATCGAGCGATCCGCTTCGGTTGCAGCCACGCCGCCACCGCCCCAGCAACAGCAACAGCCCCATTACCGCCCGGATCGCGACTATCGCGATGATGGCCGCTACTATCAGAAGAAACGCAAGAAGAGCTTTCTGGAAGAGCTGTTCGACTAAGCAGGGACGGCCATCGTGCCGTCCTTTTTTCATGGGGCCGAGGAAAGCGGGCGGGGAGCCGCTGGCCCTTGCCTCCCGCGACTGATCCTATAGAGCTTCTCGCCAGGTTTCATTTAGCGATCAGGGTTTCATGTCGACACGCAACGCATCCTATGCCGAGGTTACGCCCGTCATCCTGGCGGGCGGGTCGGGAACCCGGCTTTGGCCCCTGTCGCGCAAATCCTATCCCAAACAGTTCGTCCCCCTTTTGGGCGAAACCACCCTGTTCCAATCGGTGGCACGGCGCCTGTCCGGCGGGGGCGAGCAATTTTCCTTTGCCCGACCGCTGATCCTCGCCAATTCGCTGTTCCGCTTCATCATCGCGGAGCAGCTGGCGAAGGAGAATATTGATCCGCAGGCGATCCTGATTGAACCGGAAGGGCGCAACACCGCGCCCGCCATATTGGCGGCGGCGCTGCATCTGGTTGCCAGCCAGCCCGACGCCATCATGCTGGTCGCGCCGTCCGATCATGTCGTGCCGGACGTGGCTGCTTTCCATCAGGCTGTCGAAAAGGGTTTGGTCGCGGCAGAGGCTGGCGACCTTGTCACCTTCGGCATCAGCCCGACGCGACCGGAAACCGGCTATGGCTATCTGGAGGCGGAACGCCGCCCGGACGGTTCGGGTGAGCCGATCAGGCTTTCCAGCTTTGTCGAAAAGCCCAGCGCCGCGCGCGCGGAGGAGATGCTGGCGACGGGCAATTATCTGTGGAATGCGGGCATCTTCCTCTTTGCCGCCAAGGACCTGATTGCAGCGTTCGAAAAACATGCCCCCGCCATATTGTCGGCGGTGCGGGCGGCGGTCGAGCAGGCCGAAAGCGACCTGGGCTTCCTGCGGCTGGCGGCGGAACCATGGGGCGCGGCGGAAAGCGTTGCCATCGACTATGCGATCATGGAGCGGGCGGATAATCTGTCAGTGGTCCCGTTCGATGCGGAATGGTCGGATCTGGGCGGCTGGGACGCGGTATGGAGCCATTCGCGACCGGACGAAAATGGCGTGGCCCTGTCCGGCGCTGCGACTGCGCTGGATTGCCGCGACACTCTGCTGCGGTCGGAAAGCGACGGGCTGGAGATTGTCGGTCTTGGCCTGGACAATATCGTTGCGGTGGCGATGAACGATGCGGTGCTGATCGCGGACAAGTCGCGGACGCAGGACGTAAAGCTGGTCGTGGAGGCATTGCAGCGCAAGGGCGCTCCGCAGGCGGAGGCTTTTCCCAAGGATCATCGGCCATGGGGCTGGTATGAAAGCCTGGTGGTAGGACCGCGGTTCCAAGTGAAGCGCATCACCGTGCTGCCGGGCGCGTCATTGAGCCTGCAGAGCCATTTCCATCGGTCGGAACATTGGATCGTGGTCGAAGGGACGGCGAAGGTGACTGTCGGCGACGAAGTCCAGCTGTTGTCGGAAAACCAGTCCGTCTATGTGCCGGTGGGCGCGATGCACCGGATGGAAAATCCGGGGCGCATTCCGATGGTCTTCATCGAAGTGCAGACCGGGTCCTATGTGGGGGAGGATGACATCGTCCGCTATGAGGATCGTTACGCGCGGAAGTGAGGCTTTTGGTGCTGCGGGTGCCTGTTCGGGTCCCGGCCATATGTGCCCCTGCGCAGGCAGGAGCCCAGCTGAGATGGTGGAGCTGGGCTCCTGCCTGCGCAGGAGCACGTAGTTCAATCCAGTCGTCAGTGCGCCGCGCCCCAGCTTGGGCCGTGGCCGATTTCCACGCCCAAGGGCACGCTGAGCTTCACGATAGGTTCGGCGGCGGTTTCCATGACATGGCGGATGATGGGGCTGGCGCGTTCCACGTCCCGTTCGGGCAGTTCGAAGACCAGTTCGTCGTGGACCTGGAGCAGCATTTTTACATCGTGCAGCCCTTCGGCGGCGAGTGCCGGTCCCATGCGAGCCATGGCGCGTTTGATGATGTCGGCGCTGGTCCCCTGAATCGGGGCATTGATTGCGGCGCGTTCGGCGCCCTGGCGTTCGTGCTGGATCGGAGCCTTGATACGCGGGAACCAGGTTTTTCGCCCGAACAGGGTTTCGGTATAGCCCTGTGAACGGGCCTTTTCGATCGTTTCGGTGATGTAGAGGCTGATGCCGGGGAAGCGTTCATAATAGCGGCTGATCATGTCCTGCGCTTCGTCGGCGGTGATTTCGAGGCGACCCGCGAGGCCCCAGCGGGAAATGCCGTAGAGGATCGCGAAGTTGATCGTCTTGGCGCGACCGCGGGTGTCGCGATTGACTTCGCCGAACAGTTGCTGGGCGGTGGCGGCATGAATGTCCTCGCCATTGGCGAAGGCCTGTTTGAGGGCGGGGACGTCGGCCATGTGCGCGGCGAGGCGTAGTTCGATCTGGCTATAGTCCGCAGCGAGGATGACATTGCCCGGTTCCGCGACGAAGGCGTGGCGAATCTGACGGCCAAGTTCGGTGCGGATGGGAATATTCTGAAGGTTGGGGTCGGTTGAGGACAGGCGGCCGGTCTGCGCGCCCGACAGGGAATAGCTGGTGTGGACGCGGCTGCTGTCCCGGTTGATCTGGGCCTGGAGCGCGTCGGTATAGGTGGATTTGAGCTTTGAAAGCTGACGCCAGTCGAGGATTTTTCCGGCAATCTCTGCGCCCTGGACCTTGAGCTGTTCCAGGATGGTGACGTCGGTGGAATAGGCGCCCGACTTGCCTTTCTTGCCACCCTTGTAGCCCATTTTTTCGAACAGGATCGCGCCCAGTTGCTGGGTTGATCCGATGGCGAAGGGCTGTCCGGCGATCGCGTGGATTTCCCCTTCAAGCCGGGCGATTTCCGCCGTGAACTCGGCAGACAGGCGCGCGAGGGCTTCGCGATCGACCTTGATGCCTTCATGCTCCATGCGAGCGATGACGGAGACGAGCGGGCGGTCGACCAGTTCGTAGACGCGGGTCGCGCCTTCATTGGCGATGCGGTTCTTGTAGATTTTCCACAGGCGCAGCGTGACGTCGGCGTCCTCTGCGGCATATTCGGTCGCCTTGTCGAGCGGGACTTCGGCAAAGCTGATCTGATTCTTGCCGGTGCCGCAGACGTCCTTGAAGCTGATGCAGATGTGGTTGAGATGGGTCTTGGCCGCTTCGTCCATGCCGTGACCCGACAGGCTCTGGCCTGCATCGAGGTCGAAGCTCATGACGATAGTGTCGTCATAGGGTGCGATTTCAATGCCGTGACGACGCATAACCGTCAGGTCATATTTGAGATTCTGTCCGATCTTGAGGACGCTGTCGTCCTCCAGCAGGGGCTTGAGTTTCGCGAGGACGAGGGCGAGCGGAAGCTGGTCGGGCTTTTCCGCGAACATGTCCTTCCCGCCATGACCGACCGGAATGTAGCAGGCAGCGTTCGGCCCTACGGCCAGGCTCACCCCGACCAGCGCGCAGGATACGCAGTCGAGCATGTCGGTTTCGGTATCGACGGCGACGACGCCCTCCGCCTGGGCGGCGGCGATCCAGCGGTCCAGCGCTTCCTCTGTCACGACGGTTTCATAGAGACTGCGGTCGATCGGCGGTTCTTGTTCGAGCACGGGCGCGGCGGGCGGCGTTGCCTGGGAAACGGCGGCGGCGGCGGTTGCGATGGCAACCGCAGCGGCAGGCGCGCCCAGACGGGTCAGCAGCGACTTGAAGCCGTGATGTTCGAGGAAATTCTGCAGCGGTTCGGGCGGTATGCCCTTGAGCGTCAGGTCTTCCAGCGGCTCTGGCAGGTCCATCGTTTCGTGCAGAGCCACCAGGCGGCGCGACAGGCGCGCCATGTCGGCATGGGCGATGAGGTTTTCCTGCATCTTCGATTTCTTCATCGACGGCGCGGCGTCCAATGCCGCTTCCAGGCTGCCATATTCGCTGATCAGCTTGGCGGCGGTCTTTGGCCCGATGCCGGGGATGCCGGGGACATTGTCGACGCTGTCACCCATCAGCGCGAGGACATCGCCGAGCTGTTCGGGCTGCACGCCGAACTTGGTCATCACATAGTCGGCGCCGCGCCGCTCATTCTTCATCGTGTCGTACATGTCGACGCCGGGTTGAATGAGCTGCATCAGGTCCTTGTCGGAGCTGACGATGGTGACGTGCCAGCCAGCCGCGACGGCGGCTTTCGTATAGCTGGCGATGATGTCGTCAGCTTCGAAGCCCGCTTCCTCGATGCAGGGGAGAGAGAAGGCGCGTGTGGCGTCGCGGATCATCGGGAATTGCGGGACCAGATCCTCCGGCGCGGGCGGGCGGTTCGCCTTATACTGGTCGTACATGTCGTTGCGGAAGGTGTGGCTGCCCTTGTCCAGCACTACCGCGAGATGGGTGGGGCCTTCCGCCTTGCCCAGTTCCTCGGCCAGCTTCCAGAGCATCGTGGTGTAACCATAGACCGCGCCGACGGGCTGGCCATGCTTGTTGGTGAGCGGCGGAAGCTGGTGATAGGCGCGGAAGATATAGCCGCTGCCGTCGACGAGATAGAGATGATTCTGGGCCATGGGCGCAGGGGATAGCGGGTTATGCTGGGTGGCTCCAGTGGGGTTGTCGGGGCGTGGCAGTTGAGCGCAGAGGCCGCCCAACTGCGCGGGACTGGTGCCCTGGTCTGGCCGATCAGAGTTCCAGTTGGCCTTTTTCCGCCTGTTGTTCAGCCCGCTCCGTTGCCTTGGCGTGGTAATCCGATGTGGCGGTAGCCATTTGATTGGTCATGGCAAAGCTGGTCAGGGCGACGTTGAAGCGGGATGCGAGAGCCGGATTCTGGGAGCTTGGCGTGATTTGGTAAGAGATGGCATGGAGGCAAGGAAGAACCTTGTCGGTGCGAAGGCTATGGCTTCGGCATTCGAAATAGCTGGAGTTGCTATTCGTCATGCGGGCCCCATCCCGCGCCCGGACGATCCAGCCTGAACTTTGGTTGCCAGAATTGGTATCGTCGAACATGCCATATTTGCCCGCCACTTCCTGCGCTATATTGGCGATAGGCAGTTCCTTGCCGACAGAATATTCCGTGGTGCGGTCTATATGAACCACCCGTTCCCCGCCGGGCGGGCCAAGCAGCCATACATTCACTTTGTCCAGGCCCGTGTCGGCATTCAGGTTGATTTGCGACATCTGGGCGCCGGATGGTAGCGACGCGCTGTTCTTGCTGACGTTGATCGCATAGCTTGCGTTTTTGCACAGCAGGACTCCGCGAACCTGATCCTGCGTCATCCCATTTCGCAATCCTACTATATCATCGGCTGGCTGGCCGCGATCAGCGGTTTGCGGTTTGAACTTGTCGCAATCAACGTCCACCTTTTCGGTCGCCGGGGCCGCGGCTGCGTCCGCCTGAGGCATCGACGAGGGTGTATCAGCGGAATTCCCAGTCGTACTGTCTCCAGCGTCGCATCCAGCCAGCAACGCCAGTCCTGCAGTCATGAATCCCTTGTACCGCATTGCCATGCCTTTCAGCGGAGGAACTTCAATGCTTTCTCGATGTCCGATCGAGCGTAAAGAGCGCATTTTATGCCATGTTCCTTGCGCCCCCGCAACGGATCGGGCCGGGCGCAAAAGTATAGGTGCATAATCCTGTCGGTCGATATTTGACGCGAAAAGACGCGATGAAGGCCAGGAATTGGCCGTGAAAATCCTCGCCGACTTTTGATCGGCCTGGATCGAATATCTTAGAGGATTTCGCTGACCCGTTCGGGAGGGCGTGCCACCACTGCGCCTTTGTCTGTGATGACGATGGCGCGTTCGATCAGGATCGGATGTGCGGCCATCGCGTCCAGCACGGCCTTGTCGTCGTTCACGTCGAGGCCGATTTCCTTCACCACTGCCTCGCCCTTGCGGAGGGCATCCGATGGACGGACGCCCGCCTGCGCCAGTACCGCCTCGATCTCGGCGCGGGTGGGCGGGGTCTTTAGATATTCGACCAGCTTAACCTCAACCCCCGGCATGGCTTCGAGAATCGCGAGCGCGGCGCGCGATTTGGAGCAGCGGGGATTGTGCCAGATGGTCGCCTTCATCGTGCCTGCCTTATCGGGTCCGTTCGACCGGATTGCCCGGTTGGTAGATTTCGACTTCCATATTGGAGAAGAAATATTTGAAGTTCCAATAAGCGTAATAGGGCAGCGCGAGCCCCAGGGTTATCAGGCACAGCAGGATAAGACCGAGGGACATGATGAAATATTCCAGGAAATGCCCCGTGAAGACGATCTTGCCCTTTTGCATGCCCATTTCCCCCTTTATTCAATAAATTGGCGCGCAAAGGCCCCTTGGCGCGCCAGCGCAGTCATTCCTCGCGCGCCAGCCATTCCTCCAGCCACTTGATCGTATAGTCGCCGTTGAGGAAGTCCGGGTCTGTCAGCAGTTTCTGGTGAAGCGGGATCGTGGTTTTCATGCCTTCGATCACATATTCTTCCAGCGCGCGGCGCAGCCGCATGATGCAGCCTTCACGGGTGCGACCGTAGACGATCAGCTTGCCGATCATGCTGTCGTAATAGGGCGGTACGCGGTAGCCCTGATAGAGGCCGCTATCGACGCGGACATGCATGCCGCCGGGAACATGATAGCTGGTGACGGTGCCGGGCGACGGCGCGAAGGTGCGCGGATCTTCGGCGTTGATGCGGCATTCGATGGCGTGGCCTTTGAACTCGATATCCGCCTGCTCGACCGAAAGCTGCTTGCCTTCGGCGACGCGGATCTGTTCGCGAACAAGGTCGATGCCGGTGATCATTTCGGTCACCGGATGTTCCACCTGAAGCCGGGTGTTCATTTCGATGAAATAGAATTCGCCGTCTTCCCAAAGGAACTCGATCGTGCCCGCGCCGCGATAGCCCATGTCGGCCATCGCTTTGCGCACGACTTCGCCCATCTTGTCGCGTTCGGCGGTCGAGAGAACGGGGGAGGGGGCCTCCTCCAATACCTTCTGGTGGCGGCGCTGTAGCGAGCAGTCGCGTTCGCCAAGATGAATGGCGTTGCCGTTGCCATCGCCGAACACCTGGAATTCGATATGCCGGGGGTTGCCCAGATATTTTTCCATATAGACGGTGTCGTCGCCGAAGGCGGCTTTGGCTTCGTTGCCTGCCTGTTTCATCGAGGTTTCGAGCAGGTCTTCGCTGGGCACGACCTTCATGCCGCGACCGCCGCCGCCCGATGCCGCCTTGATAAGGACGGGATAGCCGATCTTTGCGGCGACCGCCTTGGCTTCATCGATGCTGGAAAGCGCGCCGTCGGAGCCGGGGACCAGCGGCAGGCCGAGAGCACCAGCGGTGCGCTTTGCCTCCACCTTGTCGCCCATGATGCGGATATGTTCGGGCTTCGGCCCGACGAAGGCGATGTTGTGCGCCTCGACAATCTCCGCGAACTGGGCGTTTTCCGACAGGAAGCCGTAGCCGGGGTGGATCGCGTCCGCGCCGGAGATTTCGGCGGCGGAAATGATCGCGGCCACGTTTAGATAGCTGTCCTTGGCCGCGGGCGGGCCGATGCAGATTGCTTCGTCGGCAAGGCGCACATGCATGGCATCGGCGTCGGCGGTGGAGTGCACCGCGACGGTCTTGATACCCATTTCATGGCAGGCGCGGTGGATGCGGAGCGCGATTTCGCCCCGGTTCGCGATCAGCAGCTTTTCAATGGCCATGTGTCGCGCGGCCTTATTCGATGACGATCAGCGGCTGGTCATATTCGACCGGCTGGCCGTTATCGACCAGCACAGCCTTGACCGTGCCCGCGCTGGGCGCGGTGATGGCGTTCATGACCTTCATCGCTTCGACGATCAGCACGGTGTCGCCTGCCTTCACGGCCGAACCGACGGCGGCGAAGGGCGCTGCGCCCGGTTCAGCCGAGAGATAGGCGGTGCCTACGATGGGCGAGCGGACGGCGTTGGCGGCGGCGGGAGCGGCTGCTTCGGCAGGTGCCGGGGCGGCCGCCGCGGGTGCGGCCACCGGAGCGGCGACGGGCGCGGGCGCGTAGGCGACTGCGGCGTTCGCAGCTTTCCGCGCGACGCGGATCTTGCGATCGCCGTCCTCCACCTCGATTTCCGTCAGGTTGGTGTCGTCGAGCAGCGCGGCGAGGTCCCGCACCAACTGCACGTCGACCTGCATTGCGCCCTTTTCAGCCTTATCGTTCATTTGAAGTCCCTGGACGATGAAATGTCTTATGCGATGCCCGCGCCTATGCGCATTTGGGCCGAAGCGCAACTTTTGAGCGACGAGTTAAAGTTCCAGCGCGGCTTCCAGCGCCAGCATATACGACATCGCGCCAAAACCCGCGATCGTTCCCTTGGCCGCCATGCCGACATAGCTTTTGTGGCGGAAAGGCTCGCGCTTGTGCGGGTTGGACAGGTGCACCTCTATGACGGGCACGCTGATGCCCTTGATCGCGTCATGCAGCGCGATGGAGGTGTGGGTGAGGCCGCCGGGATTGAGGATGACGGCATGCGCGCCTTCCTCATGTGCTTCCTGAAGCCAGTCGATCAGATGGCCTTCATGATTGGACTGGCGGAAATCGATTTCTACATGGGCACGGGTTGCGGCATCCTCCATCCGTTCGGCAATATCGTCCAGCGTGTCATAGCCGTAGATTTCCGGTTCCCGCGTGCCCAACATGTTGAGGTTCGGGCCGTTCAACACATAGATTTTCCGCGCGTCGGCCATCGCATTCCCCCTTTAGCATGTTGCGGCAGGGGCGTGGCGGCCCCTATATGCAGGGTGATCTTTAGCCTTTCGTGTCGCGCCAAGTCGAGACACGTTCTTTCGTAAGAGACAGGACAGAGCATTGCACGTCGACGGAACAGTATCGATCTCCATCAATGGCGAGCATCGCCGGGTGCGCGCGGGCATGACGCTGGCCGAATTGGCGAGTGAACTTGGCTTTGTGCCGGAAAAGGTGGCGGTGGAGCGCAATCTGGAGGTCGTGCCGCGTTCGACATTGGCACAAGTTTTTGTCGAGGATGGCGACGATCTGGAGATCGTGCACTTTGTCGGCGGTGGGGATGTATCGGCTGTCGAGGATGACAGCTGGACCGTCGCGGGCAAGACATTCCGGTCCCGTCTGATTGTCGGGACGGGCAAATACAAGAATTTCGAACAGAATGCGGCGGCGGTTGCGGCTTCGGGGGCGGAGATCGTCACCGTGGCAGTACGGCGCGTCAATGTGTCCGACCCCAAGGCGCCGATGCTGACCGACTTCATCGATCCCAAGAAGATTACTTATCTACCCAATACGGCGGGCTGCTTCACTGGTGAGGAGGCGATCCGCACGCTGCGGCTGGCGCGTGAGGCGGGCGGATGGGACCTCGTCAAGCTGGAGGTGCTGGGCGAGGCGCGGACTCTGTATCCCGACATGGTGGAGACTTTGCGCGCGACCGAGGTGCTGGCCAAGGAAGGCTTCAAGCCCATGGTCTATTGTGTGGATGATCCGATCGCGGCCAAGCGGCTGGAGGATGCGGGCGCGGTGGCGATCATGCCGCTGGGCGCGCCGATCGGGTCGGGGCTGGGCATTCAGAACCGGGTGACGATCCGCCTGATCGTGGAGGGCACCAAGCTGCCGGTGCTGGTGGATGCGGGCGTCGGCACGGCGTCGGAAGCGGCAGAGGCGATGGAACTGGGTTGCACTGGGGTGCTGATGAACACGGCTATCGCGGAGGCCAAGGACCCGGTGCTGATGGCGGCGGCTATGAAGGCTGGCGTGGAAGCCGGGCGCATGGCCTATCGCGCCGGGCGGATGGGGAAGCGGATGTATGCCGATCCGTCGAGTCCGTTGGCGGGGCTGATTTAACGGGCAACGTGCTCCTGCGCAGGCAGGAGTCCAGTTCATGTGCCGCGACGATAAGGTGAGGTCGAGACTGGGTTCCTGCCTTCGCAGGAACACCGGGGCGCTACTTTCGCCGTTGCAGCAAATTGACCCTTCCATCCCTTACCCCTATGGGCAGAGCGGGTTCAGGATGAAGGAAAAGCGATGGTGAAGAAGCTCTACCCCGATGCTGCGTCTGCGTTGGAGGGCCTTCTCTTCGACGGCATGCATTTATGTGCTGGCGGCTTTGGTCTTTGCGGAATTCCTGAGCGGCTGATCGACGCAATTCGCGATTCGGGGGTCAAGGGCCTGACCATCGCGTCCAACAATGCCGGAATTGACGGCGAAGGTCTGGGCAAGCTGCTGCGCACGCGGCAGGTGAAAAAGATGATTTCCTCCTATGTCGGCGAGAACAAGGAGTTTGAGCGGCAGTATCTGGCAGGCGAGCTGGAGGTGGAGTTCTGCCCCCAGGGCACGCTGGCGGAGCGCTGCCGTGCTGGCGGGGCGGGTATTCCGGGCTTCTACACCAAGACGGGCGTCGGCACGGCGGTTGCCGAGGGCAAGGAGGTCAAGGTCTTCGACGGCCAGGACTATATCCTGGAACGCGGGATCTTTGCGGATGTCGCCATCATCAAGGGGTGGAAGGCTGACGAGAGCGGCAACCTGATCTTCCGCAAGACCGCGCGCAATTTCAACCAGCCGATGGCGACCGCTGCGAAAATCTGCGTGGCGGAGGTCGAGGAAGTGGTGCCGGTGGGCAGCCTTGATCCCGACGCGATCCACCTGCCGGGCATCTATGTGAAGCGCATGATCGTAGGCGCGCCCTACGAAAAGAAGATCGAATTTCGCACCGTTCGCCAGAGGGAGACCGCGTGATGCCCCAGGAAGCCAAAGGCTGGACTCGTGACGAGATGGCCGCGCGGGCGGCCAAGGAACTGAAGGACGGTTTCTACGTCAACCTTGGCATCGGCATTCCGACGCTGGTGGCGAACCATATTCCGGCGGGCGTGGAAGTGACGCTCCAGTCGGAAAACGGCATGCTGGGCATCGGTCCTTTTCCTTATGAGGGTGAGGAGGACGCCGACCTGATCAATGCGGGCAAGCAGACGATCAGCGAATTGCCGAACAGCGCTTATTTTTCGAGCGCCGACAGCTTTGCGATGATCCGGGGCGGGCATATCGACCTGACCGTGCTGGGCGCGATGGAGGTTGCTGAAAATGGCGACATCGCCAACTGGATGATCCCCGGCAAGATGATCAAGGGCATGGGCGGCGCGATGGATCTGGTCGCGGGTGTCAAGAAGATCATTGTCGTGATGGAGCATACGTCCAAGGACGGTAGCCCCAAGTTCATTCCGGCCTGCACCCTGCCGCTGACGGGCAAGAATGTGGTCGACATGATCGTTACCGACCTTTGCGTGTTCATGCGCGCAGACCATGACAGCCCGTTCAAGCTCGTCGAACTCGCGCCGGACGTGACGGCGGAGGAAGTCGCCGCTAAGACCACGGCTCATTATCTGAGCTGAGGAGTGTGGCATGAGCCTTGAGGGCAAATATGACGAAGGCAATGTCTTTGCACTGATCCTTCAGGGCAAAATCCCTTCGACCAAGCTGTATGAGGATGAGCATACATATGCCTTCCTCGACATCCAGCCGCAGTCGAAGGGGCATAGCCTGGTCATTTCCAAATGGTCGAAAGCCCGCAACATCCTTGAGATCGAGGAGGAGGCGCTGGCGCAGGTGATGGCGACGGTGAAGAAGGTCGCGGTCGCCACGCACAAAGCGCTGGACCCCGATGGCATCCATGTCGCCCAGTTCAACGGCGCGCCTGCCGGGCAGACCGTGTTTCACCTGCATTTCCATATCGTGCCGCGCTGGGCAGGCGGCCCGATGGGCTTTTCCGCCCATGCGCAGGGCGATTTCGCCGATCCGGCCGCGCTGGAAGCATTGGCGGAAGAGATTCGTGCCCAGTTCTGATCTGAGGGCCGGGCCGCAGGGAAGATATCGGACAGGGAAGCGATAAGATGGCGCTCAAGCCGTTCAAGGCTCCCGGTGCGCGGCTGGCGCTTCGGGCCAAGCCTGCCAGCCCGATCTTTGCTGCACAGGACGGAAAGGCGGAGGTCATATTGGACCTGTCGCGCCTGCTTTCGCGCAGTTTTCATGCGGCGCCTACCGGCATCGACCGCGTGGAGTTCGTCTATGCGCGCGAATTGCTCCAGCGCATTCCCGAACGGCTCGCTTTTGCAGCGGTCCATCCGGCAGGCGGCTATTATGGTCGTCTGAATACAGCGGCAGTTCGTCAATTTCTGGCCTTTACCGCCGCGCGATGGCGCAATGCGGACATGCCGGATGAAAAGGTCGGTCGGGCGGCCATCATCCGTCATCTGATTGCGTTGAGGCCGCGGCCAGTCCCGCGCGCGAAGGGCGCACGTGTCTATTTGCAGGTTTCGCCTCATCATCTGGACGATCCCGATCAGGTCGGCGCGATTTTGCGCGCGGAAGGAGCGCGGTTCGTGACGCTGGTGCATGATGTCATCCCGCTCACCCATCCCGAATTTGCCCGGCCACAAGGCGCACACGACCATCTGCGGCGCGTGCGGACCATCGATCGGTTCGCCCACGGCATCATCGGTAACAGCCAGGCGACCATAGACGCGCTGGGTCCGCATATGAGCAGAGGACTGGCGGGACGGGCGCTTTGCGTCGCGCATTTCGGCGCTGATCCGCCCGACATGCCGTCGACGGACGGTTTCCAGAGACCGTCCCGACCCTATTTCGTCTATATTTCAACCATCGAACCGCGCAAGAATCACCTGCTGCTGCTGAACATCTGGCGGCGGTTGATCGAGCGACTGGGCGATGAAGCGCCGATGCTGATATTGATCGGCCGTCGCGGTTGGGAAAATGAGAATGTCATCGATCATCTGGAACGTGGCGAGATATTGCGCGGCCATGTGGTCGAGGCGGGCGAACTGTCCGACAATGAAATGCAGCAGCTTGTCGCCCATGCACGGGCGATGGTGATGCCGTCATTCGAGGAAGGGTTCGGCATGCCGGTGGTCGAGGCGCTGGCGGCGGGCGTGCCGGTAATCTGCAGCGACATCGTTGCGCATCGCGAAGTGGGAGGCGACGCGCCCGACTATCTGGACCCGCTGGATGGGTTGGGATGGCTGAGCCTGATCGATGCCTATCGGCAGCCGGATTCGCCGGAGCGGGCGGCGCAGCAGGCGCGTATCGCGGCATGGCGCGCGCCGACCTGGAGCAGTTATTTCGACCGGGTCATGACGCTGCTGGATGATGTGAACGTAGCGACCTTCGCTTGACCTTCCTCCGCCAGCAGAGCCATAGACGTTGCGTGACCATTGCTACTATCGGCTTGCGACAACGCAGTAATTCTTCCGGTTTGAGCCTTGATGCGGAGAGGGCAGGCATCATTTGATCAGCGGGGCTGCCTTTCTCCGTTCGCCCCCCTTTCCGGGAATTGCCCCAGCCGTTGCGGCGGTCAGCAGGCCAGACGCGGTTGGCGTGGAGCGTGTTTCCGACGAACTGTTGGAGGACATCGCCAGAGCGCGGGTGGGCGGCGATTTTTGGGGGCAGTGTCGGACGGGATTTCGGGTGATCATTCGCGCTGGCATGCCCGTCCTGCCGGGGATGATCGATCATGTCCCGGCAGCGGAAATCGCCGTTGTGGGCAGAGCGCGCAGGCCGACGCGCGGGACATGGCTTACCGGAGCGACAGACCCCTGGGCGTTGATGGACAGTGCGCAATGGGTCCATGCGTCGGAGGATGATGAGCTGGCGATCGTCGCGGGCCTGATGAACGTCCCGGTTCATGGGCCGGACGGCATCCAGATTCCCCCGGAGCGGTTGCGAGAGGTCGCGCGTAGGGCGGTAGGTGCGGCGTCCTATCGCAATTGTTTTACGGGCGATCCCGCCAGTGTCGCCGATGTCCTGTTCCAGCTGAGCGAGTGGCGTCGACAGCTTGAGACCAATCGGGGCTTCGCGGCGGTGACCGGCATGGCCTGGTGGAAGCGGGAGGCGATGCGGCGTTTTCTGTGGGACGGCGTGGGATCCCCGCCTTTTCTGTCGCCAAGGGGCGCGCTGCGTCAGGCGGCGAGGGAGAAGGGCGGCGTCGCCTACTGGCCTTCGCGGGTCCCGGCAACATTCGGGGATGAAGCCAAGGCGCGGGGCGTAGCGATTGCGAAGGTGGAGGATGGGTTCCTCCGGTCCAAGGGTTTGGGTGCTGCGCTGACGCCGCCCGGATCGGTGGTGATCGACCGGCGCGGCATCTATTATGACGCGCGAGGGTCGAGCGATTTGGAAACGCTGTTGGCCACTCATGACTTTGCGCCTGCACTGATCGATCGCGCCCGTCGCTTACGGTCGGCCATCAGGGCGAGCGGCGTCACCAAATATGGGCTGGAAGCGGGCGGCATGCCCGACCTTCCCGCAGGGCGAAGGACGGTGCTGGTGGTGGGGCAGGTGGAGGATGACCTGTCGGTTCAGCAAGGCGGAGCGGGCGTCGCAGGCAACCTGGCATTGTTGCAGCGGGCGCGACAGGTAGAGCCGGACGCCTACATCATTTATCGCCCCCATCCTGATGTTCAGGCGGGATTGCGGCGAGGTCATCTGAATGACGGGACTGTGCTGGGCCTTGCGGACATTGTCGATACTGGCGCACCGCTGATGGCTCTGGTCCGGGCGGTGGACGATGTGCATGTGCTGTCATCCCTCACCGGGTTCGAGGCGCTGCTGCGCGATTGCCCGGTGACCGTCCATGGCATGCCATTTTATGCCGGGTGGGGGCTGACACGCGACCTGGCCCAGCCCAACGCCCGCAGAGGTCGCCAATTGACGATCGACCAGCTTGTGGCCGCCGCCCTCATTCTCTATCCTCGCTATCTGGACCCGGTCACCCGGTTGCCCTGCGGTCCTGAAGTCATGGTGGAGCGGATGGCGAGCGGATCAACACCACCCTTGTCGTGGCTGATCCGGTTGCGGATGATGCAGGGAAGAATACAAAGATTCATGACATTGTCCGCTGAGCGTTTCCATGGCTGACGCGCCTGTCCAGACTTTCCTGTTTCTGCAGGGTCCTCACGGACCTTTTTTCGCGATGCTGGCAGATGCCTTGCGGGCGCGGGGCCATGGCGCGCTGCGCATCAACATCAATGGCGGCGACAAGGTCGATTGGCCGGGAGAGGCGACCGACTATCGCGGGACTTTCCGCAACTGGCCGCTGTTTTTTGATGACTTCATCGTCCATCATGATGTGACGGACCTCATCCTCTATGGCGATTGCAGGCCCTATCATGCGTCCGCTCACAAGATGGCGAGGTTGCGTGGGCTGCGCGTCCATGTTGTCGAGGAAGGCTATATCCGCCCGGACTTCATGACGTTGCAGGAAGATGGGGTGAATGGCAATTCGACCCTGCCGCTCGACCCGCAATGGTTTCTGGATCAGGCACGGGAGTTGCCCCCCGAAGACGGTGGGAAGGACCCACAGGTCCCCTCCGCTTTCCGCCAACGTGCCGTGAACACCGCGCGCAACGGGCTTGCCTCAGCGGTCATGCGGCCCGCCTTCCCCTTTTACCGGACGCATCGCCCGCAAAATTTCGCGCTGGAGGCGGCGGGCTGGTTCAAGAAGTTGATGTTGCGCAAGGGCGACAAGCGGGCGTCGGTGGCCGAATGGGAAAAGGTCAGGGGCAGGCCCTATTTCACCCTGCCGCTGCAGCTGGATTCGGATTATCAGATCCGGGTGCATTCCCCCTTTGGCAACATGCGGGCGGCGCTGCGCTTCGTCATCAAAAGCTTTGCGCGCCATGCCCCGCCGGAAACGTCCCTGCTGGTGAAGCGCCATCCGCTCGATTCCGGGCTGGTCGCCTGGGAACGGCTGACGCGGCGGCTGGCGGCTCGCTATGGGGTGAGCGACCGTGTGTTCTACCTGGCCGACTGGGATATTGCGCAGGTGGTGGGAAAGTCGCTGGGCGTGGTGACAGTGAACAGCACCGTGGGTACGCTGGCTCTTAATCGGGGCAAGCCGGTGCTGGTGCTGGGCCATGCCGTCTACAAGGTGCCGGGGGTTGTCTATAAAGGGACGCTGGATGAATTCTGGCTGGACCCCGGCGCACCTGACGAGGAACTTTATTCGGCGTTTCGGCGCGTTCTGATTGACCGTTGCCTGATCCGGGGCGGGCTGCTGAGCGAGCAGGGGCTGAATATGCTGGTGACTAATGCGGTCGAACGGCTTTGTGTCCGGGGCGAGAATTGTCAGTCGAAGCCCGGTAAACGCTATGCCGCAGCGGAGCTGCAAGTTACGGGGTGAAAGGCGGCAGCTGCGCCTGGGCCAGTGCCCGGTTGAGATATTTATGGAATGCCCGGTCCCGGACGGAGGGGCGGGCGCGGAGCCAGGCCAAAGCGACGACCGGGCGCCAGAGTGACAGATGGTCGGCGTCCATGCCGGTGCGTTTCCGATAGGCGCGGCTCAAGCGTCCCGCTGCCCAATCGCGCCAGAGCGCCGTGACGGGATCGGCGGGGCCTTCGCCAAAGCGCATCAGCATTTCGGCGCGCACCATGTCGGCGGCTGGATCGCCCACCGCCGCTTTTGCCCAGTCGAGAATGACCGGCTGGCCATCGCGCATGATGATATTGTCGATGTGAAAATCGCCATGCAGCAGACGGTCCGATTGCGGTAGTTGCCCTAGATAATGGCAGGCGGCTTCCTTCAGGCTGGCCGAAGCGGGGCCATAGTTGATGTCGGTTTTCAGTACCGAATTGACGGTGCGCAGGCCGTTTGCGGGCCGGTCGTGAATGGCGGCGAGCAGGTCGGCCATCTGCCCCAGCAACGCTGACGCTCTGTAGGGCTTTTTGCGGATTGTGGCCGTCAGCGACCTGCCGCTGATTTCCGGGTAGATCAGCGCGGGCAGGCCATCGACGCTGGTCCGGCTGGACGGAGCGACGGTGGGCAGGCGATGCGACGCCGCAAGGGTCGCCGCCGCCATTTCCCGCTGGATCATGTCCTCCGAAACGGCGGCATGATAGACCTTGATGATCTGGCCTTCCGATATCCTGAACACCTGCGAGCTTTTGCCCTTGCCGAGCAGCACCCATTGATCGGTCCGTTGAGAGGGCATGTGCCGCGCGTTTTCCTTAAAGACAAAGTCGCCCCGCCGCTTTCCCACGGGTGGGCGAGCCGATTTATTCGTTTTTGCAGGATTTGCCGAAGGCTAATTTAATGGTAGCGGCCGCGCAGGGGCAGCGAAGCCCTTTTTCAACATCTCCAGGAGCTTGCCGGATGAAAGAGCTGATCGCGTTCGATCTCGATGGAACGCTGGCTGAAAGCAAGCAGCCGATGGGTGATGCGATGGGCGAGGCAATCGCCGGGCTGCTGCGCGTGGCGCATGTGGCGGTCATTTCCGGCGGAGATTGGCCACAGTTCGACAAG
Source organism: uncultured Sphingobium sp. (assembly GCA_946885845.1). The sequence goes on along the minus strand of CAMPHJ010000003.1, from coordinate 164,199 downwards.
CAGGTCGCGAGCCGCTTGCCCGTCCATGCGGACTTGTCCCGCCTGTGGTTGATGCCCACCACCGGGACCAAGCTGTTCACGCACAGGGACGGAACATGGTCGCCGGTCTATTCCGAATTGTTCGACGATGCGCAGAAGCAGCAGATTTTCAGCGCCTTTGACGCTTCGCTGGAGGCGACGGGATTTGTTCCGCAAGAAACCTGGGGCGACCGGATTGAGGATCGCGGCAGCCAGATCACTTTTTCGGCTCTGGGGCAGCAAGCTCCCATCCATGCCAAGGAAATGTGGGACCCCGATTTTGCCAAGCGGCGGGTGATTCAGGCGGACCTGCGGCAGCGGCTGCCTGGCCTGTCCATCAACATGGGCGGCGCGACGTCGATCGACATCACGCGCGAGGGCGTCGACAAGGCTTATGGCCTGAAGAAATTGCGGGATGCGAGCGGTATCGCGCTGGACGCCATGCTGTTCATCGGCGACGCGATCTTTCCCGGCGGCAATGATTATCCCGCCAAGCAGCTGGGCCTGGACACCGTTCGCGTGCGTGATCCACAGGAAACGCTGTCCGTGATCGACGCGATCGTGGCCTGCCAGAAATGAGGTTGCCGCCCGCGCGGACGCCCGCGCTCGTGCGGTGGGGGGTGGGGGCGCAGTTGATGTTGGGTTGATCAGCTTTCGATCCGCCTGCGTCCGAACCGCTGCACTGGACGACATTTAGCCCTGCCGTGCGATACCCCGCAGATGGTGCAACAGCGTGTCGCCATTCGCGGCCCATGTGAAGCGCAGCGCGGTATCCCGCACGGCTTCACGTTCGGGCGGATTATACAATATGGTCCCAATAGCGGCGGCGATGGCTTCGGGGTCGCGATCCACGATCTGGCCTGCTTCGGGACGGTCTAGCAGTTCGCGCGCGCCGCCCACATCGCTGATCACGATTGGTGTGCCGCAGGCGAGCGATTCGACCCAGGCATTGGCAAGTCCTTCGGACGATGAAGGTAGGGCCATCACGTCCGCAGCGGCATAGATGCGCGGCAGCCGGTCATGGGGCACGGAGCCGAGAAAACCGATGCGGCGGTCTACCCCCAGATCTTCGGCCTGTTTTTCCAACGCGCGCCGATACTGACCCTGGCCGACGAACAGAAGCGTGACGCCAGGCAGGCGGGGGAGCGCCTGCACCAGCAGTTCCTGCCCCTTGCGCGGGATCAGCGCGCCGACACACAGGACGACCGGCCCTTCAAAGCCGAGCACGTCCTTCGCCGCGGCACGATCAGCTATTTCAAAGCGATCCAGATCGACGCCGGTATAATGGACGCGAATCTTGTCGGCATCCATGCCCATCTTGACCATCGACCGGCGCATCGCGTTCGATACCGCCAGGAGGCCCGAAGCGCCTTCTGCGGCGCGCAAGACCAGTTTGCGGGTATCGCGGCGCGCGCCCCAATAATGGATATCGGCTCCGCGCGCTTTCACGGAATAAGGGATGCCGAGCGCCCGCGACAGGCGCTGAGCCACCGGTCCGTCGGGAAAGAAGAAGCTGGCGTCGATGACGTCAAAAGGCCGCTGTTCGTGCAATCGTCGTACCAGCGGCAGGATGGCGCGAGTCATGTTGGCGACATTGATGCGAGCACCGACCTTTGGAATGGTACGGAAAATAGGGCGATAGACGGTCAGGTCCTGCCACCGTTCCTTGCGCGGGAGGGAGCGCAGGGCGTCGTAGCTTTCGGCGAGGCTGAATGGCCAGATGGGAATGCCGACAGGAGCGATGACGGTCACATCGACATCGGGCCGACCGGCGAGTTCGCGCGCCTGCCGTTCCACAAACACGCCGAAATTCGGCCTGCTGATGTCGGGAAACAGGGTCGAAAGCGTAAGGACATTCAGAGTCATGGGTCCCCCATACCATGCCACGGTTAAACGAGGGTTAGGGACGAAGTAGCGATTTGGCTACAATTGTCTGACCAGTTGCACCGCCACGGCCCCCCATGGTGGGTCAGTGATGACCTGCTGGCGGCTGCCGCTGCCCAGCGGCAGGATGTGCAGCCGATCACCGTCGCGGCCGATCAGCCTGCCGAACAGGAAGCGGCCTGCGTGGCGGGGCAATAATATGTCGCGATTGAGCGCGCTGGCAAAATCGTCGGGACCGATGCGGCGGCACCAGATTTCATCGCCGCTGCGATAGTCGCCGATGCTGGCCGCGACCTGCACGCCGATCATGGCGTCGGCGGGAACGGGCGGGGGAAAAGATAGCGACCGGGTGGGTGCGCGCGCGCCTTCCGGCCCCAGCAGGGCGGCGACGGGCACGATGCTTTGTCCCGGCAGCGCGACAAGTTCGGAGGATGCGACACCCAGTGCCTTGGCAATGCGGTTCAACCAGTTGACCGATACGGTTCGCGTGCCGGTTTCAAGGCGGCCAATTGTCTGGGCCGTGGTCGGCGGCTGACATAGAAGTCCGACCTGTTCAAGCGTCAGTCCCTTGGACTTGCGGACTTCACGAATGCGGGTGATCATGGCTGTTCCTGAAACTTTACCTATTTGGTTTTTTGCTCTTTCCTACAAAGCGTCGCTCATGGCAAGCCCCCGACCCTGGAACGGCAAGGAGGCGTAGATGCGGACGCAATTTGTGGAACAGATCATCGAAGATCCGGCGGGTCAGCAGCAGCGCGTTGCGGTGAATATCGGCGAATCGCCGCTCGCCTGGCTGCATGCACGGGGCCATTTGAGCGAGCGTCATTACCGTGCGGGGGAACTGCTGCGCGCTGACTGGGAAAAGGCGGGCATGTCCCCCCAGGTGACGATGCGTTGGGATGCCGCGCCAACCCAAAGCGGGCGGGGGCGTCCCGCAGACCCGACGTTGCGGCAGATTTCCGCCCGTGATCGTTTCCATGCCGCCATTGCAGCGGCAGGGCCGGGCCTGAGCGACATATTGTGGCGGGTCGCCTGCGCCGGGGAAGGATTGGTGGCGGCGGAAAGGGCGCTGGGCTGGCCCAGTCGTGCGGGAAAGCTTGTGCTGACGTTGGCGCTGGATCGTGTCGCGGCCTGGTACAGGGTCGCGGGAGGAGGGGAGGGTGCTAGGCCGTGATTGCTCCGCCCAGTAGCAGGAGCAGCTTTACGTCGATCGCGTGCCCTTCACCGCGCCATGTTTCGACCTGCTGGGCCAATGTGTCGAGCGGCACGCGATGGACACGAATATCCTCGCCATCGACGCCGCCGCCATCGCCCGTTTTTTGGAGACCCTGCGCGCGGTAGAGAAAGAAGCTTTCGGATACCATGCCAGGCGAGCTGAAAAACTCGCCCATCGGTTCCATGCGGTCCGGGCGGTAGCCGGTTTCCTCCTCCAGTTCGCGGATCGCCGCCAGTGTCGCATCCTCCCCTTCATCCTGATCGCCGACCAAACCGGCGGGCAGTTCAATGCACCGACGACCGAGGGGAACGCGGAACTGATCGACCAGCAGGACATGGCGGCGGCCATCTTCATCCTCATCAATGGCCAATATGACGGCAGCGCGGATGCCACGGGCGCGACCGACATATTCCCACCGTCCGCGCCGCTTTGCGCTGATGAAGCGGCCGGTCCACATGACCTCTTCGCTGGCGGCCATGTCCTGTTCGCTCATAATTCGATCAACCTGTCGGGCAGTTCGTTGGGATTGTCGTCAAGATGGGGGAAGTGCTGGCCCAGAACCACGCCGACGCGCTTTATGGCTTCGATCATGCCGTCAGCTGCGCGGCCTGCCCGCACGCCTTCGATCAGGGCGGCCATGGCGTCACCCCACACGTCGGGCGTGACCTTTTCATTGATGGGCGCATCGGCGACGATTTCGGCACGATGTTCGTCGAGCGACAGGTAGATCAGCACGCCGGTTCGTCCGCGCGTGCGCCCCTGCGCTACGGCGCGGAACAAGGTGATCGCCTTTCGGCGGACCCGCCGCGCCTTGGTCGCGCGCGGCGTCAGCGCCATGCGTAGCGGCATCCAGGCCAGAGCATAGCGGACGATCAGGAATTTGATGATAAGCAGACCGAGTAGCAGCGTCAGCAGCTTCCAGTCTTCCAGTTCATGGTCCCAGCTTTGCAGCAGCGTGGCGCAGAGCGTTCGGAAATGGGCGGGGAACGCCGCGATGATGGAAAGGGCGAGGAACACTGCACCGATGGCCCAATGCAACCCGGCGTCGTGATAGGCGTCCGAGCGGCGCGCGACGATCGTGACGATTTCGCCGTCCGTGCCACGTTCCGCCGCTGCGACGGCAGCGGTGATGCGATCATGATCGGCTTGGCTGAAACGAACTGGCGTCACCAGCTGCCCCCTGCGCCGCCGCCACCGAAGCTGCCGCCTCCACCCGAAAAGCCGCCTCCGCCGCCCCAACCGGACCCGCCCCAGCCCGATCCGCCGCCGTGCCCGCCAAAATCGGACGGTCCCCAGAGGATGATGGGCGCCGATCCACCCCTGTAGCGCTGGCCGCGCTTGCCCCGGCCCGACATCATCGCGCCGAAGATGACGATCAGGACGAATATCCAGAAAATCGCCATGAAAGCGCCTCCGCCGGATGTGTCGCGCTGCCGGTCTTCGGCTTCGGCGGCGGCGGCGCGGGCCTTGGCTTCATCAGCGGGCAGGGACAGCAGGGTTGCGAGTTCATTGACGCCAGCCTCTATCCCGCCGGGAAAGTCACCTGCCTTGAAACGCGGAATGATGGCGTTGCGATAGATGCGCGCCGCCAGCGCATCCGTCACGACGCCTTCGACGCCGTAGCCGGTGGCGATCCACACTTTTCTTTCCTTAGGCGCGACCAGCAGCAAAGTGCCGTCATCGCGTTCCTTGCTGCCGATCTGCCAGGCCCGGCCTAACCGAAAGGCATAGTCGGAAATGTCATGGCCCTGCAGGTCCGGGATCGTTGCGACAACCAACTGCCGTCCGCTCTGCTTTTCCAGCGCGGCCAGCCTGTCGGTCAACGTCTGTTCCTGCTGCGGAGACAATAGCGCGGCGTCATCGACCACCCGCCCGGTCAGCTTGGGGAATATTTGCCCCTGAGCCGCTGGCGCGAAGGCCAGCAGCAGAAGGATCAGGAGCAGCCGACGAAACATGGGTTAGCCGCCGAAATCGACCTTGGGCGCTTCTTCCGCGCCGGGGGTCGTCGCCTGGAACGGCGTCATCGGTTTTGCGCCGTGGATGATCTTTGCCCCGATTGCGTCGGGAAAGGTGCGGATACGCGTGTTATAGGCGCGTACGGCTTCGTTATAGTCGCGGATGGCGACGGCGATGCGGTTTTCAGTGCCCTCCAACTGTGACTGGAGGTCGAGGAAATTCTGATTGGCCTTGAGGTCGGGATAGGCCTCCACCGACGCGAGCAGCCGTCCCAGGCCCTGCGACAGTTGCGCCTGCGCCTGCTGGAACTGCTGAACCTTGGCAGGGTCCGACAGGTCTTCGGCATTGACCTGGACCGATGTCGCCTTGGCGCGCGCCTCGGTCACGCGGACGAGCGTGTCCTGTTCCTGCTTACCGGCGGCCTTCACCGTTGCAACGAGATTGCCGATCAGGTTGGCGCGGCGCTGATACTGCGCCTGCACGTCGGCCCATTTGGCTTTTGCCGCCTCTTCCGCCGTGGGGACGCTGTTGATGCCGCAGGCAGACAGGGCGAGTGCGCCCATGATAGCCAGAAGGGCGTAGGAAAGTCGGCGCGGGATCGTCATGAAACATCCTCAGCTTTTGTTGCGTCCCCGGAAATAGGTGGTTGTCGGCATGCGCGCAACGGCCCATTCTGTTTTATCGCAATGAGGACAAGGGGTTCACCATGGGGCTGATCACGGAATTCAAGACATTTATCAACCGTGGCAATGTGATCGATCTGGCCGTTGGCGTCATCATCGGCGGCGCTTTCGCCACCATTACCAAGTCGCTGACCGATGATATCATCATGCCAGTGGTCGGATATCTGTTGGGTGGAGCCGATTTTTCGCGGTACTTCATCCGTCTGGGTGAAATTCCAGCGGGCTTTGGCGGGAACCCGCAAAGCTATGCGGATTTGAAGGGCGCTGGCGTCGCCATGCTGGGATGGGGCGAATTCCTGACCGTATTGGTCAACTTCCTGATCCTTGCCTTCATCATTTTCATGTTGGTGCGCACGGTGAACAGGCTGATGCCCAAGCCCGAAGCTGCGCCTGCCGCCACGCCCGAAGACATCATGCTGTTGCGGGAAATTCGGGACTCGCTGAAAAAATAATATCGTTTCTGCGACGAAAGGAGTTGTGCGACGGGAACCAACCTTCGCGCGGCCAGTTGATCGGCGTCAGGGTCCCAAGGCTGCATGTGCGGCCCGGATCCTTGCCGAATGACGTCAGCCCCAGGGGGCGCAACAGGAGAATACGCCGTGAAAACCATCGTCTCAGTTCTGGGCCTCGCCAGCTTGATCGCACTCGCAGCGTGCGATTCGAAGCAGGAAAACCAGGTCGAGAACGCTTACGAGAATCAGGCGGACGCACTCGACAACCAGGCGGCTAACATGGAAGCCATGGCCGACAACCTTGCCGGTAACGCTGAAGCCGCTGCTGAAAACGCCGCGGATTCGCTGGAAAATAAGGCTGAAGCGACACGTGAAGCGGGTGAAGCCGCTGCGGATGCCGTCGAAAACCGCTAAGTTTCGTTTCTGAAGCTAAGCCGAATGGGCGCCGTGACGAAGGTTGCGGCGCCCATTTTCGTGCAGGACTTCATCGCTTTAACGGCGATTTAACCACGCTGTCCCATGGTGCTGTCGCGCGGATCCGTGGGACGTAAGAATGGACGATCTACTTCAGGAATTTATTGCCGAGACGCAGGAAACGCTGGAAGCGCTCGCCGGTGAGGTTGTCGCCTGGGAAGCCGATCCCAGTGATCGCGACCGGCTGGATGCTATTTTCCGATTTTTCCACACGGTCAAGGGCAGCTGCGGTTTCCTGAACCTGCCGCGTTTCGAGCGGTTGAGCCATGCGGCCGAAGACGTCCTGTCGGATTTACGCAGCGGGCAGCGCAGCCCCGACCCGGCGACCGTTAGCGCGGTGCTGGGCGTCATGGACCGGATTGGCGAGTTGGCCCAAGCCGTGGCGATCGGCGCTGCACTGCCCGATGAAAATGACGATTTGCTGATCGGGGCCCTGTCCGCCGATGCACCCGGCAACATCGCGCTGGAAACGGGACCGACCGTCGCGCCCGCACCGGAACAACGCGTTCGGCCGGGCGGGACGCAAGCGGTGCCGCGGACCATTCGCCTGCCGCTTTCGCTGATCGACCAGTTGATGAACGGCGTGTCCGACATGGTGCTGGCGCGCAACGAATTGTCCCGGCAGATGCGGGAACGGTCGGGCGATCCAGAACTGGAAAGCGCATTCGAACGACTATCGACCTGCGTCGCTGACATGCGCGACGCGATATCGAAGACGCGGATGCAGCGCGTCGACCGCCTGTTCACTGCGATCCCGCGCATGGTCCGTGATCTGGGGAGGGAATTGGGCAAACGCATCGACCTGACGCTGGAAGGCGGCGATGTGGAAATGGACCGCGAGATGGTGGAGATGGTGGTCGATCCGCTGACCCACATCGTCCGCAACAGCATCGACCATGGCATCGAAACGCCTGATCGTCGGCGCGCGCTAGGCAAGCCCGAAGTCGGCGCGCTGAAGCTGGAGGCTCGTCAGTCGGGCAACCAGATCGTGATCGAGATCAGCGACGATGGTCAGGGCATCGATACGCAGCGGCTGGTCGAAAAGGCCGTGCTTGCCGAAACGCTGACGCGGGACGCGGCGAATCGCATGAGCGAAGCAGAAAAGCTGGAGCTTATTTTCCATCCGGGCCTGTCGACCGCGCAGCAGATAACGGCAATTTCGGGCCGGGGCGTCGGGATGGACGTGGTCCGGGCCAATGTGGAGCGGATCGGCGGGATCATCTCGCTCGATAATCAGCCGGGCAGGGGGCTGCGCATCATTTTGCGCGTGCCTTTGACGCTGACGATCATTCCGGGTCTTATCGTCCGGGCAGGCGGGCTGCATTTTGCCATGCCGCGCGCCGCGGTGGTGGAGATATTGCACGATAACAATGCCATGCTGCGGATCGTCGAAGTGGGTGGAGCCAAGATCGCGACGATCCGATCCGTGCGCCATTCCATGATCGACCTGGAACATGTGCTGGGGATGGAAACGCTGCCTCAAAGCGGTCCCAGGACTATCATGGTGGTGCGGTCCGGCACGGGTGTTCCCTTTGCCATGGGCGTCGCGGCGGTCGAAAACCATGAGGAACTGGTTATACGTCCTGCATCCCCACTGATCATGGCGAGCGGCGTTTATGCTGGCATGACGCTGCCGGACAATGGCAAGCCGATGTTGCTGCTGGACGCGGCAGGCCTTGCCAATGCGGCGGACCTGCCCAACGTCGTTGACGATTGCGCCCAGCGTCACCTGGAAGAAGATGAGATAAACGGAGCGGCGGTAGAGATGATCCCGGCGCTGCGGTTCGAGGAGCTTTCCGGGGAACGCAGGCTGATCCAGCTGTCGGTGGTAGAACGGGTCGAGGATATCGACACAGCGTCGTTCGGCCGGTCAGGCGCTCGCGCATTCGTCCGGCTGGATGGCGGGTTGGTGCCGGTGGTCAACGGCGTCCACAGCTTCGGCGCTTCAACTGTTTCTGCGCTGCGTATCCGTGATGGCGCGCGCGAGGCCTGCTATCCGGTGGCGGCGGTGCTGGACATCATCGACATGCCATTGGTCCCCGACATGGTGGCCATGCATGGCATGTTGAGCGGCGTGTCCGTGATCGATGGCGAACATCTGGAGGTCATCAACCCCTTTGCCCTGTTCGCCGGGTTACACGGTGAGCCGGTCCATGAGCGGTCGCGGGGCCGTTGTGTCCTGGCGGACGGGGATGACGGCTGGACGCGTGAAATACTGGCGCCCCTACTTCGGCAGGCGGGGCATGAGGTGGTTCTGGGCCTGCCGACTGACGAGCCGGTCGACCCGTTGGATGTCGTGCTGAGTTCCGGGCCGGACCTGTCGCAGGCCGCCGAAACGCTAGGCTGCCGAATCGTTCACCTGCGCGCGTCGCCGCGGCCATCGGGACCGCGGGACGGCAGCATTTATCGATATGACCAGGATGCGCTGATGGCCGCTATCGCCGGCGTCGGGCGCTGAAGGAGCAGCCATGGATCAGCTTTATCTTCTCGCGACGCTAGCGGGCACCAGGGTGGCGGTGGATGCGCATGAGGTCGAGGCCGTCGTGCGCCTGGCCGAAGTTTCGCCGGTGCCGGGAATGGCCGCGCATGTGGCGGGCCTGTCTGCGCTGCGCAGTCGCGTCCTCACCATCATCGATGTGCCCGCGCTCATCCGGGGGAAGGCCATCTTTGCTGGAGAACGCAGCTACGCCATCATCGCGGAGATCAGTGGACACAGCTACGGCCTGATGGTCGATGCTGTCCACGACATTTGCCAGGTGCCGGATGGAGGGTTGCCTCTGCGCGGTCAACTCAACCCCGCCTGGACGCCCTATGCCCGCGCGATCGTCGAGCATGAGGATCAGCCATATCTGCTCGTCTCCCTCGCCAGCTTTATCGAAACCGGATCGCTGGCGCAGGCGGCATGAAGTTGTTCGAATCTGTGCGTGTTTACCAATTGATCGGCTTTGTCGGTTAGGCCCGTCGGACGGGTTGCAGAAATTCAAAAAGGGACGCTCATGAAAAACTGCCTGGTAGTCGATGATTCCAAAGTCATCCGTAAAGTTGCGCGGCACATATTGGAATCGCTGGACCTGTCGGTCACTGAAGCGGTGGATGGACAGGATGCCCTGACCCAATGCGAAGCGGCGGCTCCTGATGTCGTGCTGCTGGACTGGAACATGCCGGTGATGAGCGGGATGGAATTCCTTCAGGCCCTGTCGACCGCAAAGGTGACGGCGCGGCCCAAGATCATATTCTGCACCACCGAAAATGGCATCAGCCATATCAAGGCGGCGGTTGAAGCTGGCGCGGACGAATATGTCATGAAGCCATTCGACCGCGAAACGCTGGAAAGCAAGCTGTCGATCGTCGGAGTGATCTGACAAGCCGATTCGCTTATCCTTCGTCCCCGCCCGAAAGCCAATCGATGTCCGCCGTCCAGCAGACCATGGTCAACAACAGCCAATCCAGCGCGATCCGCGTGATGGTGGTCGACGATTCGGTCGTGGTGCGGACGGTGATCGAACGCATATTGAACGGCGATCCGGCGTTTCAGGTCGTGCACAAAACCAACAGCGCCGAACATGCATTGGACTATCTGGCCGGGGAGCAGGTCGATCTGGTCCTGCTGGACATCGAACTGCCCGGCCAAAGCGGGCTGGTCGCTCTGCCCGCGATATTGCGCGCCAATCCGCAGGGGAAGGTCGTGATACTTTCGGGCAATTGCGACGAAGGAAGCGCGGCTGCCATGGATGCCCTGGCGCTGGGTGCGAGCGATATCTGCGCCAAGCCGGGTAGCGGCAGCTATGGCGAGCAGTTCCCCCGGATGCTGATCGATCGCTTGTCCCGTCTGGCGGCTAGCGACGTTCCGGCCCCGGCTGGAACCGGCGTGAAGGTGCCGGTGGTGTGCAGCCGGGTTCAGGCGCCGATCGCCTGCCTTGGCATCGGCGCATCGACGGGAGGCATTCATGCGCTGGGCAAGTTGTTCGCGGGCATGTCTGCTCCGTTGGGCGTTCCGATTCTGGTGACGCAGCATCTGCCAGCCAGCTTCACATCCTATTTCACGCAGCAGATGGGACGAATGACCCCCCTGCGCGTCAAGGTCGCCGAGCAGGGTGAGACCGTTAAGCCCAATATTATCTATGTCGCGCCTGGCGACGCCAGTTTGCAGGTGCGGCGGGTGCTGGAGGACCGCGTCATAATCGCCCTGAACCCGGAACGCACGGCTGGCGGATACCTGCCGGGCGTGGATCCGATGTTCGTCAGCATGGCGGATGCCTATGGCAAGGGTGCGGCAGGCATCGTCCTGACCGGCATGGGACGGGATGGAACGGCGGGCGCGCGCAATATCGTGGCGGCCGGAGGGTGGATCGTCGCGCAAAATGAAGCGAGCAGCGTCGTATGGGGGATGCCGGGATCAGTGGCCAGCGCGGGGTTGAGTTGCGCGCTGCTGGAGCCGGGAGCCATCATGGATTTTGTAGCGCGGCGCGGAAAGAGCAAAGGGTTGACACATTGAAGCCTTCCAATGAATCGCCGCAGCAGGGCGGCGCTCGCATCTTTTCTGCCCTGCTGGCGTCGCGCACAGGACAGATATTGTCCGAAAGCCGTGCATGGCGGATGGAAACGGCGCTGAAGCCTGTGATGCGCGCCCATGGTGTTTCTGAGATCGATGAGCTGGCCGCGAAGCTGTTGGCGAGGCGGGACAGTAGCCTTGAGGACGCGATCATCAATGCGCTGCTCAATAACGAAAGCAGCTTTTTTCGCGATTTGCAGATATTCGACATGCTTAACCGTCAGATACTGCCGTCCATCCACATGAAGCGGAAGGACCGGGTGCTGCGCATATGGAGCGCGGGATGTTCGACCGGCCAGGAAGCCTATTCGCTCGCGATCCAGTTTCAAAATGACATGGCGCGGTGGCGTGGATGGCGGATCGAGATACTGGCAACCGACATTTCCACTGCCGCCGTCGATCAGGCGCGATCAGGCATATTCACGCAAATGGACGTGCAGCGCGGCCTTTCCGTGGGAGACCTGATCAAGTGGTTCGAGCCGGTCGGCGACGATTGGCATGCCAGCCCCGAATTGCGGCGGATGATCGAGTTCAGGACCGATAATCTGTTCGAGCCACGTGCGCCTTCGGGCGAATATGACCTTTTGCTTTGCCGCAACGTGCTGTTGTATTTCACACCGGAGCGGCGGCAGGATGTCCTGCGCCTGCTGGCCCGCCACAGCCATCCGCAATCCGTGCTCCTGCTGGGGGCAGGTGAAACCGTGATCGGTCACAGCGAAGATTTCACGCCACACCCCGAATTCCGGGGAAGCTATGGTCGAAAGCCGGTGATCCCTGATGCGGCGGACGAATCCGTCAGGCGAGCCGGATAAGCGCGCGGCCCCTTCCGTCGCCTTTGCAGGTGCGAAACAGGGTTGCTTGATCACCCGCCCGCTCTGCGCCATGGTCAGGCAAGTGCGGTCGGGTGTATCCAGGGCGATCGGCAGATATGGGTGGGAACAGAGTTCTGGCGATGACCGACATTCCAATGATCGACACGCCTTCCCCCAATTTTGACGAGCGCAGCCTGCCTGTGTCCATGCTGGTGTTGCATTATACCGGGATGCCTGACGCTGCGAGCGCGATCAACTGGCTCGCCAGCGCGCAATCGAAGGTTTCGGCCCATTATGTCGTGGCCGAGGATGGTCAGATCGTCCGCATGGTCGATGAGGCGAAGCGCGCCTGGCATGCGGGGCGCTCATATTGGCGGGGAATTGACGATATCAATTCGGCCAGCATCGGAATAGAGATCATCAATCCCGGCCATGAATGGGGTTATCGGCCATTTCCTGACGTTCAGATAGGGTCGTTGATCCCGTTGATGCATGACATTATCCAACGGCACGGGATCACGCGCGGCAACATCGTCGGGCATAGTGACATCGCTCCCGCCCGCAAGCAGGATCCTGGCGAATTGTTCCCATGGGGGCAATTGGCCCGGTTGCGCCTGGCCCTGCCGCGACCGACCAGGAATCTGATGGATCCGCATTGGAGCGACGGCGGATTCATGCTGGCGCTGGAGCGTTTTGGCTATGACATTGCCGAGCCGGAAGCGGCGGTGGTCGCGTTCCAGAGACGATTTCGCCCCGAACTGATCGACGGGATCATCGATGGCGAATGCCGCGCCATCCTGCTGGCGCTGCTGCTGCCCAAGCCCAGGGGCGATGAATAAGTGGGGATGACGGATGCCCGCGCCATGTGTATAGCGCGTCGTGCCAGAGGGCCGGGCGGCCGCGGCGTGGCGGGTAACTTCCACGGCGAGGAAAGTCCGGGCTCCACGAAATGACGGTGCCGGCTAACGGCCGGCTGGAGTGATCCAAGGGACAGTGCAACAGAAAGCAGGTCGCTAAGACTTAGGTCCAGCGAAATTGAAAGGGTGCGGTAAGAGCGCACCGCGTCTGCGGCAACGCAAGGCGGCACGGTAAACCCCACCGGGAGCAAGACCGAATAGGGGCGGCGCGCAGGTAGTTCGAAAGGACTGCGCTGCTAGGCCTGTTTCGGCTGAGATCGCCCGGGTTGGTTGCTTGAGGGGCGGAGCAATCCGTCCCCTAGAGGAATGGCCGCCCATCCCCGGAAACGGGGTGGACAGAACCCGGCTTACAGGCCCTCTGGCATTTAGAGCGCGCTGCGTTTAATCGGACGCAGGTCGCGCGCTCTGGTTTTTTGTTATCGCATCGTTTGAAGCGCAAAACCGGTTCCCACTTTTGCGCACGATGCTCTAGATACTCCCCATCGGTAGGTGGGAAGGACGGATAGCGGTTTTTCATCAACTGCCGGGTGGCGTTCTGCCTTCGGCTTAACTAATTTGGACCGATGGCACGCAGCAGCCGATCAAATGACTGGGGCTTTCCCCGCTGGCGCAGCTACGGCTCTTCGCGTGAGGCGCAACAGGTGCGCATGTGCGACCGCCATGGTTGTGATAAACCAGGCGACTGTCCCGCGCCGAAATCCCCTAACAGCCCGGATCGCTGGTATTTTTGTGCCGATCATGCGGGCGAATATAACCGCAACTGGGACTATTTTCAGGGGCTGGACAAGGAGGAGCGGGAACAGCGCGAGCGGGCGGAGCGGCGTGATGCGGGTGGGTATCAGAACAGCGCCTATCATGGTTGGGGCGGCCCCGGCGACGGCAGCCGGTCCCGCGACGAAATGCATGCGCTCAAGGCGCTCGACCTGGAAGACGATGCCGATTTCGATGCGGTGAAAAAAAGCTGGCGGCGTCTGGCCAAGGAAAATCATCCTGATGTGAAGCCCGGCGACGCGGACGCCGCGGTCCGCTTTCAGACGATCCAGGCCGCCTATGAAGTCCTGCGGTCGGCAGAGGAACGCCGCACATGGAAACCGCGGGAAACCGTGGATTGACGGATCACGTCCGTTCAAATTGGCGCAAAGCGGTGCTGGTCTGCCGCAAATGTTCAAAGAAGCTGGACGGCGGCTTCGGGCCCGATGGTGATGAGCGGCTTGCGAAGGCCTTGCGCAAGCATCTTGCCCTGAAGAAGGGGCGCAAAGCGGCGGCGGGCATTGTTGAAGTCAATTGCCTGGGCGTCTGTCCCAAAGGCGCGGTGACGGTGGTCAACGGAGCGCAGGCGCGCGAATGGTTGTTGGTGCGCCGGGGTGCTGATCTGGATGAACTGGCGGAGACGCTGGACCTGCTTCAGGACCGGATCGCGGTCAGCTAGCGCGTTTCAGGGGCGGTTCCAGCCCCGCCTCGGCGAGCAGAGGCATCAGCAGATGTTCCTCTTTGCGCATCCGGTGGAGGATGGCGTCGATCATCTGTCGACTTTCGCGGCAAAAATCGCACCATTCGCGTGCGATACGATCATCGCTCCATCGGGACATATAGTGGGAAAATGAAGCGGCGATCGGCCCCATTTCCACCTGAAGCCGGGCTGCGGTGTCGCGCAACTGAGCATGCGCCTGGCGTTGCATGGATGGATAGAAAATTCGGTCTTCGAGTGCGAGGTGAGCCATCAGCTCTCGCGCCAGTTGCCAGCGTAGTGTGCCCAGTGGACGGGCCAGGCGGTCATCAGCGATAAGCGACAGAAACTGGTTTGCCAGTTTTTCGATGGCAACATGCTGTGCCTGTAATTGCGCGAGATCCATCGGGCCGCTTCCGTTCAACTGCGGATGCTTATGACATAGCCCTGTTAATAAACCGTTCCGAAAACGAAATGAGCAGGCATGGCCATCCGCCGCTCGTTGGGAGCGGCGGATGGCATTATGGATCAGCCCGGCTGGTCGGCGCGGCTCGCGCCTTCGCCGTCGAGATTCAGCGCGACGAAGTCCCAGTCGATTGCTTCCTTGAGCAGGCGTTCGGCATAGTTAGGGCGCAAGTTCCGATAATCGATATAATAGGCATGTTCCCATACATCGAGGATCAGCAGCGGCGCATGGCCGTGGGCAACCGGCGTGTCGGCGTCGTGGTAGCTGGTAACCTCCAGCTTGCCGTCGTTCAGGATCAGCGCAGCCCAGCCGCTGGCGAAATGGCCCACTGCCTCCGCCTTCAGCTTGTCGAGCAGCGCGTCGACCGACCCGAAGCCTTCGTTGATGAGGTTGAGAAGCTGGCCAGACGGCTGCTTCTTTTCAGGCGAAAGGCAGAGCCAGTAGAAGCTGTGGTTCCAGATTTGCCCGACCTGATTGAACAGTGCGCCCTTGCTGCTCTTGATCAGGTCGACCAGCGACTTGCCCTGAAGTGCGGGATCGGCGGCGACCAGTTCATTGGCTTTTACGACATAGGCATTGTGATGCTTGCCATGGTGAAAATCGAATGTTTCGACCGAAAGAATGTCGCCAAAGGCATCCTTGGGATAGGGAAGATTGGGCAGCACAAAGGCCATGTCGGAACTCCTCGGGTTCTGGGATGGATGGCCGCATAACGGGTATGCAGCCGGAAGGGTCCCCGCCCGTAGCAGCCTTATTGCACTGCAGAAAACAGGATATTTTCGTTTAAGGCAGCGGAATTATCCATGTGACAGCAGCGTAACGATGACTTAGAATCACCGGTCAGGCCGCTCGTTAGCAGCGGCTGGACAATAGGGGACGGATCAATGGCAAAATTTTTCGGCAATTTGCATCTGGTGCTGGCCGCAGGGCTGGTACTGGCGCTGATCGTGATTTTCGCGGTGCCTGCGAACACAATAGCAGAACAGGCCATCCTGCGCTGGCTTCACCTGTTTTTCGGCGTCGTCTGGATCGGGCTTCTTTATTATTTCAACTTCGTCCAGATCCCGACCATGCCCAAGGTTCCGGCCGAACTGAAACCAGGCGTGTCGAAATTTATCGCGCCTTCGGCCCTGTTTTTCTTTCGCTGGGGCGCCGCGCTGACCGTGCTGACCGGCGTAATCATCGCATGGCGCAGTGCCTATCTGGTGGAAGCGTTGACGTTCGTGCCCGGTTTCGTGCTGATTGGCATCGGCATGTGGCTGGCGCTGGTGATGGCGTTCAACGTATGGTTCATCATCTGGCCGAACCAGAAAAAGGCGCTGGATATCGTCGCGGCTGAAGATGCGGCGAAGGCCAAGGCGGCGACCACCGCCATGATCTTTTCACGCATGAACACGCTGCTGTCGCTGCCGATGCTGTATTGCATGATCAACTTCAACGGCGGTTGACCTGATCTTTCGGGCGGGGCTGGGCGAAGGCCCGGTTCCGCCCTGAACGAATGAGTCCACTCTGGCCGTTTGGACTGGACCCTGCCTTCGCACCAGTAAGGTTGGATCAGCCCTGCGGCGGGGTGGTTTCGCCGATTTCCTCGCTATCCAGATTATTGCCCAGTGCAAGTCCGTGGCGCATCAACATCGGGATGTTTGCCAGCGCAAAGAGAAGCGAGACTATGGTGACGCCCCAGACCTTGATCGCCAGCCATGCGTCGAAGCTCATCGATTGACGCATCACTTCGTTGGCGACCGCCATGGCCGCGAAAAAGACGCCCCAGTTGCGTGACAGCTTGCGCCAGCCTTCGTCGGTCAGTCCGTCATAGGCTGCCTGCAATATATATTTGAGCAGCGCCTTGCCGCGCAGAAGGCCGCCGAACAGCATCAGCGAGAAGAAGCAGTAGATGATGGTCGGCTTGATCTGAATGAAGCTCTGATCCTGGAAGTAGATGGTGAGACCGCCAAAGAACAGGATCAGCATGGCCGACAGCCACAGCATCGGCGACACGCGGCCCAGCTTCACCTTGGAGATGATAACGGCGATGACGATCGCGGCCATGAAGGCGGCGGTGCCCAGGCTCATCGCGGTGATCGGGTTGGAGGCGCCCCAGAACCAGCCAGCGCCCTTGTAGGTCAGGAAGAAAACGAGCAGCGGCCCGAAATCGAGGGCGAGGCTGAGGTTGCCGTTATGAGCTGGTTTGGTGTCAGGCATTTTTGTGCGGCTCCGTGTTCCTGCGAAGGCAGGAACCCAGTTCGGACGGGGGGACTGGACTCCTGCCTTCGCAGGAGTACCGGGTGGCTGTTGCAAGATGCTTTGGGTTACCGCGCATAGGCGGTCCCCGCGATCGCCCGCGCCATGTCCCCGGCATCGAAGGGGCGCAGATCCTCTATCTTTTCCCCAACGCCGATAGCATGGATGGGCAGGCGATATTTCTCCGCCGCCGCGACCAGCACGCCGCCGCGCGCGGTGCCGTCCAGCTTCGTCATGACGAGGCCAGTGACTTGCGCGACTTCCTTGAAAACCTCGATCTGGTTCAACGCATTTTGTCCCGTGGTGGCATCCAGCACCAGCACAACGTCATGGGGTGCGGCCGGGTTCAACCGGCCAAGGACGCGGCGGATCTTGGCCAGTTCATCCATCAGCTCGGTCTTGTTCTGCAGTCGGCCGGCGGTGTCGACGATCAGCACGTCGATGCCGGTGGCGGTTGCCTGCTTGACCGCATCGAACACGATACCCGCTGCGTCGCCGCCCTCCTTGCCCGCGACTATGGGGATGCCCAGGCGGTCGGCCCAGACCTTCAGCTGCCCGATCGCGGCGGCGCGGAAAGTGTCGCCCGCCGCCAGCATGACGCCATAATCCTGCTCCAGGAAATTATTGGCGAGCTTGGCGATGGTGGTGGTCTTGCCGGAGCCATTGACGCCGATGACCAGGATGACTTGAGGACGGGGAAAGGCCTCGATCTCCAGCGGGCGGGCGACCGGGGCGAGGACCTTCTCGATCTCCTCCGCGATGATTTCGCGCAGATAGTCTTCCGTCAGTTCGCGATTGTAGCGGCCTTCGGACAGGCGATCACGCACGCGCGCCGCCATAGCGGGGCCAAGGTCGCTGACGATCAGCGCTTCCTCGATCTCGTCGAGCGTTTGTTCGTCGAGTGCGGCCTTGGTGAAAATGCCGGTGAGGTTTTCGCCAAGCTTGTCGGAGGTGCGCTTCAAGCCGCCGAAGAGGCGGTCGCGCCAGCTGGTGCCGGGTTCAGTCATTGCCGAGCCTCTTGCGCGATCAGCACGCCATTCTCAAGGGCTGTAATGGTTGCGGTCGTGATGGAGGAGGGGGGCTGGGGCGTTTCGAAGCGCACCGGGGCGAAATTTTCCGCGTGGCCGGTGAGCCCGTTGCGCTCGACCAGCACGGATTGGGTACTGCCGATGAGGCTTTGCAGCCATTGCTGGCGCTGGGTTTCGCAGGCGGAGCGGAGGCGGGCGGCGCGGGCCTTTATGGTGGCGCGATCAACTTGCGGCATGCGGGCGGCGGGGGTGCCTGCGCGCGGAGAGTAGGGGAAGATGTGGCCGTGGACGATGGCGCATTGCTCGACCAGCTTCAGGCTGTTCTCGAACATCGCCTCATCCTCCGTCGGGAAACCGGCGATGATGTCCGCGCCGATGCTGATATCCGGGCGGGCCGCCTTGAGGCGCTCAACTATGCGGATGGCGTCGGCGCGCATGTGGCGGCGCTTCATCCGTTTGAGGATCATGTCGTCGCCTGCCTGGAGCGACAAATGGAGGTGCGGCATCATGCGCGGCTCATGGACGATGAGGTCGAAGAGCCGCTCGTCAATCTCCACGCTGTCGATGGAGGAGAGGCGCAGGCGCGGCAGGGCGGGAACGGCCTTCAATATGCGTTCGACCAGCAGGCCGAGGGAGGGCGATCCGGGGAGGTCGGGGCCATAGCTGGTGACGTCCACGCCCGTCAGCACGACCTCCTGATAGCCTGCATCGACAAGCTCGCGCGCCTTGTCGATGACGGCGCCTGCGGGGACGGAGCGGCTGTTTCCCCGGCCATAGGGGATGATGCAGAAGGTGCAGCGATGGTCGCAGCCATTCTGGACTTCCAGGAAGGCGCGGGCATGTTCGGCGAAGGCGCTGGCCATATGGGGCGCGGTTTCCCGCACCGCCATGATGTCGGAAACCTGGACTTTCTCTGCTGCCTCCAACACATCCGTCACCCCAGCGGAGGATGGGGTCTCGGGCGGGAGGGCACGGCGTTGGGCCTGAGATCCCAGCTTCCGCTGGGATGACGGGTAGTGGGACGGGTCGAGTTTTTCTCGATTGCCTATTACCGCGTCCACTTCTGCCATTTGGGCGAAGGTTTCCGGCTCGGTTTGCGCTGCGCAGCCCGTGACCATGATCCGTGCCTCTGGCCGGTCGCGGCGTGCGCGGCGGATGGCTTGGCGGGTTTGGCGCACGGCTTCTGCGGTTACCGCGCAGCTGTTGACGACGATCAGGTCATCCTGCCCGCCCGCCATTTCGCGGATCGCCTCGCTCTCCGCGATGTTGAGGCGGCAGCCGAGGGTGATGATCTGCGGGCCGCTCATGCTTTAAAAGCGGGTCCAGTCGGCCTCGCCGTCGAAGACGTGGGTGGCGGGGCCGGTCATCATGATATGGCCGCCCGGCTGCCAATCGATGACGAGGTCGCCGCCGGGCAGGGTCACGCGGGTGGGGCCGCTCACCAGCTTCCGCCGCACGGCTGCGACGGCTGTTGCGCAGGCGCCGGTGCCGCACGCGCGGGTGAGGCCAGCGCCGCGTTCCCAGACGACCAAGCGGATATGATTGTCGCCGATGACCTGCGCGAAGTTCACATTGACGCGGGCTGGGAAGAGCGGATCGGTCTCGATCAACGGGCCTAAACGGTCGAAGTTCACACCGTTCATATCGTCGCAGAAGAAGACGACATGCGGGTTGCCGACATTGACGGCGGCGGGGGCGGGAAGGTCTTCCCAACTGACCGGCATGGTCAGCGTGTCCATCGCGTAGGCGAGGGGGATGGCGTCCCAGTCGAGCCGGGGCGCGCCCATATCGACGATGGCGCCGCCATCGATCGCCTTGGCTTCCAGCAGTCCTGCCCTGGTTTCGATCAGCACGTCGCGGCCGACGATCAGGGGCACGCAGCGGGTGGCGTTGCCGCAGGCTTCGACTTCGCTGCCGTCGCTGTTGAAGATACGCATGGACACGTCCGCGCGATCGGACTGGCCGATGAGGATGAGTTGGTCGCAGCCTATGCCTGCGTGGCGGTCGGCTATGGCTTGGGCGCGGGTGGGGGTCATTTCGAGGGTGTCCTCGCGCGCGTCGATTACGACGAAGTCGTTGCCCAGTCCGTGCATTTTGGAAAATCGGCCCATAATGGTCGCGCATGTAGGAGGTGTGGGGGGAAAAGGCCAGTCTGCATCCCATCATCCCAGTAGAGGCCGCGATGACGGGTCAGTTCGCGCGACCTCTCCTGAGATGCCAGCCTTCGCTGGCATGACGGGGGGGACGGACGGGTGTGTCCTCATCCGTCATCCCGGGCTTGACCCCGGTCCCGCTGCCCTGACTGATCTATCGGGACCCCGGATCAAGTCCGGGATGACGAGGGGGTATGCTTCCCGCCATTGCATCCCTCGCGCCCATCCGCTAAGGGCTACATCGCAATTGGGCGGTTCGCCGTCTGATACCCTGACAGATCCATGGCGCTCAACAAGGGAGCATCGGATGGACGCTGGCCGGCGAGGTTTCGCCCGCCGGCGATTTTGTCGTTTGGCGGGGTGGCGCAGTTTTCCGGGCTTTTCGGCCCAAATTGAGGTGATGATGTTCGATTCGCTGAGCGATCGTTTAGGTGGAGTATTCGACAAGCTTCGTGGGCGCGGCGCGCTGACGGAGGACGATGTCCGCGCCGCGATGCGCGAGGTGCGAATCGCGCTGCTGGAGGCGGATGTCGCCCTTCCGGTCGTTCGCCAGTTCGTCGATGACGTGACTGAGCAGGCTGTCGGTCATAACGTGCTGCGTTCGGTGACGCCGGGTCAGCAGGTGGTGAAGATCGTCAGCGATGCGCTGACCGCCGTGCTGGGTTCGGAAACGTCCGACCTGCTGATCGACGTGTCCCCGCCCGCCGTCATCATGATGGTCGGCCTTCAGGGGTCGGGCAAGACCACCTCAACCGCCAAGATCGCCAAGCGGCTGAAGGAAAAAGAGCGCAAGAAGGTGCTGATGGCGTCGCTCGACGTCCAACGTCCGGCGGCGCAGGAGCAGCTGGCGGTGCTGGGCACGCAGACTGATGTCGCGACGCTGCCGATCGTGGCGGGCCAGCAGCCGGTCGAGATTGCCAAGCGCGCATTGCAGGCGGCGAAGCTGCAGGGTTTCGATGTCGTGATGCTCGACACGGCGGGCCGTCTGCACGTCGATCAGGCGCTGATGGACGAGATGAAGGCGGTTGCCGAAGTCTCCAATCCGGCGGAAATCCTGCTTGTCGTTGACTCGTTGACGGGTCAGGACGCGGTGAATGTCGCGACCAGCTTTACGGCACAGGTGCCGCTGACCGGCGTGGTGCTGACCCGCATGGACGGCGATGCGCGCGGCGGTGCGGCGCTGTCGATGCGCGCAGTTACGGGCCGTCCGATCAAATTTGCGGGCACGGGCGAGAAGCTCGACGCGATCGAGCCTTTCCATCCACAGCGCGTGGCGCAACGTATCCTTGGAATGGGCGATGTCGTTTCGCTGGTCGAAAAGGCCGCCGAGAGCATCGACGCCGAGGAAGCCGACAAGCTGGCCAAGAAGATGGCGAAGGGTCAGTTCGACATGAACGACCTGCGCAGCCAGCTTAACCAGATGCGGCGCATGGGCGGTCTGGGCGCGCTGGCGGGTATGCTGCCGGGCCTCAAGAAGGCGCAGGCGGCGATGGCGGCAAGCGGCGCGAATGACAAGACGCTGATCCATCTGGACGCGATGATCGGGTCGATGACGCCCAAGGAGCGGGAGAAGCCCGCCCTGATCAACGCCAAGCGCAAGATCCGCATCGCCAAGGGTTCCGGCCGCACCGTGCAGGACGTCAACAAGCTCCTGAAAATGCATCAGGAGATGGAATCGGCGATGAAGAAGATCCGCAAGATGGGCGGCCTGAAAGGGCTGGCCAAGATGTTCACCGGTGGCGGAATGGACAAGCTGATGGGGGGTGCTGGCGGTGCTCCCGATCTGGGTGGGCTTGGTGGGCTGGGTGGCGGAAATATGCCCAACCTGCCGCCGGGGTTTCAGAATTTCATGAAGAAATAGCCGGTTATCCCAGCCTTGGCTGGGATGACGAGTTGAAGATAATTAAGTTAAGTCAGAAAGGTCAAAATACCCATGGCAACGTCCATTCGTCTTTCGCGCGGCGGTTCCAAGAAGCGTCCTTATTATCGTATCGTTGTCGCCGACAGCCGCGCCCCGCGTGATGGCAAGTTCATCGAGCGTATCGGCAGCTACAATCCCGTCCTGCCCAAGGGCGACGAGAAGCGCGTCGTTCTGGACGTCGAGCGTGCGAAGCATTGGGTTGCCGCTGGCGCGCAGCCGACCGACCGCGTCGCCCGCTTCCTGGACGCTGCTGGCGTGAAGGAACGCGCTGCCCGCAACAACCCGAACAAGGCTGAGCCGGGTCAAAAGGCCAAGGATCGCGCCGAAGATCGCGCGACCAAGGCTGCCGAGGCCGCTGAAGCTGCCGAAGCCGCCAAGGCTGCGGAAGCAGAAGCTGCTGCCGCTCCGGCCGAAGAACCGGCTGCCGCAGAAGCTGCCCCTGAGGAAGCGGCACCCGAAGCCGCTGCTGAAGAGCAGGCTGAAGGCTGAACCCCTTGACCGACAAGCCCGTCACTCTGGCCGTTATCATCGGCGCGCACGGGGTGGCGGGCGAAGTGCGTCTGAAGCTGTTTGGAGAGGGGGTTGAAGCCCTTAAATCCTACAATGGCTTCGACGTCGCGGGGCGCACCCTGACGTTGAAGTCAGTGCGTCCTGGCCCCAGCGGCGCGGTTGCCCGGTTCGCCGAGGTCGGTGATCGCACCCAGGCGGAGGCGTTGCGCGGCACTGAACTTACCGTGCCGCGTTCCGCCCTGCCTCCCTTGGGTGAGGGCGAATATTATCATGCCGACCTGATCGGATTGCCCTGTTTTTCCAGCGATGGTGAGGTGCTGGGCAATATCGTCGCGGTCGAGAATTTCGGTGCGGGCGATATCATTGAGGTGGAGCGACCGGCAGAGGATGGCAAGAAGCCCAAGCGCTTCATGGCGCCTATGCATGCGGTGACGATCACGGATGATCGGGCGGTGATCGAGGCGGCGTTTGCTGTTTGAAGAGTTTTGCCGAACGCGGCGCTTTTGTGTTCCTGCGGACGCAGGAGCCCAGTCCTGCCGTCTGAACTGGGTTCCTGCCTTCGCAGGAACACTTGATGTGTAGAGCATGACTGGATTGTGGCGCTCAACCTATGGCCTTTCACGCACAGATACTGACCCTGTATCCCGAAATCTTTCCGGGGCCGCTGGGTCTATCCCTGGCAGGGCGGGCGATGGCGGAGGGGAAGTGGGCGTGTGAGCCTGTGCACATCCGCGACTTTGCCACCGACAAGCATCGGACGGTGGATGACACGCCTGCGGGCGGGGGCGCTGGCATGGTGTTGCGCGCCGACATCCTGGGCCTCGCCATCGATCATGCGCTGGACAGGCGACCGGACCTGCCGGTGATCGCGATGACGCCGCGTGGCAAGCCGATTACGCAGGCGCGCGTGCGGGAACTGGCGGCGGGGCCGGGCGCAACGATTTTGTGCGGGCGTTTCGAAGGTTTCGACGAACGGATTTTTGACGCTCGTCCGGTCGAGCAGATCAGCATGGGCGACATCATTCTTTCCGGTGGAGAGATGGGCGCGCTGATGCTGCTGGACGCTTGCATTCGGCTGCTTCCCGGAGTAATGGGCGCGGCTTCCAGTGGGGATGAAGAAAGCTTCGAAAGCGGCCTTCTCGAATATCCGCACTATACCCGGCCCGCTTTGTGGGAAGGGCGCGCGATCCCTGAAGTGTTGCGATCGGGGGATCATGCGAAAATCGCCGCCTGGCGGAAACAAAGGGCGGAAGAAGATACACGGCTAAGGCGGCCGGACCTTTGGGAACGTCATATCGGCGTTCGGGACCAGTCGCCCTCTGGTGCGCAACGCGAAAAGTAGGACTTGAGTAATGAACTTGATCCAGCAGATCGAGGCCGAAAACATCGCGGCCCTCGCCAAGGACATTCCCGAATTCCGTCCCGGTGATACGCTGCGCGTCGGCGTGAAGGTCATCGAAGGCGAACGTAGCCGCGTCCAGAATTATGAAGGCGTCTGCATCGCCCGTTCGAACAAGGGCATGGGCAGCAACTTTACCGTGCGCAAGATTTCGTTCGGTGAAGGCGTGGAGCGCGTCTTCCCGCTTTACTCGCCGAATCTCGATTCGATCACCGTCGTCCGCCGTGGCGTCGTGCGTCGTGCGAAGCTCTACTATCTGCGTGGCCGTACCGGCAAGCGCGCTCGTATCGCCGAGCGCCGCGACGTCCGCACCGAGGATTGATTATCCTTGCGGCCTGATGGCTGAGACAGAAAAGGGCGGCGTTCCTTGGGGATGCCGCCCTTTTTCTGTTTGAGGCGCTGTTACTCCCCTCCCTTCCAAGGGAGTGGCAGGGGGGGTGGGTTGCCGCGTGAGCGGAGTCTACGCCTGCCCGGATAAGTGCGGGCTCGCTGGCGCTCGCACCCACCCCTAACCCCTCCCTCGGAAGGGAGGGGGAACCTTACGCGCTACTGTCGACTGGTGAACCACAGCCCGATCAGGCTGATCGCCGCGGCGACCGACATGTAGAGGCCGACCAGCCCGACCCCCTGCACCTGGATCAGCCAGGTCGCGACGATCGGAGCGAGCGCGCCGCCGATGATGCCGCCCAAGTTGAAGCTGAAGGATGCGCCCGTGTAGCGCAGCTGTACGGGGAAAAGATGGGGGAGGTAGGCGCCGAGCGGGCCATAGACGAAGCCCATCAGGAACAGGGCCAGGCTGAGGATCAGGAAGATCGGCAGCAATTGTCCGGTGCCTATGGCGGGGCCGAAAATGATGCCCATCAGCACCGTGCCGATGCAGCCCGCTGCAAGGACCCGCGTGGGGGTGGTCTTGTCCGCCCACCAGCCCGCGATGACGATACTGAGCGCCATGAACATGATCGCGCCCAGCTGGATCGCAAGGAAGACTTCACGATCGATCTTCAGCGTCGTGGTGCCGTAGCCAAGCGCGAAGGCCGTTGCGATATAGTAGACGGCGAAACAGGCTACGACGGCGAAGGTGCCCGCGACCGCCGCGCCCAGATGTTGCGACAGCAGCGTGGCGAGCGGCAGTGCGGGCGGTGGCGCTTCGGCCTGGGCGGCCGCGAATTCAGGCGTTTCGGTGAGCTTTAGCCGCACCCACAAGCCCAGGAAGACCAGCACCGCGCTGCCCAGGAAGGGGAGGCGCCAGCCCCATGCGAAGAAATCCTCCTCCGTCAGGAACATGCCCAGGATGAGGAAGAGGCCGTTGGCGGCGATGAAGCCGACCGGCGCGCCCAGTTGCGGAAACATGCCGAAGCGGGCGTGCCATCCGGGCGGGGCATTTTCCACCGCCAGCAGCGCCGCGCCGCCCCATTCTCCGCCAAGGCCTAACCCCTGGCCGAAACGCAGGATGCACAGGATCAGCGGCGCCCACCAGCCGATCGATTGATAGGTCGGCAGGAAACCGATGGCGAGCGTGCACCCACCCATCAGCATGAGCGAGGTGACCAGCGTCGCCTTGCGTCCGATGCGGTCGCCATAATGGCCAAACACCGCCGCGCCCAGCGGACGCGCGAAAAAGGCGAGGGCGAGGCTGCCATAGGCCGCCATCAGCTGGGCCGAAGGGGAGGATGCAGGGAAGAAGAGCGGCCCGAACACCAGGCTGGCGGCGGTCGCATAGATATAGAAATCGTAGAATTCGACCGCTGTGCCGATCAGGCTGGCCGCCAGCACGCGTTTATGCCGCAGCATCGCGCCGATTCCGTCCGCAGCCATGTCTTCCCCGCCCCTTGCCATGTCTAAGTCTTCTTCGATCGTTTCTGGTTCAGCAATTCATAGGCCATTACCGCGCAGGCGACGGCTGCGTTGAGGCTGTCGGCCTTGCCCAGCATCGGCATTTTTACGAGCTGGTCGCATTCCGCCTCATACGATTCGGGTAGGCCCTGCGCTTCGTTGCCGACCAGCAGGAAGGATGGGCTGGCATAGCGCGGTTCCTGATAGTCCTGGGTCGCGTTCAGGCTGGTGCCGATCAGTTCGCCGGGGCCTTCGCGCAGCCAGTGCATGAATTCGCCCCAGCGCGCCTGGGTGATGGATTGAGTAAACAGCGCGCCCATGGATGCGCGAACGGACTCGACGGAAAAGGGGTCGACGCAATCGTCGATCAGGATGAGGCCGCCAGCGCCGACCGCGTCGCCAGTGCGCAATATGGTGCCGAGGTTTCCGGGATCGCGCAGCGATTGGGCGACGATCCAGATATCGGACGTGCTGCGGTCGAGCCTGGCCAAGGGGGTGAGCCGGTCGCGGTAGACGCCGACAACCGCCTGCGCATTATCCTTGCCAGAGATTTTGGAGAGGATGTCGGGGGTGGTTTCGATGACGTCGCCGCCCGCCGCCTCCATTGCCATGATTAGATCGATGGCGAGGGGATGAGTTGATCCGGCATGGAACAGCATTTCCGGCAGCACGCCTTCTTCGCGCGCTTCGGTGAGGATGCGGAGTCCTTCGGCAAGGAAGAGTCCTTCGGCCTTGCGGAATTTCTTTTCCCGCAAGGACCGGACACGCTTCACCAGCGGGTTGGAAAATCCGGTGATTTCGCGTGCCACTACGCCTGCTTTCCTCCTGGGGACGACGCGCCTCTCTATCGGGCCGCGACGGGGCGAGGAAGAGCTATTCTTCGCCGAATTTCTGTTCGACCAAAGACACCAGCTTGCCGAGTGAATTTTCCGCATCGGGGCCGGTTGCGCTGATGATGATGGAATCGCCGAGCGCCGCGCCGAGCATCATCAGGCCCATGATCGACGTGCCGGTCACTTCGCTGCCATCCTTGCGGACGGTGATCTGGGCGGGCAGGCCGCTGGCGAGGGTAACGAATTTGGCGCTGGCGCGGGCATGGAGGCCTCGCTTGTTGCTGATCAGGACTTCCTGGCTGATTTCGCTCATGTAGTGCTGCCCAACAGTTCCGATGCGACGCTGATATATTTCTGCCCGGCTTCGCGCGCGGCGGCGACGGCCTGGCGCACGTCCATGACCTTGCGCGCGCTTTCCAGGCGGATGAGCATCGGCAGGTTGATGCCCGCGATCACTTCGATCTCGCCCGCCTTCAGCAGGGAAATGGCGAGGTTGGATGGCGTGCCGCCGAACAGATCGGTGAGCAGGATGACGCCCGCGCCATCGTTCACGCGCTCGACCGCTGCCGCGATGTCGGCGCGGCGCACTTCCATGTCATCTTCCGGGCCGATGCAGATGGTCGCGATCTGCTGCTGAGGGCCGACCACATGTTCCATTGCGACGACGAATTCCGTCGCCAGCTCTCCATGGGTGACGAGTACAAGTCCAATCATCTACTTACGCGGCCCACCTGTTTCATGATTGAGCTTTCGGGCCTCCCGGTCGGCGCTTCTCCAGGGCATCCTGGGGCGCTGATTCCATATTGCGGTGCGAGACCGTGGGCGAAAAGCCCGCCTGTTGCAAGTATTTGGCGACGCGTTCGGCAACATGCACCGAACGGTGCCGTCCGCCGGTGCAGCCAAAGGCGATGGTGACATAGCTTTTTCCGCTGTCCGCATAGCGCGGCAGCAGCATCGCCAGCAGTTGTTCGATACGGTCGACCGATTCTTCATAGGCCGGATCTTCCGCGATATAGGCCGACACTTCCGGGTCCAGTCCGGTTCGTGGGCGCAATTCATCGTCCCAGTGCGGATTGCGCAGGAAGCGCATGTCGAACATCAGGTCGGCGTTGAGCGGCACGCCCCGCGAAAAGCCGAAAGACAGGATCGTCAGTACCGGGGCTGACAGGCCCTCGCGGGAAAAGCGGTTGCGGATTTCCTGCTGCAACCCGTTGCTGCTGAGGCTGGTCGTGTCGATGACATGGGTGGCCCAGCGGCGGATCGGTTCGGTCAGTTCCCGTTCGCGGGCAAGTCCGTGCGCTGCTGGCCGGTCGGACGCGAGCGGATGACGGCGGCGCGTTTCTGCAAAGCGGCGTTCCAGTTCCATGTCCGAACAGTCGAGGAACAGCGTTTCGATGTCATGGCCGTGCCGCGACCGCAGCGCCTTGATTCGTTGAACGATGGCGTTGGCGTTGAACCCGCGGGTGCGCGCGTCGATGCCGATGGCGAGCGGCCGGTCGTCAAGATTTTCATGACCAGCGGGGACGGGGGTATCGAGCAGTCGTTCCAGCAACAGCAGGGGCAGGTTGTCGACGACTTCCCAGCCCATATCCTCCAGCGTCTTGAGCGCGGTCGTCTTGCCCGCGCCCGACAAGCCGGACACCAGCAGGATAGTCTTGGGCGTAGGTGCGTTCATGCAAGCCCTATGGTCTTGAGCGCCAGTTCGACCTTGATCGGCGCGGAAGCTTCGAACGCGGCCAGCCGGACCACGGGGACATCGCCGCCAGCGACCGAGCGCATTTCCGGGTCGGCGGGCATGCGGTCTATGTCGTTGCAAAGATCGACGATCAGGGCGATGCGCGCAAAATCGACGCGGGGCATGTCGACGACGCCCAGGCCGCGCACTTCCATCATGCCGGTGATGGTTTCAGGCGCGGTGGCTTCCAACCGTCCATCGACCCATTTGACCACGGTATAATCGTCGCTGATCAGGGTGGCGCCCCGGTCGATAAGGCGCAGTCCGAGGTCGGACTTGCCCGCCCCGCTGGGGCCGGACAGCAGCACGGCGCGTCCGCCAATGGCTACGCTGGTTGCGTGCAGGGTTTCGGTTGAGTGTTGCCGCGTCATATCGCTCATCCCTTCATAGACCCTGTTGGCGGCGGTGGGAATCGATTTGATGGCAAAGGGCGAACCGTCCCGACCCTGCACCCTGTCCTATTCCGATACAATGCCGGGATCGCGTTCCACCCCCATCGGCAGCCGCAGGATGAAACAGGCGCCGCTTTGATTGTCGGTCCGGTCGGCGATGCCGATCTTGCCCTGATGCCCTTCCACGATGGAGCGGGCGATGGCGAGGCCAAGGCCTGAATGCCTGCCGAACGCTTCGCTTTCGGGCCGGACGCTATGGAAGCGGCGGAACACATGTTCCCGCTGATCCTCTGGCACGCCGGGACCTTCATCCTCGACGCTGACCAGCACTTCATTGTCCGCCACGGTCGCCACGATCTGCACCAGTCCGTCGTCGGGCGAAAAAGAGATGGCGTTGTCGATAAGATTGTCGAGCACGCGCATCAACCGCTGTTCTTCGCCCAGTACGACGGCGACATCCTTGCGCGGGCGGGCGAAGGCAAGGCGGATGCCGCGGGGGACGCCGCGCGCTTCACGGGCGACGACCATTCGTTCGATCAGCAGACCAAGGTCGATCGGTTCGAAGCGCGTGCGGGAGAGTTGCGCGTCGATGCGCGATGCTTCGGCAATGTCGGTAACCAGCCGGTCGAGGCGGCGCACGTCATCCTGCGCGATTGCCATCAACTGTTCGCGCAGGTCCGGCCGATCGACACGGTCCAGCGCGTCCAGCGCCGATCGAAGCGAAGCGATGGGGTTTTTGAGTTCATGGCTGACATCGGCGGCGAAGGCGTCGGTGGCGTCGATACGCTGACGCAGTGCATGGCTCATGTCAGACAAGGCGCGCGCCAGCATGCCGATTTCATCGCGGCGTTCAGGCAGGCGCGGCACCGTCACCTCCCGCGCGCGGCCCAGCCTGACGCGCACGGCGGCGCGGGCCAGACGTTGAAGCGGCTGGACGATGGTCCGCGCGAGGAACAGCGACAGCAGCACCGACGCCAGCAGGGCGGCGGCAATCACGATGCCCAGCCGCAAGCGTTCGGCCCGGACGGTGCGGGTAATATCGAGGGCGTTTTCGGTGGCGAGCAGGCTGCTGCCGTCCTTCACGCCCGCAGCCGCTGAAATCACGAGGGTGCGGTCGGGCGCATAGCGGTTCATCGCCTGGGGCTTGCCCGTCTTGCGCGCCAGCACCAGTTCGGGCCAGGCATCCGCACGATCGACCGCAGGTTCTTCGAAACTGGGTAGCCGGTCCGCCGACACGACCCGGTCCACGACACGGTCGAGGAAGCGCGCCACATGGCGTTTCCACGCTTCTTCCTCTGGATGGCGCAGGCGATAGCGCGGCGCATCCATGGTGAAGCTGTCGGCGATCAGCGCGCCATCGGGGCCGTAGCGGCGGACGCGATCCGATGTCTGGCGGGCATAGGCCGCGACCAGCGCGTTGTGCCGGTCGGCCGGAGCATTTTCCAGGCCCAGGGCAAGCAGCTTGAGCTCGCGCGCGGATTGTTGAAGGCGGGAGTCGACAATCCGGGTGCGATAGCTGTCCAGATAGAAAAATCCGCCACCCAGCAACGCCAGGGCGAAGACATTGACGGCGAGGATGCGCGGTGTGAGGCTGATCCGCCCGGACCAGCGCAACCCGTCGCCCCCGGCGTCATTCTTCGGAGAAACGGTATCCGGCGCCATAGAGCGTGTCGATTGCATTGAATTCGGGATCGGCCTCGCGGAATTTGCGGCGGAGCCGCTTGATGTGGCTGTCGATGGTCCGGTCGTCGACATAGACGTCATCCTGATAAGCGGCATCCATCAACTGGTTGCGGTTCTTGACCACGCCGGGCCGTGTGGCCAGCGTTTCGAGGATAAGAAATTCCGTGACGGTCAGCGTGACATCCTGGCCCAGCCACTTCACCCGATGCCGGGCGGGGTCCATTTCCAACCGACCCCGCACGATCGGTTCCGACACCGGCTCGTCAGCGGAATCAGTGGCGCGACTGACCTCCGCCCGGCGCAGGATCGCCCGGATGCGCGCGATCAGCAGGCGTTGGGAAAAGGGTTTGGAGATATAATCGTCCGCGCCCATGGCAAGGCCAAGCGCCTCGTCCAGTTCATCCGCCTTTGACGTCAGGAAGATGACGGGCATCTGGCTTTTTTCGCGCAGCCGCCGGAGCAGTTCCAGCCCGTCCATGCCCGGCATCTTGATATCGAACACGGCAAGGTCCGCCGGATTTTCCACCAGCGCCTTCAGGGCCGCTTCCGGGTCGGAGTAAAGGCGCGTCATGAACCCTTCGGTCTGTAACGCGATGGACACGGAAGTCAGGATATTCTTGTCATCATCCACAAGGGCGATGGTTGCATTCATGCTTGGTCCCAATGATCGTGCCAAAGACTGTGACTGTGATCCCGGCAGGCCGGGCAGGTCCGTTTCCCGCTTCCAGCCCAGCGTTAGACGATGCCCGGCCCACTCGCAAGAAAGGGGTATGCCATGATTTATGCGCCATGAGCAGCCAAGATCGGGACGAACGACCCGCTTGAGGGGTTTGACGGTCGGGCCGCATTGGGTCTATGCCGCCAACCGTCTGCAGCAAATGACGCCGCTCCTTATGGATTGTGGCGCTTTAGGGGCGGATCGGTCGCTGGCGCGCAAAGCTGGCGATCCGAAGTTTTGACATCAGGAGTTAAGGCGTGCAGGCCAAATCCTCTACCACCCTGGACAACCAGGGCATTACCACCAATGCCGTGCAATTCTGGAATCTGGGCACCGCGCCGTTGGTTGAAGCCGCGATCGGCAACCGTGAAGGCATTTTGTCGAAGGACGGCCCGCTGGTCGTCAAGACGGGCAAGCATACGGGACGTTCGGCCACCGACAAGTTCATCGTCAGGGATGCCCAGACCGAAGATACGGTATGGTGGGGCAAGACCAACGTTCCGATGACGCCCGACCATTTCGCCGCGCTGAAGGCCGATTTCTTCAAGGCGCTGGGCGAAAAGGACAAGCTGTATGTGGCCGACCTGTTCGGCGGATCGCAGCCGGAACATCGCGTCAATGTGCGCGTCATCAACGAACTGGCCTGGCACAATCTGTTCATCCGCACCCTGCTGGTGCGGCCCAAGGCTGAGGAACTGGCGGATTTCGCGCCTGAATATACGATCATCGACCTGCCGACTTTCCAGGCGGACCCGGCGCGGCATGGCACGCGCAGTGAAACGGTGATCGCGGTCAATTTCACCGAAAAGCTGATCCTGATCGGTGGCACCCGCTATGCGGGCGAGATGAAGAAGTCGGTCTTCGGCATCCTCAACTATCTGCTGCCGGCCAAGGGCGTGATGCCGATGCATTGTTCCGCCAATATCGGGCCCAATGGCGATACGGCGGTCTTCTTTGGCCTGTCTGGCACGGGCAAGACGACCCTGTCGGCGGACGCGAGCCGCACGTTGATCGGTGATGACGAGCATGGCTGGTCGGACACGGCAGTCTTCAATTTCGAAGGCGGCTGCTATGCCAAGATGATCAACCTGTCGGCCGAGGCCGAGCCGGAAATCTTCGCCACCACCAAGCGTTTCGGCACCGTGCTGGAAAATGTCGTGATCGACGAAGATACGCGCGAAATCGACCTGGACGACAACAGCCTGGCCGAAAATAGCCGTGGTTCCTACCCGATCGATTTCATCCCCAATGCGTCGGAGAAGAATCTGGGGCCGGTGCCCAAGAACATCATTTTTCTGACCGCGGACGCCTATGGCGTGTTGCCGCCGATCGCGCGGCTGACGCCTGATCAGGCCATGTATCACTTCCTGTCCGGCTATACCGCGCGGGTCGCGGGTACGGAAATCGGCGTCACCGAGCCGACGGCCACCTTCTCCACCTGTTTTGGCGCACCGTTCATGCCGCGTCATCCTTCGGTCTATGGCAATCTGCTCAAGGACCGGATCAACAAGGGCGGCGTCACCTGCTGGCTGGTCAATACCGGCTGGACCGGGGGCAAATATGGCGTGGGCAAGCGCATGCCGATCAAGGTGACGCGCGCGCTGTTGAACGCCGCGCTGGACGGTAGCCTTCATAATGCGGAGTTCAGGACTGATCCGAATTTCGGCTTCCAGGTGCCGGTCGCGGTGCCTGGCGTCGATTCGGTCATTCTCGACCCGCGGGCGACCTGGGCGGATCAGGCCGCTTATGACGAAACCGCGACCAAGCTGGTCAAGCAGTTCGTCGATAATTTCGCGCAGTTTGAAAGTCATGTCGACGCGTCCGTTCGTGACGCTGCGCTGACCGCCGCCTGACGAATCGAACAGGTTGAACAGGTGAGGAGCCGGTGGTCACGCCCGTCGGCTCTTTTCCTTCCGGTCTCCCTCGACCGGTGCTATGTTGTGGCAAATTGAGGGATTTGGTGGATGGCCATGTTTGACGATCTTATAAATGGAGCTGGCGGGCTGGAAGCGGTGGCCGGACAGTTGGGCGTAACGCCGGAGCAGATGCAGGCGTTGATGGCCGAGATCGGCGGCAGGATCGCTTCGGGCGAAACCGATATCACCGCCCTGGCGGCGACCGCCGCGGAGCATGGCGTTTCGGCTGATCGACTGCAATCGCTGTTCGCGCATTTTGGCGGACCGGAAGCGATCATGGGGAAGATTGGCGGGCTTTTCGACCGGGATGGCGACGGCAACCCGATCAACGAACTCAGCCGACTGGCGAAGGGTTTGTTCGGCTGATTCTACCCGCGTGGGCTGGCTGGCCAGCGCCGCTGAAGATCATCAGCTATCGAGTGCAAAAGTTTTTTCACCTTGCCTTCGCGGTGCCGAGGAGGCATTCGGCCGCCATCACTTATTGCGAAAGCCACGCAACTAGCGCCCGGTGAAAGGGGGTGTTGCGGTAGGGATTTGGCAGGAGAAAAGGTTTTGAGCGACGTGACGATCGAAAAGCCGGTACTGGAGCCGACCGGCGCCCTTACAGTGGAAACCGTGCTGTCGGTCCGCCACTGGAACGAGCATCTGTTCAGTTTCCGCATCAGCCGCCCCGCGAGCTTCCGGTTCCGTTCGGGCGAGTTCGTGATGATCGGTTTGCAGGGCGACAATGGCAAGCCGCTGCTGCGCGCCTATTCCGTGGCCAGCCCTGCGTGGGACGAGGAACTGGAGTTCCTGTCGATCAAGGTGCAGGACGGACCGCTGACGTCCAAGCTGCAGCTGATCGAGCCGGGTGATCAGATTTACCTTGGCCGCAAGCCGACCGGCACGCTGGTGACCGACGCGCTGCTGCCGGGCAAGCGGTTGTTCATGCTGTCGACCGGAACCGGCCTTGCGCCCTTCCTCAGCCTGGCGCGCGATCCTGACGTCTACGAATTTTTCGAGGAAGTCGTCGCCGTGCATTCGGTGCGCCGGGTCAGCGACCTGGCCTTCCACGACGAGTTGACGGGCAAGCTGGCCGAAGATCCGCTGGTGTCCGAACAGGCCGCGACGCAGTTCCACTATGTTCCGACCGTCACCCGCGAGCCGTTCCGTAACAATGTGCGGATCGACAAGCTGATGGAAGACGGCTCGCTATTTGAAGGCATTCCGGGTGAGGCCAGGTTCAACCCGGAAACCGACCGGATCATGATGTGCGGCAGCATGGAGATGATCAAGCAGTTCGGCGCCTATTTCGAAGAGCAGGGCTTTGCTGAAGGCTCCAATGCCGCACCGGGCGCCTATGTGATCGAGCGCGCTTTCGTCGGGTGATCGGGATTGCGAGCGATGGGAAAAAGGGCTGGCGGCGACGCTGGCCCTTTTTTGTGGCGGGTGGGTGTGGGTGGTTTAAGACCATTCGCGGCCATAGATGATCAGGTGCTCCTGCGCAGGCAGGAGCCTAGTCCTGCCGTATGAACTGGGCTCCTGCCTGCGCAGGAGCACGGGGGTTCTTCAATCTGGAGCAGGCTCCTGACGGGCGAAGTGGGCTGCATGTCGGCGGTTGTCCTCATCGTCAACCCGGCGAAGGCTGGGGTCTCAGGCGATCATAGGATGAGGGGGGAGATGTCCTGTCCTCAGAGGGCTGGACGTCCATTCTCGTTTCCATGTCCGACTGCTGTGCGTCAACGCCTGAAATGCCAGCCTTCGCTGGCATGACGTGAAGGGGGGGCGGTCCTGCCAGCATGGCCCGCCGCTACAGCCGCAGTCGGCCCCCCCCTCCACCTAAAGCCTCCTCAGGCCGGTTCCACCAGCAGGACCGATGCTTCCGCGCCGGTGATCCGTACATGGGCGCCCACAGGTGCGTCGGGACCGCGGCAGGACCAGACGCTGTCGCCGACCTTCACGCGTCCATGGCCTGCCTCGATCGGTTCGACCACGATCACGGTTTCGCCGATCAGCCGGGCCGTGCGGTCATTCAGCATCGGGTCCTGCGAATCCACAGGGTTGGCGGCATACCAGCGTCGTCCACCCCACACAGCGATCAGGCAGAGCGTGGCAAACAGGATGAACTGCAATGGGACGGATAGAGGCACGGCCAGGGAGATGAGGCCCGTCACCGCTGCCGCCAGCGCGACCCAGATGAGGAAGACTCCGGGCAGCAGCACTTCGCCAATGCCCAGCAGCGCGGCGAACACGAGCCACCACCAATGGTCTTCCAGCGCCGTGAGCGCCTCCATCACGCCTGACCCCGATCAAAGGGGCCACGGCGCGGCGCGGCAGGTGGGGCGGGGGGTGTCGGTGCGTCGCCCAGCGCTTCCTTCGCCAGCGCGCCGATGCCGCCTAGCGTGCCGATGAGTTGGGTTGCTTCGACCGGGAAGAGGATGGTCTTGGCATTGGGAGAGGTGGCGAACTGGCTCACCGCTTCCACATATTTTTGCGCCACGAAATAATTGATCGCCTGCGCATTGCCGTTGGCGATGGCGTCGGAGACCATCTGCGTTGCCTTGGCTTCCGCCTCTGCCTCGCGCTCGCGGGCTTCGGCGTCGCGGAAGGCGGCTTCGCGGCGGCCTTCGGCTTCCAGGATCTGGCTCTGCTTCTGCCCTTCCGCCTTCAGGATTTCAGAAGCTCGCAAACCTTCCGATTCGAGGATCAGGGCGCGCTTTTCGCGCTCCGCCTTCATCTGGCGGCCCATGGCGTTGACGATGTCGGCGGGCGGGCGGATGTCCTTCAGCTCGACACGCGTGATCTTGATGCCCCAGGCGTTGGTGGCATGGTCCACCACCGACAGGAGGCGCGCGTTGATCTCATCGCGCTTCGACAGGGTTTCGTCGAGGTCCATCGACCCCATCACCGTGCGCAGATTGGTGGTCGCAAGCTGCATGATGGCGACATAGAGTTCCGACACTTCATAGGCCGCCTTGGCCGCGTCCAGCACCTGGAAGAACACGACGCCATCGACCGACACCATGGCATTGTCCTTGGTGATGATTTCCTGCCCCGGAATATCGACCACCTGTTCCATCATGTTGATCTTGCGACCCACGGCGTAGAAAAAGGCAGGGTAGAAATTGAGGCCGGGCCGGGCGACTTCGGTGAAGCGGCCAAAGCGTTCTATGGTATATTGATAGCCCTGGCGCACGACCTTGACGCTCACGGCCAGGTAGAACAGCACCAGTAGCGTCACTGTCAGCGCGAATGTCGTCAGCATCTTACCATCCCCCCAAAGAAGCGCTTGACTATGACGTGAAATCGCCGTGGGGAAAAGGTAAAGGTTACAGGGTCGTTCCGACCGCTACAGGAGATTGACCATGCTGCTGCGTCATGCCCGTTCGCTGCTTTACCTGCCAGCGTCGAACATGCGCGCCATCGCCAAGGCGCGCACCCTGCCGTGCGACATGGTGATGCTGGACCTGGAGGATGCTGTCCCCAATGACCGCAAGGAAGAAGCGCTGGCCAATGCGATCGAGGCCGTGGGCGAAGGATTTGGCCGCAGCCTGACCGCGATCCGCATCAATGTAGAAGGCACGCCCTGGCATGGCCCCGAAATGGTGGCGATCAAGCGGTCGGCGGCGGATTATGTCGTCCTGCCGAAGGTGGAGTGCGTCCGGCAGGTGAAGGATGTGTTCAGCGTCTGCCAAAAGCCCGTCATCGCTATGATCGAAACCGCTGTCGGCGTGCTCGCCGCGTCATCGATCGCTTCGGCGGAAGGGACCAGTGGGATATTCCTGGGCACCAATGACCTGCGGCAGGATCTGGGCATTCCTCCGTCCGCTGGGCGTGAAGGGCTATCCTTCGCGATGCAGTCGGTGCTGCTGAGCGCCCGTGCGCACAAGGTTGCCGTGTTCGATGGCGTGTTCAACCGGCTGGATGATGAGGCCGGGTTCGAAGCGGAATGCGCCGCCGGACATGCGCTGGGCTTTGACGGCAAGACGCTGATCCATCCCAGCCAGGTCCAGGTCGCCAATCAGGTATTCGGTCCTGATCCTCAGGCGGTTGCAGACGCGCGCCGGTTGATCGAGGCAGCCACCGGTGGTGCGGAACGATTTGAAGGGCGGATGATCGAATCGATGCATGTCGAAGAAGCAAGAGCGCTGATCGCCCGTGCCGAGGCGGTGGGAGCCTGAAGTTCAGCGTTCCGGTTGCGGGTGCCGCGCGGTCAGCAGATAGTTGATCGCCTTGTTGGGCGACAGGGTGAAGCCGTAGCGCGGATCGAATGACAGGCCGGTGACGTCGGTGACTTCCAGCCCGGCATCTACCAGCAATTTGCCCAATTCATCCGGCGTCAGAAAGCGGTGCCAGTCATGCGTCCCCTTGGGAATGCCGCCGATGGTTTCGCCGACCGTGATCATGGCCAGACGGGATAGCGGGGTCCGGTTGGGCGTGGACATGATGAGCAGCCCTTCAGGCGAGAGCCGCCGCGCCAATTCGGATGCGAAGGTGGCGGGGTCTGCCACATGCTCCACCACCTCCATTGACGTGATGAGATCGAAATTGTCCGCGTCCAGCTGTTCCACCGGGGTGGCGCGGTAATCGATCGCCAAGCCCTGCTTTTCGGCATGGTGACGCGCCACAGCGATATTTTCCGCCGCCGCGTCGAGCGCCGTGACGGTCGCCCCCAGCCGGGCGAGCGGTTCAGTCAGCAGGCCCGCACCGCAGCCGACGTCCAGCGCGCGCTTGCCTGACAGCGGGCGAAACCCGCTTTCGTCCATATGCCAGTGCCAGCCGATCGCCTGCCGAATATAGCGGAGCCGCACGGGATTGAGCTTGTGCAGCATCGCGCTGCTGCCGTTGGGGTCCCACCAGTCCGCCGCCATCGCACCGAAATGCGCTGCCTCGCGCGGGTCTATCGTCGCATTAGCCATGTTCGCCATTGGTCGTTGCTACCAATATCCGCAACGCCGCGCCATGTTATTTGCGGGGGTCAGGCCGCAAGGGCGGACCTTCGCCATCCAGCGCCTTGTCCTCAGCATCCATCTGGCGGTGCAATTCGCGCGTGGCGGCTTCCGTGCGGGCGATTTCTTCCTGACTATGATGCCGACGATTGCTCATTATGACGAAGATCAGCATTGCGCCGAGCAAGATCGGGCCGCCAATCGTGACGAACGCCCAAAGGATCTCTGCCATCGCATCCTCCATTCCTGTCCGGGAAAGGAATGTGCGGATGGCGCCAGGAGTTCCCCGGCTCATAGGGCTTGCTTGCCATATTCGGCTTTACTGCTAATAGGAGCGCCGTTTTGCCCCTGTGGGCGACATATTCTTTACAATCAGCAGGCGGATTCGACAGGCAATGGCGCGCATCGTGATGAAATTCGGCGGCACCTCCATGGCGGGGATGGAGCGAATTCGCAATGTGGCCGCGCGCGTCAAACATGTCGTGGAGCAGGGCAATGAAGTCGCCGTCGTGGTTTCGGCCATGGCAGGCGATACCGACCGGCTGGTGGGTTTCTGCAAGGAAGCGTCGCCGCTGTACGATCCGGCGGAATATGACGTCGTGGTCGCGAGCGGCGAACAGGTGACGAGCGGTCTGCTTGCCATGACGTTGAAAGCCATGGGCGTTGATGCGCGTAGCTGGCTGGGCTGGCAATTGCCGATCCGCACGAATGAAGCCCACGCCAAGGCGCGCATTGGCGAGATCGACACGATCGACTTGCTGGCGTCGATGCGCGGTGGCACCGTCGCTGTGATCCCCGGTTTCCAGGGCATGATGGAAGATGGCCGCATTTCGACCTTGGGTCGTGGCGGTTCGGATACTTCGGCGGTCGCGGTGGCGGCGGCGTTGAAGGCGGATCGGTGCGATATCTATACCGATGTGGACGGCGTCTACACGACCGACCCGCGCATCGTGGCGCGCGCGCGCAAGCTGGACCTCGTCACCTATGAGGAAATGCTGGAACTCGCCTCGGTCGGGGCCAAGGTGCTGCAGACCCGCTCCGTCGGCCTCGCCATGAAGGAAGGCGTGGTCGTGCAGGTGCTTTCCTCCTTCGATGATCCCACCCAGGAAGACCTCCCCGGAACGCTGATCGTCAGCGAAGAGGAACTGGAAGCCAAGCTCAAGGAAGACAAGATGGAACGTCAGCTCATCACCGGCATCGCCCATGACAAGAATGAGGCGAAGATCACCCTGACCCGCGTGCCGGACCGTCCGGGCGCGGTGGCGCACATCTTTGCGCCGCTGGCCGATGCTGCGATCAACGTCGACATGATCATCCAGAATGTCGGCCGCGACAAGGGCGAGACGGACGTAACCTTCACCGTGCCGGGCGCGGATCTGGCGCGCGCGTTGGACGTGCTGGAAAGCCAGAAGGAAGTCATCGGTTTCAACCGCGTGATCCCGGACACGAAGGTAGCGAAAGTCTCGGTCGTGGGCGTCGGGATGAAGAGCCATGCGGGCGTTGCTTCGACCATGTTCCAGAGCCTGGCCGATCGCGGGATCAATATCCTGGCTATCTCCACCAGCGAGATCAAGGTTTCGGTGTTGATCGACGAGGATGAGACCGAACTGGCGGTGCGCGTGCTGCACACGGCCTATGGGCTGGACGCGCCGGTCGCTTGACCTGCTCGCTCCCCTCCCTTTTAAGGGAGGGGTTGGGGGTGGGTCGGCGCTTTAGCGCCGTTCTAAACCATCGGGTTAGGACAAAGGCTCGCTTCGCTCGCACCCACCCCAACCCCTCCCTTGAAAGGGAGGGGCTTTTGATTCTGATTCGATGGATTCCAACATGACCAACGCCAAACTCACTTCCCTGATGGCTCGCGGCACCGCATTTCTGGGCTGCGATGTCGCCATCATGTGCGGGGCGATGAGCTGGGTTTCGGAACGCAATCTGGTCGCGGCTATCTCCAACGCGGGTGGGTTCGGGGTGATCGCTTGCGGCGCGATGACGCCGGAACTGCTGGACAGGGAAATCACGGCGACCAAGGCGTTGACGAACAAGCCCTTTGGCGTGAACCTGATCACCATGCATCCGCAGCTGTTCGACCTGATCGAAGTGTGCGCCCGCCATGAAGTCGGCCATGTGGTTCTGGCGGGTGGCCTGCCGCCCAAGGGCAGCATCGATGCGATCAAGGCGAAGGGTGCGAAACTGATCTGCTTTGCCCCGGCGCTGAGCCTGGCGAAAAAGCTGACCCGATCGGGCGTTGACGCGCTGGTGATCGAGGGCATGGAAGCGGGCGGCCATATCGGCCCGGTATCGACCAGCGTCCTGGCGCAGGAAATCCTGCCGGAAATGGCGTCGCAGCTTCCAGTGTTCGTTGCTGGCGGGATCGGTCGTGGCGAGTTGATCGCGGGCTATCTGGAAATGGGCGCGGCGGGCGTGCAGCTGGGAACCCGTTTTGCCTGCGCCAGCGAAAGCATCGCGCATCCCAATTTCAAGAAGTCCTTCTTCCGCGCTTCGGCTCGCGACGCCATCGCCAGTGTCCAGATCGACCCGCGCCTGCCGGTCATCCCGGTGCGCGCGCTCAAGAATGACGGGACCGAAGCCTTCACCGCCAAGCAGCGCGAAGTCGCCAACCTGCTGGACAGCGGCTCTGTCGACATGATGGAGGCGCAATTGCAGATCGAACATTATTGGGCAGGCGCGCTGCGCCGCGCGGTGATCGATGGCGATGTCGAAGGCGGATCGCTGATGGCGGGCCAGTCGGTCGGCATGGTGACCAAGGAAGAACCGGTTGCCGACATCATCGCGCAGTTGATGGCGGAAGCCGTGGTCGCGCTGGAACGTCGCAGCGCCTGAAGCGCGCTCCGCACCCGAATGGGACGAGCCGAATCCATTTGCGGATGAACCGAGCCGGACGATGATCGCCAGGAACGCCCGGCTTTGTCATGTGTTTTCCGCGAGTGATTTGGCTTTAGGGGAATAGAGTGCCGTTGCGTACTGTTTCATGTCGCGTCTGGACAATCTTTTCCATCGCAGGATTGGCGCTGGTCGCCGGATGCTCGACGCCACGGGCGCCGACGCCGCCACCCCCGGTCGTGCCAACGATCAAGCCGATGCCGCCGATGGGCGCTGTGGAAGATATGAGCATTCCCGATGTCGATGAAGGGGGTCAGTATTTAACGCCCAATCGCGGCGTCACCGCCAATACCGCTTTGTGGCATGTGCGCATGGCGTTGAACGTCGCGGCATTGTCGTGCCGTGGCGGGACGGAACCTGCGAAGACGCAGTATAACCGGATGCTGCATGTCCATAAGGACGCTCTGCGCGAAGCAAATGCGGCGGTCGATCGCAACTATACGGCGGCTTATGGACGCGGCGGGCTTCAGTCGCGCGAGCTGCTGAATACCGTCGTCTATAATTTCTTTTCCCTGCCGCCGGTGCAGCCGACCTTCTGCAAGGCCGCGATTGAGGTCGGGGCCAAGATGCTGGCGCTGCCTTCGAGCCAACTGCTGGCCTATGCCCCCGAAGCGCTGGTCGCATTGGAGCAGCCCTTCCAGGAATTTTACGAGGCTTATGCCGATTATCTGCGGCGGCTGGCCGAGTGGCAGTCCCGTTTTGGCGGAACCGTGAGCGTGGTCGTGTCGCCGACCCCGCTGCCGCCGCCACCGCTGCCGCCCAAGGAAATCAGCGCCGGATACGTGCCGCCTGCAAATGCGCCAGCGCTGCCCCCATTGCGTGAGGAAAGTGGGCAGGCGCTGCTGCCCGGCGCGACGTCAGCTCCGCGCGTGAACGTGCCTACATTTCCCATCACACGACCGGCGGCGCGCTAGGGCCGGTTAGTCGGGCGTGTAGGTCACCGGCGCTTTTGGGGGCAAAGGGAACATGCGTACGAAGCGTTCCGCCAGAGCGCGGTCGCCATCGACCCGAACCGCGTTCTCCACATCCTCAAAATCCGCGCCGCCATAGACGACCGCCGCCAGCGCATTCGGGTCGCCGCTGATGATCGCATCCGCGCCCTCCACGGGAGCGCGATCGATGGTGAAGTCGCCATCGCGCAGAAGGGCGCGAAATTCCTCTTCGCCAAAGCGCAGGCCTATGGTCGCATCGAGGTCACCGATACGGCTGCGGTCGATCATCGTGCGCATGGACAATATCACCGACACATTGCTCATCGGCTGGCCTGTCTGCATCGTGGGGGACCGGCAGGCCCAGCGGCCCAGCAGCTGGAACAGGATTTCCGACTCGCGCCCCCATTCCGTCAGCTCATAAATCTGGCTGGCGGCGGGGGGAGGCAGGCGGCGACGGATGAGGACGCTGGCGGCTTCCAGCTGTTCCAGCCTTTGCGTCAGCACATTGGCGCTGATTCCGGGCAGGCTGGCGCGTAGATCGGTGAATCGCTTTGGCCCCAGCATCAATTCCCGCATTATCGGCATGGCCCAGCGATCGCCGATCAGGTCCAGCGCATGGGCGGTCGCACAGCCGTCGAGATAAGCTCGCTTCTTCAATTCATATTCCTTGGTTATCTTTTATAACTTATAGGTTGCATAAGATAATTTACTGGTTCACAAAGTTCAAGTCATGAGTCGGGCCGCGAGGCAGGCCCGGTGGACTGTCCGGCCTAAGGTCGGCATCGAATCGACCCTGAAATAAGGAGAGACGTGATGAGCTATATTGATGGTTTCGTGGTTCCCGTGCCCAAGGGCAACAAGCAGCGCTACAAAGAAGTCGCCGCCTATGCCGCGCCGATCTTTTTGGAACATGGCGCCCTGCGCGTCGTGGAATGCTGGCCCAATGACGTTAAGCCAGGCAAGATCAACGATTTCCGCACGGCTGTGATTGCGGAAGAGGGTGAGGATGCGGTCTTTTCCTGGATCGAGTGGCCGGACAAGGCGACGCGCGATGCGGGTGCGGAAAGGGTGATGAACGATCCCCGTATGCAGCCCAAGGAAGGGGAGGACATGCCCTTTGTCGGCGCGCGCATGATCTATGGCGGCTTTGAAGTGCTGCTTGACGAGAAGGCGTGACCTTCCCACCACAGGAGGCGGAACGATGACCGATCTTACGGGCAAATTCTTTTGGTATGAACTGATGACCAGCGACCCGGAGGGGGCAATCGCCTTTTATGGCGATGTCGTGGGTTGGACCGCACAAGCTTTCGGAGGAGAGCGGACGGACGATCCCTATCATGTCGTGTCCGGCAGCGCTGGGCCGCTGGGCGGGATCATGCGCATCCCCGCTGAAGCGAAGGATTGCGGAATGTCCCCCTGGTGGGGCGGCTATATCGGGTCTGCCGATGTCGATGCCGATGCCCAGCGGCTGGCCGATGCCGGGGGCAGTGTGAAGCGGGCGCCGGATGATATTCCCGGCGTCGGTCGCTTTGCAGTGATGAGCGATCCTGGCGGAGCGATCTTCATGCTGCTGAAAGGATCCAGCCCCGACGGGATGAACGCTCCCCCACCAATGGCGAACGGTCATGTAGGCTGGCATGAATTATATAGCGGCGATTTCGATGCCGACCTTGGCTTTTACACGTCCCAGTTCGGGTGGGGAAAAGGCGAGGCGATGGATATGGGGCCGATGGGCAGTTACCAGCTATTCTCCATGTCCGGGCAGACCGATTTCAACGCCATGGCGGGCGGCCTGATGAAACGCCCCGACGAGATGCCAGAGCCGCAATGGCTGTTCTATTTTGTCGTGCCCGACATTGATGTGGGCGTTGAAAAGGTGAAGGCAGGCGGCGGCACCGTGCTGAACGGTCCCGCGGAGGTGCCGGGCGGGGCCTGGATCATTCAGGGCCTCGACCCGCAAGGCGCAATGTTTGCGCTTGTCGGCATGCGATCAGCATCAGCCGCGTAAGGAGAGGAACGATGTCGAAGATTTCACCCTGCCTGTGGTTCAACGGGCAGGCCGAGGAAGCTGCGCGCTTCTATGTCTCCATTTTTGGCGGGTCGGTGGATTCGATCAGCCGCTATCCCGAAAACTCGCCGGTGCCTTCGCCCTTTAAGGGCGGAGAGGTGCTGCTGGTGGAGTTCACCCTGTTCGGCCAAAGCTATCAGGGGCTGAACGGCGGGCCTGAGTTCGGCTTTACCGAGGCGGTGTCGCTGTCGGTGTCCTGCAAGGATCA
This sequence comes from uncultured Sphingobium sp., assembly GCA_946885845.1. The sequence continues at coordinate 119,926 of CAMPHJ010000003.1, read as the reverse complement.
GGCGGAGGTGGACCGCTATTTCGAAGCGTTGACCTCTGATGGCGGCGCGCCCGGACCCTGTGGTTGGGTGAAGGATAAATATGGCCTGTCCTGGCAGATCGTGCCCGAAGAAGTGATGGAAATGCACCGGAAGGGCGGTCCCGGCATCCAGCCGATGATGGCGGTGATGATGACCATGCAAAAGCTGGATTTGGCCCGGATGAAGGCGGCCTATGAAGGAGAAGTGGCATGAGCGGCGCGTCATTTGAACTGTCGGTGACCTGCCACATCGCTGCCCCGCGAGAAATCGCGTGGAAGGTGTGGACGGACCTGAAGGACCAGTGGTTTTGTCCCAAGCCGTGGCGGGCGGAGGTGGTTGAGGAAGATCTGCGCCCCGGAGGCCGCAGCGCCGTGCGCATGTTCGGCCCCGATGGCGAGGATACGGGGCCGATGGAGGGTGTTTTCCTGGAGGTTGTACCGGGCGAGCGGGTTGTTTCGACGGATGCCTATGGTTCGGGGTGGATACCGCAGGAACCGTTCCTGACGTCCATCTGGAGCTTTGCCGACGAAGGCGAGGGGACGCGCTTTACCGCAACGGCCCGCCATTGGAGCGAGGAAGCGCTCAAGCGGCATGAGGAGATGGGTTTCCATCCCGGCTGGGACCAGATGGCGCAGCAGTTCAAAGATTTGTGCGAAACTTCAGCAGCGACCGCATGAGCGAGGTTGCGGTGCGGGCCTGACGGAAGGGGAATGCAGTTTTTTCGCATTTCTGCCTTTTGCACCGTTCCGGCCCCGACTTCCTCTTGGAAAGCAGGGGTGCGATCTGATAGCGCTGGATCATGCCAAGCACGCCCGCCGCCGCCGCTCGCCAGATCCTCAACCACCTGCAGGAGGTCATGGCCGCGCGCAACAGCGCCCAGGCCAAGCTGAACAAGGTCGTGGACATCATCGGCAAGGCGCTTTCGAGCGAGGTCTGCTCAATCTATCTGGTGCGCGAAGGCCTGCTGGAACTGTTCGCCACGCGGGGCCTGAAGCAGGAAGCGGTTCATGTGACGCGCATGGCCATGGGCGAGGGGCTTGTCGGCCTGATTGCGACCAATGTCGAAACGCTGAACCTGGACGAGGCGGCTTCGCATCCCGACTATAGCTATCGCCCGGAAACGGGGGAAGAACTGTTCCACAGTTTCGCGGGCGTCCCCATCGTGCGGCGGGAGCGGGCGATCGGGGTGCTGTGCGTCCAGCATGTCGAACCGCGCCGCTATGACGAGGTGGAGATCGAGGCGCTGCAGACCGTCGCGATGGTGCTGTCCGAACTGATCGCCAATGCCGAACTGGCGGATGATGGCCCGGCGGATTCGCGGGTGCAGGATACCGGCACCATCATGCTGCAGGGCCTGCAACTGGTCATGGGCATGGGGCGCGGGCATGCCGTGTTCCACCAGCCGCGCGTCCATATCGAACATACGGTTGCAGAGGATACCGAAGCCGAGCGTCAGCGGGTTATTTCCGCCTTCACCAAGATGCGCGAACAGATTGACCGGATGACGGGCACGGCCGAATTCGGCACGGAGGGCGAGCATCAGGAGGTGCTCGAAACCTACAAGATGTTCGCCTATGACGAAGGCTGGGCCCGGCGCATCAATGAAGCGATCGACAGCGGCCTGACCGCCGAAGCCGCAATCGAACGGGTGCAGCAACGCACCCGGATGCGCATGCGGCAGATTGACGATCCGCTGCTGAGCGACCGGATGCATGATCTGGAGGATCTGGCGAACCGGCTGCTGCGGATCGTGTCGGGGCAGTTGGGCACGGCCGCGCAAATGGGCCTGCGGCAGGACGCGATCCTGATCGCGCGCAACCTGGGCCCTGCGGAACTGCTGGAATATGATCGCAGGCGATTGAAGGGCGTGATCCTGGAGGAAGGGTCGCTGACCGCCCATGTCACCATCGTCGCGCGGGCCATGGGCGTGCCTGTGCTGGGGCGCGTCCGCGAAATCCGGCACAAGGTGAATGAAGGCGACCTGATCCTGATGGATGTCGCATCCAACAGCCTGCTGATCCGGCCGACGCCCGACATGGACGAGGCGTTCGAAAACAGGTTGCACGTCACGCAAAAGCGCCGCGCGGAATTTGCCGCCATGCGCGACCTGCCATCGGTGACGACGGATGGGCAGCGCATCGAACTGATGGTCAACGCCGGGCTGCGTGAAGATGCCCAGGCGCTGGACCTGGTCGGCGCCGACGGTATCGGCCTGTTCCGCACGGAATTCCAGTTTCTGGTGTCCGCCACATTGCCCCAGCGGGAAAAGCAGCAGCGCCTTTACAAGGATGTGCTGGACGCGGCGGGGGACCGCCCGGTTATCTTCCGCACGGTCGATATCGGCGGGGACAAGGCGCTGCCCTATATGACGCGCGACGGGGACGAGGAGCTGGAGGATAATCCGGCGATGGGCTGGCGCGCGCTGCGGCTGGCGCTGGACCGCGATGGCCTGATGAAGGCGCAGGCGCGGGCGTTGCTGGAAGCGTCGGCGGGCAAGGTTTTGAACATCATGTTCCCGATGGTTTCCGAACCGTGGGAATATGAACAGGCGCGCGCGTTGGTCGAACATCAGCGGGCATGGTTGCTGTCACAGCGCAAGAAGTTGCCGACGGCCGTGCGCTATGGCGCGATGCTGGAAGTGCCTGCTTTGGCGGAGGTGTTGGACATCCTGCTGCCCAAGCTGGATTTCCTGTCAGTCGGCACCAACGACCTGACCCAGTTCCTGTTCGCCGCCGACCGCGCCCACCCCAAGCTGGCTGAGCGTTATGACTGGCTGAGCGTCGCCATCCTGCGCTTCCTGGACCGGGTGGTGCGGACCTGTGAGGCCTATGAATGTCCCGTCGGCGTGTGCGGCGAGATGGGCGGACGGACGCTGGAGGCCATGGCGCTGATCGGCCTGGGTGTGCGGCGGTTGTCGATCACTCCGGCGTCGGTCGGGCCGGTGAAGGCGATGATCCGCGGCGTCGATGCGTCCGAACTTCGGGCTTTGATGCGGTCGCTGCTGGACAATGGCGCCGTCGATTTCCGCGCCCGGCTGACGGCATGGGCAACGGAACGCGAAATCGAATTGAATTGAACCGATTAGGTGGGACGGGGGCGCAGCACGGCGTTGACAATCCCTGTCCCTGAATGAGACAAGACCGCCTTCAAAGGTCGCGGAGCAGCATGGCAGAAGAACCAGAAATGGAAACCGCTCTGGAAGGATCGGAATCACAGTCGATCAGTCCCGGCACGAAGCTGCGCACGGCGCGCGAAGCGCAGGGCCTGTCGGTGCAGGACGTGGCGACGCGGACCCGTATCGCCCAGCGCCAGCTGGAGGCGATTGAGCGTGACGATTATTCCGCTTTGCCCGGCATACCCTATGCGGTGGGCTTCGCGCGTGCCTATGCGCGTGCTGTCGGCCTGGACGAAGTCGCCATCGCCGCGGATGTCCGCCATGCCGTCCATAATTCCGACCTGGGCGCCAGCCGATATGAAACATTCGAGCCTGCCGATCCGGCGCGGGTTCCGTCACGGGTTCTGGCATGGACTGCCGCTGCGATTGTCATCGTCCTTGTTGCGGGTTTCGCGATCTGGCGCACCCAGTTGCTGACGCCCCCGACCCAACAGGAAATCGCCGAGGGCAAAGCGGACCCCGCTGCGGCTGCCCCGAAACCTGCTGTCAGTGCACAACCCGTTGTTCCGGCGGTTCAGACCGTGGTGTTTACCGCCAATGACGACGTGTGGCTGCGCATCTATGACGAAGCAGGCGAGCGGCTGAAGGATGGGCTGATGAAGAAGGGTGAAAGTTTCACCCTGCCCGCAACGGCCCGCAACCCTATGATCCTGACCGGTCGTCCGCAGGCGTTGACCGTGACGGTGGGCGGAAAGCCCATCGCGCCACTTGGAGCGCCGGATCGCACGATTTCCGATGTGCCCGTTTCCGCCGAGGCATTGCTGGCCCGGGCTGCGCCAACTGCTGCCGGGCAGCAGGTTCCGGCGGGGTCGGGTGCGCGACCTGCACCAGCTGCTGCGGCCACCGCCCCAGCGCCTGTGCCATCGGCACCGGTCCCTGCGACTGCAAACCCTGCCCCTTCACCCACGGCTGCGCCCACCCCTGAATGATGCGCGGGACGGCAAGAGGCTAAATCGTCCGCACGTGGCGCTTTACGGCGGCGAATATCGCCTTATGGTTAAGGCGGAGATATAGTCGGGGATCATCATGCGTCACGCTTTCATTGCGACAACCGCCTTTCTGATGGGAGGGCCGGCTCTAGTCATGCTCGCGCCATCGGCTGCTGCCCAGAGGGTCGAAATCGACGTTCGCGTCGACCGCCTGGAAAAGGAGATGAAGGCGGTGCAGCGAAAGGTGTTCCCTGCGGGCGCCCCCTTGCAGGCGGAGATTACCCGCCCCGCCACGCCCGTCATTTCGCCCGGTTCGCCATCTTCATCGCCAGTCGCGGACCTGACGGCACGGGTGTCGGCGCTGGAATCGCAGCTCGCGTCAATGACGGGTCAGGTTGAGGAAAACAGCTTCAAGCTGCGGCAGTTGGAAGAAGCGTTCAACAAATTCAAGGTCGAAGCGCAGAGCCGGGCCGATGTCGCTGTGCCTCCGCCGGTTAAACCTACCGTTCCGTCCGCCGGAGCGACGACGACGCCCGCGCCGAAACCGAGCGTCAATGGCGGCGCCACCGAAGCGCGCAAGCTGGCCGTGGCGGCGATCGAACGGCCATCTACTGGTAATGCCGCCGACGACGCCTACACTTATGGTTTCCGGCTGTGGGATGCGAAATTCTACCCTGAAGCACAGGCGCAATTGAAGGCGACGGTCGAAAAATACGGATCGTCCCCCATCGCGAGCCGGGCGTCAAACCTGCTGGGCCGAGCCTATCTGGATGATGCCAAACCGGCTTTGGCATCGGTCGCCTTCTATGAAAATTACCAGAAGCGCCCGCAAGGCGATCGCGCGCCCGACAGCCTGGCCTGGTTGGGTGAGGCGCTGATGCAGCTTAAAAAGCCTGCCGACGCCTGCAAGGTCTATAGTGAACTGGACCAGGCCTATGGCGCAAATCTGTCGGCCAGCCTGCGCGGCATGATGGACAAGGGACGCGCCAAGGCGAAGTGCAGCTAAGGTTCCATGGCCGGGTCGGAACCGGAGCAGCCTGACCTGGACACATTGTTGTCGCGGCGGGTTGGGGACCTGGCCGGGCCGGGGGAAGACTGGCGCTTTGGTGTTGCGGTATCAGGTGGCCCAGACAGCATGGCGCTGCTGGACCTGACCGCCCGGCTGTTCCCCGGCAGGGTAGAGGCTGCGACCGTGGACCATGGACTGCGGGATGCATCGGCGGCGGAAGCATCGATGGTTGCCGCCTGGTGCGACGACTATGGCGTGCCTCATGTCATCCTGTATCCGGGAGAGCCGCTGGCCGGGAATGTCCAGCAGTGGGCCAGGCAGCAACGCTATGCCCTGTTGGAAAAGTGGCGGAAAGATCATCGGCTGGACTGGATTTTCACCGCGCATCATGCGGACGATCAGCTGGAAACGATGTTGATGCGGCTCAATCGTGGGGCAGGTGTCGGTGGCCTTGCGGGCGTGAGGGCGCGGCAGGGGCGGGTGCTGCGACCATTGCTGGGCGCGCGCCGTTCTCAATTACTGGCTCATGTGAAGCGCCGGAAGATTCCCTATGTAGACGATCCGTCGAACAGCGACCTGCGGTTCGACCGGGCATCGATTCGCCAGCATCTGCAAGATGTGGACTGGCTCGACCCCCTGGCGGCGACGCGTAGCGCCGGGGCGCTGGCGGAGGCTGTCGGGGCGCTGGAGTGGATGGTGGAGGATCTGGCGGCGCGGTATCTGCGGCGGCGGGGTGAGGGATGGGTGCTGGAGCGCACGGACTTTCCCCGCGAAATTCTGCGGCGGCTGCTGATGCAGATGATCGCTCGCGTGGCGCCGGATGCTCCTGAGCCGAGGGGGGAAGCGATCGACCGCGCGATCATAGCCGGGACGGAAGGGCGGCAGATCAGCATTGGCCCTGTCCTGCTTAAAGGCGGGCCACAATGGACCGCGTGGATCGCCCCGCCGCGCCGCTGAGCAGGTCGTTTCGGAAAGGTTCCACCGCCCGCCGCGCGCTGGGAACGGCTTGTCGAAATGTTGCAGTGCGATGCGCTATCCTTAATGGCTGGAATGCTTAACAGAGCGGCCCTTCAGCTAGGAAAGTGAGTCATGTTCGAATTTGCGGCGCTGACCTATGGCGTGATTGCCAGCATCATCCTTTCGGCAGCGCAACGTAACCGGAAAATGGCGCGGCCCCACCCGCCGCTGCTGCTCTATACCGGCTATCTGCTCTGCGGCGTTTCCGGCGGCGTGGCCGTGATCCTGGCCTATATCGCCCTTTCTCAATTTGCTGGCGGCTGATCGCACTTCATCGGCCTTAGTCAGCTTGCGATTTCGCCGGAGCACCCTATCTTGCCCGGTGAAAGAGAGTGTTGAATGAACGACGAGAAGGACCCCCAGGGTAACCCCTGGATCAAGAGCGCGATGATCTGGGCAGGCGTGATTATCGCCCTGCTGCTGTTCGTCTCCATGTTCGACAGCCGGACCGCTACGCAGGCGGGCACCGGCATCGCCTATTCCGAGTTCCGTTCCAAGGTTCAGGAAGGGCAAGTCAAGGACGTTGCCATCGCCCCGAACAAGATCACCGGGACGCTGAGCAGCGGACAGCGGTTCAACACCGTGCCGGTCAACGATCCGGGCCTGACCGGCCTGCTGGACGATTATAACGTCAAATATTCCGGCCAGACGGAGGAGCAGCCGAGCTTCTGGCAGATCATGCTCTACCAGTCGCTGCCGTTCCTGCTGATCCTGGGCATTGCCTTCTTTGTGCTGCGCCAGATGCAGAAGGGCGGAGGCGCGGGCGGCGCGATGGGCTTTGGCAAGTCCAAGGCGAAGTTGCTGACCGAAAAGCATGGCAAGGTCACGTTCGACGATGTGGCAGGCATTGATGAAGCGCGTGAGGAATTGCAGGAAATCGTAGAGTTCCTGAAGGACCCGACGAAGTTTGCGCGGCTGGGCGGCAAGATTCCCAAGGGTGCGCTGCTGGTGGGTTCGCCGGGCACGGGCAAGACGCTGCTGGCGCGTGCGATCGCGGGGGAGGCAGGCGTGCCCTTCTTCACCATTTCCGGTTCGGATTTCGTCGAGATGTTCGTCGGCGTCGGCGCGAGCCGCGTACGCGACATGTTCGAGCAGGCGAAGAAGAACGCGCCCTGCATCGTCTTCATCGACGAAATCGACGCGGTCGGCCGTCATCGTGGCGCGGGCCTGGGCAATGGCAATGATGAGCGCGAGCAGACGCTGAACCAGCTGCTGGTCGAGATGGATGGCTTTGAGGCGAATGAGGGCATCATCATCGTCGCGGCGACCAACCGCCCCGATGTGCTCGACCCCGCGTTGCTGCGTCCGGGCCGCTTCGACCGTCAGGTTGTCGTGCCGCGCCCCGATATCGAGGGCCGCGAGAAAATCCTGGCCGTGCACATGAAGAAGGTGCCGCTGGCGCCGGACGTCGACCCGCGCACCATCGCACGGGGCACGCCGGGCTTTTCGGGCGCTGATCTTGCCAACCTCGTCAATGAGGCGGCTTTGATGGCGGCTCGTCGGGGCAAGCGCCTGGTCGCAATGGACGAGTTCGAGGCGGCCAAGGACAAGGTCATGATGGGCAGCGAGCGCCGATCAATGGTCATGACTGACGATGAAAAGAAGATGACCGCCTATCATGAGGCGGGCCATGCCATCGTTGCGGTCCATGAACCGGCTTCCGACCCCATCCACAAGGCGACGATCATCCCGCGTGGGCGTGCGCTGGGCATGGTGATGCGCCTGCCGGAGCGGGACAGCTACAGCTATCACCGTGACAAGATGCACGCAAACCTGGCCGTGGCCATGGGCGGCCGCGTGGCGGAAGAGATCATCTTTGGCCATAGCAAGGTGTCGTCGGGCGCTTCGGGTGACATTCAGTACGCCACCAAGCTGGCGCGCGACATGGTCACGCAGTGGGGCATGTCCGACAAGCTCGGCCCGTTGCAATATGAAGAGCAGCAGGGCGAAACGTTCCTGGGATATTCGCAGAGCCAGCGCACGCACATGTCGGATGAAACGGCAAAGGCGATTGATCATGAAATTCGCATGATCGTGGAGGGCGGATATGACAGGGCGAAGGACGTGCTGACCGGGCATGAAGATCAGCTTCACCTGCTGGCCAATGCGTTGCTGGAATATGAAACTCTGAGCGGTGAGGAGATCAAGACGCTGCTCGACAAGGGTGAGATTACCCGCGACGACGGCACCACGATCAAGCCTTCCGCCGTGCCGGCGGCGGGGTCTTCCATTCCCAAGACGCGCAAGCGCAAGGGACCATTTGGGGAGCCTTCGCCTGCTGGCGTGTGACGACCGGCTACAGGGTTGAAGAGGGCGCGGTCGGTGATCGCGCCCTTTTTGCTGTCGAGAGTTGGGGGCGGGCCGACGGTGCAGGAGCAGGGCCGTAATCGTCATTCTGGCAGGTTATGCGGCAGAAATGGCGCCGTCGGATCAAGGCGAGGGTGGCGAAACGGAAGGTTTGACCGGCCCGTTCGCGTTGCCGCAACAAAAAGCACCGTAAGGTCTGGCTGTTTCACTGGTTAATGGTTACATGGGCCGCCACGAATCCCCGGCGATCACCCTATGCCTCTTGGCAGATCGCACAGCAGAAAGTGGCTTTCAAATGGACATCCGCCTCGGCCTCACCTTTGACGACGTGCTGTTGCAGCCCGGCGAATCCGATGTGTTGCCAAGCCAGGCGGACACCAGCACCTTTGTGACGAAAAGCATCAAGCTGAACATCCCGGTCCTGTCGTCCGCCATGGATACGGTGACGGAAGCGGACATGGCGATCGTCATGGCGCAATTGGGTGGCATCGGCGTTCTGCATCGTAACCTGTCGGTCGAGGAACAGGCGGCAGCGGTCCGCGCGGTCAAACGCTTCGAAAGCGGCATGGTCGTCAATCCCATCACCATCACGCCGCGCGCCACGCTGGCCGACGCGCAGATGCTGATGGAACGCCACAGGTTCAGCGGCATTCCCGTCGTTGAAGATTCGGGCAAGCTGGTCGGCATCCTTACGCATCGCGACGTGCGCTTTGCGGAAAATCCGGGGCAGCCCGTCAGTGAATTGATGACCAAGGACAATCTGGCCACTGTGAAGGTGGGCGTCGGTCAGGATGAGGCGATGCGCCTGCTGCACCAGCGCCGGATCGAAAAGCTGCTGGTCGTCGATGATGATTATCATTGTGTCGGCCTGATCACCGTCAAGGACATCGAAAAGGCGGTGACCTATCCAAAGGCGACCAAGGATGGTTCAGGGCGGTTGCGCGTTGCTGCGGCGACGACGGTGGGCGACAAGGGGTTGGAGCGCAGCGAGGCGTTGATCGATGCCGAATGCGACCTGATCGTCATCGACACGGCGCACGGGCATAGCAAGCAAGTTTCCGCCGCCGTCGAAGCGGTCAAGCGCCTGTCCAGCCATGTGCAGGTCGTCGCTGGCAATGTGGCGACTGCCGAAGCCACCAAGGCGTTGATCGACGCTGGCGCGGACTGCGTGAAGGTCGGGATTGGGCCCGGTTCCATCTGCACCACTCGCGTCGTAGCAGGCGTCGGCGTGCCGCAGCTGACCGCGGTCATGGATTCGGCCAACGAAGCGGCCAAGCAGGGTGTTCCCGTCATCGCCGATGGTGGCCTGCGCACGTCGGGCGATCTTGCCAAGGCGCTGGCGGCTGGCGCGGGCTGCGTCATGGTCGGATCGCTGCTGGCGGGCACGGCGGAGGCTCCGGGTGAGACATTCCTTTATCAGGGACGGGCTTATAAGAGCTATCGTGGCATGGGTAGCGTCGGCGCAATGGCACGCGGCTCCGCCGACCGCTATTTCCAGGCGGATATCAAGGATCAGATGAAGCTGGTCCCCGAAGGGATTGAAGGCCAGGTGCCGTTCAAAGGACCGGCCAAGGATGTGATCCATCAGCTTGTCGGCGGCGTGAAAGCGGCGATGGGCTATACCGGCAGCCGCACGATCAAGGACCTTCAGGAACGTGCCCGTTTCGTCCAGATCACCAATGCCGGGCTGTCCGAAAGTCATGTCCACGACGTCACCATCACGCGCGAGGCCCCCAATTATCCCACACGCTGAGGGGCGACGGGCGTGATCCCCTCCGCACGGGTGCAGGCTGCGATCGAACTGCTGGACGCCATCATAGCGTCCGCACGGGACGGCGGCCCGGCGGCGGACACATTGATCGCGCGCTATTTCAAGGAACGGCGTTATGCCGGATCGCGTGATCGCCGAGCGGTGCGCGACCATGTCTATGACGCTGTCCGCCGGGCGGGCGAGCGCCCCTCCACAGGCCGGGCGGCGATGATCGGGCTTGCGCGCGAGCGGTCCGACATCGAGGCGTTGTTCGATGGTTCTGCTCACGGCCCGGCACCAATCGAGCCAGGCGAAGAAGGGGCAATTTCGGGTGCCGTGCCCGATTGGCTGAGGCCGTTGCTGGCTGGGCCAGTCGAGCAGGATGCCTTGCTAGGGCGGGCGCCAGTCGACCTTCGCGTGAACCGATTGAAGGCAGCGATGAAGGATGTCGCGCCGCTTTATCCCGATGCGGTGCCGATAGACGGACTGAGTGATGCGATGCGATTGTCCGAAGGTTGGCCGGTCGAACAGAGCGAAGCCTGGAAACAGGGGCTGGTCGAGGTGCAGGACGCAGGAAGCCAGATGATTTCGGCCGCATGCCAGGCACAACCCGGCATGACGGTGGTGGATATGTGCGCAGGCGCGGGCGGCAAGACTTTGGCGCTGGCGAGCGCGATGGCGGGTAAGGGTGTGCTGATCGCCGCCGATACTATCCGATCGCGCCTCGCCCGGTTGGGCCCGCGCGCCGAGCGGGCCGGAGCAACCTTCATCGAAACATTGCTTCTGGACCAAGTCCATGAAAGCCGGGCGCTGGAATCCTTGCACGGTCGGGCCGATGTCGTGCTGGTCGATGCGCCTTGTTCGGGCACCGGCACATGGCGGCGTAATCCTGAGGCGCGCTGGCGGCTGACCCCGGCCAGATTGGACCGGTTGATCCAGGAACAGGCGCGTATCCTGGATTTTTCGGCTCCTCTGGTAAAGCCGGACGGGGTGCTCGTTTACGCCACTTGCGCGTTGACGGACAGGGAGGGGCAGGACCAGACGCGCGCTTTTCTGGAACGGCACGCGGGCTGGGCGGCTGATACGGTCCTGTCCCCCATGGGACGGCCCCATGGCGACGGCATATTGCTGACCCCTGGCCATGATGGGACGGACGGTTTCTATTTCGCCCGGCTTCGGCGGATGGCCTGAAAGAGACGATGGACAAGGCCCGGCAAAATGACGACACTCAGGCGAAATCAGCGCCTGAAACATGGCTGGAGTTATGCATGCGTTTTACCCCTGCCTCGATCGCCCTTGCCGTCCTGTTGACGACTGTGTCCAGCGTGGGCCTGTCCCAGCGTCCTGACGCGCAGATCACGCCCCTTTCTGTCGAATGGCAGCATAAGGGGATGGCGGCGCGCAAGGCGGGCAATTATCAGGCAGCGACCGATGCGCTGGAAACCGCGTTGGCGGTCGATCCGCGCAATCGCAACGCCTATATCGAACTGGCCCAGGTGGCGCGGGCGCAGGGGTTGCAGGGTAAAGCCATCCGTCTTTATCGTGAAGCGCTGTTGCTGGACCCGACCGATGTCGGCGCGCTGGTCGGGCAGGGCGAAGCCATGGTCGAAAAGGGCGCAATCGCCAAGGCCCGGGAAAATCTGGCCCAGGCGAAAAATGTCTGCAAGGCTGATTGCGCCGGGGTCGGCAAGCTGGCCGCCGCGATCGATAAAGGCCCGCCAGCGACCGTGTTGAGCGCCAAGGAAGGCGTGACGGTGCCCAAGGCGGTGGAGATGGAGACGCCCTGAGCTGAGGCGCTGAAGGCGGCCGATATGTTTGAGGTCCGGGAAGATGATCTGACCGGGAAACAGGTTCGGGCGCTGCTGGAGCTTCACCTTGCCGACATGCACGCCAGTTCGCCGCCGGGGAGTGTCTTTGCCCTCGATCTTTCCGGCTTGCAGGTTCCTGAAGTCACGGTCTGGACCGCATGCCGCGATGGCCGCGTTGCTGCCATCGGCGCCATGAAGATTTTCGAAGATGGTTTGGCTGAAGTCAAATCCATGCGGACGCACCCGCATTTCCTGAGAATGGGGGCGGGCGCTGCGATCCTTGAGACCATCATTACCGCAGCGACTGTACGCGGTATCCGCCGGTTGAGCCTGGAGACTGGAAGTGGGCCTGCGTTTGAGCCAGCGCTGGCGCTCTACCGACGCAGAGGTTTCAGGAATGGGATGGCGTTCGGGGGCTACGAGCAAAGCGCCTTTAACCAGTTTCTGCACCTGGACTTGCCTTGAGGCAGGGCGACATAAGGCGGGCTTGTAATTTCTCGTCACCTTCAGGCGCGGTCAGCTGCGATCCATCAGGCGTGCGACCTCCACAAATTCATCAACGCTGATCGTTTCGGCGCGACGTTGCGGGTCTATTCCAGCTGATTCCAGGGCGGCTAATGCGCCGGGCAGGCCCTTGAGGCTTTGGCGGAGCATCTTGCGGCGCTGGCCAAAGGCGGCGGCGGTCAGGCGTTCGAGGGTCTTGAGCTGGACATCGGCAGGTGCTGGCCGAGGCGTGATGTGCACGACGGCGGACATGACCTTGGGTGGTGGGGTGAAGGCGCTGCGGTGCACCTTCATCGCGATGCGGGCTTCGCCACGCCACTGAGCCAGCACGGCGAGCCTGCCATAATGGTCGCCACCAGCCTTGGCGACGATCCGTTCCGCCACTTCCATCTGGAACATGAGTGTGAGCGACGACCACCAGGGAAGCGGGTTCCATGCCGCCGATAGCCAGCCCACCAGCAGGGCCGTTCCCACATTATAGGGAAGGTTGGCGATGATATGCGCGCCTTCCCCTGCTTCAGCGCGGGCGTCGACCTGCATCGCGTCGCCTGGAATGACGCGCAATTGTCCAGGAAAGGCCTCTGAAAGCTGAGCGAGGGCTGGCAGGCACCTACGGTCGCGCTCTACGGCTACCAGTCGCGCGCCTGCACGCAGGATCGCACGGGTTAGACCGCCGGGACCGGGACCGACTTCAAATGCCGGAGCGTCCTTTAGCGGGCCGGGAATAGCCGCGATCCGGTCGAGCAACTGTTCGTCGAGCAGGAAATTCTGACCCAGCGCCTTGCTGGCCTGAAGCCCATGCATGGCGATCACTTCCCGCAGCGGCGGCAATGCGGGCCGCATGTCAGCAGCCATGGGTCAGGCGCGCGCGGGCAGCTTCGGCGGCCATTTTGAGCGCCGCCATCATCGCGCCGGGATTGGCGCTGTCGGTTCCGGCAATCCCGAACGCGGTGCCATGGTCGGGTGAGGTGCGCACGATGGGCAGGCCAAGGGTCAGGTTTACGCCCTCGTCGAAATGCAGCGTCTTGAGCGGGATCAAAGCCTGGTCATGATACATGCATAGAACGGCGTCGTAGGTTTCGCGCGCGCGGCTGTGAAACAGGCCATCCGCCGCCAAAGGGCCGCGAATGTCCATGCCTTCGTCCCGCAGAGATTCTATTGCGGGGGCGATGATGTCGATTTCCTCACGCCCCAGCGCGCCGCCTTCACCCGCATGGGGATTCAGCCCGGCGACGACGATGCGCGGGCGAGCGATGCCGAAATTGCGTTGCAGCCCTTTGACGGTCGTGATCGCGCGTGCGCGGATGAGGTCCACGGTCAACACCGACGGCACATCGCCCAGGGGGATGTGGATCGTGACCGGCACGACCTTGAGCGAAGGCCCGGCCAGCATCATCACAGCATTGTGGGGCGCGACGCCGCAACGTTCCGCCACGAATTCGGTCTGGCCAGGATGGGTGAAGCCGACCCCGTAGAGCTGTTCTTTTCCCACAGGTGCGGTCACGATGCCTGCGGCCGATCCGCTTCTGGCCAGGCCCACGGCGACTTCCAGCGATTGAAGGGCCGTGCGCGCGCCGTCGACGCTGGGCGTTCCCGGCGTGATAACGCCAGCGTCAGTCACCTGCAGGCAGGGCAGCGCCCGGTCGAATACGGACGCGGCTTCCTGCGGTGTTGCGATCAGTTCGACGGGACCAAGCCAAACGGCGCGTAGCGAAGCGACATCGCCCACCGCGAAAAAAGGCGGGAGCCCACGCGCTTCACGCATGACCCAGCTTTTTGCGACGATTTCCGGGCCTATGCCTGCCGGGTCCCCCAAGGGCACGGCGAAGGGCGGCAGCGGCGTGCCGGGATCAATTATAGTCGATGACGGCATCGCGGCGAAGGTCTCGCAGGTAGATGCGCGCACGCTTGTTGACCCGTTCCTCTTCCAGTTGCGCCATGATCTGCGCGGCGTCGGGCGCGGCAGCCGTGGCAGCGTCGTCACGACCGCAGACCACCAGGACGCGCACGCCTTCATTGATCGACCCGAAGGGGGGCGTCGCCTGCCCGACTTGCAGGTCCAGCAGGATATCCTGCAGCTGCGGCGGCAGGTCGCGAACCTTCACATTGTCGTTATCGACGACGTCGGCGCCGATCTTTGCACCCAGCTCATTGGCCTGGCCGCAGCCCTTGATCGCCTTCACCTGGGAGGCGAAGCTGGCGGCCCTGGTGCTGGCCTGTTCCTTCGTCGTGCCTGCGGGGAAGCTGACCGACAATTGCTTGAGACTGAGCAGCGCGTCGCGGGGATCGGCAGTCAGAACCTTGCGCTTGTCCATGACGTAAATGACGGAAACACCGCCGGGCACGCCGATGGGTCCTGCAATCTGGCCGACCTGCATTTCGTTGGCGGCCTGCGCCAGTGCGTCAGGCAACTGGACCGGACGCACCCAGCCCAGATCGCCGCCGACGGCAGCGGTCGAGGCTTCCGAAAACTGTCTGGCATAAGCGGCAAAGCTGCCGCCCTGCTTGATCTGTTCGATGATGTTGCGCGCGTTGGCGACGATCTGCTGTTCATTTTCCGGCGTGGCCGACAGGTAGATTTCGCCGATCCGATATTCATCGCTGCCCTTGGCCGCGTTCATGCGGTCGATGACGGACTTAACTTCATCTTCCGACACGTTGACGAACGGCTGGATATTCCGGCGGAGCAGGCGGCTCCAGGCCAGCTCGCCCTCAATCTGGCGCCGGATGCTGGCGGCCGCGCTACCCTGCTGGCGCAGATATTGGTCGAACTGGCTTGGGGACTGGCGGAAATTGGCCGCCACCCGCTCAAAGCTCTGGTCGATTTCCGCCTTGTCGATGCGGATGTCGTTGGCGGCAGCTTCCTGGATCTGCAGCGTTTCATCGATCAGGTTACGGAGCACCTGAACGCGCAGCCGCTCCTTTTCCTCTGGCGACACTTTCCCGCCATTGGCGGTGATGATCAGGGCCAGCCGTTGGTCCACATCCGTGCCAGTGATAATGCTGCCGTTGACGATCGCGGTCGCCTTTCGGACATTTGGATCACTCTTGCCAAAGACGGTGACGTCCTTGGGCAGGTTCAACTGCTGTGACGCCACGGCGCCGTCGTCATCCACGGACTGCGCGGTGGCGGGTGAGACGCCCCCGGTCATCAGCATGGACGACAGAAGAAGGGTGTATGCGCCGGTCCGCAGGGTGTGGCGAAGGCGGGCAGGCGGGGAAACGACAGGGTGCATCGTCGACAAAACTCTCCAATACGGTCCGGCGCGTGATGCGCCGGTCCGCCTTAACCGGTCCTGAGCAGGAAGGGCGGGAACGGTGATCCTTATATACCGATATTCCGAAAAGCCAGCCGTAGTTGGAAACTGTTGCCCTTTCGCGCGTCGCCAGCCGCCAGATAGTCGCGCCGCCAGGTCAGCCCCAGCGTCAGGCAGTCATCTTCATAGGTGATGCCCAGCCGATGGCGGACCGGCTCATATCCGTCCGCAACGCTCAACGGATCTTCCCTGGCATCGGTCAGGTCGATGACGGTCGATCCATAAAGCGACCAGAAGCGCGCGAACTGAACACGACCGCCCAAGCGCAATTCTTCACGGTCCTGCAAATCTTCCAGCCCCGCAGCGGCGTTGCGGTTGAGGCGGAGATAGCCGACCAGCGCATAGGTCCTGCGGCTGCCAACGGTGGCGTTGATTTCATTGCGACGTACCGAAAGTCCGTCCTTATCCAGGCGAAAGCGGTGAATGAGGCTGACGAAATCCTTGTAGCGGACCGTCGTGCGGCCAACGACATCGGACATGCGATCGGACAGGCCCGTGCCATCGGGCAGGATGCTTTCGCGATTGTTCAGCCGATAGCTTTGGCCCACGATGCTTTCGAGCGAGAAGTCCGGCAGCGACAGGCTATATTCCAGACCATAGGTGATCCGGGTCGAATCTTCGAACCGGTCGTAGCCGGCGAAGCGATTGAGCGCGAAGAGGTTGCTGTCCTCCAGATCGATGGCGCGCGCGTCTTCGTTGGGGACAGACAGGTTGGCGATTCGGGGAGCGGCGACGATCTGCATGCGTGGCGCGATGCGTTGCACCCCGCCAAAGGCTTCCCCCATGAAGGACCAGCGCACATCTACAGCCGCCGCCGCGATGCCGCGCGCCTGCCAGCCGGGATCGCCCGCGTAACGCGCGACATCGTTCAGAAGAGTGTCGCTGCTGTGATAGATATCGCCGCGCAGATAGGTGGTGAAGGTGACTTCCTGGCCCATGCCGGTCAATTGGCGCAGGTTCCATTCGAACGCCCCGAACGCGCGTTGCGTATCCTGCCCATGGGTGCGAGTGATCGCGAGGCTGTTCGCCTGTAGCTGGATGCGACCGCCCAGCAGCGGATCAGTCATGCGCAACCGGTAATCGATGACGGGCAGGGCGATCGGAGTCTGCCCCTGGGAGTCGCCCAAACGCAGAGTTTGGACGGCCCATCCCGCGACTGAGAAATAGCTGTTTTCGCCAATGCGCTGAACGCCAAGGGTTGAACGCAGCCGGTCGTCGCGATTGATGTCGTAGCGGCGCAGGAAAGTGCGGTCGCTGACGGCCCGGATCGACCCGTTGATGCTCCATTCGGGCGTCAGCTGCATCCCACCGCTGGCATCGAGATAGCCGCGAAAATCCTTCTGCGACGCGTCCGACACCGTGGCGTTGGGCAGAGAGCTGCTGGCGTCCTGGCGGCTGCCATGCGTGGCGTAGCCGGTGATCTGGTAGGCGCCCCGGTCCCAACGGTGGCGGAAATTCGCCTCCAGCATGGGCAGCGTCTCCGAATAGATATGCGGAGTTATGGTCAAGTCGCGGTTGGGCGCGAGTTTCAGATAATAGGGAAGGGCGACTTCCACGCCGTTCGTGCGGTCATAACGGATATTGGGCACCAGTAGCCCGTTTCCTCCCCCGCCCCCAACCGGATGCGAAAAGCCCGGCAGGGGAATTAGCGGCAGGCCGAATATCTCTACGCTGGCGTTGCTGTATCTGACTCGCGCTTCCACAGGGTCGTAGACGACCGTCACTGCCTTGATCTGCCAGGTCGGTTCCTTGGGACAGCCTTCGGAATCCTCTACCGCGCAACCGGTATAGGCGGCCTTGTGCAGGGTGTAGACGCCGTTCACCCGCTTACCCGAAGCCGCAGCCAGCCGCCCTCCGGATTCGAGCACCAGCAGCATGTTGTCGACCACGCCATCTTTCAGCGTGTCCGTCACTTCGAACCGGTCGCCATAGGCGATGTTGCCTTCCGGATCGGTGACTGAAACATTGCCCTTCGCCTCGACCGCGCCGGTGGTGCGGTTCCAGACGACCGTATCGGCGCGCAGCCGGCTGCCTTCCCGAAGCAGCTGCACATTGCCGCTGGCGGTCACGACTTCGCTGTTACTGTCATATTCCAGCCGGTCGGCGGCGAAGCCGATCTGGTCCTCGCTCTGCGGGACGGGCGCGTCGGGCGCGCTGACTGGCGCGGGTGGCGTGTTCAGTTCCTGGGCGGAGCCGTGCTGCGACAAGGCGATGCACGCCAAAGCCGCGCCTGCGGTCAGCATATGCCGGGAACGTCGGAGAAAGGAGAAATTGTGCAAAGGGTCGGGCCTCTCAGGGGCGCTTCGTTGCCCGCCTATCGCATTGCTTTGCCCAAGCCGCAATATTTCGTCATCCTTCTTTTACAGGAAATCGGGCGAACGGCTTTGCCAGACGGGGCAAGCGACATTATCTGACGGTTACAGGATTGCGCA
Source organism: uncultured Sphingobium sp. (assembly GCA_946885845.1). The sequence goes on along the minus strand of CAMPHJ010000003.1, from coordinate 101,659 downwards.
TCCCGACCGACAGACAAGATAGAATAGTAAGGATCCTTGATGGAAATCGCGTTCAGCCCGTTACGTCCCGACGCCGACACTCTGGTTCTGGCGGTGGCCAAGGGGCGGCTTGACGGCTTGCCCATCGATGCGGCCGCTACCTTGGCGGCAGGCGCATCGGCAGCGCGTTTCACGGGCGAGGCGGGATCGAGCTTTGAAAGTTTCGCGGACGAAAGCGGCAAGGTGGTGCGGATCGTGCTGCTGGGCATCGGGGGCGGCAGCGACAATGATTATGAGAAGGCGGGCGGCGCGCTCGCAGCACGGCTGCTGACCAGCGGCGCTTCGCATGCGGCAGTCGAATTCCCGGGCGGTGTGAGCGGCGAGAATGCGGCCAGCCTGGCCTTTGCGGCATTGCTGCGCAGCTGGCGGATCGACACCTATCGCACGCGGCAGAGCGAGAAAGCCAAGCCGACGCTGACCAAGCTGACGTTGGTCGGCACGGACGGTGCGGCGGCGTGGGAGCGGTGGTCGGCGGTGGCCGATGGCGTCGCCTTCACGCGGGAACTGGTCGCTGAACCAGCGAACATCCTTTATCCTGAAAGCTTCGTAGAACGTTGTCGCCATCTGGAGCAGATGGGCGTCAAGATCACTGTCCTCGACAAGGCGGCGATGGCCGATCTGGGCATGGGCGCCCTGTTGGGCGTTGCGCAGGGGTCGGTGCGTGAACCGCGCCTGATCGCCATGGAATGGGACGGCACTAGCGGCGCTGCGGACAAGCCGCTGGTCTTTGTCGGCAAGGGCGTCACATTCGACACTGGCGGCATCTCCCTGAAGCCCGGCGCGGGCATGGAAGACATGAAATGGGACATGGGCGGCGCTGGCGCGGTCGCAGGCGCGATGAAGGCGCTGGCTGGACGCAAGGCAAAGGCCCGCGTGGTCGGCATTTGCGGCCTGGTGGAAAATATGCCCGATGGCAACGCGCAGCGGCCGGGCGATATCGTCACATCCATGTCGGGCCAGACGATCGAGATCATCAACACCGACGCCGAAGGCCGTCTGGTGCTTTGCGACGTGATCACCTGGGCGCAAAAAACCTATGCGCCTGAGATCGTTATCGATCTGGCGACGCTGACGGGCGCGATGATCGTGGCGCTGGGCGATCAATATGCGGGCATCTTTTCCAACGACGACGAATTGGCCGACGATCTGATCGCCGCTGGCAAGGCTGCAGGCGATCAGCTGTGGCGCTTTCCGTTGTCCGACGCCTATAACAAGCTGATCGACAGCCCCATTGCCGACATGAAGAATATGGGCGCGCGTTACGCCGGATCGATCACGGCGGCACAGTTCATCAAGCGCTTCGTCGATGATGGCGTCAAATGGGCGCATCTTGATATCGCCGGGATGGTTTGGGCCGACAAGCCGGGCGCAACATGGGACAAGGGCGCGACAGGCTATGGCGTGCGTCTGATCGACAGGCTGGTGGCCGACAAGTTCGAGAAATAGGCTATGCAGGTCGATTTCTACCAGTTGAACCACGATCCGGTGGACCAGGTGCTACCCGCCATCGCGGCGCGTATATTGGGGCTGGGGGAGCGGTTGTTGGTCGTGGCGGCGGATGAGACGCAGCTTGGCCGCATCTCCGCAGGCCTGTGGGCGGGGCCGCCCGAAAGCTTCCTGGCGCATGGCCGGGCGGGACAGGGCAACGAATCGGCCCAGCCTGTGCTGCTGTCTCAGAATTGCGCTGCCGCCAACGGTGCGCGTCATGTCGCGATCGCCGACGGCCTGTGGCGCGACGAAGCGCTGGGTTTCGAACGCGCTTTCTATTTTTTCGATGCGATCACGATTGATGGCGCGCGGGAAAGCTGGCGCGCCTTGGGGAAGCGGGCAGGGGTCACGCCCCGCTTCTGGCGACAGGAAGGGCGCAAATGGGTGCAAGGCCCATGAAGCATTCGAGGGGATAACGCCCCTTGCGGCGGCGGACAGGCCGGTCTAAAGGGCGCGCCATCCTTTCCCAGATATTCGGAGCTTTTGAGCCTCATGGCCGTCACCCGCACTTTTTCGATCATCAAGCCCGACGCGACTCGTCGCAACCTGACGGGCGCCGTGACCAAGAAGCTTGAGGAAGCGGGCCTGCGGGTCGTCGCGTCCAAGCGCATCCGCATGAGCCGCGAACAGGCTGAAGGCTTCTATGCCGTCCACAAGGAACGCCCCTTCTTCGCGGATCTGGTCGCCTTCATGATCTCGGGCCCCGTGGTCGTGCAGGTTCTGGAAGGTGAAGACGCCGTGAAGCGCAATCGCGACATCATGGGCGCCACCAACCCCGCAAACGCTGATGAAGGCACGATCCGCAAGGATTACGCCGAATCGATCGAAGCCAATTCGGTCCATGGTTCGGACAGCGAAGAAAACGCCGCCATCGAAATCGCCTATTTCTTCAAGGCGGAAGAAATCGTCGGCTGAACCTTGCTGGCAAGGTCAATGAAGGGGCCGGGGGCACATGCCCGCCGGCCCTTTTCATTTGTGCGGGTCCTGACCCTTGCTAGCGCGAAGTCTCATCCGTTCACGATAATGCCGCCATTGGGGTGGAGCACCTGGCCCGACATGTAGCTGCTGTCATCGCAAGCGAGGAAGAGGAAGGCAGGGGCGACTTCGTTGGGTTGGCCGGGGCGGCCCATGGGCGTGGATTCGCCGAAATGTTCCAGCTTTTCCTTTGTCGCGCCGCCGCTGGGATTGAGTGGGGTCCAGATCGGCCCAGGAGCGACAGCGTTGACACGTACGCCATCCTTGACCAGATTTTCGGACAGGCTGCGGGTAAAGGCGGTGATCGCTCCCTTCGTACTGGAATAATCAAGCAGTTCCGCTGAACCTTGATACATGGTGACACTGGTGCAGTTCACTATTGCCGCGCCTTTTTTGAGATGTGGGCGAGCGGCCTGCGTCAGGAAGAACATGCCGAAGATATTGGTCTGGAAGGTGCGGCGGAGCTGTTCCTCCGTAATGTTCGTAATGTCCTGATCAGGATGCTGTTCGCCGGCATTGTTGACCAATATGTCAAGGCGACCAAAATGTTCGATGACCTGAGTGACGGCGTCATCGCAAAATGATTTTTCGCCAATGTCCCCTGCGATGGTGAGCGCCTCACCGCCTTCGGCTTCAACGATATGGGCAGTCATTTTGGCGTCGTCATGTTCGCACAGATAGAGGATCGCGACGTCGGCCCCTTCGCGCGCATAGAGGGCGGCCACGGCGCGACCGATCCCGCTGTCCGCGCCGGTGATCAACGCGACCTTACCCTGAAGACGGCCAGAGCCGGGATAGCGGGGTTCCCATTCGGGCTTGGGTTCCAGCTTGCTTTCGTGGCCGGGCAGGCCGTCTTCCCGGATCATTTCTTCGTGATTGTCGGACATGGGTCAGTCTCCTTCACCCCGTCCAACGTGCCACAGCCCTTGGGGGTTCAGCGCCGCCGGTAGCGGAAATACCACACTTCATGGCCCAAGCGGCGGGCTTTGGCCTCATAGCGGGTTTCAGGCCAGCCGCCGGGACGGACCAGGAAATCCTTTGGCTCCTGCGCCAGCCATTCGAAGTCGGGGTGCCCGTTCATCACCATCAGGGCCCAGCGCAGATAGACAGGGTGATCTGTTCCGAAACGGAACTCCCCGCCAGGCTTGAGCTTTCGCGCGATCATCGCGACGGGGCCGGGGTTCATCATGCGGCGCTTGGCATGGCGGGCCTTGGGCCAGGGGTCGGGATGGAGGAGGTAGACGAAGCTGAGGCTGCCGTCCGGTATGCGGCTAAGTACGGAAAGCGCGTCGCCCATGTGAAGGCGGACATTGCCCAGCGCTTTGTCCCGGATATGGGCCAGCGCCGTGACGACGCCGTTGAGAAAGGGCTCGCAGCCGATAAAGCCATGGTCGGGGAGCAAGTCGGCGCGATAGGCGAGATGTTCCCCGCCGCCGAAGCCGATTTCAAAGTGCAAGGGGCGGTCGTAGCCGAACAGGCTGGCGGCGCTCAGTTCGCCTTCTTCCGGGACGGAAAGGGCGGGCAGGAGCGTTTCGACCAGTTCCTGCTGGCCTGCTCGCAGCTTATGGCTCGACTGGCGGCCGTAAAGACGGTTGAGCGTCGTTGGATCGCCGGATTTATGCGCTGTCATGGCACGCGCCGATAGCGGCGGCGGGCCAAGTGAGCAAGCGGGCTATTGCGCGGTGTGGTTGCTGCGCGATGCCGCGGCTATCCCCAGCAGGATCAGCGCCATGCCAGCGAAATGATAGCTGTGCAGTGGCTCGCCCAACAATAAAGCGGCCAAAAGGGCGCCGAGCAGAGGCTGGAGACTGATGACTTGCCCTGCCTGAGCCGCGCCAATCTGGGCCACCGCATGATTGTAGAGAAAATAAGCGATTATCGACGGGAAGATGGCGACATAGACGATTCCCCCTGCGACGGCAGGCGTCCAGCGCACCGGATGTACCGGCCATTCGCTCGCCGCAAGCGGAGCCATGATCAGCACGCCGACCAGGAAACTGAGCGTCAGGAATGTTGTGGCGGTGAGCGGTGGGCGTTTGCGCAACAAGGATGTGTAGATCGACCAGCACAGGACGCCGAGCAGGATCAGCGCATCGCCCTGGCCGAAGCTGAGCGTCGCCAGGGCGCGAAGGTCGGCGCGGAAGATGATGAGCATCGCTCCCAGCGCGGCGACCAGCACGCCGACGATTTGGAGGGGCAGGGCACGGGTGCGGAAGAAAAGGAAATTGCATCCCAGGACCAGCGCCGGGATCGCTGCCTGGATCAGCAGGGCGTTTGTCGCGCTGCTGCTGCGCAGGCCTGAATAAAGAAGGGCGTTGAAGCAGCCGACGCCGAATATCGCGAGCAGGATCAGCATTGGCCAGTGTCGGCGCACGACTGGCCATTCCGTCAGGATTCCCCGAGCGGAAAAGGGCAGCAGCAGCAGCGCCGCTCCGAGCCAGCGGAGGAAGGCGAGAGTGAAGGGCGGAATGTCAGCCCGAATGGCGCGCGCGATCAGCGCATTGCCCGCCCAGAGCAGCATGACGAGCAGCAGCATCAGGTAGATGCGGGAGCGGGGGGAGGCAGTCATGGTTGCGGCACCTGCACCGCTTTCAGCGGCGGGTCAAACGAGTCGCCGACCCATGCAGGACGCTGGATGGATGAAAACGGCGCGCAAGGGCGTAACCCTCCGCGCGCCGTATTCGATGATTCTGAAGCTTTTAGAGGGCGGCCTTGAGCCGGTCCACGAGGTCGAGCTTTTCCCAGGGGAAGAAGTCGCCTTCAGCCTTGCGACCGAAATGACCATAAGCCGCCGTGGGGCGATAGATGGGCTTGTTGAGGCCTAGATGCGTGCGGATGCCGCGCGGGGTGAGGCCGCCTAGTTCCTTGATCGATTTGATCGCTCCTTCGATCTTTGCATCATCGACGCTGCCGGTGCCGTGCGTATCGACATAAAGCGAGAGAGGTTCAGAGACGCCAATCGCATAAGCAAGCTGGATCGTGCAGCGACGCGCGAGGCCTGCGGCGACGATGTTCTTCGCAAGGTAGCGGGTGATGTAGGCGGCCGAACGATCGACCTTCGTCGGGTCCTTACCTGAAAAGGCGCCGCCGCCATGGGGCGAAGCGCCGCCATAGGTGTCGACGATGATCTTGCGACCGGTAAGTCCCGCGTCACCGTCAGGCCCGCCGATTTCAAAGCTGCCCGTGGGATTGATGTGATAGACGGTTTCAGCGGAAAGCAGTTCGGCTGGAAGGACTTCTGCGACGACGCCCTTCACATATTCCTTGAGCTGGGATTCCCTGTCGCCTTCGTCATAGCCCTTGCCATGCTGGGTCGAGACGACAATCGCCGTCGCGGCGGCGGGCTTGCCATGTTCGAAGCGCAGCGTGACCTGGCTCTTGGCGTCAGGCTCAAGGAAGGGCGCGCGACCGGAGTGGCGGTCATGCGCCATCTTGGCCAGTATCTTGTGGCTGTAATCCAGCGTTGCGGGCATGAGGTCTGGCGTTTCGTCACAGGCGAAACCGAACATGATGCCTTGATCGCCCGCGCCTTCATCCTTGTTGCCGCTGGCGTCAACGCCTTGGGCGATGTGTGCGGACTGGGCGTGGAGATTGTTTTCGAAGCGCAGGGTTTCCCAGTGGAAACCTTCCTGCTCATAGCCGATGCGCTTTACCGTTTCGCGAACGGTGCGCTCGATCTCCGCTTGGGCGCCCGGAGCCCATTCACCATTTTCGAAGACGCCCTTGCAGCGGATTTCGCCCGCCAGCACGACCAGTTGTGTCGTGGTCAGCGTTTCGCAGGCGATGCGTGCTTCGGGATCCTTGGACAGGAACAGGTCGACGATGGCGTCGGAAATCTGGTCCGCGACCTTGTCGGGGTGGCCTTCGGAAACGGATTCCGAGGTGAAAAGATAGTTGCTGCGCATGGGACTCCCGTTAGCAGGCTGGCGTGAAAGGCGACATAAAGAAAAGTTTATGTGGCTATTAGCTTCTCACCCTGCCCATGGCAATGGCCAGCCCGAGCAGCAGGATGGTGAAAACCAAGGCCGCCCAGTTGCCTACGCGAGAGAAAAGCGTTGGCTCCAAAGTCGGGGGAAGCCCGGTGTCGAGGAAACCGGCGCGTTGCAGCCCGAGCGCATGCTGCACATGGCCGCGCGCATCGATTACCGCGGATACTCCCGTTGGGGTGGAACGGATGATCGGAATGCCTTCTTCCAAAGCCCGGAGGCGCGCTTGGGCAAGATGCTGGACCGGGCCCCAGCTTCCAAACCAGGCGTCGTTCGATGGGTTGAACAGAAATGCCGGGCGGTTGGCAGCGTCAATCACATGGCCCGAAAAAATGATTTCGTAGCAAATCTGCACGCCCATCTTCATTTCCGGGCGCCCCGGCGTGGCGGGCAGGGTCAGGCTTTGCGGGCCGGGACCGGGCCAGAAATCGGCATCTCCAGGAACCAGTCGCGATAGTCCGATCGGCTGGAGCAGCGCGCGCAGCGGAAGATATTCGCCAAAGGGGACGAGATGCGCCTTGTCGTAGCGGCCCAATATTTGGGCGCGGGGCGACACGATCCAGAGGCTGTTGTTTGCGCCCGCCAAGGCGTTTGTGACGATGCCGCCCCGATCGACCTGTTTGAAATAGATCTTTGTGCCGCCGGTCAGCAGCAAGTCGCCAGGGCCGAGCAGCGCAGCGATGCTGGCGCGCCACTGGGGTTCCATGTCGAGATAGGCGGGGATTGCAGCTTCGGGCCAGAAGATCAGGCGTGGGGCGGGGCGGGGTTTGCCCGACAAGGTGGCAAGGGTGCGGAAGTGAGCTTGTTCAAGCTCTGGCGAATATTTCTCATCCTGGCCGATGTTGGGTTGGACCACTCGGATGCGCGGCGCACCGGTCGGCGTGGAGGGGGCAGGGGCGTAGCTTCCCCAAAGCGCGCACGCCAGCAGTGGGGCGGCCAGCGCTGCAGCGGGGATGAATTGCCGACTGAGCGCGAGAAGGATTACGCCTGCGGCGAGGACCACGAGCGCGCCGAGGGCATAGGTGCCGATCAGCGTCGCGACGATGGCGATCCCGGTAGGAAGCAGTGTGACGCCCAGCGGGTTCCAGGCAAATCCGGTGAAGAGGACCGCGCGGAGCCATTCGCTGGCGACCCAGCAGGCCGCGAACAGGAAGATGAAGGGAAGTAGACGCTTTGGGGCGGAACGGGGTGTTTGCAGGATTGCGTTCCGCAGCCACCATGCGTTCAGCGCCGCCAAGCCTGGATACAAGGCTAGATATAGCGACAGGAGGATGACAGCGCCGTAGCCGAACCAATGCGGCATTGCGTCCTGAAAGCTGAATGCGTCGGCGATCCAGTTGAGGCCGAGGGTGAAGTGGCCGACGCCGAACAGCCAGCCACGCGAAAAGGCAGCGCGTCGATCAGGCGCGCCATCGACGAGCAGGATCAGCAGGGCGATGCAGGCGAAGGAGACCGGCCACAGCTTCAACGGTTCGAATCCGGTCGCCGACAGGAATCCCGTGACCAGTGCGATGGATTTTGGGAAGCGGGTGATCAGGTCTTTCATAGATGCCCGATCAGCGTAGTGTCGCCATGGTAGCGCTGCTGCATTTGTCGGTTTTCGTGCCGCCGCCCGACAGCGCCGAAGCTGCAAGGAACCCGCCCACGATGAGGACGATGAAAAGAGCGGAAAGGAGGGCCAGATATTTTTCGATGAAGGCCTTTATCGGTCGTCCGAACTTCCAGAACAGGAAACCGACCAGCATGAACTGGAAAGCGCGGGACAGGATGCTGGCCCAGATGAAGGTGAAGAGCGAGAGGCCGATGAATCCGGCTGTTATCGTGATCAGTTTGAAGGGGATTGGCGTCGCGCCCTTCACGAGAATGATTTCCGCGCCATAATCACGCAAGTAGCAGGCCGCGACGGGGAATTTCGCGGCGAGGCCGAGGGTGTCGAGAATTTGCTGACCGAGCGCTTCATAGAGGAAATAGCCGATCGCGTAGCCGAGCAGGCCGCCGAGCACTGACGCCAGAGTGCAGATGATGCCGAAGCGGATCGCGCGTTCGGGGCGGGCGAGGCACATCAGGCCCAGAAGTGGGTGGGGGGGGATGGGAAAAAAGCTGGATTCCATGAAGGAGACAGCGAAAAGCCAGCGTTCGGCATGGGCGTGGGCGGCCTTGGCCAGCGTCCATTGATAGAGCTTTGTGAGCATCGCGGCGGGACTAGCCGAGATCGTTTCCGACCGCCAGAGCTTTTGCCGGGGCTGTGAGATGACTCGCTGGCTTGATCGGGCGGGGGTCGTGCCGGTAAGGATTGGCGGCAAAGGAGATCGGGGAATGCCGGGCACGCAATGCAGCGCCGATCGCGGCGTCAGACGACGAAGGCGGGAAGATGACGCCGGGTCCTGCCGGGTTGCGCCCCGTCCGGGCGACGCCATGTGACGCGGGCGTCATGGCAAGGGGTGCGCGAGCGGGCGGGCGGGCTGTTGTTCGCGCTGGTGCTCAATGGCCTGCTGCTGCTGGCGCTGCTGACGCTGGCGCCGCACCCTGAACAGCGGCAGGACGACATGCGCCTGCCGGTGACGTTCGACGTGGCCGCCGGACCGGAGGCGAAGAAGGAGAAGGCGGCAGCGAAGGAGAAGGAGAAGGCCAAGGAACGCAGCGAGGACAAGGAGCGCGAGCCGCCCAAGCCGGAGAAGACGCCGCCCGTCCGCCCGGTGGAAACGCTACCCGCGCCGCTGGTGAAATTGCCATCGCCCCTGCCGTCGCCGCTGCCATTCCTGGTGCTGGAAAGCCCGCAGATGGCGGCGGCCGACATAGGGCGCATGCCCCGCAAGGCCGAGGCGGGAAGCGCGACCGGGCAGGGCGATCAAGCCGCTGTGGCGGGTCCGGGCGAAGGACCTGGCGGGGTCCAGTTGTTCGAGGCGGAATGGCACCGGCGGCCCACCCATGCGGAACTGTCGACCTATATTCCGGGCAATGCGCCCGCACAGGGATGGGGCCTGGTCGCATGCAAGACGGTCGATGATTATCATGTCGAAAATTGCCAGGCGCTGGGAGAGTCGCCCGCAGGGTCAGGCTTTGCCCGCGCGGTGCGGCTGGCGGCGTGGCAGTTTCGGGTCAGGCCGCCGCGCGTCAATGGCAAGCCGATGATCGGAAGCTGGGTGCGCATCCGCATCGACTATAGCCGGTCCAAGGCCCCGGCTGGGGATGAGGGATGAGACGAGACCGACCCGCAACATCACAACATAGGTTGCATTTTGATATGTAAATGGCATTCTGCCTGCCGAGCCGATATTGAGGCCAGCCAGGATGGAGGAATGATGTCATGATCATATATGGAGCGAGGCCGTCCCCCTTTGTACGGAAGGTCATCATCTTCGCGGCGGAAAAAGGTCTGTCGGCAGAGGTGATGCCGGGTGGTTTCGGGCAGGGGGGCGATGTGTTTGCCAAAGCATCCCCCTTTGGCAAGATACCGGCGTTTCAGGACGGCGATTTCCTGATCAGCGACAGTAGCGCCATCATAACCTATATGGATGCGGTTCAACCAGACCCCAATCTGATCCCACTGGATGCCAAGGCGCGTGCCCTGACCATCTGGTATGAAGAATTTGGCGATACGATCGTTCAGGCAGGAGGCATGCCGATTGTATTCAACCGGCTGGTCGCGCCTTTGCTGAACGTTCCCCAGGACCTGGACGCGGCGACGCGGGCGGAGACGGAGAAGCTGCCACCCATCTATGATTATCTGGAATCGGTTTTACCCGATAGCGGATTCCTGGTGGAAGATCGGTTCACCCTGGCCGATATTGCGGTGGCCTGTCCGATCATCACCGTCAACCATTGCAGCAGCATATTGAGCGATGGGCGTTGGCCCAAAATCAGCGCCTGGCTGCAGGGCCTGAGCGTGCGTCCGAGCTTTGCCGATGCGTTGGCAGCGGAAGAAAAGGCGCTAAGCAAGATGCGAAGAAACTAACCTATATGGAACATTTCTCTTGACATCGTCACGCTGTTCTGACAGATAAGTCGATATTGGGAATTGTGAGTCGCCACGGCGGCGGCGCGAAGGGCTGGTCCAGATGGGCCGGCCCTTTTGCGTTGGGCAAAGGAGGGGCAGCGTGCAGGAGAAGGAGAAGGGGAAGGGGAAGGCCGGGAACGCTTCGCGCCGCTTCAGCGGCAAGGCAAGCGACGGTCAGGACCGGGAGTTGACGGTGCAACGCAGCCAGGTCGGCAGGGCAAAGGCCAATGCGCAGTTGCGGGCGGTGCGCAAGGATGGGTGGACGGAGGACCGGCGCAAGATCTTCATGGAGACGCTGGCGGCGACCTGCAACGTCAGCGAAGCGGCGCGGGCGGCAGGAAAGAATCTGTCGACGGCCTATTATCAGAAGCGGCGCGATCCGGGCTTTGCAAGGGAATGGAGTCACGCGCTGAACATCGGCTATTCTGAATTGGAGGCGCTGATGCTGCGCGAGGCCCTGTTCGGTAGTGAGCAGGAAGAGGTGACGATGGACGCCGACGGCATGGTGAAGAGCCGCAAGGTGAAGCGCGGCCATCCCCATGTAGTGGGCATGCGGTTGCTGACTGCCCACGCCCGAAAGGCCATGGAGGCGCGTGCCGCCGATGAAGCGGATCGGCCCGACGGTGAGGATGCGGTAGCGCGGTTGCGAGCCGCGCTGGACGCGGTTCGCCGACGTGGCGCCGAAGAAAAGGAAGCTGTGAAGGCAGAATGAGCGGCGGGTTTCAGGGAGGCGATCCTCAAGCGTTAGAAAGTGATGAGTAGCATGATGGTGGAACTATTTAGAGCATGAAACATTCAGTTTTCATTCCGAATAAGACAACCTGGAGCGCTTGATCGCACCGGGCTTTTTGTGCCATTTTAACGCATTGAATAATAATGATTTTTTTGTGAAAATATGTCCTTGGATATATGGTCATTCCGATAAATTGGTGACGTAATGCATTTGCAGGTTATGCCTGTAGTGCGACCCTGACTGCTCCGCCTATTCTTTAGGCGGAGCTTTTTTTGTTCAGGTGGGTCAAAGTTAATCTACATCAATTCTGGCGGGTAACAGAATCGAGAATGAGCGCGGCAACGGAGCGGGGAGGGGTCCAGTGGGGGGCATGTCGGATTTCGAACGGCTGGCGATGATGCCGGTCGAGACGCGCGATCGGATATTGGCCGGGTTGGACGACGCGGCGGCGCAGGCGCTGGCGCATGACTGGAGCTGGCGGGCGCGGCCTGAACAGCTGGCGCCCGATGGAGACTGGCGCATCTGGTTGATGATGGCCGGGCGCGGGTTCGGCAAGACGCGCGCGGGGGCCGAATGGGTGCGGGCGATAGCGGAACGCGATGGCCGCGCCCGGATCGCGCTGGTCGGGGCGACGCTGGGCGAAGTGCGATCGGTCATGGTGGAGGGGCCGTCGGGCCTGCTGGCGATTGCGCCCTGGTGGAACCGGCCCGCCTTTTCCCCCGCGTTGCGCCGGTTGATCTGGCCCAATGGGGCGATGGCGATCCTGTTCGGGGCAGCCGAGCCGGAAGCGCTGCGCGGGCCGCAGTTCAGCCATGGCTGGGCCGACGAGATCGCCAAATGGGCAGGCGGCGAGGCGGTTTGGGACAATTTGATGATGGGAATGCGGTTGGGGCATGAGCCGCGCGTGCTGGCGACCACGACGCCGCGACCGGTGGCCCTGGTGCGCAATCTGGTGGCGCGCGACGGCGCCGACGTGGCGGTGACGCGAGGCCGCACCGCCGACAATTGCGCGAACCTGGCGGACGGCTTCATCGCGGCGATGGAGCGCAATTATGGCCATACGCGGCTGGGTCGGCAGGAGCTGGAAGGCGAGCTGATCGAAGAGGTCGAAGGCGCATTGTGGAGCCGGGACCTGCTGGAGCGATGCCGCGCGGTGCATGTGCCCGCTGGCAAGGATGGCGCGGGTCCGCTGTCGCGGGTCGTGGTGGCGGTCGATCCGCCCGCTTCGGCGACAGGGGACGCATGCGGGATTGTGGTGGCCGGGATCGGCCCCGACGGGCGCGCCTATGTGATTGCGGATGCCAGCGTGGAGAAGGCGACGCCCGAAACATGGGCGCGGGCGGTGGCGAGCGCGGCGGCGGCGCATGGCGCGGACAGGGTGGTCGCAGAAGCCAATAATGGCGGCGCGATGGTGGAAAGCGTGCTGCGCGCGGCGGAGGCGGCGTTGCCCGTGCGGCTGGTGCATGCCAGCCGGGGGAAAGCGGCGCGGGCCGAGCCGGTGGCGGCGCTGTACGAAGCGGGACGCGTCCTGCATCTGGGCGCATTCTGGCAGATGGAGGACCAGATGTGCGGGTTGGTGGCGGGGGGCGGCTATGTCGGTCCCGGTCGGTCGCCCGATCGTGCCGATGCGCTGGTGTGGGCGCTGACCGAACTGATGCTGGGACGGCGCGGCGACGCGCGGGTGCGGTCCATATGAGGAACCCGCAAAGGCATGGGCGCGTATATTGTCGGTTGAGTTTCAATGAGGAGTGCAGGTCATGAAGTTGGCCAGGATCATGATGATTGCCGCTGGCGTAACGTTCGTGGCGTCGCCGGTGATGGCGGCGTCGTTGAGCAGCAAGGAGCGGGCGCGCGTGGCGAGAGCAGCGCCGCGCGACCGGGATGATGTGCGCTATTGCCTGTTGCAGGCGAAGAAGGGCCGCGATCGCGGAACGGTGATCGGTGCGGCAGGCGGCGTCGGTGTCGGAGCGCTGGCAGGCGGGAATGTGGGAGAATCCCTGCTGGCGGGCGCTGCTGGCGCTGTGGCCGGGCGTGTCATCGGCAAGAGCGAGGGCACCAATTCCACATGCGACCGGGTGCTGCGGCGTAATCCCTGAGTTGAGGGGGGTCCGCCCCCTCTCCAAGTTTCGCTAGGCAGCGATCTGCCGAGCTTCACTATCCTCTCCCCGATGGGGCGAGGATTTTTTTTGTCGCGGGGTCATATGAAATTTTTTGGGACGAAGGCGGCGCGGGCTTCCGCGCGGCCGGTGTTGGCGCGCGCATGGGGTTCGGGCGCGGTGGCCTTGGGCGAGTGGCCTGCTTCCTATGAAGCGCAGGTGCGGTCCGGTGTGGTCGGCAATCCGGTGGCACAGCGGGCGTTGCGGCTGGTGTCGGAAGGTGCGGGGGGCGCGGTTCTGACAGCGGCCGGGGTCGAGCCGGAGGATGGCGCGCGGGCGCTGTCGCTGATGACGCGCTGTGCCGGGGGGCAGGCGATGGTGGAGGTGCTGGCCAGCCATCTGTTGCTGCACGGCAATGGATATGTTCAGATATTGGCGGGCGCGGATGGCATGCCCGCCGAACTTTATGCGCTGCGGCCAGAGCGGGTCAGCGTGGAGGCCGACGCGCGGGGGTGGCCCGCCGCCTATCTGTACCGGGTCGGGGACAATGTGACCCGGCTGCTGCCCGAAGATGCGGCGGGGCGGATCAGCATCATCCACTTAAAGGCGCTGCATCCGCTGGACGATCATTATGGCCTGGGCTGCGTGAGCGCGGCGGCGGGCGCGGTGGCGATCCACAATGCCGCGACGGTGTGGAACAAGGCGTTGCTGGACAATGCGGCGCGGCCGTCGGGTGCGATGGTGTTCGATCCGGGCGACGGGTCGGTGATGAGCCCGGACCAGTTCGAGCGGGTGAAGCGCGAGATGGAGGTAGCCTTTTCCGGCGCTGCCAATGCGGGGCGTCCCATGTTGCTGGAGGGCGGGCTGAACTGGAAGGCGATGAGCCTGTCGCCAGCGGAGATGGACTTTGTTGGCCTGAAGGCGGCGGCGGCGCGGGAAATCGCGTTGGCGTTCGGCGTGCCGCCGATGCTGATGGGGCTGCCGGGCGACAATAGCTACGCCAATTATCGGGAGGCGAACAAGGCGCTGTGGCGGCAGACGATCCTGCCGTTGCTGGGCAAGATTTGCGGCGGGGTGGCGCAGGGGTTGAACGGGTGGTGGCCCGGACTGGCGCTGGCCCCCGACCTGGACGCCGTGCCCGCGCTGTCGGAAGAGCGGGCGGCATTGTGGGATCGTGTGACCGGGGCGGATTTTCTGACGGGGGATGAGAAGAAGGCGATGCTGGGGATTTGATGGCGTCCAGCGAGGCGGGAGGGGCCGATGAAATATGATGGCGAGATGCTGGCGCGGCTGGTGGCGCAGGCGCAGGGCGTGCCGGGACAGATGGACATGGTGATGATCCGCGCCTTGATCGAGGAAGCGAGCGAACTGGGCGCCGGGCGGGCGCTGGAACGGATGGGCCTGGCCGATCGGGGCGCGGAGGGCGATGTGCGGGAACTGCGCGAGCTGCTGTCCGCATGGCGCGACGCAAAGAAGGCCGCGCGGGGCGCTGTCGTCGGATGGGCGGTGAGGATCGTCATGGCGCTGGTGCTGCTGGGCGTGGCGGTGAAGGCCGGGCTGCTGGGGATGATCCGGGCATGAGCGGGCCGGGGGGTGAGCGCGACGTGCGCTTTGCCGGTTATGCGGCGGTGTTCGACCGCGTCGATCGGGGCGGGGACGTGGTGCGGGCGGGCGCTTTCGCCGACGTTGCTGCGGGGGTGCCGCTGTTGTGGCAGCATCGGCCGGGCGAAGCCATCGGCACGGTCGAGCGGATCGAGGAGGATGCGCGGGGGCTGCGCGTCATCGGGCGGGTGTCGGGACGGACCGCCGCCGGGCGGGAAGCGGCGCGGGCCTTGAAGGACAAGGCGATTGACGGGCTGTCCTTTGGCTATCGGGTGCGGGAGGCGCGGGGCGCTGCGCCACGGGAATTGCTGGCGCTGGAGGTGGTGGAGGTGAGCGTCGTCACGCATCCGATGCAGCCGCTGGCACGGGTGATCGCGGTCGAGGGGTAGGCGTGATCAGCAGGGTTTGACTTTTCAGGCGGTCCATTCGGGCCGCCTTTTTTGTGGGAGTGGTGAATGACGGACCAGTTGGAAGCAAGCTTTGACGCGGTGGTGCAGGGTGAACGGATCGAGGCGATGGAAGGGGAAATCGCGGCGCTGAAGGGCGCGCTGTTGCAGCAGCAGCGTCCGGCGCTGGACGGAGTGAAGGGCGGCGCGTTCGATCCGAAGCGGGCGGCCTTTGTCGATCGATATCTGCGGCAGGGAATGGAAGCGGGCGTGGAGTTGAAGAGCTTTTCCGGGGCGAGCGGCGGCGCGGGCGGCTATGCGGTGCCGCGCGAAATCGACCAGATCATCGATGCCACGCTGAAAAGCATCTCGCCGATCCGGTCGATCGCCAATGTGGTGCGCACCGGCACGGCGGGATATCGCAAGCTGGTGACGTCAGGCGGCATCGTGTCGGGCTGGGCCAGCGAGACCGGTGCGCGGACCGAAACGGCGACGCCGAGCTTTAACGAGATCGTCCCGCCATCGGGTGAGCTTTACGCCAATCCGGCGGCGAGCCAGGCGATGCTGGACGATGCGCAGTTCGATGTCGAAAGCTGGCTGGCGATGGAAATCGCCCGCGAGTTTGCGGCGGCGGAGGGCGCGGCGTTCGTCAACGGGAACGGCACGAACAAGCCCAAGGGGTTCCTGACCTACACCACGACCAACGAAGCGGACGGCGCGCGCGCCTTTGGATCGTTGCAATATGTGGCGTCGGGGGCGGCGGCTGGCTTTGCGGCGACCAACCCGCAGGACAAGCTGATCGACCTGGTGCAGAGCCTGCGCGCGCCCTATCGCCAGGGTGCGAGCTTTGTGATGAACTCCACCACGCTGAGCGCCATCCGCAAGATGAAGACGGACGATGGCGCGTTCCTGTGGCAGCCGTCGCTGAGCGCGGAGCAGCCTGCGACGCTGCTGGGCTATCCGGTGGTGGAAGCCGAAGACATGCCCGACATCGCGGCGGGCAGCCTGTCGATCGCCTTTGGCAATTTCCAGGCGGGCTATGTCATTTCGGAGCGTAGCGAAACCAGCATCCTGCGCGATCCATATAGCAACAAGCCGTTCGTGCACTTCTATGCGGTCAAGCGCATCGGCGGGGCGGTCGCCAATAGCGAAGCCATCAAGCTGATGAAGTTCGCCGCGACCTGACATTGGCGACGGTTTGACTTTGCACAATCTGGGGGGCGTCGTCGTCACGGCGTCCCCCTTTTTTCATCTGGAGGGGCGATGGTGCTGGTGCGGGAAGAGGCGGGGGCGCCGGGCGCGTCGCTTGGCGAGTTGAAGGATTATCTGCGGATTACGGGGGACAGCGAGGACGCGCTGCTGGAGGCGTTGCTGTTGAGCGCAACGGGACTGTGCGAGCAATTTATCGGCCAATGGCTGATGACGGGCGAGGCCCGCGAGACGGTGCGGGCGGACGGCGGCTGGCAGCGGCTGGCGGCAAGACCGGTGATCGCGGTGCTGGGCGTCGAGGCGATTGCGCCGGACGGGGAGGCGGACGCGTTGGCGGTGGAGGATTATGCGGTCGACATCGACGCGGCGGGCGATGGATGGGTGCGGGTCCATCCTTCAAGCGGACGACGGGTGGCGGCGGTGCGGTATCGGGCGGGGCTGGCCGAGGATGCGGACGGGCTGCCCGGATCGATCCGACAGGGGATTGTCCGGCTGGCGGCGGAGCATTTTTCCGCACGTGGCGGCGATATGCCGTCCCCGCCAGCCGTGGTGAGCGCGCTGTGGCGGCCATGGCGGCGGATGCGGCTGGCGTGAGCGGTGCGATGTTGCGGCGGCTGGTCCGCCTGACGCAAGAGGGGGCGGCGCGCCGCCGCGACGCTGTGGCGCGCGCGGCGGTCGCCGCTGGCGTCGAGGACGCTCAGGTCGATGGGGAAATCGTCAGGCTGACGGGTCCCGGCCTGATGCGCCGATGGATGAGCGATCTGGGCCTGCGAGAGGCCGGAAGGGGAAGCCGATGAGCGCGGAAACAGCGGTGCGGGCGGCGGTGATCGCCGCGCTGAAGGCGGACGGCGATCTGATGAACCTGTTGAACGGCCTGTTCGATGGGCAACCGGCGCGCGCGGCCCCGCCCTTTGCAGTGATGGGCGAGTGCATTGCGAGCGATTGGGGCGCGAAGGGCGTGGACGGGCGCGAATTGCGCCTGACCATCAGCCTGCACGATGCGGGCGACATGGCGGGAAGGATCGGGGCGATGCTGGCCCGGATCGATCCGGTCATGCAGGCGCTGGACATGGATGGCGACGGGTGGCGGGTGGTCAATGCCCGGCTGATCAGGTCGCGGCTGATGCGAACCGGCGCGCGGGATGGCGATGGCTGGCGCGCGGTTGTGGACTACCGGCTGCGCGTGGTGGCGCAGGATTGACTTGCGGTGGAGCCGGACTGTCGGTGGCCTTTGGAGGCTTGGGCAAGGCGGCCAGCGTCAGCGCATATAATCTTCGAACTCGCCGGTGATCTTGTCGACATATTCGGCGACCTGATCGTCCGCGTCGGACTGCGCGTCCTTTTCCGACATGCCGCTGGCCCTGTTGTCCGCGACCATGGCGGCGTGGAAGGCCGCTTCCTTGTCGCGGCATTTTGACTTCAGCGCGGACTGGAAGCCGCTGACGGTCATTTTCCTGTCGAGCGCAGGCTGCACCTGGTCGGACAGGCATTTCGAGAAAGACTGGCGTCCAGCGCCAACCGCGTCGCCCGACTGCGGGGCGGCCAGCAGCATGATGAGGGGAATGGCGGCAAGCATCTGCACCTCTCCAAAAATCCCGATTCTGACACGGTTTATCTTACAGGAGAATGGTTCATGGGCATAGAAAAAGGCAGCGCATTTCTGTTGAAAGTGGGGGATGGCGGGAGTCCGCCAGTCTATGCCACGGTTGCCGGAATGCGCACGACGCAGCTGTCGGTGAATGGCGAAGCGGTCAATGTCACCAGCAAGGATTCAGGCGGCTGGCGCGAACTGCTTTCTGGCGCGGGCGTGCGGTCGGTCAGCGTGTCGGCGGCGGGGATTTTCACCGGATCGGCGGCGGAGGTGCGTATCCGCAATCATGCGCTGTCGGGCACCATCGACGAATATGAACTGAGTTTCGAAAGCGGCGAGCGGATGCGCGGCCGTTTCCTGGTGACGCGGCTGGACTATGCCGGGGATTATAATGGCGAGCGCAATTATGCGTTGAGCCTGGAAAGCTCCGGCCCGGTGGTGTCGGAATGAGCGGGGCGGGCGACGTGCCCAACGGCGCGCGGGGCGAGGCGGCGCTGGAACTGGCGGGTGAGCGGCTGAGGCTGCGGCCAAGTTTCGCCGCGCTGGTGGCGGCAGAGGAAGAATTGGGACCGCTGTTCGATCTGGTCGATCGAGCGGCGGACGGCAAGCTGTCGCTGTCCGACATGGCGGCGCTGTTCTGGCACTGCCTGGTCGATCCGCCGCAGGGCCTGACCCGCGACGGGCTGGGCGAGGCGATTGTCGAGGTTGGGCTGGCGAAGCTGTCGCCCGTGCTGCGCGGCATATTGAAACAGATTTTGGGGGGACGATGAGCTTTTTCAAAACGGCGGCGCGCCTGGCGGGCGTCGCGGGATGGCTGTTGGGCTGGCGGCCTGACGAGTTCTGGCGGTCGACCCCGGTCGAGCTGGAGGCGGTGCTGCGCGCGGCGCGTGGGGAGGATGAGGCCGATAGCGGTGTCGATACGGGCGAGCTGAAGCGGCTGAAGGAGATGATGCCGGATTGAGGCCATTACTCCGTTCGTCCTGAGCTTGTCGAAGGGAAGGGGAAGGCTTCGACAAGCTCAGCCCGAACGGCTGTAGGTAAGCGGGTTGAGGGACAGGCCCTCCCCCGACCCCTCCCTGAAGGGAGGGGCTTTTTTGTTTGAGCGGGAGGCGCTGGATGGACGAGGAAATCGAGACGCTGGTGGTGCGGGTGCGCGCCGATACGCAGGGGCTTTCGCGGGACGTGGATGCGATGCGCGGCGAGATGGAAGGGCCATTGGCGAACGGCGCCGAACGGGCCGGGCGACGGATCGAACAAGGGCTGTTGCGGGCGGTGCGGTCGGGGCGTTTCGGCTTTGAGGAGTTGAAGCGCGTTGCTTCGTCGATCCTGGAGGACATTGCCGCAGCGGCGGTGCGTTCGGCGGCGGGTGGCATGGGGGGAACCGGCGGCACGTTGCTGACGCTCGCATCGGCGGCGCTGGGCCTGCCCGGCCGGGCGACGGGCGGGCCAGTGACGCCGGGCCGGGCCTATATGGTCGGTGAGCGCGGGCCGGAGATGTTCGTGCCGACGGCCAGCGGGCAGGTGGTGCCCAATGGCGGCGGCGGTGCGCGCGATGTGCGGGTCAGTATCGCCGTGTCGGGCCGGGGCGAGGGGCAGGAGGGGCACCGGCTGCTGGCGCGCAGCGCGCGGCAGGTGGCGCGCGCGGTCAGGGGAGCGCTGAACGGATGAGCGGACTGGATTACTGGCTGGCGGACAAGCGCAGGGGTCAGGAGGCGCGGCACATCAAGCGCTTTGCGCCGACCCACTGGACGGTGAATTTTCCCCGACCGATGATGGCGGGCGTCGTCACCACCGCCCCCGATGCGTTGCGGGTGGATGCGGTCTTTTACGGATCGGGCGACCTGGCGGGGCTGATCTGGGAAGCGGAGGACAAGTGGAGCCATCCGCTGCTGGCCTATGAGACGGCCAGGGACTTTCGGGAATGCGTGCTGCGTTTCCGGTGGCGCAGCGGCGGGCTGAGGCAGTTGGACGAAACCCATGGGCCGACCCTGACCATCGAAGGCAGGGACGAGGCTGGCAATCCGCGATCCTGGTATGTGCGGTTGTGGAACTATGCCGACGGAACAGCCGAGGATGCGTGGGTCAGGTTGGATTTTTCGGATCTGGATGGCGGGTTCCTGCTGCCCGCAGAGGCCGATCCGGTCTGGGCCGGGGATGTCGACCGGATGTTCATTTCCATCGCGCCGCCGGACTATGATGCGGGGACCACGGTCTTTGGCGCGGCGGTGGAAGGGTGGGCAGAGGTCAGCGGAATAGCATGCGACGGGGCGGGTTCCGTCCTGAGCATCGGCGACGTGATGGTGCCCGAACATGGGCTGTCCATGGCAACCGGCTATGACGATTGTTTCAACCAGACGCCGGAACGGATCGTCGCGTCGATCCATGCGCTGGGCTATCGCGGCGACATCAATCATTATGTCGGCATGAGCCATTATTTCCGGCTCGAACCGTTGGGCGGCGGCCATTATGTCAGCCTGGCGGGCGGCGTATTGAACACGCCATGTTCCGCATGGCACGCGGATTTCGCGCGACGAGCCAGGGCGATGGACATGGGGGTCATCTGGTCGCTGTCCTACGAGCTGTTCGACGCCCATTGCTGGAACGACTGGAAGCAGCGGGCCGAAAATGGCGATCCCGCCCTGACGGGATGGTCGCCGCCTTCGACGCTGCTGTCGCCCGCGCATGACGGGGCGATGAGCTATTTACGGGTGGTGGCGGGCGCCTTTGTTTCCATAGCCTTGGCGGCGGATATTGCGGTCAAGTTTCAGGTGGGTGAGCCATGGTGGTGGGTGATGCCTGCCGATGGGCGCATCTGTCTGTACGACAGCGCGGCGCGGGCAGCCTTTGGCGGGAGTCCGGTGTCCATTCCCGATATTCGCGGAACGTTGAACAGCGGGCAGAAGGCTTTGCTGGACCAGGCGGGCGCGATGCTGGCGGCGTCCACTGCGGCGCTGTGCGCCTGGGTCAAGGGGATTGCGCCGGACGCGGTGACTTTGCTGCTGGCCTATCTGCCCACGGTGCTGGACCCGCTGGCCCCTGAGGCGAAGCGGGCGAACATGCCGGTGGGGTGGGCTTCACCCGCATTCGATGTGCTGCAACTGGAAGATTATGACTGGGTCACCGAAGGGCGACCGCGCCTGACCGCGAAGGGGATCGACCTTGCCACCCAGAGGCTGGGCTATCCGGTGGCGGAGCAGCATTATTTTTCCGGCTTCGTGCTGATGCCGGAGCAAGCGGGGCAATGGCGACAGATCGCCGATGCGGCGGACGCGGCGGTCAGGCGGGGCACGGCGGCGACATTTGTGTGGGCTTTGCCGCAGGTGGCGCGCGATGGCTTTACCTGCTTCAGATTGAATGGGGACGAAGATATGCAAGCCTTTGACGATGTGGCTTTTCCGCTGAGTATTGGGCGGGAAGCGAGCCTTGCTCCGGCTTTTTCGACGCAGATCGTGGAAAGTCCGTCAGGGCATGAGCGGCGGAGCAGCGATTGGGCCGATGCGCGATTGTCGTTCGATGTCGGGCCGGGGGTCCGGTCGGAAGCGGACATCGCGACGCTGATCGCGTTCTTCCGGGCGCGGCGGGGGGCGGCGCGGGGATTTCGGCTGACCGATCCTTATGACGACCGTAGCTGCGCGATCGGGGGCGTGCCGGGGCCGATGGACCAGCGGCTGGGCATCGGCGATGGCGTGCGCGCTGAGTTTCCATTGCAGCGCTATTATGGCGACGGCGAAGATGCGCAGGCGAGGCGGATCACGCGGCCTGCGCCGGGCAGCATCCGGGTCGCGGTGGACGGCGTGGAGATTGCCGACGGGTGGAGCCATGCAGGGGCGGGCGTCATCGCTTTCGATGTCGCTCCTGCGGATGGCGTCGTGCTGACGGCGGGGTTCCGGTTCGATGTGCCGGTGCGATTTGCCGAGGACCGGATCGACATCAACCGCGCGACTTTCGCGGCGGGCGAAGCGCCTTCGGTGCCGCTGGTGGAGATCAGGGAATGAGCGGGCTGGAGGGGCTGGACAGGCCGCTGGCGACGCTGGCCTTTTGCTGGCGGCTGGAACGGCGCGACGGGGTGACGATCGGGCTGACCAGCCATGATCGGGACCTGGAGATCGGCCATGTGCGCTATCGCGCCGCGCCGGGGATGATGCCGTCGGCGATCCATAGCCGGATCACGGCGGAAGGCGGCGATACCGATGTGGAGGGCGCCCTGGTCGCCGACGCGATCAGCGAGCGCGACCTGATGGCCGGGCGCTGGGACGGCGCGGCGCTGGAGTTGCGTTTGACCGAATGGGAAGAGCCGGGGGCCATGTGGCTGCTGCTGGCGCGGGGTGAGATCGGCAATGTCGCTTGCCGGGGCGGCGCCTTCACGGCGGAACTGGTGGGCGCGATGGCCGCGTTGAAAGCGCCGGTCGCGCCATCGACGTCGCCCGATTGCCGGGCGCAGCTGGGCGATGCGCAGTGCCGCGTCGATATGGCGGGGCGGCGCAGGATCGTGACTGTGACCGGCGTGGATGGCGCGGTGGTGAGTGTCGCGGGGCTGGCGGCGGGAGCCTATGGCTATGGCAGCCTGCGCTGGCTGACGGGCGCGAATGGCGGAATGGTGCAGGCGGTCATCGACAATGGCGAGGACGGGCTGACGCTGGCGGACGCGCCGCATTTTGCGGTGGAGGCCGGGACGATCGCGCTGCTGACGGAAGGGTGCGACCGGCAGCTGGAGAGCTGCGCCACGCGCTTTGCCAATGCGGCGAACTTCAGGGGCGAACCCTATCTGCCGGGCACCGACCTGCTGACCCGCTATCCCGGCGCATGAGCGGGGAGGAGGGGGCGGCGCGCATCGTCGCCGCGGCGCGCGCCATGGTGGGCGCGCCCTTTCGCCTGCACGGTCGCAGCGTGGAGCAGGGCGTCGATTGCGTGGGGCTGGCGGCGCTGGCTTTCGCGCGGGCCGGGCGTCAGGTCGCGCCGCCGCGCGGATATGGGCTGCGGTCGGGGAATGAAGGGGTGGCCCGCGCCTGGCTGGCGCAGGCGGGATTGGCCGCCGTGGCGCAGGGCGAGCCGGGCGATCTGGCGCTGGTGCGGCCAGGGCCGCTGCAACTGCATCTGATGCTGGTCGTGCCCGGCGGCCATGTCCATGCCCACGCGGGACTGGGGCGCGTGGTGGAAATGCCGGGGGAGTCACCCTGGCCCGTGATCGGTTACTGGCGAACAATATAGGAGGAGAGATGGCGACTATCGTGCTGACGGCGCTGGGCACGGCGATTGGCGGGCCATTGGGCGCCGCGATCGGCGGGCTGATCGGCAACAGCCTGGACCAGGCGGTCCTGTTCAAGCCCAAGGGCGTGGAAGGGCGGCGGCTGGCCGATTTGCAGGTCCAGACATCCACCTATGGCGCGCAGATGCCGAAGATCTTTGGCAAGATGCGGGTCGCGGGCACGGTGATCTGGGCGACGGACCTGAAGGAAAAGCGGAAAAAGAGCGGCGGGGGGAAGGGGCGGCCCAGCGTCACCAGCTACAGCTATTCATCCAGCTTTGCCGTCGCGCTGTCGACGCGCAAGATCAAGGCGGTGCGGCGCATCTGGGCGGACGGCAATCTGTTGCGCGGGGCGGCAGGGGATTTCAAGTCGGAACGGGGTGCTTTCCGGGTATATCTGGGCGGAGAGGCGCAGGCGGTGGACCCGCTGATCGCGTCCGCGCAGGGGCTGGCGCACACGCCCGCGCATCGCGGCATCGCCTATGTGGTGTTCGAGGACCTGCAACTGGCGGACTTTGGCAACCGGATACCGTCGCTGACCTTTGAAGTGGAAGCCGACGATGGGGCGGTCGGTATTGATTACATCGCACGGGACTTGTGCGGCGACCTGCTGAGCGTCGGGGCCCTGGGCGAAGTGGACGGCTTTGCGGCGGGCGGGACGGATGTCGCCGATGCCATCATGCCTTTGGCGCAGGCGCACGACCTTGCCTTTATCGACGGGGCAGGGGGTATGCGGCTGGCCGGGACCATCGCTGAGGAGGGTGCGGAAGAGGCCGAATTGCGCAAGGCCGGTCTGTGCCAGCGCGTCAACGGGCGGAAGCTGGACCCGGCGGAGCGGTCCGGCGCGGCGGCGGAGGGCGTGCCGGTAGCGCTTTCACTGCGCCATTATGATGCGGAGCGGGATTATCAGGCGGGGGTCCAGCGGATAAGTCGGCCTGGCCCCGGCAGGGTGGAACAGGGCATTGACCTGCCAGCGGTCCTGTCGGGCGGTGCGGCGCGATTCCTGTCCGCGCGACGGCTGGCCCATGCGTGGGCTGGACGTTCGACGATCATGTTGCGCTGTGGCTGGGACGCGCTGCGTTACGATGCTGGCGATGTCGTGCTGGTGGAAGGCGCGTCCGGCCGGTGGCGGATCGAGGAGCGGGAATGGGAGGCCATGGCGGTCCGCCTGACCCTGCGACGGGTGCCGGGCGGGGAGTCCTTGCTGCCGCCGGGCGTTTCATCTGGAACGGTTATGCGGCAGGAAGATGCGCCGCATGGCCCGACGACACTGATGCTGGCTGACCTGCCGTCGATCAGGGACGGGCTGGCTACCAGCCCGGTGATCGTCGCGGCGGCCAGCGGCGGGGCCGGTTGGCGGGGCGCGGCATTGTTCGCGATGAGCCCGACGGGCGAAGCGACCCCCGTGGGTCGAACCGCGCCTGCCGCCGTGATGGGCAAGGTGGACGAACTGCTGCCGCCGGGCAGCGCGGCGATGATCGATGAGCGCAATTCCCTGCATGTCACCTTGCTGGCGGCGGAATGGGAATTGGGCGATGCCGATGAGGCGGCCCTGTCGCTGGGGCGCAACCTTGCGCTGGCGGGGCGCGAGCTGATCCAGTTTTCACGCGCGGTGCAGACCGGACCGCTGAGTTTCCGCCTGGACGGATTGCGGCGCGGGCTGTGCGGAACCGAATGGGCGATGGATGGGCATGAAGCCGATGAGCCTTTCCTGCTGGTTGAGGAGGACCGGCTGGTCGAACCTTTTGCAACGCAGAGCGGGATCGAAACCGGCGCGGCGCTTCGTCTGGCGGCAATCGGCGTGGGCGATGCGGAGCCATTCGAAACGGAGCTGACCGTGAGCGGCGAAGCGCTGGTTCCGCCGTCGCCGGTTCATGCCGGGGCCGTTCCAGACGGCGCTGGCGGGTGGGCTGTCACATGGACCCGGCGCAGCAGGACCGGGTGGCGATGGCTGAGCGGGTCCGACGTTCCTTTGGCGGAGGAAAGCGAGCGATATGAGGTCAGGGTGCTGGACGGCGCCACCCTTATCCGCCGGGTGGAAATGGCGGTTCCGGCCTGGACATATGACGCGGCCATGATCGCCGCTGACGGGGGCGGAGATGTGACGGTCGAAATTCGGCAGATCGGATCATTCGCCATGGGGCGGGCAGCCAGGCTGCCGCTTTCGCTTTGAAATTTCACCGTTCGGGACAGGAAATCGAAATATGACGACGGACGTTACCCCCCGCTGGGCATTGCCGCAGCTATTTTCGGGACAGGCGCAGAAGGAGGTTTTCCATAATGAGGCGCTGGCCCGCATCGACATGCTGTTGCATGGGCAAGTTGAAAGCGCCGATGAAAATGTCCCGCCGGTGACGCCTGACGATGGGGATTGCTGGATCGTCGCCGCTGCCGCCACAGGGGCGTGGGCCGGACGGGAAAAGGCAATTGCCTGTTGGACCGAAGGCGGTTGGCGCTTCGTCGCGCCGCGCACCGGATTGTCCATATGGGTGGTCGATCGTGCCAATAGCATGCACTATCTGGATGGGGTCTGGCAGGACCGGGGGGTAGGTGAGGACGGACTGTATGTAGAGGGCGTGCGAGTGGTCGGGACCCAGGTGGCGGCGATTACTGATGCAACTGGCGGCGCAACTGTCGATGGCGAGGCCAGAAGCTGTATCAACGCTATGCTGGCCGCCATGCGGCACCATGGATTGATCGCGCCGTGACTTGCGGGGCGGGTGCTATTACATGAGGAGCTGTTTCCAATTAGCCTTGGCGGCCCGCCGTTCGGGAAGGGTGATGTAAAAACGCAACAGTTCCGGCAAATGTGGACTTGCCATGAAACTTTCTTGCCGATACATGGTTTCCACAGTCCTTCGTGACACTTTTGAAAGGGGAATCCAAATGCGGAAGCTTGCCCTCGCGGCTGCGCTTGCGACCAGTGCCCTGGCCACTCCGGCCTTGGCGCGTGACGACAGCTGGTACATCGGTATCGACTCTGGCGTCATGATTGTCGAAGATCAGGACATCACCTTCTCTCCCGGTTTTGATGCAGCCGGTGCTCCGGTTGCCAGTGCCACCGGCACTGCCGACTACCACAAGGGCTGGGATGCCGACGCGGTAATCGGTTATGACTTCGGCGGTTTCCGTCTGGAAGCTGAAGCGGGCTACAAGCGCGCCAAGGTTGACCTGGACAAGACCGGCATCGGTGGTTCGGTTTCGGCTCTGTCGTTCATGCTGAACGGCCTGCTGGACTTCGGTTCTGACGACGGCCTGCAGGGCTTTGTTGGCGGTGGTGTCGGCGTTTCGCGCGCCAAGCTGGCCAACGACGTTGTCAACGATTCCGACACTGGCTTCGCTTGGCAGGCGATCGCTGGCGTTCGTTATCCGCTGACCAACAACCTGGACGTGTCGTTGAAGTATCGCTTCTTCAACCAGGACGACATCAACCTGGTCGCGGCTAACACGTCGTTCGCTGGTCCGGCCGGCGCGGACGTAGACACCAAGCTGCGCACGCACAGCTTGCTGCTGGGTCTGGCGTATAACTTCGGTGAGCCGGCTGCTCCGCCGCCGCCGCCGCCGCCTCCGCCGGTCGCTGAGTGCAGCCCTGGACCGTACATCGTGTTCTTCGAATGGGACAAGGCCGACGTCACGCCTGACGCCGCCACCATTCTGGACAACGCGGTTTCGGCCTACAGCAACTGCGGCAGCGCCCAGGTCATGCTGGCGGGTTATGCGGACCGTTCGGGTTCGGCCTCGTACAACGTCGGTCTGTCGCAGCGTCGCGCTGATGCCGTCAAGGCCTACATGGCTTCGAAGGGTATCTCAGACGGCGTGATGACCACCCAGGCGTTCGGTGAATCGAACCCCCGCGTCGAAACCGCCGACGGCGTTCGCGAACTGCAGAACCGTCGCGTGGAAATCACCTACGGTCCGGGTTCGGGTCAGTAAGAATATTCCGTCTTTCGGGACGGAAGAAATGGGAGGGGCCGGTCGAAAGACTGGCCCCTTTTCCATGCGTGCGGCTGTTGAAAATGAATTCAGCGTTGCGGGGTCTGTCCAAGCCTGCTGCTGTTTGAGATATTGCCAGCCGTTGAGGCGGATTTGTATCTGTCGTTACGCTTCGCGATGCGCAATCAGCGTCGATTTCGCGTAATCATGATGGATACGCAACAAAAGCAGCCCCGGTCGCGTTTGCCCAACATGTTCATCAACCTGGAGCCCAGCCCATCATGAGACATTCCATCCTTGCCGTGACCTTGTCGGTGTCGGCGATGCTGACTGGCTGTGCGACCACTCAGGATGAGCGTGTTGATGGCACGGCATCCACTTCCGCTGCGGCTGTGTTGTTGGCGGCGGACGGGTCGTCCCGTGGAGAGGCCAAGATGACGGAGGCGCCCGACGGTCTGCACATAATGGTCGATGCCAGGGGGCTGACGCCGGGCATGCACGCAGTCCATATCCACGGGACGGGCAGTTGCACTCCGCCCGATTTTACCAGCGCAGGAGGACATTGGAATCCCGGCAATCGACAGCATGGCAAGGACAATCCGGCAGGCATGCATATGGGCGACATGCCCAATATGATCGCCGGGGCCGATGGTTCGGGCCAGATGGAATATGTCATACCGACCGCCAGGCTGAACAATGGCGCCATGCCAATGCTGGATGCCGACGGCGCGGCCATCGTGATCCACGCGCAGGCCGATGACAATAAGTCTGACCCAGCGGGAAATGCTGGCGGACGGGTGGCGTGCGGGGTGATTTTCGGCGGCTGAGTTTCGCGGGCCTATATCGCCTCTGGGCTTTGGGGCACGGCGTGGTAGATCGCCGCCTGATGATAGATCGCGCCTGATTGACCCAGATGGCTTTCGAAAAGTCCGAACCTGTCGATCAGAAAGGGTGGGCTGGACAGACCGGCATTTTGTTCGAGAAAGGCTCGCGTGGATCCGGCTCCGCGGCTGAGGCGGGCCAAGGTGATGTGGGGCAGATAGGCGCGTTCTTCCGCAGTCAATCCCGCCAGAACGCAGGCGCGATCGACCTTTTGATGCAATTGAGTAAGGGCGTCGCGCGGTTGGACGCCTGCCCAGATCGTATCGACCCGGCCCTTTCGTTCAAACTCCCCCAAGCCGGAGAGTGCGATGGTGAAGGGAGTGAAATTGACCAGGGCCAGCGCGTCGGCGAGGTCTTGCGCCTGATGCGGGTCGACTTCCCCAACGAAACGCAGGGTGAGGTGCAACTGCATGTCATCCTGCCACCGCGCTCCAGCTATTTTGCCGGATAGGGCAAGCAGTCTCGCACGGATTTCAGCAGGCGGACGAATGGCGATAAACAGCCGATGCATGTCCGTCATATAGGATAGTAGCCGCGTCGAGTCAGCATTGCGCTCTACGCTTGAATTAATGGCCGTATATGCCGATAATAGAGTCACCGGCGGAAGAGCGTCGGCGAAGGAGATTTTCCCATGGCCAATTGGTCCGATCCCCGCTCCGACATGGCGAGCTTTGGCGGCACGACTGTAGCGCGAGGGGAGGCGTACGACGCTGGCCTGCGCAGCTACATGCTGTCAGTCTATAATTATATGTCCAGCGGCGTGCTGTTGACCGGCATCGTCGCATTGCTGTTTTCATGGGGCGGGATGAACTCGCCCGCTGCTCAGATACTGTTGCAGCCCGGCATATTGAAATATGTCATCATGTTCTCGCCATTGCTGTTCGTGATGGTGTTGAGCTTTGGCATCGGCAAGCTATCGACACCTGCGGCACAGGCCATTTACTGGGCCTATGCGGCGGTGATGGGGCTGTCGCTGTCGTCCATCTTCCTGATGTATACCCAGGCGTCGATCGCGCAGACATTCTTTGCCACGGCGGCGGCGTTCGCAGGCCTCAGCCTGTGGGGTTATACGACTAAGAAGGATTTGTCGGGTTTTGGCACCTTCCTGATCATGGGCGTGGTCGGCCTGCTGGTTGCGATGGTGATCAACCTGTTCCTGCAGTCGGGCGTGATGGACATGGTGGTCAGCTTCATCGGCGTCCTGCTGTTCGCTGGCCTGACCGCTTACGATACGCAGAAGATCAAGAGCATCTATGCCCAGGTCGCGGGAACGGACATGATGGGCAAGTCGGTCGTTATGGGGGCGTTGAGCCTGTATCTCGACTTCATCAACATGTTCATGTTCCTGCTGCGCTTCATGGGCAATCGCGAATGATCGCCTGACAGTGGACTGAAGCCGAAAGGCCCGGCGGTGCAAACTGCCGGGCCTTTTCCTTATGTGGGCTGTTGCATTTGCGTGATCAGGGCGTTGTCGATTTCCTTCTGCCGCTTGTAGGCCGGGCGATCCCTTATGCGGGCGGCATAGGCTTCGAAGGCGGGGCGGCTCGCTATGGTGCCGAAGGACAGGCCCCAGTCGACCTGCGCCCCGACATAGACGTCGGCTGCCGTGAATTGACCGCCGCATATCCATGGACCAGCTGATACGGCCTGTTCCAGTGTATCGATGGTCTGGTCATAATTGCCGTAGCCAATCGATCTCTCCCGCTCTGGGGGCACGACGAGGCCAAGCGCCTTGTTGGATACGGCTGCTTCCACCGGCCCGGCTGCGAAGAACAGCCAGCGATAATAGTCGGCGCGCTGGTCAGTGGGCGGGGCCAGCCCCACAGCGGGGAAGGCGTCGGCCAGATAGGCGCAAATGGCGGCGGCTTCGGTGACGGTCTTACCCCTGTGCTGGATGGCTGGAACCTTGCCCATAGGGTTGATGGCCAGATAGTCGGCGGCCTTCATCGTCGTGTCGTAATCGAGAATGATGGCCCGATAGGGCTGCCCCACTTCCTCCAGCATCCAGCGGGCGATCTGCCCGCGCGACATGGGATTGGTGTAGAAGATGATTTCGTCTGCCATCGATAGTCTCCACGGCTGTAGGGCGGGCACCTTATCAGCTGGTATCGCGGTATTCCAATGGCTCGCGCCATATCGAACGGCCCCGCTGCCGTGCCGAGTGGACAAGAAAAAGGGCGGCCCAAAAGAGCCGCCCTCAATTTAAGCCGTAGATCGGTGGTGGACCTATTTCGCGGATTCCGCAGGCTTTGCCTTGCCACCCTTCTTGCCCTTTTTAGGAGCGGCCGGGGTGATTTCGAAGGCAAGCGCATCGTCTTTCAGCCGGACATGCACTTCACCGCCATGGACCAGCTTGCCGAACAGCAATTCTTCGGCCAGCGGCTGCTTGATCTTTTCCTGCATCAGGCGGCCCATCGGGCGGGCACCATAGAGCTTGTCATAGCCCTTCTTGGTGAGCCAGCCTTTGGCATCGTCGTCCAGCGTGATGTGGACGTCGCGGTCAGCCAGTTGCAGTTCAAGCTGAAGCACGAACTTGTCGATGACCCGCGCCACGATTTCCGGCGGCAGATAGCCAAAGGGAACGATGGCATCCAGGCGATTGCGGAATTCCGGGGTGAAGAGTTTCTTCACTGCGTCTTCCTGCACATCGTCGCGGGTGAGTTCACCAAAGCCGATGCTTTCCTTTGCCATGTCCGACGCGCCCGCGTTGGTGGTCATGATGAGGATGGTGTTGCGGAAATCCACCGTCTTGCCGTGGTGATCGGTCAGGCGGCCATTATCCATCACCTGCAACAGGATGTTGAACAGGTCGGGATGCGCCTTTTCAATTTCATCCAGAAGCAGCACGCTGTGCGGGTTCTGGTCAACTGCATCGGTCAGAAGGCCGCCCTGGTCATAGCCGACATAGCCCGGAGGCGCGCCGATCAGGCGGCTGACCGAGTGGCGTTCCATATATTCCGACATGTCGAAACGCTGGAGCGGAATGCCGAGCAGATTGGCGAGCTGGCGCGCGACCTCTGTCTTGCCGACGCCGGTGGGGCCGGAGAAGAGATAGCTGCCGATGGGCTTTTCCGGATCGCGCAGGCCCGCCCGCGACAGTTTGATCGCGGAGGACAGCACCTCGATTGCCCGGTTCTGCCCGAAGACGACGCGCTTTAGATCGGTGTCGAGCGATCCCAGCACTGACTTGTCGTCCGCAGAGACGGTCTTGGCGGGGATGCGCGCCATGGTGGCGATCACGGCTTCGATCTCGCGCGGGGTAATCGTCTTCTTGCGCTTCGACGGCACCACCAGCATCTGCATCGCGCCCACTTCGTCGATCACGTCGATAGCCTTGTCGGGCAGCTTGCGGTCATTGATGTACCGCGCCGACAGTTCCACCGCCGCCTTGATCGCGTCGGGGGTGTATCTGACATTGTGATGCTCTTCAAAGGCGCTGCGCAGCCCGGCGAGGATCTTGATCGTGTCCTCGATCGTCGGTTCGTTGACGTCGATCTTCTGGAACCGGCGCAGCAGGGCGCGGTCCTTTTCGAAATGGTTGCGGAACTCCTTGTAGGTGGTCGAACCGATGCAACGGATCGTGCCACCCGACAGAGCGGGTTTCAGCAGGTTGGACGCGTCCATCGCCCCGCCGCTGGTCGCGCCAGCGCCGATGACGGTGTGGATTTCGTCGATGAAGAGGACCGCGTGCGGCATCTTTTCAAGTTCGGTCACGACGGCCTTCAGCCGCTCCTCGAAATCACCGCGATAGCGGGTGCCGGCGAGCAGCGCGCCCATGTCGAGCGAGTAGATCACCGCTTCCTTGAGCACGTCGGGAACTTCGCCCTCGACGATCTTGCGCGCCAGGCCCTCCGCGATGGCGGTCTTGCCCACGCCCGGATCACCCACATAAAGCGGGTTGTTCTTGGACCGGCGGCACAGAATCTGGATCGTCCGGTCGACTTCGGCGCTGCGGCCGATCAGCGGGTCAACCTTGCCCCGCATCGCCTTTTCATTGAGGTTGACCGTGAACTGGTCCAAGGCGCTGTCCTTCTTGCCCTTGCCATCCTGCGCCTTCTTTTCATCCTCCTGCGATCCTTTCGTTTCGCGGGATTCAGGCGCCGACGTGCCCTTGCCTACGCCGTGGCTGATATAGCTGACGGCATCGAGACGGCTCATGTCCTGCTGTTGCAGGAAGTAGACGGCATAGCTTTCCCGTTCGGAAAAAAGCGCGACGAGCACATTGGCTCCCGTCACTTCATCCTTGCCGGAAGACTGGACGTGCAGGATCGCGCGCTGGACGACGCGCTGGAAGCCGCTGGTGGGGGAAGGGTCGCTGACGCCTTCGACTTTCAGACTGTCGAGTTCGCTGTCGAGATATTGGGTGACGGCGTCGCCCAATTCGCCAATTTCCACACCGCATGCCTGCATCACCTTCGACGCATGTTCGTCGTCGATCAAGGCGAGCAGCAGATGTTCGAGCGTCGCATATTCGTGGCGACGTTCCGACGCATGCGTCAGCGCATTGTGCAGGGTGGTTTCAAGGGCGGGTGCGAAAGATGGCATTTCTGTTCTACTCCTGACCCCAAAAAGGGGTTGTCTTGAACACTATGTCGGCATTGCTCGACGGTGGATCAAGGAGGAGTCCCCGATCACCGGAATTGCCAGACTGCCCGTGCCCGGTGAAGCCATATTCAAGGCCGCAGGGGGCGGGGCGTTTGTTCATCGTCTGAATAACGCCTCGGCACTTGCTTTATGGTTAACGGCGGTTTCAATCACTTGGCGGGTCCGTGCTATTTCGCCCTCAAGCGCTTTGACGCGCTGTTCCAGCTCGGCAACGGAAAGCGGACCCAGATCCTGTCGGAGCAGTTGGGCCAGCGGATCATCAGCCCTGCGGGCAAGATCGTCGTCCACGTCCATAACGCCAATGTTGACCGCCTAAGCCAGTCTGTCAATAAGGCGCTGGTACCGTTTACCGAAAGCGGCGGGCGAACAGGTTTTTGGGGGCAGCCAGAATGGCGGTTGAAGAAGGACTTCCGGTTGAGATGACCGCGGTTGTGGCCCCCAACCCAGGGGGACCGGAAGCGTTGGTCACCCAGCGGAGGCCCGTACCGATAGCAGGTCCCGGCGAAGTGCTGATCCGTGTGGCAGCCGCTGGCGTCAACCGCCCCGACGTCATGCAGCGAGAAGGCAAATATCCGCCGCCGCCCGGTGTAACCGACATCCCCGGACTGGAAGTCGCGGGCACCATCGTTGCTACTGGCGGCGACGACGACCTTTTACTCGGCCAGCGCGTGTGCGCCCTGCTGCCGGGTGGAGGATATGCCGAATATGCGGTTGCGCCTGCCGGACAATGCCTGCCGGTCCCGGATGGTTATGATCTGGTCGAAGCGGCGGCGCTGCCCGAAACGCTTTTCACGGTTTGGACGAACCTGTTTGAAAGGGCCTATGTGGTCAGTGGCGATACTGTCTTGGTCCATGGCGGCACCAGCGGGATCGGCACCATGGCCATTTCGCTGTGCCGACTGTTCGACATCAACATCATCGTCACCTGCGGCAGTGACGCGAAATGCGATCAGGCAAGGGCCTGGGGCGCGCATCACGCGATCAATTACAAGAGCCAGGATTTCGTGGAGCAGGTCCGCAGCATCACCGGCGGGCAGGGCGTACAGGCGGTGCTGGACATGGTTGGGGGCGACTATGTGCCGCGCAATCTGCAATGCCTGGCCGAAGATGGCCGCCATGTTTCGATAGCGGTGCTGGGCGGAGCGAAGGCCAGCATCTTCATACCCGAAGTCATGAGCAAGCGCCTTACGCTCACCGGATCGACGCTGCGGCCCCGGTCGGCAGCGTTCAAGGGGCTGGTGGCGGATGAGTTGATGCAGAACGTCTGGGGCTTTGTCGAGCAGGGCAAGCTTCGTCCAGCGATGGACCAGCGCTTCCCTCTGGCCGACGCGGGCCAGGCGCATGCCCGGATGGGCGCGGGCGATCATTTCGGCAAGATCGTGCTGACTGTCTGACGCGCCATGGCCGTAGCAATACGGTCATATTCGGTGCGAGATTGTCATAATAGGCAGCTAGGGATTCGGGCCTGAGGACAACAGCTCCGAAGGTCGCATCATGAACGCCATTACGCGATTGCCCTTTCTTGCCGAACTGCAGGATGGCATCGACCAAATTGCCAAGCCTGAAAGGGAAGGGCAACGGCAACGCTATCGCACGATCTGGATTTCCGACATTCATCTGGGCACGCGCGGCTGCAATGCCAAAATGCTCGTCGATTTCCTGGACAGTGTCGATAGCGATACCATGTATCTGGTGGGCGATATCATCGATGGCTGGCGGCTGAAGCGGCGTTTCTACTGGCCTGCCGCTCATAGCGACATTGTCTGGCGTGTGATGAAGCGTGCGAAGCGCGGCACGCGGGTCATCTATATTCCGGGCAATCATGACGAGATGTTTCGCCAGTTCACGGGCCTTAGCTTTGGCGGTGTCGAAATTCGGCGCAAGGCAATCCATGAGACTGCCGACGGCCGCAAGCTGCTGGTCCTGCATGGGGATGAGTTCGACACGATCATGCTCGCCCACCGCTGGCTCGCCTTTGTCGGGGATGCGGCCTATTCGCTGCTGATGCGCCTGAATGTGGTGGTGAACGCGGTGCGTCAGCGCATGGGCCTGCCCTATTGGTCGCTGTCCAAGATCGCCAAGCACAAGGTCAAGAATGCCGTCGAGTTCATCTCCCGCTTTGAGGAGGTCGTGGCGCATGAGGCCGGATCGCGCGGCGTGGATGGCGTCGTATGCGGCCACATCCACAATGCCGAAATGCGCGAAATTGGCGGCATCCAATATTATAATGACGGCGATTGGGTGGAAGGATGCACCGCCTTGGTCGAACATTTCGACGGACGGATGGAAATATTGCACTGGGCCGATGAGATCGCCGCGCGGGAGGCGGGCCAGACCGTCCGTATGGCGGCATGACCGGGTCGCGTCCGATGCGGATCGTCATCGTGACCGACGCATGGTCGCCGCAGGTCAACGGCGTCGTGCGGACATTGCTGACGATCAGGGGTGAAATGGAAAGGGCGGGCCATTCGGTAAAGGTGATTTCGCCCGATCTCTACGGCTCCATCGCCTGTCCGACCTATCCTGAAATCCGGCTGGCCTTCGTTCGATCGGCTGTCATTGGGCAGGCAATAGCCGATTTTGCGCCCGACGCCGTGCATCTGGCGACGGAAGGGCCGCTTTGCCTGGCCGCGCGGCGCTGGTGCCTGCGATCGGGCGTGCCGTTCACCACTGCCTATCACACGCATTTCCCCGATTATGTATCGCGGCGCACTGGTCTGCCTGCCGCCTGGTTCTGGCGCTATATACGCTGGTTCCATGGTCCTGCGCGCGCGGTGCTTGTGTCCACTCGCTCGGTCAGGCAGCAACTGCGCGCCCATGGCATCGCCCAGGTGCGTAAATGGGGGCGAGGGGTCGACCTGAACGCCTTCACGCCCGACGCGCCGCCACCGGCCCTGTTCGCCGATCTGCCCAGGCCGATACTGCTGTCCGTGGGTCGTGTGTCGGTCGAGAAGAATCTGGAAGCGTTCCTGGCCTGCGATCATCCAGGCAGCAAGGTCGTGGTAGGCGACGGCCCCGCGCGCGCGGCGCTGGAGCGGGCCTATCCCGACGTACACTTCCTTGGCCCCCTGTTCGGTGAGGAACTGGCGGGCGCCTATGCGGGGGCGGACCTGTTCGTGTTTCCCAGCCGCACCGATACGTTCGGTCTGGTGATGATAGAGGCGTTGGCATGTGGGACGCCCGTCGCAGCCTATCCCGTGCCCGGCCCGATCGACATAGTGACGCCCGAAGTGGGCGCTTTGTCGGACTGTCTGGAGGATGCTATCGTCGCGGCGCTGCCCTGCGACCGTGGGGCGTGCGCCGCCTATGGCAGGACGTTCAGCTGGGAACGCAGCGCACAGGAGTTCCTGACCGGCCTTCATTGCATCGGTTCGACAGGCACTGACAAAGCGGCTTGACGCTTTTCCTTGCCCGCTCGCACGTCATGCATTATCTCTGCACGGGCGTGGCCGCCCTGCTTGGGCGGCCCTTGTCATTTTTAGTGCCGGAGAAGTCCCCGTGTCCCAGCCTCTCATGCCCCATGCGACTGCCAGTTGGCTGGTCGACAATACTGCGCTGAGCTTTGATCAGATCTCGGAATTCTGCGGGCTTCACATCCTGGAAGTGCAGGCTATCGCCGACGATACCGCAGGCACGAAATATACCGGTCGCGACCCGGTGCGCGCCCATGAAATCACCATGGATGAAATTCACAAGGGCGAAGCGAACCCGGACTATCGGCTCAAGATGCTGAAGGGGCCGGAGCCTGTGCGCCGGACCAAGGGGCCTCGCTACACGCCCGTGTCGAAGCGGCAGGACAAGCCCGATGGCATTGCGTGGATTTTGCGCAACCATCCCGAAATTTCGGATGGCGCCATCGGCAAGCTGATCGGGACCACGCGCACCACCATCGCCGCGATCCGCGACCGTACCCACTGGAACATTTCCAACATCGTGCCCAAGGACCCGGTGACGCTTGGCCTGTGTTCGCAGCGTGAACTGGACGGACTGGTGACGAAGGCCGCGAAGAAGGCGGGTATCGAAGCGCCAACCGATTCGCGCCTGGATGGCGATCGCGAAGCGTTGATCGCTGAACTGCGCCGCGAACGCGACGACGCCGCACAGCGCGCGGAAGAGGCGCTGAAGAGCGAAGCGGAGCTAATTTCGAGCGCCGCCAAGATCCTGGATCCGTTCAGCGACAATAAGGGCCACGTTTAAGCCCTTACCTCCCTCCACCGCCGCAGGGATGGAAGGACCGATCCGACAGGTGGGCGCGGACTGCTTTACGCTTGCGTAAAGCAGGTCCCTCACTTACTCCTGTTGATATGGAGAGCAGCGAAGAGGTCTGGAAAGACCACTATAGTCATCCCGTGCCATGGGATCAGGCGTTCCCCCCCATGTCGATGGTGGACATGGTTTTGCGCAGCGCAACGGCCAAGCCCGATGGGGTGATGGTCGATTTCCTGGGGCGCAAGACCAGTTATGGCGAAATGCTCAACGTCATAAGGCGCGTTGCCAAGGGCCTGCAGCATATGGGCGTGGGGAAGGGCGACCGGGTCGGCCTTTTCCTTCCCAACGTCCCGCATTATGTCGCGGCCTATTATGGAGCGATGATGGCGGGCGCCACCGTCGTTAATTTCTCCCCGCTCTATACCGCCGCCGAACTGGAACATCAGGTCGAAGATAGCGGGACCAAGGTCCTGTTCACCCTTTCAGCCAAAGCGCTGCTTCCGACCGCGCAGGAAGTGCTGGACAATAGCAGCCTTGAACGGCTGGTCGTGGGCTGCGTGGCAGAGGCGCTGCCGCCCGCCAAGTCAGTGCTGTTCCGCCTGTTCAAACGTAGCGAAACGGCTGCCGTTCCCCATGATCCCCGCATCACCAGCTATGCCGACCTGCTGCGCCATGGCGATGATCCGGTGGCGGTCAGCATCGACCCTGAAGAAGATGTCGCCCTGCTGCAATATACCGGCGGCACCACCGGACGGCCCAAGGGGGCGATGCTGACCCATCAGAATCTGACGGCCAATGCGCGTCAGGTCCGCATGATCGATCCGCATCCTGAAGCGCCCGACCGCATCCTGGCAGTGCTGCCCTTCTTTCACGTCTTCGCCAACACATGCGTGCTCAATCGCACGGTGTTGAATGGCGGCGAGATGGTGATGCTACCCCGGTTTGAAGCGGTGCAGGTGCTGGCGGCGATCCAACGGACGAAGGCCACGTCGCTGCCCGGCGTGCCTACAATGTATCAAGCGTTGCTGGATCATCCCGCGACGCCGAATATCGACTTTTCCTCTCTGCGCCTTTGCATTTCGGGCGGAGCGCCCCTGCCGCTGGAACTGAAGCAACGGTTCGAAGCCATGACCGGCGCGAAACTGTGCGAAGGCTATGGCCTGACGGAAAGCAGCCCCGTGGTCTGCTCCAATCCCTATGAAGGGTTGAACAAGCCGGGCACCGTGGGACAGCCTGTTCCGGGGACGCGGGTGAAACTGGTCGACCGCGAAGACCCGTCCCGTCCCCCGCCACCGGGCGAACCGGGCGAACTGGTTTTCGCCGGACCGCAGATCATGAAGGGCTATTGGCAGCGGCCTGACGCGGACAAGGAAGTTTTTCTGGACGGTGGCTGGCTGCGCACTGGCGACGTCGGCGTCATCGACGCGGACGGCTATGTAAAGATCGTCGACCGCCTTAAGGACATGATCTCCGTTGGCGGGTTCAAGGTGTTCCCCAGCGAAGTGGAGGCGATCCTTTATCATCATGAAGCAGTAAAAGAGGCGCTGGTGATCGGCATACCGGATGCCTATCGCG
Source organism: uncultured Sphingobium sp. (assembly GCA_946885845.1). The sequence goes on along the minus strand of CAMPHJ010000003.1, from coordinate 63,108 downwards.
GCGAATGTCCCAAGGCGTTTGTCACGCTTCGAGACGGCGTTGGCATCGACGGCGACGCGCTCAAGCAATGGCTCAATCCGCAATTGGGCAAGCATGAAAGGGTTTGCGACGTCGAAGTGCGGTTGACCCTGCCCAAGACACTGGTGGGCAAATTGTCCCGCAAGGAACTGGTGGCAGAGGAACGGGAAAAGGCGGAAAGATTGTCCCGCCAGTCTGGAAGCGCAGCCTGATCCTTCCTATGTCTGCCGCCAATCAGGATAAGGAATGTTCGATGGCGGCGGAAATCGCGACCCTGGCTGGCGGCTGTTTCTGGTGCACGGAGGCGGTTTACCAGAATCTGAAAGGCGTTCAGTCGGTCGAGAGCGGCTATATTGGCGGAAACAACGCCGATCCCACCTATGAGCAGGTTTGTTCCGGGACGACCGGCCATGCCGAAGCGATACGCATCACTTATGATCCTGCCATGATCAGCTATGCCGACCTTCTCGACATTTTCTTCGCCACCCATGACCCGACGACCCTGAACCGACAGGGCAATGATGTGGGGACGCAATATCGTTCCGCAATTTTCCCGCACTCCGACGAACAGGAAGCTGAAGCGAAGGCAGGGATCGCGCGGGCGCAGGGCGATCATGGCGGCCCGATCGTCACCACGATCGAACCGGACGCGCCCTGGTATCCGGCGGAAGATTATCATCAGAAATATTGGGAGCGGGTAGGGGACCGCAATCCCTATTGCATGGCGGTCATCCCCCCCAAACTGGCAAAATTGCGCAAGGGCTTTGGGGATCGCATTAGCGGCTGAACCCCCGCCCAACCGGCGACCTGTGGAGGATTTTCCGCGGCTTAGGCTTTGGTTCATCTTGCCCATGTCATGGCTGGGGCTGTAAGGGGTCGAGCAATGCGTAAAATCTGCCTTATCACTGCGCCGGTGGCGATGTTGTTGTTGCCGGGGTGTATCGCCAAGACGGCGCTTGACGTCGCGACCATGCCGGTTCGCGCAGGCGCGCAAGCTGCTGACTGGGCAACCACGAGCCAGGACGAGGCGGATCGCAATTATGGCCGCCACATGCGTGAGCAGGAAGCGCGTGACGCGCGCGAACAGAAAAAGGCTGAAAAACAACGCCGCCGCGAATGTCGCCGTGCCGGATATGACCGCTGCTGATCGCTGACGTCGCCAATCAAGGGCAGGTTGGTTTTAGGCCGCCGCTCTACGCAGCCTGTCGTTGATCGCAGCGCCAATGCCATCGCCGGGAATGGGAGCCACCGCGATCCGCGCGGCGGCGCTGGCGTCGGCGAGATGCAGCGCGGCGAACAGGTTGGCCGCCGCTTCCCGAACGTCAGCTTCCGTGCTCAGGTTCATGTGACAGGGCATCAGGCCAAAACCGATCAGATATTCGTCCTTTTCCGCGTTCAGGGCATTCAGGCGAACGGGTTTGGAGGGGGCATAATGGCTTTCCAACTGTCCTGGAGCCTCGATCTTGGCATCCGTGCCGCTGATCACCGGCAGGCCAGTCGCTTCCTCCAACATGGCTGCAGTGACCGGGCCGGGGCGCAGCAGGCGGATCCGATCCTGCTCCGGGGCGGCGATGGTCGATTCCAGGCCTTCACTGGTCGGGCCTTCATCCAGGATCAGCCGGATTTTGCCGTTCAGGCTGGCAAGGACATGGTCCGCCCGCGTTGGGCTGATCGATCCGCTGCGGTTCGCGGATGGCGCGGCCAATGGGCGACCGCTTTCACGGATCAACGCCCGCATCGCGGGATGGGCGGGCAGGCGCAGCGCCACGGTGGACAGTCCCGCCATGACCAGAGGGGATAATCCGCTATCTTCGCGGACCGGTAACACCATCGTCAGCGCGCCGGGCCAGAATCGGTCAGCAAGGCTGTCGGCGCTGGGCGAAAACAGCGCAAGCCCTTGCGCCATGTCCCGGTCGGCAACATGAACGATCAAAGGATTGAAACTGGGCCTTCCCTTCGCGGCATATATGGCGGCCACCGCATTGGAATCGGTGGCGTCGGCTGCCAGTCCGTAAACCGTTTCGGTGGGAACGGCGACCGGCTCGCCCGCACGGATAAGCAGCGCCGCTTCACGCAGCGCTTCGGCGCCGTAGCGGCATATTTTGGTGGAAAAGATTGGGTTTGAGATGGTCACGACCCCCGCGATATATAGGCCCCCGTCATTGAGTAAAAGGCCATTGCTACATGGGAATGACAGATTTCCTGCGCTTGCCCGGTTGGTGGGGCAGGGGTAAGCCGGTCGCATGAATGACGCCCTATTGACCCGCATCGCCGACGCTTTGGAGCGGATTGCGCCGCCGCCATTGTCCAGCGCAGACCTTGCCACAGGTCCCGCCTATGTCTGGAATGGATCGACCATCGACGCGGTCGAGGCGTTCAGTCCGGTCGATTATGCATTGTTGACCGGCATCGATACGCAAAAGCAGACGTTGCTGGACAATACGCGCCGTCATGCCGCCGGGCATGCCGCCCATGACGTCCTGCTTTGGGGGGCGAGGGGCACGGGCAAATCCGCCGTCGTCGCGGCCGTAGTGCGCAAGCTGCAACAGGAAGGGCAGGACATCGCGTTGCTGCAATGCGCGATCGACGAACTGGCCAGCCTGCCGCGCCTGTTTTCCATCCTTCGGGAATCGCAGCGGCCCTTCATCCTGTTTCTGGATGACCTTGGCTTCGATGAGAATAGCGTGGGCGACGCCAGGTCGTTGCGGTCGCTGCTTCAGGGCGGCACCGCCGCTCGCCCGGCCAATGTCCGCCTATATGTGACCTCCAACCGCCGTCACATCGTTCCCCGGCATCTTTCCGAACAGGACGACCCCGTCAATCCGCGCGATGTGGTGGATGACAAGATGGCGCTGTCGGATCGGTTCGGGCTGAGCCTTGGTTTCCACGCCATGGACCAGCAGGCCTATGTCGATATTGTATCGGGCTATGCGGCGAGCCTTGGCCTTAGCTTCGACCCGCTGGAGGCGATCCAATGGGCGACTCAGCGGGGCAGCCGGTCAGGCCGCGTGGCCTGGCAATATGTCGTCGAACTTGCCGGGCGGAGCGGCATGGCGGTCTGATCACGTCGGTCGAAAGCGGGGCGAAACTCTATTTCGCGCCCGTGACGCGCCATACGATCCCGGCCACATCGTCGGTCACCAGCAGCGCGCCCTTGGCGTCCGCGGTGACATCCACTGGCCGTCCGCGCGCATCGCCGTCCGCATTCAGAAAGCCGGTCAATATGTCGATCGGCTTGGCGCGGCTGGCTTCACCATCGGCGGCGAAGGGCACAAAGACGACTTTGTAACCAGCCGCCGGTTTACGATTCCAGCTGCCATGCAAGCCGACGAACGCGCCGTTCTGGAAAGGCGCGCCCAGCTTCACCTTGTCGGCGAAAGCCAGGCCCAGCGGCGCGACATGATTGCCCAGCGCATAGTCGGGCCGCTTGGTATATTCACGAACTTCCGGCCGCTGCGGCTGTACCCGGCGATCTTCATAGCCGCCCCAATAATTCCATGGCCAGCCATAGAAGGCACCGAATTCGATCCGGGTGAGATAATCCGGCACCAGATCGCTGCCCAGCATGTCCCGTTCGTTGACGACGCCCCAGAGCGCGCCGCTATTAGGTTCGAAGGCGAGGCCCACAGGATTGCGCAGGCCCGAAGCAAAGATGCGATAGTCGCCGGTCTTGGGGTCGACCTCCAGCACGGCGGCGCGATTTACTTCGCTGCCCAGGCCATTTTCGCCGATATTGCTGTTCGATCCGATGCCAACATACAGAAGGCCGGTCGGGCCTGCGGCCAGGCTTTTGGTCCAATGTTGATTGGGCGCCTGCGCGGGCAGGTTCAGGATTTTGCGGCCCTTCGCTGCTATCCGGGTCTCACCTGTCTTGTAGGGAAAGGCCAGCAACGCATCGGTGTTCGCGACGTAGAGCGTGTCACCGACCAGCGCCATGCCGTAGGGCGAGTTGAGGCCGGTGAGGAATGCGGTCTTCACTTCGGCCCGGCCATCTCCATCGGCGTCGCGCAGCAGGCTGATGCGATTGGCCGACGGCACGCCCGCACCCGCCTTGTCCATCAGATAGCCCATGACGCGGTCCACGATCCCGCCGACCGGCCGGGGCGGGCTGTTGGTTTCGGCGACTAATATGTCCCCGTTGGGCAGCGTCAGCATCGATCGCGGATGGGCCAGTCCTTCGGCGAAACGTGCAACCGTCAGGCCCTTGGCCGGGACGGGTTTTTCGCCCGCTCGCCATGGCACCACTTCGGCGACGTTGATCGTGGGAAAAATTTCAGTGCGGGGGGAGGTGAAGACCGGCTCCCGCCCGGTGTCCGCTCCGGCAGCCAGCTTGGCCGTATCACCCCGTGCGAAGTAGAAGACGACGCCCGCGATGAGGGCCAGCACGATAAGGCTGATGGCGATCAGATGCTTTTTCATGGTCCCTGTCTATGCTGCCAGCCACTGCCGGGCAAGAAGAGGGAGGGCCGAAAGCCGTGCTATTTTCCACGCTCCCAAAGCCAGAGCAGCAAGGCGACCAGCGCACCCAGCGCCGCACCTGCAATCAGCCCGGCGCTAGGTTGCCCGATCAGTCCGCCCACGATCGTGCCGCCCAGGATCAGCAATGCTATGAAGGCGCCTGCGCCTGTTGGGTTCTTTTTGCCTTTGGTCATGTTGCGTCAGCCTTGCCACGCGAAAAGCGGTGACGCCAGCGCCTTATGCCGCGTCACTTTGAAACGCATCGCGTCCCGTTGCGGGATGGTTGTATCGGTTCGGGACTTGGATAACCGCCTGTTCACCTTCGTGACCGGCTGGCGGCCATCAGAATGGCAAAGTGGCACGGGGGTTGAAAGGCTTGGCCTGACGGCGGGACGCAGTGCAGGGGGTTCAAATGCAGGTGCCATATCTTTCGGATCGAAAGAGCTACGAGGATGCCGCCGAACTCATTGCGACCTTTGGCGTCAATGCGGGCTATGAAGCGTCCGCGCGCGCAGATCGAAGCCGGGACCTGGGCAACCACATCCATTTCTGCCGCTGGCGCCAGATCGAACGGTTGATCGTGCTGCTGACGCAGGATGCGCCCGCAGGCACTGTCCACTGACGGGCCAGAGCGTCAGAGGCGCAGGCCCGCTGTTTCCGGCAACCCCGCCAGAATGTTGAGGTTCTGGACAGCCGCGCCAGCCGCGCCCTTGCCCAGATTGTCCAGCGCCGCGACCAGCCGCACCTGACCGGTCTGTTCATTGCCGAATATGAACAGGGCCAGCCTGTCGGTGGCGCCCACCTGCTCCAGGCTTATTTGGGTCATGGCATTGGCGTCTGCCAACGGCGCGACCTGCACGACTGCCGACCCTTCATAGGCTTTCGCCATCGCTGCATGGATGTCAGCCACCGTGGGCGCGCCCGGCATGGCGCGCAACTGTAGCGGCACTTCAACGATCATGCCGCGATAGGCGTTTGCAACGGCGGGTGCGAACAGGGGCGGATGCTGCAGGCCGGAATAAAGCTGCATTTCCGGGCCATGCTTGTGCGCCAGGCCAAGGCCATAGGGACGAAAAGCACTGGGCGCTCCGTTCGGGCCTTCAAACTCGGCGATCATAGCTTTGCCGCCGCCCGAATATCCCGATGCGCCCGATACCGTCACCGGCCAATCGGCAGGCAGCAGCCCGCCAAGCACCAGCGGACGCACCAGCGCCAGAAAGCCGGTGGGCCAGCAGCCGGGATTGGCCACAAACCGCGCCTGCGCCAGCTTTTCGCGATGCCCCGGCTCCAGTTCGGGAAAGCCATAGGTCCAGCCGTCAGCTACGCGATGAGCGGTGGACGCGTCGATCACCCGCGTGCGGTCGTTGTCGATCAGCGCCACGGCTTCGCGCGCGGCGTCGTCGGGCAGGCACAATATCACGATGTCGGCGGCGTTGAGCGCCTCTTTCCGCGCGCCCGCATCCTTCCGCCGATCCTCGTCCAGCGTCATCACCGACAATTCAGGGCGACCTGACAGCCGCTCCACGATTTCCAGGCCGGTGGTGCCGACGCCGCCGTCGATAAAGATCTTGTGGGTCATGCGCTGATCCTCCGCCGCGCGATGATGGGCTGATCATGGCTTTCCGCCAAGCGCGCGACCACGTCCGCCAGCGGCTCGACTACCGCCGCCATCCAATGGGCGTTGGCATGCAGCAGATTGTCGCCATCGACCATGATGCCGACATGGCCAGGGAAGAAGATGAAGTCGCCACGCTGTAGCGCAGCATCGTCCGGCAGCGGCGACCCGATCCCGTCGCGTTGCAGGTCGGTGTCGCGCGGCGCCTTGATGCCGCACTGGCCCAGCGCGACCTGCACCAGGCCCGAACAATCGACCCCCCGATGGCCCCGTCCGCCCCATACATAGGGTTGGCCGAGATAACGGAGCGCCACCGAGACCCAATCGCTTTCCAGCGCGTCGGCGGCGACCGCGTGCCGATGATGGACATAGCCGTCGCTGCACACCAGGAAATCGCCCTGCGCCTCTGCACTGAACAATGCGCCGCCCGGCCAGTAATCAACGATCGACGCCTTTATGTCGGGTGCGCTGAACAGCGGGGCGGTTCCGGCGAAAATGCGGTGGCTCGTCTGTTCGCGGGTATCCAGTGCGTCGCGGCGCACATAACCGACATAACCGTCGTGGCCACAAAAGCCCCATGTCCAGTCCGTCGTCACGTCCAGCGCGTGAAAACTCTCGCCGCGCAGCAGTTCACTCACCGCAGTTGCGGTCCCCGACGGCGCGGACAGGATGGGAGCGCCAGGCACTACGCAGGTCAGTTCGACGGCGCGGGCATAATGAGCGGAAAAAAGCACACCTGCCAGAGACACGTCCGCCAAATCTCCGCGAGCCGCATGAATGCGGCTGTCGAGCTTAACGGAACGGCCTTCCAGTTTGAAACGGGTGCGTTCAGGCGGTGCGTTCCGCGGAGGGGTATTCATTGCTTTCATCGCGGCCGGTTCCTGCGATGAAATGGTGAAAGGCGTCAAGAAATTCCGCGCCTTTGGGTGTGCGAGTGATGAAAATATTGCGCCGGTCAGCCGCATCCCGCTCCCGTCGAAGATAGCCCAGCGCCGACAGCTTGTTTAGCGCGCGCGTGATTACCGGCTTGGAAACATTCAAAGCTTCCGCCAGACCGCGCACCGTATGGGGTCCTGCGCCGATATAAACCGTCATCATCAGCGCCATCTGGCGGTTGGTCAGGTCCGGCTTTCCCGACCGGACATAATCCACCAGCGTCCGCATCCATTGGCCGAGCTGCTTCAGGCCGGGACGGGTCAGCTCAGCGGCCATCTCGGGGGAGGATGTGGCGTTCATGCCCCCCTAACGCACAATGGCCAATGCGGTTGCGTAACGGATCAATCCGTACCGATCATTTCTGCGTCATCGCACCGTAACGTTGTTGCAGAAGATGGAAAACCGACCGCAGGCCAAGCGCCTCTCCGCCCTTGGGGCGGCCCGGACGCGCAGATGGACGCCATGCGAAAGTGTCCAGATGCATCCATTTCGTGTCTTCGGGTACAAAGCGCTTCAGGAACAGTGCGGCGGTGATCGCGCCGGCAAAGCCCCCTTCGCCAGCGTTGTTGATGTCGGCAATGTCCGATTTCAACATGTCGGCATAGCTGTCCCACAGGGGCAGTCGCCAGCTGGGATCGTCGGTCTCCTTGCCTGCATCCTCCATGTCCGTGGCCAGTCCGTCGTCATTGGTGAACAGGGCGGGCAGGTCTGGCCCCACCGCAACACGGGCCGCACCCGTCAATGTCGCATAATCGATGATCAGTTCAGGATGATCTTCGCCCGCCAGCGTCAGCGCATCGCCCAGGACCAGCCGTCCTTCGGCATCGGTATTGCCGATTTCCACCGTCAGCCCCTTGCGGCTGCGCAATATGTCGCCGGGGCGAAACGCGTTCGCGCCCACCGCATTCTCGGCAGCGGGTATCAACAGGTGCAGCCGCACCGGCAGTCGCGCGCCCATGATCAGGCGCGCCAGGGCCAGAGCATGAGCAGCCCCGCCCATGTCCTTCTTCATCAGCCGCATCGCGGACGAAGGCTTGATGTCCAGCCCGCCGCTGTCGAAACATATGCCCTTGCCGATCACCGCCAGACGCGGGTGGGCAGGATCGCCCCAGCGCATTTCGATCAGGCGCGGCGCAAAATCCTTGCCAGCGGCGCGCCCGACGGCGTGGATCATCGGAAACCCCTGTTCCAGCGCATCGCCCCGCGTCACGGTCATGCTGGCGTCAAATTCTTCCGCAACGGCGCGTACGGCATCCTCTAGTTGAGAAGGGCCCATGTCAGCGGCAGGCGTATTCACCAGATCGCGGACCAGCGCGACCGCCTGCGCGAGCCTGACCTGCCCGTCGATTTTCGCCACTTCTTCGGTCAACAGGACGCGGGGGCCAATCGCGGCCTCATCCTTGCGATAGCGGTCAAAACGATATTGCGCCGTCATCCAGCCCAGCGCGGCAGGGCCAGCATGGCCTTGCGCGAGGCGATAATGGCCTTCAGGCAATATCTCCGCCAGCTTGGCAAGGCACCAGGCGGAAAGGTTCGCCTGGTTCGCTACGCCCGCGACCACCGACCAATCCCCCGGTCCTTCGCCCGGAATGATCGCATGTTCATAGCCTTTGCCGCTGAATTTCTGGGCCGCGACAATCGCCCGCACGCGATCGGGTTGCGTCGCGAGCCATGGTTCAAAGCCAGTCGCGTCCACGATCTGGATCATATGCGCGGGTTGATTGTTGTCCGCTTTAAGCAGTTCGGCAAATTCGGTCATGTCCATGACTCTGAACAATGGCAGCCATGTTGGAAAGCGCAATTTTCGTCCCTGGTCAGGCTCATTCCGGCTGGCCGCCCTTTGCTAAATGGGCTGGCGGGTTTAGACTGAACTCAACGGCAAAAAAGGAGAGAAGCGATGATGCATAGCGAAGATGGCCGCCTTCAGGCGCTTCGTGCCCGCGCTTATGTGCTGGCTGAAAGCGGGCGCTATGACGGTGCTCATGCAGTCGAACGGGCTTTGGTGGCGGAAGGTTGGCCCGATGCGGGCGTGGCCCTTCAAAGCAGCTATACGCGCAAGGCTATCAGCGAACGTTGTCTGGCGGCTAAAGCGCATTGATGTCGGTATCGATGTGGCGAACAGGGCCGTTCTTGGGAGCGGTCCTGCTGCTTTGCGCCTGCTCGTCCGCTGACACTGTCGAAGTCTCCAACCAGGACGACGCCGCCGACGTCGCCGCCACCAATTTCCTCAATCGCATGGCCGGAGCGGAAGAAGAGCGCGCTGCTCCCGCTGAGCCGTTCGAAGAATCGAACAAGACTGAGGTGCTGGAATTTCTCTATGCATGGCCCGCGCAGGTGTCAGCCGTACCTGACCTGACGGCCAAGTTGCGCAAGGATATGACCGAGGGCAAGGCGGACGCGCTGAAAATGGCGGAGCAGGACAGGAAGTCCGCCCGTGAATCGGGCTTTCCGTTCCACACGCACAGCCTGGAGACCCGCTGGACCGTAAGCGCGGACACGCCCCGGTTCCTGGCGCTACAATCGTCGACCTACAGCTATACCGGCGGCGCGCACGGGATGACCGGCTACAAGGCGTTGCTGTGGGACAAGGCCCGACGCCGCGAAACCAGTATTCAGGCGCTCATGACCTCACCTAAAGCCTTTGCAGACGCGATCCATGATCGTTTTTGCACCGGGCTGGACAAGGCGCGGGCCGTGAAGCGCGGCGGGCCGGTCACACCGCGCGGCGATGATCCCTTCTCCGGCTGCATCGATCCGATGAAGGAGGTGCTGACCCTCACGTCAAAGGACGGCAAGCTGATCGAGGGCGTGACCGTGGTGATCGGCCCCTACAGCGCCGGTCCCTATTCGGAGGGCAGCTACGAAGTGTTCCTGCCCGTGGATGCGGCCATGCGGAAAACGATCAAGACCGAATATCAGGACGCCTTCGTCACCCGATAGCGGGATCAGGCGTCGGCGGGCACGCCATACAGGTCGTGCTCGTCGGCGTCCTCGATCAGTGCGTTGAATATGTCGCCGGTCTTCCGTCCTTCGCCCACGTCGCGCAGGAAGACATTGCCGTCGATTTCCGGTGCGTCAGCCTGACTGCGCCCGGTAGCGCCGATGGCGCCATCTTCATCCGCTTCGCCGATTTCATCCAGTATCACCGGAAGCACGCGACCGACCTTTGCGCTCAGCTTGGCGGCGCTGATCGCGGCGGTCTTCTCCATGATGCGCTGGTAGCGTTCTTCCTTGACCTCTTCGGGCACAGCGCCGGGCAAGTCGTTGGCGGCGGCGCCTTCGACCGGTTCGAACCTGAATGCGCCCACCCGGTCGAGTTGCGCTTCGTCCAGCCAGTCCAACAGATACTGGAAATCCTGCTCCGTCTCGCCAGGAAAGCCGACCACGAAAGATGATCGGATGGCGATATCCGGGCAGATCGATCGCCAGTTACGGATGCGATCCAGCACCTTGGCCTCGTTGGCGGGCCGCTTCATCGCTTTCAGCACATTGGGGGAGGCGTGCTGGAAGGGGATGTCGAGATAAGGGGTCAGCAGCCCTTGCGCCATCAGCGGAATGACATGGTCCACATGCGGATAGGGGTAGACATAGTGCAACCGCACCCATGGCGACGTGCCGTCCGCGGTGCGCAGCTGCCCAAGTTCGCGCGCCAGGTCGGTCATGTGGGCGCGAACATCCCGCCCTTTCCACGACCGCGTTTCATGCCGGTTGTCGACGCCATAGGCCGACGTGTCCTGGCTGATGACCAGCAGCTCCTTTGTCCCGGCATGGACCAGCTTTTCCGCTTCACGCAGCACTGCATCCACACGCCGCGACACCAGGTCGCCCCGGATCGAAGGGATGATACAGAAGGAACAGCGATGGTTGCAGCCTTCTGAAATCTTCAGATAGCTGTAATGGCGGGGCGTCAGTTTCAGGCCGCCTTCTGGCACCAGATCGACAAAGGCGTTGGGCACGGGCGGCGATGCTTCGTGCACCGCGTTCACCACCGCCTCATATTGATGCGCGCCGGTGACGGCCAGTACCTGCGGGAATTTCTGGCGGATCATCTCCGCCTCATTGCCCATGCAGCCGGTGACGATGACACGGCCATTTTCGGCGATCGCCTCGCCAATCGCCTCCAGCGACTCCTCCTTCGCCGAATCGAGGAAGCCGCAGGTGTTCACCAGCACGACGTCAGCGCCGGCATAGTCGGCGGACATCTGATAGCCGTCGGACCGCAGCTTTGTCAGGATGCGTTCGCTGTCGACCAGTGCCTTGGGACAGCCCAGCGACACCATGCCGACCTTCGGCGCTTCGGGAATTTTGGTTGCCATGATCGGCGCGCACATAGGGTTTTTTGCGCGCTATGTCACCAAAGCCTTTGTTGCGCCGGATTCAGGCGGGATTGTGCGCCTGATCATGCTCGACCCCAGCCACGATCTCTATGATCATGTCGCCATTGTGCAACTGGCCCGCTTCGGGTTCCCAGAACCCGATCACCCGACCGCCGCGATAGATGCGCACGCCCAGCCCCGTCCGTATCGCCGACAGCGGCTGGCCGACTTCCTCCGCCAGCACGCCGCGTTCGTGCAGCCGCACCCGGCCGCCGGTCGCGGCAAGGTCGGCCATATAGTCCGCGATATGCGGCCCGCTCGTGCTTCCGGCCAGCAACAGCCCGGCAAAGCTGACGGGATTGATCACCGTCGTTGCCCCCGCCTGGCGAGCGGGCAGTTCATTGTCTTCGTTGCGCACCACGATGCTGATGGGAAGGTGCGGGGCCAGATGTCGCGCGGTCAGCGTGATCAGGATGGACGTGTCGTCGCGTCCGGCTGAAACGATCATCGTCCGGGCGCGATGGACCGCTACGTCCTTGAGTGTCTTGTCGCGTGTTGAATCACCGCACAGGACATTGCAGCCCAGCTCTTCGGCCTTCGCCAGCGCCTTTTCTTCAGGGTCGACGACCACGATTTCACGCGGGTTCACGCCGCGCGCCAGCAATTCGTTGACGGCTTCGCTGCCGCTGGTGCCAAAACCTGTCACGATGATGTGATTATGAAGATCGGCCTGAATGCGAGCCATGCGCCACCTGTAAAGGATGTTGCGGAAAAACAGATGATAGGCCGTTCCCAGAAAGATCAGCCAAACGAACAACCGGATCGGCGTCACCAGCAATGCTTCGAACAGCCGCGCTTCCGGGCTGACGGGCACGATATCGCCATAGCCCACGGTCGTCACCGTGACCGTGGTGAAATAAAGGACATCGATAAAGCTGATATGGTTGTCCAGATTGTCCTTCAGACCATCGCGACCGATCCAGTGCAGGACAAGCACCAGCGCGATGAGGCCCAGGACCAGGGCCACGCGCCAGGCCATGTCCGCCCAGACCGGCATGGAAGACCGCCGTCGCAGGAAACCCGCCATGCCGAGTGGGGGGCGCAGGGGCGTGATCCTCACCCGTGGCAGGTCCGTGCGGGGTTGATGCGCGATCGGGAGCATTGGAAGTCGGAAAATCCTGACATCGCGGTCACTCCAGGGCAGCGCATCTTGGGACTCCTGATTTAGCGGGGTTCCAGCCGAACAATCCCGCCCATATAGGGCTTGAGCGCTTCGGGAACGATGACGCTGCCATCTTCCTGCTGGTAATTTTCCAGCACCGCGACCAGCGTCCGACCGACCGCCAGTCCCGATCCGTTGAGCGTATGCAGAAAGCGCGTCTGCTTTTCACCTTCTGGCCGATAGCGCGCGTTCATCCGCCGCGCCTGGAAATCACCGCAGTTGGAGATGGAGCTGATTTCGCGATAGGTCTTCTGGCTCGGCAGCCACACTTCCAGATCATAGGTCTTGGCGGCGGCAAAGCCCATGTCGCCGGTGCACAGAAGCACCTTGCGATAGGGCAGTTCCAGCGCTTGCAGGATACCCTCTGCCGCTGCACACATGCGTTCAAGCTCTGATTCGGAAGTTTCCGGGGCGCAGATGGTGACCAGTTCGACCTTTTCAAACTGGTGCTGGCGGATGAAACCGCGCGTGTCCCGGCCCGCCGATCCCGCTTCGGATCGGAAGCAAGGCGTCAGCGCGGTGAAGCGCAGGGGCAGGGCGGTTGTCGCCACGATTTGATCGCGCACCAGGTTGGTCAGGCTGACTTCGGCGGTGGGGATGAGCCAGCGGCCATCCGTCGTGCGGAACAGATCGTCGGCGAATTTCGGCAACTGGCCGGTGCCGAACAGGGCTTCGTCGCGCACCAGCAGCGGCGGGTTTACTTCTTCATAGCCATTGTCGCTGGTCTGGCGATCCAGCATGAATTGGGCCAGCGCGCGATGCAGCCGCGCCATCTGTCCGCGCAACGCCGCAAAGCGCGCGCCTGACAAAGCCGCCGCGCCTTCAAAATCCAACCCCAGGGCGGGGCCGAAATCGGCATGATCCTGCGGCGCGAAGGCGAAGTCGCGGGGAACCCCCCATTTGGCCACCTCGACATTGTCCGTTTCGTCCGCGCCCTGCGGCACATCGGATGCGGGCAGATTGGGCAGGGCAGCCAACAGGGTCTGCAGCTGTTCATCCAGCGCCCGGTCGTCATTCTCCAGCGCAGGCATGCGGTCCTTCAACGCCGCGACCTCCGCCTTCAGCGCATCCGCCTGGGCCACATCCTTTGCGGCCATCGCCTGTCCGATGGCCTTGCTCAGTTCATTGCGGCGAGCCTGACCCTGCTGCAATTCGGTCTTGATCGCGCGACTGCGTTCATCAAGCGACAAAATCTCCGCACTTTGCGCAGTGAGACCGCGCAGGGCGAGGCCCGCATCGAACGCGGCGGGGTTTTCACGGATGAAGCGGATGTCGTGCATGGGTCAGCCCTATGCCGTTCCGCGTTGAACCGCGCAACCCTGCGCGCTTCCGTCCGTTGACCTCAGGCAAACCAACGAAAGGAAGCTGCGATGTGGATCGATCATGGTGCGATGGTTTTGGTTGCCGATGGGCGCAAGATGCTGTTCTTTCGGAACAAGGGCGATAGATTTGCACCCAATCTGGAAGCGGAAAGCGTGAAGACGCAGCACAATCCGTTCGACCGCGAACAGTCAACCGACATGTCGGGCCGGGCGCCTTCTACTAATGGCGGCCAGGCGACCATGGGCAAGACCGACTATCATGAGCAGGAAGAGACGCGCTTCGCTGCGGAGGCGAGCGACATGCTCAAGCAGCGGGCGCTGGCGAATGATTTCGAAAAGCTGATCGTCGTTGCGCCGCCCAACGCCCTTGGTGAAATGCGCAAACATTATCACAAGGAAGTGCAAAACCGGCTGGTGGGTGAAATCGCCAAGGATCTGGCGAACCACCCGGTTCCTGAGATTGAGCGGATCATCGCCCAAAGCTGAAACGAAACGACATACGAAAAAAAGGGGCGGCGCCGCGAAGGAACCGCCCCTTTTTTTGTGAACCCTTTTTTGTGAACCCTGTTCAGGCCGTCTTGGCCTTGCGTTCGGCGAAGCGCCGACGGGCCACCAGCGCTACCGCTGCTGCGCCGAACAGCAGGACCATGGGCGGCGCGGGAACGTCGGTGCCTCCGGTGCTGGTCGAACTGCCGCCAGAGCTGCTCGAAGAGCTGGAAGATGAGCTGCTGGACGACGTGGACGAGCTGGTGCTGCCAAAGCTGGATGAACTCGAAGAGCCGCCCGACGAGCTGGAAGAACTGCTCCCGCTGCTGCCGCTCGATCCATGAGGTTTCCCGCCGGAGCTGCTGGAAGAGGAGCTGGAGGAAGACGAGGACGAACTGGAGCTGGAACTGGAGGACGAGGAACTGCTTGTAACATTCCCGCTCGAAGTCGACACATTGCCGCTGGAAGTGGAAACGTTACCGCTGGAGGTCGAGACGTTGCCGCTCGACGTAGAAACGCCGCCGGTCGAAGTGGAGACGCCACCGGTTGAAGTCGAAACGCCACCCGTCGTCGAGCTGGTGGAACTGCTGATGCCACCCGTCGAACTGCTGGTGGAGGAAATCACGACCGATCCGCCGCTGCTGCCGCCGCCGCTACCGCCAAAGAAGCCGCCGACAAAACCGCCGCCGCCGAAACCGGGACCGCCCGCCATCATGATTGGCCCACCGCCACCGCCGGACATCACGGGCATCTCGCTCGCCACCAGTGGAGGAGGCAGGGGCACGGGTGGAGCCTGGGTGGTGACAGAGATTGTCTGCGGCGCGCAGGCGGTTACAGTCTTCACCACCTTGCGCTTCACGGGCCGGGCGGCATAACGCCGGGGCGCGGCCTTGACGCTCTTTGTGCTCTGGACCCCTGCCGGTCGTGCGCTTTCCGCAACATGGACCGCGCCACCGCCGATTAGGGCGCCGCCGCAGGTGCAGGCGCATAATTTAGCCAATGCCATCCGTACCGACATAGTGATCCACTCTTGTTTGTCTTCCTGTCGTTCAGACCAATCACCGCATGTCGGTGGCAGCTGAATGACAATCGCCTTCATGTAAAAAGGCAAAAGAACATGTTAACTTCAATGGCGTTAACTCTGATTATCGGGGTCACGTCGAGAGAAATTGTTGGAATGCCTCAATCACTATGGTTAACGTCCCATAGTGGAACGGCCTGCGGATCCACCTTTAGCTGGTTTTCGGCCGCCGCCTCTTTTGACAAGCAGGATCGTTGTATTCCGGTCACAGACGGGTCGGTGGGTGGTCCAGCGGCGTTTCTTTGATTGGAATGGGCGCTTGTGTCGCCTCGCGCCGCTGGCTATTAGGCGCGCTCAATCATAAGTCACGGCTCCCAAAGCAAAATGCAAAGGGGCCTATCGAGTCGGAGAGCCAGATGGCATCGGTCCTTAATTCCGATAATGACGGCCAAAATCCGCCAAAATCGGCTATATCCCTTCCCGCCGATTATCGACCTTCGCCTGACGAAGAGTTTATGAATCCCCTGCAGCTTGAATATTTCCGGCAGCGGCTGTGGGACTGGAAAAAGCAGATATTGACGGAGGCCGAGGGCACTCTGGCGGTTCTTCAGAACGAACCATTGCGTGAACCCGACCTCAACGACCGCGCGTCGAGCGAAACCGACTGGTCCATCGAACTGCGCACCCGCGATCGCCAGCGCAAGCTGATTTCCAAGATCGACGCGGCGCTGCGGCGCATCGATGACGGCGAATATGGCTATTGCGAAGTGACCGGCGAACCCATTTCCCTCGGTCGTCTGGAAGCCCGGCCAATCGCCACCATGACGGTGGAAGCGCAGGAACGGCACGAGCGCCAGGAAAAGGTATCTCGCGACGATTAACCCTTTGTCCATCGACCCGTGGCAAGCCGTTGGAAACAGTGGGCATCGCAAGGGTTGATGATGGACAGCGAACAGGAATTGGGTGATCGGGGTCCGGCGCGGGCCGGGCCTAGGGACAGCCTGTTCCTGCTCACTACCCTCGAATCGACTGGCGGCGCTCCCTTGGGGCGCGCCCGCGTCCGTAATCTGTCTGCAACTGGCATGATGGCCGATTGCGAAAGACCTGTGCCGTCGGGCGTCGAGCTTTTCATGGACCTGCGCGGTGTTGGCCGGGTGAAGGGCAAGGTCGTATGGGCGCGCGGGGACAAGATCGGCATTGCCTTCGACCGCGAAATCGACCCGCAGTTGGCGCGCAAGCCGGTCTCCGCCGGTAACACGACTCAGTTCCATGTGACCCGCCCGCAAGCGCGGCAGCTAAAGCGCTGACTATATTTCTGTCAGGCCTTATGGGCCGACAGGGGTGCGCTCGATAAGCGATGGATGGGGCAGGCGATGGCAAAGGGCCGGACGGCTGTCGCGCCGATCCGACCCGATTGCCTATGCGGGCTTAATTCCCGACCGACATTTCCTCTTTCAGCCGCAATTTCTGCTTTTTGAGCGAGGCGACAAGGATCGCATCAGGCATGGGCCGACTCGACTCCGCCTTTATGCGTGCCTCAAGCCCTGCATGCTTGGCCGAAAGTGCTGAAATGTGGCTATTTTCCATGACGTTCTCCTTGTGAAGGTGATGGACGAACGAGTAAATCATGATTCCGCTGCTTTGTCCCTAAGGCTGCATCGCTTTGCGACCGGATGGGCGAAAATTTGCGATGGTCCGATGACCCCGGCCAAGCTATCAGAGGCCTTCGGAAAAGCATGGCCTGGAAAGAGGGTGCGGATTGAGCCGGGAAGACATTATGCGTCGGCTGGAGTTGCTGCGAATCGAGCATAGGGATCTCGACCGCGCCATCGATGCATTGGTCGGCACCGGGGCGAGCGACCAGATGCAGGTGGCACGGCTGAAAAAGCGCAAGCTGCGCCTTCGCGATGAAATCGCCGTGCTGGAAGACGCGCTGATCCCGGACATCATCGCCTGAATCCCCGCCAACGCGGCATTCGTGGTTAATATCATGGCTGATCGGCCCTGAATGGGACAAGCTGGGAGATGGGCGCCACGCGGGCCTGACAAGGCGAATCTTTTATGTCAGGAATGAAGCATGTCTCCTGCGCTTTTCCTTGATCGTGGCCTTCACCGGCGACTGGTCGACGGCCTCTACCTGGAGGCCATGGTCATGGCGGATGAAGCGCGTGCCTATTTCGACCAGCGCGAAACGGAAGAGGGGGAAATGGACGATCCGCTGCGCCGGGTGTCCTTCGCATGCGAATCGCTCAAGGTGACGACCCGGCTCATGCACGTGATCGCCTGG
The DNA here is from genome assembly GCA_946885845.1 of uncultured Sphingobium sp. Next base: position 45,427 of record CAMPHJ010000003.1, on the reverse strand, counting down.
CTGTTGAGCCAACGGGCATGGCAGAGGGGTGAGATTGCGGACGCCGACCTTGCCGATGAAAAATACCGCCTGGGTCGCGCGGCCAGCACCGAAGCAGATGTGGCATTGGCCTTTCCCTTTGCTGCGCGCGCCCTGATCGAAGCCAGCCAGGAATTATATGACCGGGTCTCCAGGCTGCAGGACAGCATGGACAGGATGGCGCGCCCACCGGCTCAGCAGGCGGCGAACCCAGCGCGCGCATTGATGGATCGGCTGAACCTGGCATTTTGAGCGGTACGTCGTTCAGGCTCGCCGCACGATCCGCTCTGGCGCTCCCCTGCCCATATGGTCTAGATCATTGATATGAACACCGGTTTGCGGAACAACTGCCGCACTTCAGGCACTCCGCAAGCTGCCCGGCTGCTATTGGCGCCGCTGCTGCTGCTATCGTGGCCTGAGGCGCAGGCGCAGAGCGTTGCTCCGCCCTCCGTCGTCGACGATCAGCAGATGCCGCTCGACCCCATGCCCGATATTGGGGTCGCCTGGCCCGATCTGGATCAGCCCGACAGCGTCGACCCATTTCCTGCCGATGACATGGCTGACATCCCGGCCGATGACGATCCCGTTATGGCGGATGAAGGCGCGACGCAGGGGGAGGCGGAGGCCGCATCAGCCGCCCTCGATCCTGCCGGGGACTTCACCGACCCGATCAAGGAAAGCCGCTATACCCTGCAGTTGAAGGGCGTGGAGCAAATCGCCGACGCGCAGTTCGACGCCCGCTTCCGCGACTTGTCGGTTTTGCGGCAGGGCGAAGACAAGTCGGCCAATCTGGCGCAGATCAACCGACGCATCGCGGAAGATACGGCGTTGCTGGACCGGCTGCTGCGCGCCAAGGGCTATTATGCCGCCCGCATCCGCTCATCCGTCGCGCCCGCGGGCGAAGATCGCCTGTCGGTCACGTTCCAGATAGTGCCCGGAACGCTTTACCTGCTGTCCAGCGTGGATCTGGAGGGGCTGTCGGCCGCCGGTGAACGCGAGGCGAAGTTGCAAGCCGCTTTTCCGCTGAAGCCCGGCGATGCAGTCGACGCCGATGCAATCCTGTCCGGGCAGGCGGACCTGGCGGTTGCGCTGGCCGAAAATGGCTTTCCCTTCGCAAAGGTTGGTGAGCCGCAAGTCCATATCGATCATGAAGAGCGCAAGGGCGATCTGGACATAGTCGTGACCCCCGGCGCCTATCGGACCTTCGGGTCCATATTATTGACGAATGACAAGCTGTTCAGTGCCGACCACGTCCAGCGCATTGCCCGTTTCCAGCCCGGCGACACTTATATGGCGTCCGACGTGGAGGATTTGCGCAGCGCGATCATTGCTACCGGCCTCGTATCCTCGGTTAGCCTGACCCGGAAGGATGCTGGCGACGGGGAGCATGTCGATCTGCTGGTCGATGTGCGGCCCGCTCCGCTGCGGACCATCGCTGGGCAATTGGGCTATGGCACCGGCGAAGGGTATCGCGCCGAAGTCAGCTGGCAGCATCGCAACCTGTTTCCCCCGGAAGGAGCCGTGACGTTTCGCGGCGTGCTGGGCACGCAGGAGCAGACCGCTTCCGCGACCTATCGCCGCAACAATTTCCGTCGGCGCGATCATGTGCTGACCGGGCTGGTTTCGGTCAGCAACATCAAGCGCGACGCCTATGACGCTCGCACCATTACCCTGTCCGGCGCGATTGAGCGGCAGACCAACATATTGTTTCAAAAGAAATGGGTCTGGCGCGTCGGGGCCGAATTTATAGCATCGGATGAAAAAGACGCGTTCAGCGGGGGCAATAGGCGCACCTTCCTGATCGGGGCCGTCCCGCTCAGCCTTACCCATGACGGTAGCGATGACCTGCTCGATCCGACCAGGGGCTTTCGTCTCGGTGGTCGTTTAAGTCCCGAACTGTCTTTCCAGAACGGCACCTTCGGCTATGCCCGTGTCCAACTGGACGGCAGCGTCTATCAACCGATGGGTGATCGTGTCGTGCTGGCGGCCCGTGCCCGTTTCGGGACTATATTGGGGTCGACCGTGGATCGCATCGCGCCGTCGCGGCGATTCTATGCAGGGGGCGGGGCTTCGGTGCGTGGCTATGGTTATCAGGCCATCGGCCCGCGCGATTCCGGCAACGATCCCATCGGCGGCAAGAGCCTGGCCGAATTTTCGCTGGAATCGCGGATAAGGTTCGGCAATTTCGGCGTGGTGCCGTTCGTGGATGCAGGCAATATCTCGACCAGCTTCGTGCCTCACTTTCGCGATTTGAGGATCGGGGCGGGCCTTGGCCTGCGCTATTATAGCAGTTTCGGGCCGATCAGGGTCGACGTGGGCACACCGCTCAATCCGCAGGAAGGCGATCCCAAGGTCGCGGTCTACGTCTCGCTGGGCCAAGCCTTCTGATGGCTGAAGAACAGGCCCAGTCGCGGTCCCACCCGGCAACCGACCGCCGCCGTGCCTGGGACGGGCCGTGGCAGCGGTGGATCGCCGGGTTGCTAGCTTTGCTGCTACTGGTGGCGGTGGGCGCGCTGGTCTGGCTGGATACGCCGTCGGGCCACCGTTTCCTGATCTCGCGCATAGATCGCATCAGCCCGCCGTCGGGCCTGCACATTCGTGTCGATCGGATAGAAGGCAGCATCTATCGCCGCGCCGTGCTGCATGGCCTGACCCTGTCCGACCCGAAAGGCGCATTTCTGGATGCACCGCGCGTCGAACTGGACTGGTGGCCCTTTGCATGGCTGTCCAATCGGCTGGACATCGACCGCCTCGTCATTCCCGTCGCCACCCTGCATAAACTGCCCAAGCTCAATCCAAGCCAGCGGGATGGTCCGATCCTCCCCGGTTTCGACATCCGCCTGATGCAGTTTTCGATCGATCGACTGATGATCGACAAAGGCGTGACGGGACGTGCCCGGCAGGCAACCATCTCCGGCGATGCTGACATTCGCGATCGTCACGCCGTGATCGATTTGTCGGCACGGTTGCTGGATGGCGACGATGCGCTGAACATCGCACTGGACAGCCGCCCGGACGACGATCGGTTCGACCTGGACGTCACCGTCAATGCGCCCAAAGGCGGGGTGCTGGCGGCGATGGCTGGCCTCAGCCAGAACGCCAATCTGCGCATCCGGGGTCAGGGCAGCTGGACGCAGTGGGATGGTCGGCTGTCCGGCACGTTGGACAGCAACCCCGCTGTGGATCTGCGACTGGCGGCGCGGGGCGGGGCCTATTCGGCGACGGGTTCGATTGAAGGATCGGCCATCGCCGGGCAGGGACTTGTCCGCCGCCTGTCGGCTCCGCGGCTGGCGGTGAGCGCGAAGGGCGCCATGGCCAACCGGCGGATTGACGGCCTTGTTTCGCTGCGCTCCGACGCGCTGGAACTTAGCGCGGATGGCGCGCTCGACCTGCGGAACAATGCGCTCGACAATGTGCTGGTCGACCTGAAACTGGCTCGCCCGCAAGCATTGCTGAAATCGATGCGCGGGCGCGATGTGACGGCGCGCATCCGTCTGGACGGGCCGTTCGCGGCCTTTGGCTATGAATATCTGCTGCGCGCCCGACAATTGGCGTTCGACCGTACCTTGATCAGCGACGTGCGCGCCGAAGGGAAGGGACGCAGGGCGAAGAATGGGCCTACGCTGATCCCGGTGCAGTTGAAGGCGCGGCGGCTGGATGGTCAGGGCGATCTGGTCGAAGGCATAGTGCGCAATTTTTCGCTGAATGGCGTGCTGCAAATCAAGGGGCAGCAGATCGTCAGCAATCCCATGTCGATCCGCTCGGACAAGCTGAATGGCAAGTTGTTGATGCTGGCCGACCTCAGGACTGGCCGTTACGATTTTGGACTGGACGGTGAAATCCGCGGTCTCGCCATTCGCGGGCTGGGCGTGGCGGACCTGGTGTCGCGGCTGCGCGCTGTGCCGGATGCGCGCGGTGCGTTCAGCCTTAGCGGCAATGCGGTGGCAAGGATGCGGCGGCTGGACAACAGCTTCCTTCGGTCGCTTGGCGGCGGACTTCCCACCTTACGGAGCGGGCTGTCCCTGGGGCCGGACGGGCGGCTGATTTTTTCCAACCTGTCGCTCGACGCGCCTTTGCTCAAACTGACTGCGCAGGGTTATCGCCGCCCCGATCGCAGCTTTCATTTCGAAGGCAGCGGCAGGCATGGCGCATATGGCCCGCTGCGCCTGACGCTGGACGGTCGGATTGAGCGCCCGGCCATCGACCTGGTTCTTGCACGTCCCCTCGACGCCCTGGGGGTAACCAATCTGCATGCCCGCCTGACGCCCAGCGAACCGGGATATGATTTTGTTGCCGAAGGGGGGTCAGCCCTTGGCCAGTTCACCGGCAATGGTGCAATCCTTCTCCCGCCGAACGGACAGGCGGTGGTTCGGGTGGCGCAGCTCGCCGTGTCAGGCGTTACCGCTAGCGGAGATCTTCGCCCTGTGACTGGCGGGCTTGACGGGAGGCTGGTCGTGGCCGGGCCAGTCACAGGCTTCATCGCCTTTGCCCCCGTAAACGGTGCGCAGCAGCTGGTGCTGAAACTCGACGCGACCGACGCGAGCTTTGATGGCCCGGCGGTCATAGCCGTTCGGCGCGGCAAGCTGGACGCGACCATCCTGCTCGATCCCGCAGGCGCATCCGTCAACGCCGCGCTGCAGGCGCGCGGCCTGCGCGTGGGCGGCATGCTGGTAGGTCGCATGACGGCCAACGCCGAAATGACCGGCGGGCGCGGCGTCGTCAGGGGCAGCCTGTCAGGCCAGCGGGGACGGCTGTTCGATCTTCAGGGGGAAGCGCAGGTCGAACCGGATCGCATCCGTTTGACCGCGAAGGGGACCGTCGACGCCCGGCCAATCCGCTTGACCCGCGCAGCGCTTTTCACCCGGATCGACGGTGGATGGCGGCTCGCTCCGACGACCATCAGCTATGCGGGCGGTTCGCTGCAACTGGGCGGGGAATTGAGCGGAGCGACGACCAGGGTCGAAGCGCGGATGAACAAGCTGCCCCTCGCGCTTCTCGACATCGCCTATGATCATCTGGGTCTGGGCGGCACGGCCACCGGAACCCTGACCTATGTGCACACGCGCGGCGGTTTGCCCAGCGGCAGGGGCGATCTGCGGGTGCGCGGCCTCACCCGTTCCGGCCTGTCGCTCAGTTCGCGGCCAGTCGATGCTGGCGTCAACATCATCCTGACTCAGGACCGGCTGGCAACACGCATGGTCTTTGCCGCTGGCGGGCAAACCATCGGACGTGGGCAGGCGCTCCTGACCCCGCTCGGTAGTCAGGGTGGGCTGGTCGAACGGCTGAACAGTGCGCCCCTGTTCGCTCAACTACGTTTCAAGGGCACGGCGGACACGCTCTGGCGGCTGACCGGGGTAGAGATTGTGGACATTTCCGGTCCGGTCAACATGTCAGCGGACGCACGCGGCACCTTGGGCAATCCAGTCATTTCCGGTTCGCTTTCAACGGACAGTGCAGCCATTAACAGCCCTGTCACCGGAATGCGTCTGAATGCCGTCAAGGCGCGTGGGCGCTTTTCCGGGGCACAACTCGTCATCTCCGAATTTTCCGCCACCGCGCGCAATGGCGGGGCGGTGACAGGGGCGGGCAATTTCACCTTTGCCGGTATCGGCGGCGTGGCCATGGACCTGCGGCTTCAGGCGGATAACGCGGCGTTGCTCGAACGGGACGATATCGCGGCGACCGTGACCGGCCCGATCACGCTGCGGTCCGACGGGTCCACCGGCACGGTCGGCGGCGACCTGATCCTTAACCGCAGCCGGTTCACCATGGGCCGGGCCGCTGCCGTGGCGCAAATACCCGAATTGCGGGTCACCGAAACGCGTCGCAACGGTGATGAAATAGAACGGCCCCGGACCAGCAGGCCGTGGGCGCTGGCGATCAAGGCAAGGGCGCGCGATCGCCTGACCGTCACCGGACTTGGCCTCGACAGCGAATGGCGAGCCAATCTGGACATTGGCGGCACAGTCACTGCCCCTGCGATTTCGGGCAGGGCGGAACTGGTGCGGGGCGGCTATACCTTTGCGGGTCGGCGGTTCGAACTGCGGGAGGGCAGGATACAGTTTGACGGGCGCACGCCGGTGAACCCATCTCTGGACATCGATGCGGAAGCCGACGTCAACGACCTTACTGCGACGATCCATGTCGGGGGGACGGGCCTGAAACCCGATATCAGCTTCACCAGCGTCCCCGCCTTACCGCAGGATGAGCTATTGTCCCGTATCCTGTTCGGAACGTCCATCACCAACCTGTCCGCGCCAGAGGCTTTGCAACTGGCGTCGGCCGTCGGTTCGCTTCAGGGTGAAGGCGGGCTGGACCCGATCAATGCCGTGCGCAAGGCGGCTGGGCTTGACCGGCTGCGGATCATCGCCGCCGACCCGACCCAGGGTCAGGGCACATCGCTGGCGGCGGGCAAATATCTGACCCGGAAAACCTATGTGGAATTGATCACCGACGGTCAGGGCTATTCCGCGACCCGCATAGAATATCAGGTAACCCGCTGGCTTTCGCTGCTGGCGGCCATATCGACCATAGGACGTGAAAGCGCCAACGTTCGCATATCGAAGGATTATTGACCCGCCGCCTGAGGGCAGGTCAGCACGAACGTCTGTGCAGTTATAATGTCGCTTCGATTTCCCGTGCAGCCAGGTCTGGATCTTCCGCCAGGCTGATCGGCCGCCCCACCACAAGGATCGATGCGCCGCGATCAAGTGCCTCGCGCGGGGTCACGGCGCGTTTCTGATCGCCCATGGTCCCCCCGGCAGGCCGAACGCCGGGCACGACGAAGAAACCGTCCGGCCATGCCCGCTTCGCCATCGCCACTTCCTCGCCGGAACACACGATCCCGTCCAGCCCCGCGCTGCGTGCCAGATCGGCCAGGCGCGCAACCTGATCTTCCGCCTGGCCGCCCACACCGATGTCGGTCAGGTCACCATTGTCCAGGCTGGTCAGGACCGTGACGGCCACCACCTTCGTATTGATGCCAGCCGCCGCCTTCGCGTCCTCCAGCATCGCGCGTCCGCCTGCCGCATGCACGGTCAGCACGGCGGGTTCCAGGCCATTCAGCGCCTGCACCGCCTTCGCCACGGTATTGGGAATGTCATGCAGCTTGAGGTCCAGGAAAATCGGCAGGTCGAACTTCATCATCTCCCGCACGCCGTGATGGCCATTGGCGCAGAAAAATTCCAGCCCCAGCTTCAGCCCGCCGACATGATTGTGGACCCGCTGTGCCAGTTCCTGCGCCTTGGCCAGGTCGGGGGTATCGATGGCGACATAGATCGGGCTGCTCATGCTGTTCCTGTTGCAGAGAGGGGAGGGGGCGGGGGTGATATGTCCGCAGAATCGGTCGGGGTTGGCGCGGGTGTGGTGGTCGCGACAATCAAGGCGCGCTCGGTACTGTCCAACCGGCGCTTCATCCGCCAGCGCGTTGCCCGCGCCATGACCCAAAAGGGCAGTGCGCCCAGCAGAAATGCGCCGATCAACAGGACCGGCAGCTTGGTTTCCATCACCATGTCACCCCATAGCCGGACCGTGACGGGCACATAATTCGCCATGCAGAAAAAGGCGAGGGCTACGGCGATGACGACCCAGAAGGCAGTCCGCAGAAATTGCATCGGCATATCGTCCTAGCTGCTGATTTTACGCAGCTTAGGATATTTCACCCGTCTTCGGAAGCGCTTCGTCCGATTTCGCCGGTTGCGCATAGGGGCAGGGCTTCGCCTTGCCGACAGCAATGCCGTGGCGCGCGCGGAACTCGCACCCCCGTCCGCGCATTTTTCCATGTCGCAAGGAGGCACATTATCATGGCGGCGCGCGCTTATTGGCAGGGGCAGATCAGGCTGGCTCTCGTGTCCATCCCGGTGGAGATTTATTCCGCGACCAAATCGGGCGCGCAGATCGCATTTCACCAGATTCACGAACCCAGCGGCAAGCGCGTCCGTTATGAAAAGACGGTGCCCGGTCTCGGCGCAGTGAAGCCTGAAGACATTGTCAAAGGCTATGAGGTGAGCAAGGGCGACTATGTCCTGCTGCAACCCGACGAGATCGAGGCGGTCAAGCTGGAGAGCAAGAAGACGCTGGAGCTGACGCAGTTCGTCGACGCGGATGAGATCGACGTGCTCTATTATGAACGGCCCTATTATGTCGTCCCTGCTGACGATCTGGCCGAAGAAGCCTTCATCGTTCTGCGTGAAGCGCTGCGACAGTCGAAGAAGGTTGGCCTGGGCCAGCTGGCGATGCGCGGACGCGAATATATCGTTTCGCTCAAGCCTTGCGGTCGCGGCATGATATTGGAAACCTTGCGCTATGCCGATGAAGTTCACCGCGCCCAAAGCTATTTCCGCGAGATTGAGGATGCCAAGCCTGACGCCGAACTGCTCGACCTGGCCCAGGCGCTGATTGAAAAGAAGACCGCCCCTTTCAAGCCCGACAGCTTCCATGACCGCTATGTCGATGCGCTGGAACGGCTGATCGAAAAGAAGAAAAAGGCCAAGGGTCGCCGCATCATCGAAGAGGAGGATAGCGCCCCGGTCAAGCGGAGCGGCAATGTCATCGACCTCATGGCCGCGCTCAAGAAATCCGTCGATACGGGCGGAAAGGGCGGGTCATCTGCCGCCACCGGCAAAACGGGCGCCACAAGGAAGCCCGCCGCGCGGAAAAGCGGCGCCGCCAAGGCTCCGGCGCGAAAGCGGGCATGACCGATGGCCGACGCCGATCCGCTGACGGTCTATAATCGCAAACGCGATTTCGCCCGGACCAGGGAACCTGCGGGGAAGCGCGGGCGAAGCGGCGGAAACAGCTTCATCGTGCAAAAGCATGACGCGACCCGGCTTCATTTTGATTTTCGGTTGGAAATGGATGGCGTGCTGAAAAGCTGGGCGGTGACGAGGGGGCCTAGCCCTGATCCCGCCGACAAGCGGCTGGCCGTGCGGACGGAGGATCATCCCCTGTCCTACGCCAGTTTCGAAGGGACCATCCCGCAGGGCGAATATGGCGGCGGCACGGTGATGCTGTGGGACGAAGGGACGTGGGAGCCCATCCCCGGCAAAAGCGCGAAGGACCTGGCCAAGGGGCACCTTCATTTCATCCTCCACGGTCAAAGGATGAAAGGCGAATGGCTGCTGATCCGGCTGAAACCCCGTCCGGGCGAAAAGCGGGAAAACTGGCTGCTGCGCAAGATCGAGGATGGCTATGCCGGTGCGACGGACGATCTGGTGGCGCGGGAGCTCACCAGCATAAGCAGCGGTCGCACCATGACGCAAATCGCCGCGGAAGCACCTCCACTCTCGCTAAAGGGCAAGAAGGGCAAATCCTTCGATGCCGCCATGGCTCAGGCGAAAAAGGCGACGCCGGTTCGCGCATCGCGAAAGCGGGCCACTGGCAAGCCGCCGACCTTTCATGCTCCACAACTTGCGACGTTGGTCGATGCGGTGCCGACCGGCAATGGCTGGATTCACGAGATCAAATATGACGGCTACCGCTGTCTGGTCAGCGTCGCGGCAAACGAGGTGCGCATTTTCACGCGGACCGGTCTCGACTGGACCGATCGCTTCGCCCCGCTTGCCGCCGAACTGGCCGATATGGACCTGCCGCCCGCCCTGATCGACGGAGAAATCGTGGCGATGGGTGCTGACGGCAACCCCGATTTTTCGACCCTCCAGCATGTGCTCAAGGGAGAGGACAGCGGCGCGCTCCATCTGTTCGCCTTCGACCTTCTTGAACTGGATGGACAGAATCTGACCGCGCTTCCCAATGTCGCTCGAAAGGAAAAGCTGGGCGCGCTGATCGGTGATGGAACGCCGCAGGTCCACTTTGCCGATCATGTGGTCGGCGCGGGCGAAAAGCTGTTCCGCGCCATGTGCGACGCCGGTCAGGAAGGCATAATATCCAAGCGGGCGGACGCACCCTATCGCGGCGTGCGGACGAAAAACTGGCTGAAGGTCAAATGCACCCGCCGACAGGAATTCGTCATTGTCGGCTGGACCGCAAGCGGAGCCAGCGGACGCGCCCTGCGCAACATATTACTCGCGCAGAATGGAAAGGATGGGCTGGTCTATGCCGGGAAGGTCGGCACCGGCTTCAACGCGCACAACAGTGACAGCCTGATGCAATCATTGAAGGCCCGCGCGCGCAAGACGCCCGCCCTGACCGTCCCGCGCAGCGATAGTCGCGGGGCGCAATGGGTGCGTCCCGATCTGGTCGCCGAAATCGCCTTCGCCGAATTTACCGGCAGCAATGTCATTCGGCACGGCAGCTTCCTGGGCTTGCGCGAAGACAAGGCGGCAAAGGATGTCAGCCGGGAGAAACCAGTGGCCACGCCCGGAACCCAATCCGATGTGCCTATCAGCAATCGCGACCGGCTGATCTTTCCAGAAGCGAAGATCACCAAGGGTCAGCTGGCCGACTATTATGCGGCGGCGGGCGCGATCATGCTGCCATGGATTGCGCATCGCCCGATCAGCCTTGTCCGATGCCCCCAAGGGCGGGCGAAAAAATGCTTCTTCCAAAAACATGACAGCGGCAGCTTTGGCGACCATGTGATGCATGTTCCCATTCGCGAAAAGGACGGGGGAGAGGAGGATTATCTCTACATTGATGATGTCGACGGCCTGCTGGCCTGCGTTCAGATGGGCACCATCGAATTTCACGGCTGGGGATCGCGGGTCGAAGATGTGGAGCGGCCCGACCGCCTCGTCATTGATCTCGACCCGGACGAGGGACTGGATTTTGGCGATGTGAAAAAGGCGGCGCGCGACATTCGCCGGACGCTCGAAGATATCGGCCTCACCAGCTTCGCCATGCTGTCGGGCGGCAAGGGCGTGCATGTCGTCGTGCCCCTGACGCCAGACGCGCAATGGCCGCAGGTCAAGGATTTTGCCGACCGCTTCGCCCGTGCGCTGGCGACGGCGGAACCCGACCGCTTCACCGCCACCATGAGCAAGGCCAAGCGCAAGGGGCGCATCTTCATCGACTGGCTGCGTAACCAGCGTGGCGCGACCGCCGTCCTGCCCTATGTCGTGCGCGCGCGGGAAAATGCGCCTGTCGCCGTGCCGGTCACCTGGGATGAGCTGCAGGATATCGAGCATCCCGGCGCTTTCACAATCGCGGACCTGGACCAATTGATCGATCGCGCCGGTTCGCGGGAGCTGCGCGGGTGGGGGGAGGCCGTCCAAACTTTGCCCGATTATTGAAAGCCGCTTTTCTGCGCGCCCGCTTTATTGCATAGATTCGGATTGTTATGACAAAGCCCGAACATGATGCGCCCACCGATGGCGCCCAAACCCCGGACACCGCCGCCAAGCCTGATCTGGGGACTGCCGCGCGCAAATCCGCCAGCAAGGGCGTGTTGATGGGGACGGCCGTCGGCATCGGGTCCGCCGCCATCGTCGCGGCGCTGCTCTACGCGAACCGAAAGCGCGGTTAGAGCGATTTCCAAGCGATCGCAAACGATCGCTGATTAAGAAATCGCGGAAACAAGCTCTAACCCGCGGACGACGCGAAAAAGAGGCGGCATGGCCTTCGCTCCATACCGCCTCACATGCGACCCGTTCAGGGTGGTATTGCCTGCATTTTTGCAGGAAACTCTATCTCACTTCGCGCCACCGTTCAGATAGCTGATCAGTTCGGGCTTGCTGACCGAAACGCTCTTGTCGGCGTCAGCGGTCGCGAACGCGCCATCGACCCAGGCCGTGACATCGGCGGCTGGCATCTTGTTCCCCGTAGCTTTCATCTCCTGATCCTTCAGGGCGATCATCCAGCGGGAAAATTCTGCCTTGTCCAGCTGTTCATCGCTGTTGGCATCATAGGCGGGATATTCCCTGTCCACGATTGATGCGACGGAATCTGCCGGGTCCGCAGGCGTGGTGGCGGATGAACCCGCCGCGCCCGCCGGGGCAGAAGGCGCTTGCTGAGCAAAGGCCGGGGTCGCCGTCAACATCGCCAACGTCAACACGCGTATCATCGCGAACTCCTTGATATAACCGGGTCATGGATAAGACCCGCAGACAGATGAATTGTTCATCGCGATACATGAATATTCGCCGCTTTTCCTGAACATATGTTCATGATGATCGGCTCACCTCCGGTCCTGGCTCACTTCATCGCCCCATCTGCAATATTCGCGACGAAAGGCCGCGCGCGATGATCGGCATTGCCCTTCGGCCTGCCTTATTTGCCCTTCGGTAACGGGCCTGCTAGGCGGCGCGGCGATCTTTCACAGCAATCAGGATTCGACCCGATGGTCCCGCGCTATGCTCGCCCCCAAATGACTGCCCTCTGGGAACCAGAGGCCCGCTTTCGCATCTGGTTCGAGATTGAAGCGCACGCGACCGAGGCACTGGGCGATCTGGGCGTCGTTCCCAAATCCGCGCCCAAGGCGCTGTGGGACTGGTGGGCGACCAACCCGTCAATCGACGTGCCCGCCATCGATGCGATCGAAGCAGTGACCAAGCATGACGTGATCGCGTTCCTGACCTGGGTTGCGGAACAGGTGGGCGACGAAGCCCGCTTCATGCATCAGGGCATGACCTCCAGCGACGTGCTCGACACTTGCCTTGCCGTGCAGCTTTCGCGCGCCGCCGACATATTGATCGACGACCTGGACAAGCTGCTGGCCGTCATCAAGCGCCGCGCTTTCGAACATAAGCTGACCCCCACCATCGGCCGCAGCCATGGCATCCATGCTGAACCGGTCACGTTCGGCCTGAAAATGGCGGAAGCCTATGCCGAATTTTCCCGTTGCCGCACCCGTCTGGTCGCCGCGCGTGAGGAAGTCGCCACCTGCGCCATATCGGGCGCTGTCGGCACCTTCGCCAATATCGACCCCCGTGTGGAAGAACATGTCGCGGCGAAGCTCGGCCTTGCCATCGAACCCGTGTCCACCCAGGTCATTCCGAGAGACCGCCACGCCATGTTCTTCGCGACGCTGGGCGTCATCGCCAGCTCGATCGAGCGGCTGTCGGTCGAAGTGCGCCACCTTCAGCGCACCGAAGTCCTGGAGGCGGAAGAATATTTCTCCCCCGGCCAGAAGGGCAGCTCCGCCATGCCGCACAAGCGCAACCCGGTGCTGACCGAAAACCTGACCGGCCTTGCCCGCATGGTGCGCAGCTACGCCATGCCCGCGATGGAAAATGTCGCCCTGTGGCACGAACGCGACATCAGCCATTCGTCGGTCGAACGCTATATCGGCCCCGACGCCACCATCACGCTCGACTTCGCGCTAGCCCGCCTGACCGGCGTCATCGACAAGCTGCTGGTCTATCCTGAGCGGATGATGAAGAATCTCGACAAGATGGGCGGCCTTGTCCACTCGCAACGCGTGCTGCTGGCGCTGACGCAGGCCGGCGTCTCCCGCGAAGACAGCTATCGCTATGTTCAGCGCAACGCGATGAAGGTCTGGGAATCGGACGGCCAGCTATCCCTGCTGGAACTGCTGAAGGCCGACGCCGACGTAACAGCCGCCCTGACGGCCGAACAGATCGAGGAAAAATTCGACCTCGACTATCACTTCCGCCAGGTCGACACGATCTTCCGCCGCGTCTTCGGCGAAGCCTGATCCATCTGAAGCGCGAGGACAAGGCCCAGGCGCATCGCCGGGCCTTATCCTCGCGCTAATCTATATTTGGTGACGCTACGACGCTGTTGTTCCGGGGAGGAGCGATGGTGTTGCATCGCCGCAACGTCACGCCCGAAGGCGCGCCATCTTTCTGTATTGAAGGCGGTCGTTTTGGATATGCCGCCACCATCTGTCCCGACCTATCCATCCATTGCCTGATCCAGCGCTACTGCGTTTTCTTTTGGAAGCGGATCAACATGAAAGCGGATATATTGCGGCGATCGTCTGAAGGCATCGGCTTCCCTCGTTTTTACGATGCAGTTTTCCGTACTATCGTAGCTGAGGTCCTGTGGAAGACATTCCGCGATTATTTGTGGCGCTTCCTCGTGGAGGCGAGCAAAGTTCCTTTTGACCCATGCAAGCACCGCCTTATGCAGCGCACGGCTGTCTCTCCCATAACTATCGCTATGAAGTTCCAAGCCCATCACGTTCAAACAGAATGCGAGCATCCTGACGTTCTTGAAATTTGCCCATTTGCCTGCCGTGACGATCTCGTCATATATTTTGCGGCGGAGCTTGAACTTGACAATACGCCTAGCGGGGCCATCCCCACCGAGCTGGTTGAAGAACTCTGACCAAACGGTGTTGTGCTGAACGGTCCAACAGAGACTCTGCGGCTTAGTTATCAATGCAGCCTTGAAAATGATCTCGATCATAGTTTCGGCTAGATGATCGAGAAAAGATTCATAGAAAAGGGGATCGCCCTTTCTGACCCTCATATAAGTACCTGCAGGTACTTTGAATTCGTCCAAGATTTTTACGCAATCGTTGCAAAAATCGACTGCCACTTTGAGCCGTTGATATTCATCACGCTCCCAAGATCCACCATCGATGCCGTCTAGCTTATATAGGTCAATCATCGAGTGTCCGACGGAGTCCAGAGCACGATAAAGGACGTATGAATGGCCCCTGAGACCATTTTCGGCATAGCTACGAAGGGTTGTCAGAACTGCACGAACATATGCTTCCCATTCAATCGCGGACCAACGTCGTTTAGCCGTGAAGTTTGGATCTAATATCGACCCAATTTCTTCGGCCATCCAGTAATCGCCAAATATAGATTGGCTAATAGGCTTGTGATATCCCATAAGCCCCGTCATGTACCCGTCCGTTTCATGGTACATAAATGAATTTCTATTCTCTATCGCAGCTTCCACGACATTTCTGCTAAACTGCAGAATAGAAACTCCATGCTTTTTCGTTTCCGATATCTCTTGGAAGAGTTTGAGGATCGTTCCGGGGGATTTATCGACTAGACTGCGGCAAAATCGCGGGTCTGCTATTAACAACAAGATGTCGTTGGCGACGGCTTGGACATCGGTAAACTCGACATGCTGTTCACCGTCGCTAATCCTACAATTTCCCCGTAGATCAGGAGCATGCCTGATCAGCGTTGGGATCGACCGCACAAGTTCCTGCCCGATTATGGCCATATCCTCCGGCGAGCCATCGATTACACAACGATATAGAAATGAGGCGAACCGCTTGGAGTTCTGCCTCCCAAAGCGCGGCGGCAGCATATAAGCGAACCCGGCCCATGAAATGAAGTTAAGCAAGAATATTCCGCCTAGCGTGGCCTGCCACATCGCCGGAGACAGCAGGGTTCCTTTTGGAACAAGCCATCCTTCCGCGCGCCACAAATCTGTCAGCAAGGCTAGAATACCGACTGATGCTACCGAAATGAAGCTGATCAGATGCAAAGGAAGCGGCGCTGTAGCAACTCGAAAGCGGTGGCGAATGTCGGTCGTCGTCCAGGCGAGCACCATTAGCGCTAATGCTGCAAGGTATTCTGAAAATCCGAAGAATTTTTGAGCCGCTGGATCGAGCGCGATGAAGCAAATTCCCGCGAGGCATTGTCCTGTTTCCACCCCGCCCTTGAACTCAGCCGGAGCTTCGGTGTCAATGGTCGTTATGAAACGCTGCTAGTGTGTAGGGGCTGCTAAGCCGTCGTTTTAGGTTCAGCGGACCCTTGCAACCATTTATCGCACTGTGGTCGCGCGCACTGTGCTATGTCCGGTGCTACGCGGAAAATAACCCGTTGCTCGTAAGTTATTGAATTAATAAAGCAAAAACGAATTGGTCGGGGAGAGAGGATTCGAACCTCCGGCCCCTGCCTCCCGAAGACAGTGCTCTACCAGGCTGAGCTACTCCCCGACCGTCGGCGGTATCGCTGGGCGATGCCGCTGGGCAGGCGGCGGTCTATAGAGGCGGGCTTTCCGGCTGGCAAGCGGCTGGGCGTGCTTTTTTTGCCCGATCACAGCAGTCCCGCCTGCCGGAAACTGAACCGTCCTTTGCCGCTCAGGATCACGTGATCCGCGACCTTCATCTCCATCGGGCGCAGGCGATGGGCGACCCTGCGGGACAGTCGGATATCTTCCCGCCGGGGGATGGGGAAGGGGCCGTCCATGCGCTGCTGCTCTATGATCAGCCATGCGCTGTCCATCCGCAGCAACGCCCTGACGATCCCCGGCCAATCGCCTTTGCCATCGATGCGACCCAACAGGTTCCAGTCGTCGTCCAGCGCGATGATTTCGATGGTTTCCGTAGCGGCCATCAGCAAAGGATGCGGCCAAAAGCCTGGGCCAGCACGCCCTGTTGCGTCCGGTCTGGAGCGGCCACGGCAGCTTTTGATCCAAAATGGCGGAAGCGCATTGTTGCACGCGCGCCTTGTTGCGGCGGCGGGCACTCGTTAAAGTCGATCCGGCACAGTTGCCCCGGCCGGGGTTACGATCTTGGCGTGGGGCTGCAGGTGGACCATCCTGAATATCAATTTCTGCGATTGCTGGAGCGCGTTCTCGACAAGGGGGACGAGCGGCTGGATCGCACGGGCGTCGGCACGAAATCGCTGTTCGGGGAGCTGCTGAGATTTGACCTCAGCGGCGGTCAGGTCCCCATAATCACCACCAAACGCGTATATTGGAAAACCGCCGTCAAAGAGATGCTGTGGTTCCTTACCGGCGGCACCAACATACGCGATCTGCTCGACCAGAACGTCCGTATCTGGAGCGACTGGCCGCTTGCCCGCTATCGTCAAGCCACGGGCGAAGATATTTCCCAAAGCGACTTTGAAGCGCGCATTGTCAGCGATGACGAATTTGCCAGCCAATGGGGGGAACTTGGCCCTGTCTATGGCAAGCAATGGCGGCGCTGGGTCGATGCCCAGGGGCGCGAGCATGACCAGATTGCTACTCTGGTGGAAACGCTCAGGTCCAACCCCGCCAGCCGCAGAATGCTGTTCCACGCATGGAATGTCAGTGATCTGGACCAGATGGCCTTGCCGCCCTGTCACATGGTCTATCAATATCATGTGAACTCCAGGGGGGAGCTTAACTGCCTGCTCTTTCAAAGGTCCTGCGACCTGTTCCTGGGGGCCGCCTTCAATTATGTCGGCGCGTCCACTCTGCTGTTGATGCTCGCGCAGCAGGCGGGGCTTAAACCGGGGGAGCTGGTCTGGGTGGGCGGCGACGTTCATGTCTATCTGAATCATGCCGATCAGGTCCGTGAACAGATTTCGCGCCAGCCCCGTCCTTTCCCGACCATGCGCCTGACCCGGCATCCCGCGTCGATCGACGATTACAGGATCGAGGATTTTGAAGTGGTGGGCTACGAACCCCATCCGGCCATTCACGGCGACGTCGCGGTTTAGGCGATGCGCTCCGGGCCGATCGGATAGGCCGCGCGGCCGCATGTTTCAAAAGCGGTGACATTCTCAATGGTCACATCCGCGATGGCTTCAACTGCTTCCTGCGTGAAAAACCCCTGGTGGCCGGTGATCAGCACATTGTGAAAGGTCAGCAGCCGCGCGAATATGTCGTCCTGAAGCGTCTGGCCTGACAAATCCCTGAAGAAAAGGTCCCCTTCCTCCTCGTACACGTCGAGGCCCAGGGAACCGATCTTGCCTGACTTCAGCCCTTCGATCACCGCGCGGGTATCGACCACCGCGCCCCTGCTGGTGTTGATCAACATCACGCCGTCGCGCAGGCGGGCCAGCGCCGCCCTGTCGATCATATGATGGGTTTCGGGGGTCAGCGGACAGTGCAGGCTGATGATGTCCGCAGCCGCAAACAGATCGTCCAGCGGCAGATATTCGACGCCCGCACGTGCCAGCGCTGGGTCGGGATAGGGGTCGTGCGCCACGATCCGGCAACCGAAGCCGGAAAGGATTTTGACGACCGCCCCGCCAATTTTGCCGGTCCCGATGATCCCCACCGTGCGGGTGGCCAGATTAAAGCCCAAAAGGCCATCGAGCGCGAAATTGCCTTCGCGCACCCGGACATAGGCGCGATGGATTTTCCGGTGCAGGCACAGGATGAGCGCAAGCGTATGCTCCGCTATCGCTTCGGGCGAGTAAGCGGGAACGCGCGCAACGCAAATCCCCGCCGCCTCTGCCGCTTTCAGGTCGACATTATTGAATCCAGCGCAACGCAACACAACCAGGCGCACGCCGATCTGGCAGAGCGCTTCGATGACGGGACGGTCAAGATGGTCGTTGACGAAACAGCACACCGCCGCAGACCCCGTCGTGAGCGAGACCGTCTGCAGGCTAAGGCTTGCCTCGAAAAACCTCAGATCGTGCCGGTTGCCGCCCTTGGCGTTGGCCGCCTCAAGAAAGGTGCGATCATAGGACCGCGTGCTGAAAACGGCGACATCCATGTCCGCTGCCTTTCGTCCTTTGGAACGGCGTCCATCCGTTCAGTTAAAAAGGGGGGCCGGACCAGCATCAGTGTTTCCGCACGAACTCGGCTCGAAGGACCAGGCCCTTTATGTCTTCATGGCGACAGTCGATTTCCTGCGGGTCGCCCGTCAGCCTGATCGATCTGATCACCGTCCCCTTGCGCAACGTCTGACCCGCGCCCTTTACCTTCAGATCCTTGATCGTGATGACGCTATCGCCATCCGCCAGAAAGTTGCCAGCGGAATCGCGCACTTCAACCCTGGCATCGTCCTGAGCCTTGGCAGCGGCTTCCTGTGAAGTGATCCACTCCCCCGAAGCCTCATCATAGACATAGTCATCGCCGCTATCGTTCATCTGGAAATCCATTCCCTGCCGTCATCTGTGCGCCCGCTGTCCGGGCTTCATGATCTTCTACCACATCGCATAACAGCCCTGTCGCGAGAACTGGTCCTTTTGCCATGGCGCATCCCGGTCGCCGTTGGACAGGTTCAGCCGAGGAACAGTTGCCTTTCCCGCGCGTTGTAATATAGTAATTGCAGCAAGCAATATTATTGCAACATCTGAGAGGGTGCGGGATGAGCGATCAGCGACTTCCGGGGGTTGGCGACAACGGCGGCGGACGTAATCTGAAACCGCTGCGGCTGCATGTGCCCGAACCCCAATTCCGGCCCGGCGATGCCGCCGATTTCAGCGACTTCGACATTCCCGCTGCGGGCGCCGCGTTGCGCCCTGACGAAACGGCGCACCCCGCGTCGATGCAGCAATTGGCCTATGGGCTGGTCCGCGTGCTTGATGATGAAGGCGCGGCGGTTGGCGCCTGGGACCCGCATCTGCCTGCCGAAACCTTGTTGAAGATGCTGCGCGCCATGGCGCTGACCCGTGCGTTCGATACGCGCATGTTCCGCGCGCAAAGGCAGGGCAAGACCAGCTTCTACATGAAGTCCACGGGTGAAGAGGCGGTATCGATCGCCGCCGCGACCGCGCTGGCCAGCGATGACATGTGCTTCCCCAGCTATCGCCAGCAGGGCATTTTGATCGCGCGCGGCTGGTCCATCGTCGACATGATGAACCAGATCTATTCGAACAAGGGTGACCGGCTGAAGGGACGGCAGTTGCCGATCATGTATTCGGCGCGCGACGCCAGTTTCTTTTCGATATCGGGCAACCTGACGACGCAATATCCGCAGGCGGTCGGGTGGGCGATGGCCAGCGCGGCGCGGGGGGACACGCGGATCGCGGCGACCTGGTGCGGGGAAGGATCGACGGCGGAAGGCGACTTCCATTCCGCCTGCACCTTCGCCAGCGTCTATCGCGCGCCGGTCATCCTGAACATCGTCAACAATCAATGGGCGATCAGCAGCTTTTCTGGGTTCGCCGGGGCGGAAGCGACGACCTTTGCCGCCCGCGCGCTGGGCTATGGCATTGCGGGCCTGCGAGTGGATGGCAATGATGCGTTGGCCGTCTACGCCGCCACCCGCTGGGCCGCCGACCGGGCGCGGGCCAATGCGGGGCCGACGCTGATCGAACATTTCACCTATCGGACAGAAGGGCACAGCACATCGGATGACCCCAGCGCCTATCGCTCTGCGGATGAAGGGAGCCATTGGCCGCTGGGCGATCCGATTGCGCGGCTGATGCAGCATTGCATCCGTCTGGGCATCTGGGACGAAGGTCGGCAGGCGGCGATGGACAAGGAACTGGCCGAACAGGTCCGCGACGCCGCACGGGAAGCGGAAAAGAACGGCATCCTTGGCCATGGCCTCCACCACCCGATGGAATCCATGTTCGAAGATGTGTTTCAGGACATGCCTTGGCACCTGCGCGAACAGCAACAGCAGATGCTGGACGAAGCGAAGGCGGTGGGGCTGTGATGCTGGAAAAACGCGCATGAGCCAAGACAGCCAGCAGATGACCATGATCCAGGCGATCAACAGCGCCCTGGACGTGATGATGGACCAGGACCCCGACGTCGTCGTGATGGGGGAGGATGTCGGCTATTTCGGGGGCGTATTCCGCGCCACGGCGGGGCTGCAGGACAAATATGGCAAGAACCGGGTGTTCGACACGCCCATCACCGAAATCGGCATCATCGGCGTCGCCATCGGCATGGGAGCCTATGGGCTTCGACCGGTCCCGGAAATCCAGTTCGCCGACTATATCTACCCCGCGCTCGACCAGTTGGTGAGCGAGGCGGCGCGGCTACGCTATCGGTCGGCGGGGGAGTTCATCGCGCCGATGACGGTGCGTTCTCCCTTTGGCGGCGGCATCTTCGGCGGCCAGACGCACAGCCAGTCGCCAGAGGGCATCTTCACCCATGTGTCGGGCGTCAAGACGGTGATCCCGTCCACCCCCTATGATGCCAAGGGGCTGCTGATTTCCGCTATCGAGGACAATGACCCCGTCATCTTCTTCGAACCCAAACGCATCTACAATGGCCCGTTCGATGGCCATTATGACCGCCCTGCCAAGGGGTGGGCGGGCCACCCCGGCGCGATGGTGCCGACCGGCCATTATCGCGTGCCCCTGGGCCAGGCGCGGATAGTGCGTCCCGGCGAAGCGCTCACCATATTATGCTATGGCACGATGGAACATGTGGTCGAAAGCACGGTCGCCGACATGGGCGTGGATGCAGAGATAATCGACCTGCGCACCTTGATCCCGCTCGATATCGATGCGGTCGAGCGTTCGGTGAAAAAGACCGGGCGCTGCTTGATCGTGCATGAAGCGACCAGGACGAGCGGCTTCGGTGCGGAACTGAGCGCGCTGGTGCAGGAACGATGCTTCCACCATCTGGAAGCACCGATCGAACGCGTGACCGGGTTCGACACGCCCTATCCGCACAGCTTGGAATGGGCCTATTTTCCCGGACCCGTGCGCATTGCGAAAGCCATCGACAAGATCATGAAGGATTGAACCGCCATGGCCCTGTTCACGTTCAAGCTGCCCGACATAGGCGAAGGCATTTCCGCAGCCGAAATCGTCGCCTGGCATGTGAAGGCGGGCGATCATGTCGAGGAAGATCAGCCGATTGCCGACATGATGACGGACAAGGCGGCGGTAGAGATGGAAAGTCCCGTGACGGGAACCGTCCTGCGCCTGGCGGGCGAAGTGGGCGATCAGGTCGCAATCGGGTCCATGCTGGTGGAGATCGACACGGAAGCCGAAGGAGAAGCGGTCGCGCCGCCGCCGCCAGAGAATGTGATAGAGGCTGAGACTCCGGGGGAGCGGTTGATAGAGGGGAGCGGTTCCGATGAAGCATGCGCAGCTCCGGCGGCCGATCAACATGGCCCGGCACACCATATCCTCGCCTCACCCGCCGTCCGTGCGCGGGCAAAGGCATTGGGAGTTGATCTTTCCCAGGTAAAGCCCGCGGGCGAACATGTGCGCCATGCGAATCTGGACGCCTTCCTGCTCTACAACGCGGGGCAGGGCTACCGACCGGCTGGGGCATCGGCGCGCCGGGCCGATGAACAGGTCAAGGTCATCGGCCTGCGCCGCCGCATCGCCGAAAACATGGCGGCGTCCAAACGGCATATCCCGCATTTCACCTATGTCGATGAAATCGATGTCACCGAACTGGAACGCCTGCGGGATCAGTTGAACGCCAACCGGGGCGATCGTCCCCGGCTGACGGTTCTGCCGCTACTGATCGTCGCGATCTGCCGGTCCTTGCCGGGCTTCCCGATGCTGAACGCGCGCTATGATGATGAAGCGGGGGTCGTGACGCGGCACGGATCGGTGCATATGGGCATTGCGACGCAGACCGACGCCGGATTGATGGTGCCAGTGATCCGCGATGCGCAGGACCGCAACGTCTGGCAACTGGCGGCGGAAATTGCGCGCCTCGCCGAAGCGACCCGTGCCGGACAGGCGAAGGCGGAGGAACTGTCAGGCTCCACGCTCACCCTCACATCATTGGGGCCGCTTGGGGGAGTGGTGACGACGCCCGTGATCAACCGGCCGGAGGTCGCGATCATCGGGCCCAACCGCATCATCGAAAGGCCGGTATTCCGGGGCAAGGAAATCGTCGCGGCAAAGTTGATGAACCTGTCGATCAGCTGCGACCACCGTGTTGTGGACGGTTGGGACGCGGCAAACTTTGTCCAGGCGGTCAGGAAACTGCTGGAATCGCCGGTGCTGTTGTTCGCTGACTGAGCGCGAAACGGCCTAACGCACCGTTGCGCGGTAGCTCAGGCGACCGCTTTCACCAGGGAAGATATCATCTCCCATCGTCCAGCGGACATGCGTGATATCGGCCGGAACAGCGCGTCGCGTGCCGCCCAGCGGCGTCGGCAGCCACAGGTCTTGAATCCGACCCCATCGTTGCCCCCCATCGATGGAAACTTCGACATCGGGGTCGGATGCGGCCAGGCGCATGCCGCGCGGGACCGGATTGGTCACCGCCAGCCCGCGCACAGGCTGGCTCCCCTCATTGCGCCAGTTGACGACCAGGATCAGCTGGTCGCCTGGCGCGATGCGATCGGCGCTGGCCAGTATGCGGCGAGGCCGCCCGTTGATGTCGGTGTGCACCCGCTCCACGAACATCTGGGTTTCCAGCCTGATGTCCTGCCGCGCCATTGCCCCATCAGGCGCCATCGCTGCCACAATCGCACAGGCAAATGCCGCCCAACCCCTGATCATGCCGAAAATCCCGTTCTGCATAAGGCGGATCGTTAGGGGGGATCGCCGAATATTTGGTTAATCCTGAATTGATTATATGTCCGCTCAGCAACATGAAATTGACGAGCCTTAACTGGCGGTACAATGACAGGTTAGAGCAGCGGGGCCGATGCCATCGGATCGGAAACTGCTCCAGCGCAGGGAAAGATCGAACGTGACACCCCATGAACAGCATGAGATCAGTCGGCGGCGCGACCGCCTGCTCGCGTCGATCGCGCTGACCGCTGGCATCGGCCTCATCCTGGCGCTGCCCTTTGCCCTGCGCGAAGGGGCGGAATTCTTCCTGCCGCTCGCCGCCGCGCTGGTGATCGCCATTGCATTGGTGCCTTTCCTCGAATGGATGGAACGGCGGGGCGTGCCGTCGCCGCTGGCCGCGCTGGTCGCGGTCGTCGCTTTCCTGCTGGTGGCGAACATGGCTATCGTCCTGATCGTCGTCCCCGCCGCGGATTGGTTCAGGCTGCTTCCCGAACGCCTGCCAAAGATCCAGAATAACCTCGCGCCCCTGATCGACCTTTATTCCCAGCTGCAACGCTTCGTCGATGGAACGGTGCAGATGCTGGCGAGCGGTCCCGGCGCTGCTGCCAGCCCGGTTTCGGTGGATGCCCCGCGGTCGCTGCTTCAGTTTGCGGCGACATCCGCCCCATCGGCCATCGTTCAGATGGTTTTCGCATTGCTCATCATCTATTTTTTCCTGGCTGGCTGGACGCGCTTGCGGCGGCGGACGATTAACAGCCGGGGCAGCTTCGACGGCGCTCTGGCGGTCGCGCGGGTCATCCAGAATGTCGTGGATGCCACATCCGCCTATGTGCTGACCATCGCGGTCATCAACCTGTGCCTGGGCCTTTCGGTCGCCGTCGCGCTCTGGCTGATCGGCATGCCGTCGCCGCTGATGTGGGGCGGGATTGTCGCGATGCTGAACTTTGTCCCCTATTTCGGGCCGATGCTGGCTGCGGTGCTGCTGGGGCTGGGCGGCCTGATGGTGTTCGACGATGTGTGGATGGCGCTGTTGCCCGCCGCGATTCAGGTCGGCTTCCACCTTGTCGAAGCGAACGCGATCACGCCGACCGTGCTGGGACGGCGGCTGACCATGAACCCGCTGCTGATTCTGGTGGCCTTGACCTTTTGGGGATGGGTTTGGGGAACGCCCGGCGCGCTGCTGGGTGTGCCTTTGCTTATCATCATCCAGACGGTGGTTTCGGCGGCGGGCATGCCCGATATCGCCGGTTTCCTGTTCGAACGGGGCACGTTGACGATCCCGCCGACCAGAGAAAATGACGAGAAAGAAGAAAGTGGCGAAAGAGCCGGTTGACAGGTCCGGCGGTCCCGCATAGATGCCCGCCCACACCGAACGCGGGTGTAGCTCAGTTGGTTAGAGCGCCGGCCTGTCACGCCGGAGGTCGCGGGTTCGAGCCCCGTCACTCGCGCCACTCTTTATGAAGAGTGAATGGTCCTTTAGGACCAGAAATTCCTGAAAATTATACTTGTCGTCACGCCAGCGGAAGCTGGCATCTCAGGTCTTTACGTGCGGCCTACTCTCACGAGATTCCAGCCTGCGCTGCGACGACGGAAGTGGGCGCTTTTGAACGGCGGATTTGCACCCCTTGGCCGCGCCGAACCTATGGCGGATTTAGCCGCGCCGCCAGCGCCCTGTTTCCATCCAGGCCAGCAGGCGCTTCAAAGGCAGTATCCACAGCCAGACCAGCCCCAGAAAAATATACACCGGCACCTGCGCCAACATCGGCAGGCGACCGATCAGGCCCGACAGGCTGCCGATCATGATCGCCCACAGCGCAATCAGCCCGACGATGGCGAACGTGCCCACGGGCTTGCGCCAACTGGGCCGATAGGGGGTAGGCTGGCGGTTCACGCGTCGGGTCCTTCGATCAGTTCGACTTCAGTCAATATAATGTCCAGCGGCAGGTCCCACGGGTCGGCGGGCAGGGCGTCATGTTCCTGCACCGACCAGGCCAGGCCGATCCGCAATGCGTCGGGGTGCCGGGCAAAGGCGCGGTCATAATAGCCGCCGCCCTGACCCAGTCGGTTCATCGCCCGGTCAAAGCCGAGCAGTGGCGCGATTATGACGTCCGGCGCCACAGGCGGTCCGCTCGGTTCGGGGTGATGGGTGCCGTAGAGTCCGGGCAAAAGCCGGTCTTCGGGCAACCATGCCAGGAAATCCATGGTGCCGATCCGATCCAGAACGCGGGGCAGGGCGATGACCTTGCCCATTGCTTGCAGCGGCGCGGCAAAGCGCTGCGCCGGGGCTTCGTCATCCAGGCCCATATAGATGGCGACCGTCCGCGCATTCTCCAGCCGCCGGGCAAGGGGGGAAGGGATCGCCTTGAACGCCAGTCGGTGCGCGATCTGATCCAGCGACGCGACAAAGGCGCGGCGGCGGTCGCGGGCGATGGCGCGCAGGGCAGTCTTGTCTGGATCGTCGCTCATGCCTTGCGTCCGCTGTTTTGGGGCGGGACGTGCTCCTGCGAAGGCAGGAGCCCAGACCCGCCGTCTGAACTAATCTCCCGCCTTCGCAGGCGCGCGTTGATGGTTCAACCGGCGGATGGAAAAAAGGTGACGGGACCGCCTTGGCCGTTTGCTGGAATATCCTCTGACGCCTCAACGTCAGGTGGGGACCATGTAGATCGGGCCTGAGCCCGCCCAGGGACAGCCCCCTTGGATGTGATTATCGCCTCAGGGATGTTCGCTAAAGCTCGTACCAGGCAGTGCCCGTCACCTTCTATCTAGGCGTCCGGCGCAGGCGCGGCAAGCCTGTCGCTCAGCTTTTCTATGCGCGCGGCCAGTGCTTCGATGGCGCGGGTGGCCGATTCGTCCTCATCATCCAGCGCCAGCTGCTGCTGCCGACCGGCGGCCTCTCGCTCCAGGTCGTTCAGCTCGTCGGCCATGAACAGCGCGGCAAAGAGCAACGTGCGCACTTCGGTCAGGCCGGGCGTGTTCTGCTGAGCCAGACGAGCCTTGCGC
This sequence comes from uncultured Sphingobium sp., assembly GCA_946885845.1. Next base: position 19,466 of record CAMPHJ010000003.1, on the reverse strand, counting down.
TCGATCAGGCTGGCCAGGTGGGCAAGATGCGCCTCTTCGCCATCGCGACAGCGCACCGTATAATGACGACCGGCAATCTGGAGCGATGTTTCAGCCATTGGCCTGTTCCTTGATCTCGCGCCCCTTGATCTCCGCGATCAGTTCGTCGAGCGAACGGAGCGCTTCCCGCGCCGCTGCCGCATCTACTCCAGTCGTGGTGGGATCGGGGGCTGCCCGCTTGAACCCATCCACCTGCTGTTCCAGCCTGCTGACTGCGCGCTCCAGCGCACCGATCGCCTGCTTCATGCCGTTGCTTGCCATGTCCTACGCATAGACAAAGTTTTCGCCGCGCAAAAGCGGTCATTGGACCGCGATGGGCGGCGTTGCGCCCTGCTGCGGTTGACGCCCCGTGCGTGAGGCGACAAAGGGGACCCGATTTCGATTCGTCGGCTCGGCAGGGGGCCGTGAGCCAAGCAGGAAAGAAGCCAGCCTAGATGACCGTTTCCGAAAAGTCGCTCGCCAGCGCCATCCGGGCGCTTTCCATGGACGCAGTGCAGGCGGCGAACAGCGGCCATCCGGGCATGCCGATGGGCATGGCGGACGTCGCGACGGTGCTGTTCAAGGACTATATCAAGTTCGATCCGACCCAGCCCAAATGGGCCGACCGTGACCGCTTCGTGCTGTCGGCGGGGCATGGATCGATGCTGATCTACTCGCTGCTGCACCTCACCGGCTATGCGCGCCCGACGATTGAGGACATCCGCAATTTCCGTCAGCTGCACAGCCCTTGCGCGGGTCATCCAGAAAATTTTGAGCTGGCGGGCGTGGAAGCGACCACCGGCCCGCTGGGCTCGGGTCTCGCCACCGCCGTCGGTATGGCGATTGCCGAACGGCACCTGAATGCCCAGTTCGGCGACGACCTGGTCGATCACCGCACCTGGGTGATCGCAGGCGACGGTTGCCTGATGGAAGGCATCAACCATGAAGCCATCGGTCTTGCCGGGCATCTCAACCTTGGCCAGCTGATCGTCCTGTGGGACGATAACAAGATCACCATCGACGGCGCGGTCGACCTGTCGAGCAGCGAAGATGTGCGCGCACGCTATGCCGCGACCGGCTGGCACGTCGTATCCTGCGACGGCCATGACGTCGCCGATGTGCGCCGCGCAATTGACGAAGCGCTGGCCGATCCGCGCCCGTCTCTGGTCGCCTGCGCTACCAAGATCGGATACGGCGCGCCTAACAAGGCGGGCACTTCGGGCGTCCATGGTTCGGCGCTGGGCACCGAAGAAGTCGCGGCGGCTCGCGAATTCCTGGGCTGGACCGCCGAACCTTTCGTCATCCCCGAAGACGTCGCCGCCGAATGGCGTCGCATCGGTGCGCAGGGTGCGGACGTTCGCACCGCCTGGGAAGCCCGTCTCGCCAGCAATGGCCAGAAGGCGGAGTTTGAACGTCGCATGGCAGGCGACCTGCCCGCCGACTTCTCGCTCAGTGCCTATATCGACACGCTGATCGCCAACCCGCAAAAGGTCGCGACCCGCAGGGCGAGCGAGCTGGCGCTGGGCGCGATCAACGATCTGTTGCCCGAAACGCTGGGCGGTTCGGCGGACCTCACCGGGTCCAACAATACCAAGACCAAATCGACCGGCCCGCTGACCAAAGACGACTATTCTGGCCGCTATATCTATTATGGCATTCGCGAATTCGGCATGGCCTGCGCGATGAACGGCATGGCTTTGCACGGCGGCGTCATCCCCTATGGCGGCACCTTCCTCGTCTTTTCCGACTATATGCGTGGCGGCATCCGTCTGGCCGCGCTTCAGCAGCAGCGCGTCATCCATGTGCTGACCCATGACTCCATCGGCCTTGGCGAGGATGGCCCGACCCACCAGCCGATCGAACATGTCATGACGCTGCGCATGATCCCGAACCTAGACGTCTATCGTCCGGCGGACATTGTTGAAACGGCGGAATGCTGGGAACTGGCGCTGAAGGACAGCGACGGCCCATCGGTGCTGGCGCTGACCCGCCAGAACCTGCCGCAGCTGCGCACCGAAAAGTCCGAGAATCTGTCGGCGAAGGGCGCCTACCGCCTCCGCGCGGCGACCGCCGACCGCAAGGTCGTGCTGATCGCCACCGGGTCCGAAGTGGAAATCGCCGTCGCAACCGCCGAGTTGCTGGAATCGCAGGGCATCGGTGCGGATGTCGTATCCATGCCCAGTTGGGCGCATTTCGATGCGCAGCCGCAGGCGTATAAGGATGATCTCCTTCCGCACCATGTGCTGCGCGTGTCGATTGAGGCAGGTACGACTTTCGGCTGGGAACGCTATGTCGGCATTGCTGGCCTGCGTTTTGGCATCGACACTTTCGGCGCGTCAGCTCCGGCAGAAGCGCTTTACGACCATTTCGGCCTGACCGCCGCAAAGATCGCGCCGCAAGTTGCGGCCGCGCTTGATCATTAAGAACAACTACCCAATCAGGAGGCTAGTGCAGTGGCAACGAAGGTAGCAATTAACGGTTTCGGACGTATCGGTCGCCTGGTGGCGCGCGCAATCCTGTCGCGCACCGACCATGACCTGGAACTGGTCAGCATCAACGACCTGGGCGATGCAAAGGCCAACGCCCTGCTGTTCAAGCGTGACAGCGTCCATGGCAACTGGGCCGGCGACGTCAGCGCCGAAGGCGACGCGCTGATCATCAACGGCAAGCGTATTGCCGTCACCGCCGAACGTGATCCCGCCAAGCTGCCGCACGCCGCGCAGGGCGTCGACATCGCGCTGGAATGCACCGGCATTTTCGCCAGCAAGGAAAAGGCGAGCGCGCATCTGACCGCCGGCGCCAAGCGCGTCGTCATCTCGGCTCCCGCAACGGGCGTCGACAAGACCATCGTGTTCGGCGTCAACCATGATGCGCTGACCGCCGATGATGTGGTCATTTCGAACGCCAGCTGCACCACCAACTGCCTGGCCCCGCTCGCCAAGGTCCTGCACGACGCCATCGGCATCGAAAAGGGATTCATGACGACGATCCACAGCTACACCAACGACCAGAATACGCTGGATCAGCTGCACAGCGACATGCGCCGCGCCCGCGCCGCTGCGCTGTCGATGATCCCCACCACCACCGGCGCCGCCCGCGCCGTGGGTGAGGTTCTGCCGGAATTGAAGGGCAAGCTGGACGGCTCGTCAGTGCGCGTGCCGACCCCAAACGTCTCGGTCGTCGACCTCAAGTTCATCGCCAAGCGCGGGACGACCAAGGATGAAGTGAACCAGCTGCTGAAGGCCGCTTCGGAAGCGGGTCCGCTGAAGGGCGTGCTGGGCTATTCGGACGAACCGCTGGTGTCGATCGACTATAATGGCGATCCGCGCAGCTCGACCGTGGACAGCCTGGAAACGGCCGTCATCGACGGCAATCTGGTTCGTGTCCTTAGCTGGTACGACAATGAATGGGGCTTTTCGAACCGCATGATCGACACAACGGGTGTCGTGGCGAAGTTCTTCTAAGACCCGCATAGCCCCGCCGGACCATCCGGCGGGGTTTTCATTCACTGACCCAATCAGCGCGCGACAGGGACCGATCATGGCAAAGCCGTTCAAGACACTCGACGACATGGGGGACATCACCGGCAAGGTGGTGCTGGTGCGTGAGGATCTGAACGTGCCGATGCAGGACGGATCGGTGAGCGACGACACACGCCTGCGGGCGGCGATGCCGACGGTCCTGGAACTGGCGGATCGCGGCGCGAAGGTATTGATCCTGGCGCATTTCGGGCGGCCTAAGGGTCAGAAGAACCCGGAATATTCGCTCTCCAAAATTACCCGCCCGCTGACGCAGGTGCTGGGCCGCGACGTGCAGTTCATTCCCGATTGCTGCGGCGAAGCAGCGGTCGATGGCATCGCCGTGATGCGTCCGGGCGACATTTCCATCCTGGAAAACACCCGCTTCCACCCCGGCGAGGAAAAAAATGATCCGGCGCTGGCGGAAGCCATGGCCGCGATCGGCGACCTTTATGTAAACGACGCTTTCTCCGCCGCGCATCGCGCCCATGCCTCGACCGAAGGTCTGGCGCACAAGCTGCCTGCCTTTGCGGGCCGTTCCATGGAAAAGGAGCTGGATGCGCTGCAGGCTGCGCTGGGCGAGCCGGTGAAGCCGGTTGCGGCGGTCGTCGGCGGGGCCAAGGTTTCGACCAAGCTCGATGTGCTGAACAACCTTGTCGCGAAGGTCGATCATCTGATCATCGGCGGCGGCATGGCCAACACCTTCCTCCACGCGCGCGGCGTCGACGTCGGCAAGTCGCTGTGCGAAAAGGATCTGGCCGAAACTGCTGAGGCGATCTTCGACAAGGCGGAGGCTGCGGGTTGCACCATCCACTTGCCCTACGACGTGGTGGTGGCGAAGGAGTTTGCCGCCAATCCTCCCTCCGTCCGCACATGCAACGTGCACGAAGTCGCCGCCGACGAAATGATCCTGGACGTAGGGCCTGCCGCCGTTGAGGCGCTGGGCGACGCGCTCAAGAACTGCCGCACGCTGGTATGGAACGGCCCGCTGGGCGCGTTCGAAATCGCGCCGTTCGACAAGGCGACAGTGGCGCTCGCAAAGACGGCGGCGGCGCTGACCAAGGAAGGCGGCCTGACGTCCGTGGCCGGTGGCGGCGACACCGTCGCGGCGCTCAACCATGCGGGCGTGGCGGGTGACTTCACCTTCGTCTCCACGGCGGGGGGCGCCTTCCTCGAATGGATGGAAGGCAAGGACCTGCCGGGCGTCAGCGCATTGATGGTGTGAACTTCGGGCCGCCATCCCCAAAAATGGCGACCTTTTTCAAATTTCGAAGCTGCCGATGGGGCGGCGCAAACCCAACAGAGAAGGTATGTGCAGATGCTGGATCAGGATATGATGAACAAGATTGCGGGCGGCAACGGCTTTATCGCCGCCCTCGACCAGAGCGGCGGTTCGACGCCCAAGGCTCTTAAGGGCTACGGCATTGAAGACGGCGCGTGGAACAATGATGAGGAAATGTTCGGCCTCATCCACGACATGCGCAGCCGTATCATCACCTCGCCCTGTTTTAGCGGCGAAAAGGTGATCGGCGCGATCCTGTTCGAACGGACCATGGACGGTCAGGCGGGCGGCAAGTCCGTGCCGCAGGCGCTGATCGAGCGTGGCGTCGTGCCCTTCATCAAGATCGACAAGGGCCTGGAAGACGAAGCGAACGGCGTTCAAATGATGAAGCCGATGCCGGAACTCGACGCCCTGCTGAAGCGCGCCAAGTCGTTGGGCGTGTTCGGGACCAAGGAGCGTTCGGTTATCAATCTCGCCGACCGCGAGGGTATTGCCGCCATCGTCAAGCAGCAGTTCGAAGTCGGCGCTCAGGTGCTTGCCGCAGGGTTGATGCCGATGCTGGAGCCGGAAATCAACATCAAGAGCGCCGAGCGCGCCGACTGCGACCAGATCCTGCTCGAAGAACTGCTGAAGGCGCTCGATGCGCTGCCGGGCGATGACAAGGTGATGTTGAAACTGTCACTCCCCACCAAGGCCGGGCTGTTCGATCCGCTGGTCGACCATCCGCGCGTGTTGCGCGTCGTGGCCCTGTCGGGCGGCTTCTCCCGCGCCGAAGCCTGTGTTGAGCTGGCCAGGAATCGCGGCATCATCGCCAGCTTCAGCCGCGCGCTGCTGAACGATCTGCGTCACCAGATGAACGATGATGAGTTCAACGCCTCGCTCGGTCAGGCGATCGACGAAATCTACACCGCCTCCACGAACAAGGCAGCGTAAGCCATGGTTCGGTGATGGCAGGAGAGGCGACCTTAAAGCGCCTTTCTATGCCGTCACTGATTCCTTGTGCAGCCAGTCCAGCGCTTCCGCGCGAGAGTCGAACAAAGCTGCATTGTCGCGGCTGAGCGCGCGCTGGGCCTGCATGCGCGCGAGCGAGCTGGGGCGGACCAGCGCCACCCGACGGGGACTGCAGGAGGTGGTTGTGGTATTATACTGGAAAGCCGCGACGACGTCCTGCGCCTGGATGTCGCATTGCGCCGTATCGACCAGAATGTCGAATTCCCCACCGCCCATACTCTCCACGACCGCTCTTTTCTTGCGCTCGTAATCGGCGACGTCCTCGAGAGATAGAAAGCCTGAGAATTCGACGATTACCAATCGCCGAAAAGGGAGTGACGAAATCTGAAGCATCACTGCTTCATGAATTATTGCTATGAAGAAATGATTAAATGGGATTAGCTCCGTCGCTCGACAAATATGGCCAGCTTTCCTAATCCGTCATCATGACCGACTTTACCGACGAAGAGCTGGCGCTCGATCCCCATTTTGCCGAGCAGTTTGAAAAGGGATTTCGACCGCCCTGCCAGCTGTACCTCATCTCGCCGCCTGTGATCGGCGACGGCTTTGTGCAGCAGTTGGCCGATGCGTTGGACGGCGGCAAGGTTGCAGCGTTTCAACTGCGGCTGAAGGGCGTCGATGAAGATGCGATAGCCCGCGCCGCCGAACCCCTCCAAAAACTGTGTGCAGATCGGGACGTCGCCTTCATCATCAACGACAGCGTCGCGCTGGCGCAGCGGCTTGGCGCTGACGGCGTGCATCTGGGTCAGGGCGATGGCGACCCACGTGATGCACGCAAGATACTGGGGCCTAAGGTGCAGATCGGCGTCACTTGCCATGACAGCCGCCACCTCGCGATGGAAGCGGGAGAGGCCGGGGCGGACTATGTCGCGTTCGGGGCTTTCTATCCGACCACGACCAAGGATACGCATCACCGTCCCGAACCGTCTATCCTGGGCTGGTGGACCACGCTGTTCGAACTGCCCTGCGTCGCGGTCGGCGGGATCACGGCGGACAATGCCGCGCCCCTGGTCGAGGCGGGCGCGGACTTCCTTGCCGTGAGTGGAGCCGTGTGGAACCATCCTGAAGGCCCCAAAGCAGGTGTCGGCGCCTTTGCGAAGTTTCTGGGCGCAGACTGAAGGAAACCAGCACCGACTACCATCGCCGCCGCACGACATAGGCAGCTTTCTTCTCCTCCGCGCGTTTCTCCTCCCGAACTTAGGGAGAGTATCGCCTTGAAAATCCATCTGCTCGCGCTCACGCTGCTTTGCACCGCTTGCAAGGTGTCCGTCACCGATGCCAACGAAAGCGCGCCTTCTCCGCAGGGCAATGCCGCGCAAACCCCCGCACAGCAGGCGCAGGCCGGGGGCGATCCCTATGCCTTCACCATCGTTCCTGAGCCTCAGGGCGCTCCGGCCCGCGTGGAAGCAATATTGCAAGCGCAAGTGGCGCTCGATCGTGCGGGCTTCTCCCCCGGCGTCATCGATGGAAAGGAAGGCATGTCCTTCACCGCCGCCCTGCGCGGGTTCCAGCAGTCGCGGGGACTGCCTGAATCCGGTAAATATGACGACGCCACGGCAAAGGCCCTGTTGGGCAGCGCCCCGCCCCCTGCGACCTGGCTGGTGAAAATCCCGGACGGCTTTGCGCGCGGGCCGTTCGTGGATGTTCCCAAGGATCTGGGTGAACAGGCGAAGCTGCCCTTCATCGGCTATCGCAACCTGCTGGAAAAGCTGGCGGAGCGCTTCCATACCAAAGCGGAAGTGCTGGTCGCCCTGAATGCGCCCAATACGAAGGTCGGATCGGGCGCGACCATCCGCGTTCCTGCTATCGGCAACCAGCCAGTGGCCAATATTGAAGGCGATGAACGCGGATGGGGCGCTACGCTTGCCAGCCTGGCAGTGGCGAAGGAACAGCCGCAGGCCGATCATATCATCGTGGACAAATCCGAAGGCGTGTTGCGAGTGTTCGATGCGCAGGACAAGTTGATGGCCCAATTCCCCGCCACCATGGGGTCGCAACATGATCCGCTGCCGATCGGGACGTGGGAAATAAAGGGCGTCAGCCGCAATCCCGACTTCCACTATAACCCCGACCTGTTCTGGGATGCCGACGCAAAGGATGAAAAAGCGCTCTTGAAACCAGGCCCCAACGGCCCGGTCGGGGTCGTGTGGATCGACCTGTCGAAACCCCATTATGGCATCCATGGCACGCCTGAACCCCGGACGATTGGCCGCACCGAAAGCCATGGCTGCATTCGCCTGACCAATTGGGATGCGGCGCGACTGGCGCAGATGGTCAAGACCGGGGTGAAGGCCATATTCCAGGCATGATCCGGCCGGGGCGGCGGCGCTGGGCTGGCTTGGCGCTCGCCATCCTGTTGCTGCTCCTGTTCCTGCGGATGTGCGTGCGGATCGTGCCCGGCGATGCGCCTATGAGCAGCGACGTTCGGCCGAACATAGCGCCGTCGGCCGAAGCCGGGTCGCTGCTCATCCCGGTGGAGGGCATTTCTGCTGCCGCCCTGTCCGATACCTTTACCCAATCCCGCGCGGGCGGCGCACGGCCCCATGATGCCATCGACATCATGGCGGATCGGGGCAGGGCGGTGGTCGCCGCAGCCGATGGTCGCATTGAAAAGCTGTTTTCCAGCGTCGATGGCGGGCTGACCATTTACCAACGGTCCAGCGACGGTCAGCGCATTTACTATTATGCGCATCTGGACGCCTATGCGCAGGGTCTGGCCGAAGGACAGCAGGTGCGGCGGGGGCAGAAAATCGCCACCGTCGGCAGCAGCGGCAATGCCGATCCGACAGCGCCGCACCTGCACTTTGCGGTGCATCAGCTACAGCCGGGCGAGCCATGGCATGGCGGGCGCGCGATCAATCCCTATCCGTTGCTGGCGGGGCCGCTTCCTTGACCCCACTTGCCCTTCGCGGCGGCACGATGTAGAGGCGCGGCCAGCCTTCTAAAGGCCGGCTCTTTTCACCTTCAGACATATAGGCAGGCTCTTCCCATGAAGATCAGCGGCGTCGAGATTCGTCCCGGCAACAATATCGAATATGACGGAAGCCTGTGGCGTGCCGTCAAGATCCAGCACACCCAGCCCGGCAAGGGCGGCGCCTATATGCAGGTTGAGCTGAAAAATCTGATCGACGGGCGCAAGAATAATGTGCGTTTCCGCTCGGCTGAAACGGTGGAGCGCATCCGCCTCGACACCAAGGATTTCCAATATCTCTATGCCGAAGGCGACATGCTCGTCTTCATGGACACGGAAACCTATGAACAGATCAACCTGCCGCAGGACCTGGTCGGCGACGCTTCGGCCTTTCTGCAGGATGGCATGATGGTCATGCTCGAAATGTATGACGAACGCCCGATTTCCGTCCAGCTGCCCGAAACGGTTGAAGCGACCGTTGTCGAAGCGGACGCCGTCGTGAAGGGCCAGACCGCATCGGCAAGCTACAAGCCCGCGATCCTGGACAATGGCGTGCGCGTCATGGTGCCGCCGCACATCGTCTCCGGCACCCGCATCGTCGTCGATGTGTATGAGCGGGAATATGTGAAGCGGGCAGACTGACCTGTTAATAAGTTCCCCTCCCGCAGGTGGGAGGGGTTAGGGGTGGGCGCGAGCGTCAGCGAGCCTTCGGCCTGTTCCAAAGCATTACAAGCGATTGCTGCGCAATCGTGCCACCCCCGGCCCCTCCCGCCTGCGGGAGGGGGGAGATAGAGTAAATGGTATCCCATTCCGGCCTTCTCACCGTCATGGAGCGCGCAGCCCGCAAGGCTGGCTCGAAACTGCGCCGCGACTTTGGCGAAGTCGAACATCTGCAAGTGTCTCGCAAGGGACCGGCGGATTTCGTGTCCAAGGCCGACCAGCAGGCGGAACGGACCCTGGTCGAAGAATTGCAGAAGGCGCGGCCGGACTGGGGCTTCCTGTTGGAAGAAGGTGGCGTGATCGAAGGCGATCCCAACAAGCCGCGCTGGATCATCGACCCGCTCGATGGCACCAGCAACTTCCTGCACGGCATTCCGCATTTCGCGATCTCCATCGCGGTGGAAGAACCGCTACACGGCGCCCAAAAGCGGGAGGTCACGACCGGCCTGATCTATCAGCCGTTCACCGATGAAAGCTATTGGGCGGAAAAGAACCGGGGCGCGTGGCGTCACGACCAGCGGCTGCGCGTGTCGGCTCGCCGGGACCTGGGCGACTGCCTCATCGCGACTGGCATCCCGTTCATGGGGCATGGCGATTTCGCGCAGTGGACCCGTATCTTCGGCGCGGTCGCGCCTTCGGTGGCGGGCATCCGGCGGTTCGGTGCGGCGTCGCTCGACCTCGCCCATGTGGCGTCGGGCCGTTATGACGGGTTCTGGGAAAGCGGGCTTGCGCCCTGGGATGTCGCCGCCGGGCTGTTGCTGGTGCGCGAAGCGGGCGGCTTTGCCACGGATTTCAGGGGCGGGGACCAGCCGATCGAACGCCGCGAAGTGATCGCTGGCAATGACGCCATCCATAGCAAATTGCACAAACTTGTGGCTGGAGCGCTGCGCTGATCTCCAAATTGTTGCTGCGTTCAAGAAGCAAAGTTTTGCGAATCATTCTCATGCTTCCGGGCCTTGCTTCGCTTATGCGGCAGGCCTAAAGCGCGCCCATAGCCATCTCGCCCAGGGGATTTCGTTGGTCGATCTAGCCCAATATCTGCCGATCCTGATTTTCCTCGGGATCGCCTTGCTGCTTTCGGGTGCATTCGTGTTCCTGCCGATGCTGGTTGGTCGCCTGACGGGCGCGCACAAGCCTGATCCGGCCAAGCTCAGCGAATATGAATGCGGTTTCCCGGCCTTTGAAGAGCCGCGCAGCCAGTTCGACGTGCGCTTCTATCTCGTCGCGATCCTGTTCATCATCTTCGATCTGGAGGCGGCGTTCCTCTTCCCCTGGGCGGTCAGCCTTGACCAGATCGGCTGGGCGGGCTGGGCGACCATGATGATCTTCATAGCGGAACTGGTGCTTGGCCTCGTCTATGCGTGGAAGAAGGGAGCCCTCGATTGGGAGTAGAACTTGACCGTCCCATCCCCGGCACCCTGCCGCCGGTGGGAACGCAGCCCGACCAGAATTTCTTCAACGCGCTGAACGGCGAAGTCAGTGACAAGGGTTTCCTGGTCACATCGACTGAGGAACTGTTCCAGTGGGCGCGCACAGGCTCGCTCTGGTGGATGACCTTTGGTCTCGCCTGCTGCGCTGTGGAGATGATCCACGCGAACATGCCGCGTTACGACATGGAACGCTTCGGCGCCGCGCCACGAGCTTCTCCGCGCCAGTCGGACGTGATGATCGTCGCTGGCACGCTCTGCAACAAGATGGCGCCTGCGCTCCGCAAGGTCTACGACCAGATGTCGGAACCGAAATATGTCATCTCCATGGGCTCCTGCGCCAATGGCGGCGGCTATTATCATTACAGCTATTCGGTCGTGCGCGGCTGTGACCGGATCGTGCCGGTCGATATCTATGTGCCCGGCTGTCCGCCGACCGCCGAAGCATTGCTGTATGGCGTGATGCAATTGCAGCGGAAAATCCGCCGGATCGGGACGATTGAGCGCTGATATGGGTCATTCTGCACCGAAGATCGTAACGGCCCCCGGCCTGGCGGAAGAAATCGCCGCCATTCTGGGTCCCATGCTGATCGAAACCGTCGATCATGCCGACGAACTGAGCTTCACGGTCGTCCGCGAACAGCTGGCCGACGCCTTGCTGCTGCTGCGCGATCAGGCGCATTATCAGCAGTTGATGGAGATTGCGGGTGTCGATTATCCCGACCGGCCCGAACGCTTTGAGGTCTGCTATCACCTGCTGTCCCTCACGCGGAACCACCGCGTCCGGGTGAAGGTGTCGACCGACGAAGATACGCCGGTTCCCACCGTCACGCACATCTGGCCGGTCGCTGGCTGGCTGGAACGCGAAGTGTTCGACATGTACGGCGTGATCTTCGCGGGCAACCAGGACCTGCGCCGCATCCTGACGGACTATGGGTTCAAGGGGCATCCGCAGCGCAAGGACTTCCCGCTGACCGGCTATGTCGAAATGTGGTACAGCGAAGAAGACAAGCGCGTGGTCTACAAGCCCGTTCGCTTGGCGCAGGATTTCCGCAGCTTCGACTTCATGAGTCCGTGGGAAGGCGCGCAATATGTGCTGCCCGGCGATGAAAAGGCGCCCCAGGCTCCCGGCGCGCCGTCTCCCGCCCCGGCGCCCCCGCCGCCGTCCGCTGCGCCCAAGGGTCAGCCTGCCGGCGCGACGCCCAAGGTGACAGAAAAGTCCGAAGACACGGGCGCAGGCGAACCGGCCAACAGCAAGGGCGCGGAAAAGTCGCCCAACGCCCCGGTCAAGCCCGAACAGCATACTGACGAAGGCAAAGGTGCCGCCAAGCCCGAGGACAAAGCCTGATGTCCACCTATCTCGACGAACTTGAGCACAAGACCAGCGTGGACGATCCCACGCTGGGCGACACCGAGATTCAGAATTACACGATCAACTTCGGGCCTCAGCACCCGGCGGCGCACGGCGTTCTGCGCCTTGTCATGGAACTGGACGGCGAAATCGTCGAACGCTGCGACCCGCATGTCGGGCTGCTGCATCGCGGCACCGAAAAGCTGATCGAGCACAAGACCTACCTTCAGGCGCTGCCCTATTTCGACCGGCTCGACTATTGCTCGCCGCTCAGCATGGAGCACAGCTATGTGCTGGCGATCGAAAAGCTGCTGAATCTGGAAGTGCCGATCCGCGCGCAATATCTGCGCGTGTTTTTTGCCGAACTGACCCGCATCAGCAATCATATGCTGAACCTTGGCAGCCATGTCATGGACGTTGGTGCCATGACGCCCAACCTGTGGCTGTTCGAAATTCGCGAAGACTGCATGAATTTCTATGAGCGGGCTTCGGGCGCGCGCATGCATGCGGCATGGTTCCGTCCCGGCGGCGTCCATCAGGACGTGCCGCTCAAGCTGCTGACAGATATCGCCGACTGGCTCGACACGCGCCTGCCGCGCCTGTTCGAAGACGCGATCAGCCTTGTCGCCGACAATCGCATTTTCAAACAGCGCAACGTCGACATCGCCGTGGTTTCGAAGGAAGATGCGCTGAAATGGGGCTTTTCGGGTCCAATGATCCGTGGGTCCGGCATCCCCTGGGATATTCGCAAGTCGCAGCCTTATGACGTCTATGACCGCATGGAATTTGACGTTCCGGTCGGCACGAACTTCGACTGCTATGACCGCTTCATGGTCCGCGTCGAAGAAGTGCGCCAGTCCGCCCGCATCATGAAGCAGTGCCTGCAACAGATGCCCGAAGGACCGGTCGCCAGCTTCGACCGCAAGGTGGTGCCGCCCAAGCGCGGGGAAATGAAGCGTTCGATGGAAGCGCTGATCCACCACTTCAAACTTTATACCGAAGGCTTCCACGTGCCCGCAGGCGAAGTCTATGTGGCGACCGAAAGCCCCAAAGGCGAGTTCGGCGTCTATCTGGTCGCGGACGGCAGCAATAAACCCTATCGCTGCAAAATCCGCCCGACCGCCTTCTCGCACCTGCAGGCAATGGATTTCATGATGAAGGGCCACATGCTGGCCGACACCACCGCCGTCCTTGGCGCGATGGACATCGTGTTCGGAGAATGTGACCGCTAATGGCTGACGCAGTTCATATCCCTGACGAAGCGGAAACGCGCGCGCGCTGGGGCGCGTTCGCCTGGACCGCCGAAAATGCCGAGCAAGCGAAGAAGGTGATCGCCCGCTACCCCGCCGGGCGTCAGCAGTCGGCGGTGATGCCGCTGCTCGACCTTGCCCAGCGCCAGGTGGGGGCGGAAACGCAGACCAATGGCTGGCTGCCGGTGCCGGTGATGGAGTATATCGCCGATCAGCTCGATATGCCCTATATGCGGGTTTACGAGGTCGCGACCTTCTACACCATGTATAACCTCGCGCCGGTGGGCCGCTATCATGTGCAGGTTTGCGGCACGACGCCCTGCATGTTGCGCGGGTCGGACGATGTGTTTTCAGCCTGCAAGAACAAGGGTCTGGTAAAGGGCGGCACGACCCCCGACGGCCTGTTCACGCTGAGCGAAGTCGAATGTCTGGGCGCCTGCGCCAACGCGCCGATGGTCCAGATCAACGACGATAATTTCGAAGACCTGACCTATGACAGCATGAGCGCCATCCTCGACGATCTCGCCGCTGGAAAGCAGCCCAAGATCGGGCCGCAGATTGACCGTCAGACCAGCTGCCCCGAAGGCGGCCCGACCACGCTCAAGGAGATGGTCGGCGAAAATCATGATTATCGGGGGAAGTGGGCGTAATGGCTTATCCCTATTCCGTCACCCCAGCGCAGGCTGGGGTCTCCATCCTCAGCGCGCGCACGCCTGAGATGCCAACTTTCGCTGGCATGACGAATGCTGGAGGCCGCGCATGAGCGACGTCATCGCACCCCTTGCCGACAAGGACCGGATCTTCACCAACGTCTATGGCTTCCAGGACTGGGGCATAGACGCTGCATGCAAGCGCGGCGATTGGGACAATACCAAGGCGCTGCTGGAGATCGGCCAGGACGAGATCATCGATCGCATCAAGGCGTCCGGCCTGCGTGGCCGTGGCGGCGCTGGCTTCCCGACCGGCATGAAGTGGAGCTTCATGCCCAAGGAAAGCAAGGATGGCCGTCCGAGCTTCCTGGTTATCAATGCGGACGAGTCCGAACCCGGTTCGTGCAAGGACCGCGAAATCATCCGCCACGATCCGCACAAGCTGATCGAAGGCGCGCTGATTGCCGGTTTCGCGATGCGGGCGCGCGCCGCCTACATCTATATTCGCGGCGAATTCATCTATGAGGCCAAGGTCCTTTTCGCCGCCGTCGAGCAGGCCTATGAAAAGGGCTTCCTGGGCAAGAACGCATGCGGCTCCGGTTATGATTTCGACGTCTTCGTCCATCGCGGCGCTGGCGCTTATATCTGCGGCGAAGAAACCGCCCAGATCGAAAGCCTGGAGGGCAAGAAGGGCCAGCCCCGCCTGAAGCCGCCTTTCCCGGCAGGCGCGGGCCTCTATGGCTGCCCGACCACGGTCAACAATGTGGAATCCATCGCAGTCGCCCCGACGATCCTGCGGCGCGGGTCCGAATGGTTCTCCAGCTTCGGCCGCGAAGGGAACAAGGGCACGAAGCTGTTCCAGATCAGCGGTCATGTGAACAAGCCATGCGTCGTCGAAGAATCGATGGGCATCAGCTTCAAGGAACTGATCGACCGGCATTGCGGTGGCATTCGCGGCGGCTGGGACAATCTGCTGGCGGTGATCCCCGGCGGTTCGTCGGTCCCGCTCGTCCCTGCGGCGCAGATCATGGACGCGCCGATGGACTTTGACGGCCTCAAAGGCGTCGGCTCAGGCCTCGGCACCGCCGCCGTCATCGTCATGGACAAATCGACCGACATCGTCCGCGCGATCAGCCGTCTCTCTTACTTCTACAAGCATGAGAGCTGCGGCCAGTGCACGCCCTGCCGCGAAGGCACCGGCTGGATGTGGCGCGTCATGGAACGCCTGCGCTCCGGCGATGCGGACATTGGCGAAATCGACATGCTCCAGCAGGTGACGAAGCAGGTCGAAGGCCACACCATCTGCGCGCTCGGCGACGCGGCGGCCTGGCCGATCCAGGGCCTGATCCGGCACTTCCGCCCTGAAATCGAGCGGCGGATCAACGAGCGCGGCGCGCCTGTAATGGAGGCGGCGGAGTAAGTCATGGTAGGCGAGACAAAGAGAGCGCTCGAGAGAGAAGCCGCAAATCGGGAGTTACGGAAACTTGCAGATGACTTCATCCTGCCCGCTAGTAATGCTGCGGGCTTTATGAAAGTTCTCGGCGGTTTGGCGGCGCTCTCTGGATTTTTCGCGGCGCTCCAAAACCCCGGCAACTGGACCCTGAGTTTGATGTCGGGACTTGTTGCTGGTGGCATCCTGTTTTCTATTGGGTCTCTGGTGCAGTACGCATTTGATCTTAGAACGCTCGCCCTAAGAAATACCCTCGCAAATAGCACAATCCGCTCAATTGCCGCGGAGGCTCAGAATGCCTAAAGTCAAAGTAGACGGCGTAGAACTCGAAGTCCCGGCGGGCGCGACTGTCCTGCAGGCTTGCGAGATGGCGGGGAAGGAAATTCCGCGCTTCTGCTATCATGAGCGGCTGAGCATCGCGGGCAATTGCCGCATGTGCCTGGTCGAAGTGAAGCCCGGACCGCCCAAGCCACAGGCTTCGTGCGCGCTACCGGCTGCCGACAATCAGGAAATCTTCACCCAGACCGAAATGGTGAAGAAGGCGCGGGAAGGGGTGATGGAATTTCTCCTCATCAACCATCCGCTCGACTGCCCGATCTGCGACCAGGGCGGTGAATGCGACCTGCAGGATCAGTCCGTTGCCTATGGCAAGGGCAGCAGCCGCTACGACGAGAATAAGCGCGCCGTCACCGAAAAATATATGGGTCCTATCGTCAAGACGGTCATGACCCGCTGCATCCAGTGCACACGCTGCGTGCGCTTTGCCGAGGAAGTCGCGGGCGTGCCGGAAATCGGCGCCATCTATCGCGGCGAAAATATGCAGATCACCACCTATCTCGAACATGCCGCGAAAAGCGAGCTGTCGGGCAATGTGGTCGACCTGTGTCCCGTCGGCGCGCTGACGTCGAAACCCTACGCGTTCGAAGCGCGTCCCTGGGAACTGAAAAAGACCCACGCCATCGACGTCATGGACGCGGTCGGAACCAATATCCGTCTCGACAGCCGTGGCCGTCAGGTGCTTCGCGCCGTGCCGCGTATCAATGACGATGTGAATGAAGAGTGGGCGAGCGACAAGGCCCGGCACAATGTCGATGGTCTGGTGCGCAAGCGGCTCGACAAGCCTTTTGTCCGCAAGGATGGCAAGCTGGTTCCGGCGACCTGGAACGAAGCTTTTGCCGCCATCGCAGCCGTCCAGCATGGCGGTTCCGTCGCTGCGTTGGCGGGCGACCTGCTCGATTGCGAAACGATGTTTGCGGGCAAGCTGCTGGTCGAAAAGCTGGGCGGCACCATGCTCGAAGGGCGTCAGACCGGCCTTGCCTATGACGTGTCGAGCCTGTCGGCGGTGAATTTCAACACCACGCTGAACGGTATTGAGACAGCGGATGTGATCCTGCTGGTCGGCACCAACCTGCGCTGGGAAGCGCCGCTGGTGAACACCCGCATCCGCAAGGCGATCAAGAAGGGCGCGAAGATCTTTGCGGTCGGGCCGCAGTTCGATCTGACTTATAAGGTCGAATGGCTCGGCAATGAAGCATCCTTGCTCGCCAATCTGCCGGAATCGGTCGTGGAAGCCTTCGGCAAGGCCGCTCGTCCGGCGATGATCGTGGGTGGCGGCGTGCTTGCCAAGGATGGCGCGCATGGCGACACGCTCGCGCTGGTCGAAACGCTGGGCCTCATCAAGGACGGCTGGAACGGCTACAACGTGCTGCACTTCGCGGCGGCGCGCATGGGCGGGCTGATGTTGGGCTATGCCGTCGATGGCGGTGTCAAGGCTGTGGCTGCTGCCAAGCCAAAGCTGCTCTTCTCGCTGGGGGCGGACGAGGTCGATTATTCGGCCTTCCCGGACAGCTTCAAGGTCTATGTCGGCCACCATGGCGACAAGGGCGCGCATGCCGCTGACGTGATCTTGCCGGGTGCCAGCTATGCCGAAAAGGCGGGCACCTACGTCAATCTGGAAGGTCGGGTTCAACGCGGAGAAAAGGCCGTGTTCGCGCCGGGCGACGCTCGCGAAGACTGGTCGATCCTGCGCGCGCTTTCCGAAGTGCTGGGCGCGACGCTGCCCTTCGACAATTTCCAGCAACTGCGCGCCGAAATGGCAAAGGCGGTTCCGGCGCTAGGCGTCGAGGGGCTGGCCAATTACGCCTGGTCGATCCCCAAGCTGCCGACCGGCGCGAGCGGTGAGTTCGGTTCTCCGATCAAGGATTTCTACCTCACCAACGCCATCTGCCGCGCCAGCCCGACGATGCAGCAATGCTCGGCGGAGTTGATACACGGTGTGAACTTCGCGGAGGCGGCGGAATGAAGCCGGTGACCAAAGCTCCGTTCGCCCTGAGCTTGTCGAAGGGCTTTGCTTCTCTTCAAGAAGGGGTGGGCTTCGACAAGCTCAGCCCGAACGGTTTCGGGGTAGCCGTGGCATGACCGCTTTCTTCCAAAATATGGGCATGCCATTCGATGGCGCCTGGCTGCTGTCCACGATCATCGGCATCCTGTTGATCGCCCTGCCGCTGATGCTGGCGGTGGCGATGATCATCTATGCCGACCGCAAGATCTGGGCCGCAATGGCGCTGCGCCGCGGTCCCAATGTCGTCGGTCCCTTCGGCCTGCTTCAGTCCTTCGCGGACGGGCTCAAGGTGTTCCTGCAGGAAACGATCATTCCGTCGGCCGCGAACAAGACGCTGTTCATCATCGCGCCGATTATCACCTTTACGGTCGCGCTGATGGCCTGGGCGGTGGTGCCATTCGACGTGGGCGTTGTGCTGGCGGACATCAATGTCGGCCTGCTCTACATCCTCGCGATCAGTTCGCTGGGCGTCTATGGCATCGTGCTGGCGGGTTGGGCGTCCAACTCCAAATATCCCTTCTACTCCGCGATCCGCGCCAGCGCGCAGATGATCAGCTATGAAGTCTCGATCGGTTTCATCATCATCACCGTGGTCCTGTGGGCGGGCAGCTTCAACCTGACCGCCATCGTGGAAAGCCAAAAGGGCTATTACGGTTTTCTGAACGGCAACGGTTTCAATCCGCTGCTCTTCCCGATGGCGATCATGTTCCTGATTTCGGCCCTGGCGGAAACGGCGCGCGCGCCCTTCGACCTGACCGAAGCGGAATCCGAACTGGTTGCTGGCTATCAGACCGAATATTCGTCGATGGCTTTCGCGCTCTACTGGTTGGGCGAATATGCCAACGTCCTCCTGATGTGCGCGCTGAACGCCATCCTGTTCTGGGGCGGTTACCTGCCGCCGTTCGACTGGGCGCCGCTTTATTGGGTGCCGGGCATCATCTGGCTGTTCGCCAAGATCCTGTTCTTCTTCTTCGTCTTTTCCTGGATAAAGGCGACCGTGCCCCGCTACCGCTATGACCAACTGATGCGGCTGGGTTGGAAGGTGTTTCTGCCGGTCTCGCTCTTCTTCGTCTTCCTGGTTTCGGGTTTCCTGATGTTTACGCGCTACGGAGGCGTGCAATGAGCCTCGGCTATTATGTCAAATCTTTCACCCTGTGGGAGTTTGTGAAGGCGCACGCGCTGACCTTGAAATATTTCTTCAAGGCCAAGGCCACGATCAACTACCCCTATGAAAAGAACCCGATTTCGCCGCGGTTCCGGGGGGAACATGCGCTGCGCCGCTATCCCAACGGGGAAGAACGCTGCATCGCGTGCAAGCTATGCG
Source organism: uncultured Sphingobium sp. (assembly GCA_946885845.1). The sequence goes on along the minus strand of CAMPHJ010000003.1, from coordinate 213 downwards.
AAGCCGTCTGCCCGGCGCAGGCGATCACCATCGAAGCGCAGCCGCGCGACGATGGCAGCCGCCGCACGACACGCTACGACATCGACATGACCAAGTGCATCTATTGCGGCTTCTGCCAGGAAGCCTGCCCGGTGGATGCGATTGTCGAGGGGCCGAATTTCGAGTTCGCCACCGAAACCCGTGAGGAGCTGATCTACGACAAGGCCAAGCTCC
>CAMPHJ010000002.1 GCA_946885845.1 uncultured Sphingobium sp. | reverse complement strand
AAAGCATAGCCAGATCAGCGCCTACGAAAATGTGGGGAGGTTTTTGCGCTTACGGGCCGTCAGCCGCAGCATGGCGAAGGAAAGCGTAATCCTCTCTTTCAAGCAGGGCTTTGAACCTGGTGACCATCTGCGAGCAATACTCGCGAATCTGACGATTCCCGTGTGCCTCTTCATAGAGCAGCGCCAGATCGATCGCATCGCCCAGGACGTTGAAATCGAACGGGCTGTTCGTGTAGTCCGGTAGCTTAAAGTCGTCGATGATATAGCCGCCCTGGCCGTCATCACCGACGAGGTATGTAAAGGCGTCCTCGATATTGGCCATATTGCCGAAGTGCACATGCACCATATGGCCGATGGTCCCCGAATTGATTTCAATCGTTCGAAAGCGCTGCAGGATGCCGAGAATTCGAGTTTCCTTCGCGCCAGGGGGACATTCGTCGGAAAGTTCTGAGTAACGCATTTGGCGAGGATATGATTTCGGATCGCGTTCAGTTGCTGTCCGGCGGCTCCGCCGAACAAGGTGGCGAGACCCAATGCCATGCGGAGAATTGGCACCTGCGTGCGTTCGCTTGCCTGCAGCAACAGTTCCCATTCGGAGAGGTAAAGAAACCAATGCGGTATGCGAAAGCGGCCTCCGCTAGCAGTGCCGTCGAGGATGAACGACTTGCCGAGCTTCGGAGGAAATGCGCGACCCCGGCGATCCTGCTAGCGACAAATCCCACCCACGCGCTTCGCGCTTCAGCCGCTGAACTAAACGCCATTCTCATTGAAAAGCCGCTGCTGGAAGACGAACTCATGCAAACCCTGAACCTGATCCTGCAAATCCGGAAGGCAGCGTCATGACGACTGGAATCAAGGAAGAAGATATCGCGCGCCTCGTCCCGGCCTTTTACGAGCGGGTCCGGCAAGATCCGGTGCTGGGGCCGATCTTCAATGGCGCGATATACGATTGGCCCCACCATCTCGGCAAGCTTCAGGACTTCTGGTCCTCGGTCATGCTGACGACAGGGCGATACAAGGGGCAACCGATGGTCGCGCATGTTCGGCATGCCGAGCACATGACCGATGACAACTTCGCCAGATGGTTGGCGCTGTGGCGGGAGGTCAGCGGCGAACTGCTCTCACCCGCCGCCGCAACGGCCTTCCAGCAAAAGGCGGATCGGATCGCGGAAAGCCTGCAGCTTGGCGTTCAATTCTACCGAGAAAGGAATGAAGCATGATCGGTCACCTTCCTGACGGGGTCAGACCCTATAAGCGCACGCCGACCTTCACCGAGAAGTCTATACCGGCAGGTCTGCTGAACGATCATCAGACGAAGGAAGGCACCTGGGGCCTGATTCGCGTGGAGGAAGGCGAGCTGCGTTATATCGTGACCGATCCGCGCAGAACGCTGGCAGAAGTTATATTGACCAGCGGAACGCTGCCCGGCATTGTCGAGCCGACCATCTTGCACCGAGTCGAGCCGCTAGGTTCGGTACGCTTTCACGTTGAATTTAGTAGGCTGGAGCCATGATGGAGCGCTGCTAGGTGCGGATGGCGCAATTTTCCAAATAGATGTTCTTACCTACTAGCGACTTCAGATCGGCTCCGCTAGCCAAGCCCGCGCTTCCGACTCGTCATTGAAACTCTTCACAAGTGGATTATCGGAAATCCGCTGGGCCTGCAGTTTGGAGAGCATGCCCGAAACCAGGATCGCGACCCGTCCGTCAGCATTCATGCCGTCTGCGCTGGTCATCTTGGAAAATGCGTTTACCACCTCGGCCGATTGAGGCGGCATGTCTCGGCTGTCGAACAGCATTTTAATGGGTCGTCCATCTGAGCGGATCCGGCTCAGAAGCGCGGTGAACTCTGCGTGATACCGCCCGAATTCTGCCAGGTTCCAAAATCCGCTCGCCCTCTGGGACAGCACGCGCGTTTGTTCGTCGAATTCCAAATTGTACATAGGAGCCTCACTGATCCGACTTGCTTACATCAAAATACTTAATTCTTAGCGCTCGACATCCGAGAGGCTGCTGAAATGTAGCCGAGTTTCGCGGATGTTGATCAGCGCGCGCTCTCCATTCTAGGGCAACGAGGCTCGAAACCGCGGATGATTCCATTGTTTCCCTCTGATCATCAAACCGGCCGCTTTCATTCTAAGCGATCTCGTTTGCAACGTTAGACTCTCACTCACACATTATCCTATACTATTCACAAACACTCCTTGTAACAGAAGTTCGCTTCCAGGTTGGCAATCTATTAGCATGTTCGACATTGACTTGTGCTTTCAATATCTCGGACATTGTTAGCATAACGCGGCGAGTTCCCGGAGCGGCAGGTATCCTCGGATCACACCAAAAATCTGAATAGAAGGCCGCTCGAAGTCTTAGCGCGCGGCTATAATCGACCCCGGCCGAACTCAGGCTTATCTTGATCGCGTCAACGGCCTCGCCGGCTGCCTTCAGTGACAGCGCACTCTTGCTTGAACGGCTTTCGACAAGCTTGCGCTGAGCTTCCACGGCGATGCTCAAAGGGGGTGACCGAAATTGGTCCGCCAGTGCAGCGAATATGGCCGACTTGCGGTCCCCATCGCCCGAGAGGCGGAGTGCAACGGCGAGATATTGATCTTCCGGCAGTGGCGACAGCTCCAGCCGCGCTAATTCTGAAAACCCATCATCTCGGATCGCTCTTAAGCGCACCTCCTGACCTGGCCTTACCAAGATCGCCTCTGCCCGCTCTGCAGCGCCTCTGATAAGGGTGACAAAGAACGTCCCGCACTCCGCGGAAACATCGATCGACATATCCTTACCTATTCCTCAGCTGATTTGATGATCATGCCGCAGCCGGAGGTTCCGGCACGGTGGGAGGGGTCGGCTCGGGCTGCGAATTGCGTTTCGGAAAGGGGATCACACGCGGTTCAGGCGCTTCCGTTTCTGCAGGTTCAAGCGGTGACTCTCGTTCATATGCGGATGGCTTGATCATTGGCTACTCCCGAGCAGCGTACTCCGCTGCCGTTACAAGATTCAAAATCAACCCCGGGCTCCTCCATCGCAAACCCGGGGCCGCTACTTGTTGATTAATCGCTCAATTTTATTCACTAGATCTTTCTGATGCGCATCTTATCGCATAGCCCAGTCAATATGCTTTCAGTTATCCGCTCATCCTTGAGCGCATAAGCGTGAACTCTACAACTATAAACGATTCTTCAGTGGAGCCAGTACAGGAAACCTGCAAAGCTGATGGCGACAATGATTAGCAAACCACTGTTCAGCCATGGGCGCCTAAGAGCTTCCGACTGCTCTATGATGAATTTGTCCAGCTTTCTGTGTGATTTTTCACTTATCAACATGATGGCGATTTCAGCCGCAGGCAGATGGGGAAATGTCTCGATCATCTCAGCGAGCTCACCGGCGCTGACGTCGGAATATCGATCGAGTAGTTCTACGAAGCGGCAAGAGCGGCGCCCAAATGGACGCGGTTTTACAAAAACGGCGCACATTGCGGTCTCCTGATCTATTTGCGTTCAAATGTGCCCGCCTGTCGGCTTACATCAGTCTGATCCGGCACGGGCGCAAGAGGATGCGGTCGCTTGTCCCACAACATCCACAGAAGGATCGACATAATGACAACAGCCGCGACAATCGAACTAGCTTTCGCATGCGGATTAGGCATGAGTGCTCGGTTGTCCCGCAAGAACTTGTCGAGCTTTCTTGAATTACCCGGAGTGGATCTTAGCCGCCTTATCTGATCGTCTCGCGCTGAACGGACAAATCCAATGACCTCTCTCAATTCTTCTCGCGAAAGATTGGGATAATATGAAAGAAGCACAGCAATTCGGCCATCAGGATAGGCTGCAGCACTAACCTCGAACTCGTTGAAGCATGTATCTGCATGATTAGCTGAAGACGATGCATATTTTTCAGAACGACGGGGCATGGGATCAGAGCCATTTCCTTAAAAGAGCCAAGGGCTCAACAATGAACGGAATAGATCGCCTTAGTTGATTGGCTAATGCGAAGCTTATCGAAGCTACAAACCTGGTGGAGGGCCCCTTCCACCTAGCAAATCAAGCATCGCCCGCTCATTAGGCTTTTCAGAAACATTTACTCTTCCATGTGCAAGATGCCGCAGCGGATCGGCAGCAGCTTCGGAGATGCAATAGGCGGTCCCCTGCCACTGCTCTCCGCAATCGGCTATGAGCTGAGCCACAATCCTACCCGCCTTCGCCGAGTGTATCAGAACTCCGTCCATCCAAGGCATGGCGGCCAATGCGGGAGTAATTGTGTTCGAAGGAGAGCGTAGACTTTCATATACTGTGATCTGGCGAGCGGCATAACCTCTCTCGTTCAACGATAGCACGAGTTCCACCGCAGGCTCAGCAGCACTATAGTAGATGATTTCAGAACCTTTAGGCATGCGCTCCTTAATCAGTATCTCCAGATCAAGCGCATTTCCATCGGCCGATTGCACCCGACGATAACCAGCGTCTCGCGCCAGCTTCGCCGTTCGCTCGCCAACTGTAAAAACCGGCAGATCACGAAAGCGGCGGTCCAAGCGGTGGTGCTCGGTAGCGTGAATGCTGGTAAACGCAAGCGCATCAGGTGGGGTTGATAGTGCCTCATGAGGCCTTGGCTTGATCGTGAGAAGGGGAATTGTGAGCGCCTTGTGCCCAATCCCCTTCAGCCGATGTGCGGTAAGCATGTTATACGGTGCTGTTCGAGTAACCCATATGAACTTCGGTCCCATGATGGCCTCTCAGACAAAATTAGCTAGAAAATATCCGCCCATGTGCCGCAGTCGCGAAGACTACTTCTCACGCACGCCTGTGAATCTCATCTTGTACACAGACGTTGGCGCCGAAGGCGCCCAGTGGAGGCAGAAAGGAGGGAACGGCCCCGACGCGATCGGCGTCAGGGCTTAGGCGCGCGACAGCGCGCTGCTTCCAGACCGGCGCGCCGGTTTCTCGTGTTTCCTGCTAACGAACATCCGTCTAATGTAGAGTGCAGAGCAGGAAAGGCAAGCATGCATTCCCACGACATTCGTAGCGGCAAGTTTCCGTGCCCAAATTTCTTCTAAGTCAGACTATCGCCTGAACAGTGCTACAAAGGTCGGCGCAGTGCTCCTACCCGCGCCCCAGCGGTGTTCAAACATCTGGCTGCGCGAAAACATCCCGTAATTTGAATGAATGATAGACTATCTTTCGTGCACCACCCTGACGATCTTAAGCTCTCGCTCGCGTCCATCACGATCTGGGCACAATATTGACTGCCCTTCCCTCAGGCCGATGAGACCAGCACCAACCGGCGTCAGAATAGATATTCGGCCGGATGAAATGTCGGCTTCTCGCGGATAAACCAGCTGGTAGCTGTGCGCCTTTTCTCCAGCCTCGTCGGTGAAATCGACCGTGGCGTTCATGGTCACAACGCCTTGGGGGATGCGCGCTGCCGAATGAATGTGAGCCCGCGCAGTTTCCTCCAAGAGAAGCTTGCTCACCTGCGGAATCCGTCTTTCGGCAGCAATTGCGAGATCAGTGATCGCGTCGGCTTCGGAATCGATCATATGGATAGGCGGGCGGCGACGCCCCTTCTTGCTGGTCATACACTTTGCTTTCCGGATGAGCGCTCACGCCCCAGTTGCGAGGCAAAGCTTGTTTTCGATCCGAGCCCCGAGTTCAGGGCACCAAGCACCGGAACCCGGGGCTACATGCCCGCGAGAAGCTGCCCCCCGTGGTGGCGAAAGCGATGATGAGAGTGACCGGCCTTCATTTTTCCATGATGCCGTGACAGCCCGCTTATGTCAAACTTGACCGACAACATCCCGTAATGGAACACCGCCAGTGACAGACCGCGCTTAAGGTGTGGGGCAGCCAGACACAAATCCGCGGACGAGGCAAAGGCGAGACAAAGGCGAGAATGATCGCTATGCCAGACAGATGCTTTCATCCTTATCTCTGAGGCGGCCGGAACTCGCAATCGATTTTGGCACAGCGAATTTGCGGGTAATTCATCGGGACGGCGGTATCCTTTTCGACGAACCGTCGCTTTGCTGCTTTGCCAATTATCGCACTGATCCCCAGCTCTTTGCAGCCGGCAGGGCGGCAGAGGCAATGGTCGATCGCACACCTCCAAGCCTGCAGGTGAGAAGACCCTTACGGCGGGGCGTTCTACAAGATATCGGCACAGCGGCCGAGCTGTTGCGATATGCTATCAGCCGCGCTCTGGGCCGTAGACAGATGAGAGGGCTCCGCGCGCTCATCGGGATTCCTGCCGACGCCACGCAAGCTGAACGACGAGCCCTCCTGACCGCGGCTGATGATGCCGGACTGGCTCCCATACGTTTAGTTCATGAGCCACTTGTCGCCGCAATTGGTGCCGGGATCCCGATCAACAAACCAGCGGGCGTGTTGCTGTTGGAATGTGGCGCGGGCACCACCGAGGTGGCGGTTCTTTCATTGGGCGGAATTTGCCTGACTCGCTCCGTTCGGATCGGAGGGGCATCATTGAACAAAGCGATCGCCGATCATCTTCACCTTCGGCACAAGATTCTTGTTGGTGCGCCAACGGCGGAACGCCTCAAAAGGAACTTCTCTTCCTTAAAAGGCGGCTACCGCGCGGACGAGCTGATCGAAGTCCGCGGCCGGAGCCTTGTGTCCATGGCTCCGACGTCCTTAAGCATTACCGAGTCAGAACTGGATCAGGTGATCGACAAGCACGTTAGGCAAATCATAGAAACCGTGCGGGACGTATTGAACCAAACGCCACCGGAGCTCAGCGAGGATCTGCATGAACATGGCGCCTTGCTCACAGGTGGCGGTGCCTTGACGCCCCGTCTCGTTGAGACACTTCAGAAGGAGCTCGGTCTGCCAGTGCTTGTCGCAGAAGATCCGGCTCATTGTGTAGCGCGCGGTTTGCAGTCTGCCCTCCAGACTTCGCGAGGATACATGAAGGGAAGAAGATAAGCTGTGGCAGGTTCAGGCGGCGCCGATGATGCATCATCACCGCGAAGAACTCCGCACATCAGTCCACTTCCAGACTAATATTGAAGACGCAGGCGGCTACCCCGCGCGGCAATCCTCCCGGTCCAATATGCGCTTCACAATTTTCAGCTTACACTCGCAAATAGGCCGCCTGCTTCAACGTGATAGGCTTTAGAGCATTTTGGTGCTGCAAGCGACGCTTGACTCTCGAGCGCTGCAAGGGCGATAATGCCTTATGCGCAGTCTCTGCTCTCGTCGTTCTCGCGAACTTAACTCCGGCAGCATCGTCGCAGGCATTTAAGCCCCGGCCGGAGGCGTGCTGCCTCCGGACCGGGGTTTATGGCTCTATGGATCCACTTTCAGCACATGCTGCTGGCCGGATCTTTCCTCTGCCACGACCGAGCGCAAAAGTTTTGGCCTCAACAAGAATGGTCATAACTCGACCCTCGACACTTCTGCACCACAAAGCTCGCAACTCTGCCTGCTCCGTTGGGCAGGTGAAGACCGCTGCGCGCATGACCGAGTTGTATAAAAGATGATTAATAAGGTAATGACGGTAGACGAAATCGTCGCCGAGCTACGCGATGGCATGAGCATTGGACTGGGAGGCTGGGCTACGCGGCGCAAGCCGATGGCCCTGGTGCGTGCAATAGCGCGGTCATCCCTGAAAGACCTTACGGTTATCGCAGGATATGGAGGCCCAGATGTTGGGCTTCTCGCCGCGACTGGCAAGATCAGAAAACTGATCTTCTCGTTTGTGACCCTCGACCATATTCCGCTGGATCCGCATTACCGAGCGGCTAGGGAAAAAGGCGCATTCCAGGTTTGGGAAGTCGATGAGGGCATGTTCCACTGGGGTTTGCGTGCTGCGGCGATGAAACTTCCATTTTTGCCGACGCGCGTCGGGATCGGAACGGACGTGATCAATCAGCCTGGCTTCAAAATGATTACGAGCCCTTACCAGGATGAGGAAGAACTGGTGGCAATGCCACCCATCACGCCCGACGTGGCACTCATCCACGCCCATCGTTCAGACGATCGTGGAAATATACTCAACCTCAGTGTCGATCCGATTTTTGACGAACTGCTCGTACGCGCTTCCGAGCGCAGCTACGTAACGGTCGAGAAAATAGTATCAACGGCAGCACTGGATATGAAGAATAACAGTCGCTTTAATCTCGTTGAACGGACTCTCATAACCGGCGTCGCGGAAGTGGCATTCGGCGCTCACCCAACGAGCGGATCTCCTGATTACGAGATCGATCTTGACCATCTCAGGCTGTACTCAAAAAGTGCCAGATCTGTCGAACAATGGGACGACTACAAAACTAACTTCATCGATGTAGATGAAGCTTCGTATCTATCTGCCGTGGGCGGGCCGTCTAAAGTGTCCAGCCTACCAAAGCCGATTTATTGAAAGATCGTTGAACATGAGCAACTCAAGTCACCCCCTTTCGGAATTGATGATTACTGCTTGCGCTGAAGCTTGGCGGGATGCAGGTGAAATCATGGTGACCGGAATAGGCCCGATCCCGCGGATCGCGGCAGGTCTGGCAAAGCGTACGTTTAGTCCCGCGATCCAGATTACGGATGGCGAGGCATGGTACACCTCCGAACCGCTTCCTCTAGGCCAAAGTCATCAACAACCCGTGTACGAAGGACCGGCAAATTACGACCGCGTGTTTTCAACACTTTGGAGCGGAAAGCGCCATGCGATGGTTACGCCGGTACAGATCGATCGCTACGGCCAGGCAAACATCAGCGTTATCGGGGATCATAAGAAACCTCGAACTGCCATGCTTGGCGTGAGGGGCTTTCCCGGCAATTCCATTTGCCACCCGAATAGCTTCTTTTTCCCGAAGCACAACAAACGTGTCTTTGTTGAAGGGCAGGTCGACTTCGTCTGCATGGCCGGATATAATCCGGATCGATACTCAGGCGGACAAATGCCCAAAGGGCTTGATCTCAGATTGATTGTCACAGAGTTATGCGTTCTCGACTTCGGCGGAGCTCATCACTCAATCCGTATCAGATCACTGCATCCAGGCGTCACGTTTGACGAGGTTCAGGACAATACGGGATTTTCTGTTACTTGCCCTTCTGCGCCAATCCCCACAACTTGCATGCCTACACCGGAGCAGCTGGCGATCATATCGCAACTGGATCCGGAGGAGAAAAGAAATAGGTCATGAACGAAATAGCATCTGGTTGAGGTGAGAATAAAGGCGAATGAGTATTCTGTCGCGCCCCAAAAGGCGCGGCAGGACTTTCGCGCCGATTCTTATCGACCGATGCACATCCTGATGTTCGCGAAAGAGCGGCTTTTCGTCACCATAAGGTATAAGAAATAATCCTCACGAGCAGGCACCTCAACGTTCCTGTGCGATCCCGAGGGCTGCCAGGGCGTTCAAAACTATTCCACGCCGGTGCCTGGAACTAATTTTTTTGGCCGCGGGATACGCCTCCCGGCGGATGCGCTTGGCCACACGCAGTATCTCTGCAATAGACGGCTCGCGGGCCTCTCCGATGCACTTAATGATAACGGGGTAAGGTGCGGGACGAACCGAAAAAACCTGATCCAACTGTTCCATCTACCTCTCCTTTTCTTATCTTAAGAACTATGGCCTCTATGCCACTTTCGGCCAACCGGCCATAAAATCAATGCGCCTAGACCTGTATATACGACGACCATTTGCACAAAGGTGCTCGCTGTCAGATGATGACGCAAGCCGATCCAAGCAAGGCAAAGCAGAAACGGGACGCCAATTTCCGGGTGGTGTACGAGTTTGAAGGCGTTCCAGCCAAGATAACAAAGCAGGAATGCAGCGAGCAGGCTTCCGACAACGTCAACGAACGCGCCACCGAGGATCTCGAGCAGGGTCATGCGCTCCTCCACCGATCTGCCAGACGCCAGCCATTAAACTATATCTTCTTACGATACAGAATGCAAGGGCGTCACAGGCTTGCCTCTCGTCGTCCGCAAGCAGTTTGTCGCTGCTGATGCGCCTCATTCAGCCCCATGGCGGTCATACACAACATCGAATTCGCTAAGGATATCGAGCAACAGAGGCTTCAATCTCCCTATTTCGTCACGATGCACTGCCGAAAGGTCGGCGAGGATCTCATACGCTCTGTCGGTGAGGCGCAGCATCGCACGCCGGCGATCATTGCTCGCTGCTTCGCGTGAAACAAGGCCCAAGGCTACCAAGCGATCCACAAGACCAGTCGCACTATGTGGTTTCAACACCAATCTTTCGGCCACATGCCCTACCGTGGCTTCGTCGGGAGAGGCGGCCCGAATTGCTAAGAGCACTTGGTGCTGCTGTGGCGTAAGCCCGACCTCGGCTGCTTGCACCTCGCTGAACGCCTGAAAATGGCGGATCGCGTGCCGAAACTTCGCCAATGCTGCATAGTCGGAATCTTGAAGTGGATCGGCTTTGGCACGCACATCATTCTCCGCGGTTGTATATGATCGCACTACGATATAAATGCCCTCGCTCGCTGAGAAGGGCCAGTTGTTTTAATGTCACCTACACCTGCACGCGCCATCGAACACCATAAACTGGGCGATCATAGCGTCGATCGACGCATGCTGCTGCTCGCGGCTATGGCTGTTGTGGTTGGCTCTGGCGGGGCCGTGGGTGCCTGGATCCTTGTTAAGCTCATTGCCTTTGCTACCAATCTCTTCTGGTTCAGGCGCTTTTCCATCGACGACGTACACATCACGGATGCTACCGTTGGTTTGTGTGTGGTCGCCATACCTATTCTGGGAAGCCTCATCGTCGGGCTGATGGCACGTTTTGGTTCCGAAAAGATAAGGGGACATGGCATTTCCGAAGCGATAGAGACGATCCTCTTCGGCGAAAGCCGCCTTTCGGTCAAAGTCGCTCTGCTCAAGCCATTATCATCGGCCATTTCGATCGGCAGCGGAGGACCATTTGGTGCGGAGGGGCCAATTATCATGACGGGCGGCGCTATCGGATCCCTGTTCGCGCAATGCTTCCATCTGAGCGCTGCCGAACGCAAAACCTTACTTGTAGCTGGCGCAGCGGCGGGAATGACGGCAATATTCGGAACGCCGCTTGCCGCTATTCTGCTCGCCATCGAAGTCTTGCTTTTCGAATGGAAGCCGCGCAGCTTCGTGCCGGTGGTCGTCGCTGCGATGGTAGCCTTCGCTTTGCGCCCTCACCTGCTGGGCTCAGGCCCAATGTTCCCCATGGCAGGCCTTATTCCAAAAACGGACTGGGATTTGTTAGCAGCGGCAGCTGTGGGAATTGGAGTCGGTCTGCAGGCCACACTGCTTTCCAGCTCGCTCTACTATATCGAGGATCTCTTTCATAAGCTGCCCGTGCACTGGATGTGGTGGCCAGCGATCGGAGCGTCGCACGGTTCAAATCGGCGAGATCGAACTACATGATGTTCCGGTCCATGCAGTGGAGAATTGGAAGCTAGCAGAGCCCATATCGTTGGGCTGGCCCTTGTTTCACTCGTTTCACATGGTTTTGAGTTTAGGTAGAAAGTCACTTCAAGCGGCAGTGGACCGACACATACTGGCTTCCGAGATCCAGAGAGACAGACTCGGGATCTCTGGCCGCCGCGAAGAAAAGAAGCTGGTTATCTCCCATGTCGCACAAGGAAGTCCAGCATGGCAGGCAGGATTGCGCGTCAATGATGCGGTGGTCAGTGTCGACGGGCGCTCAATCAGTCGTAATTATCCGATACCTGGCGAACGATTAGGTTTTCGCCCTCCGGGTAGCAGCATTGTTCTTGAACTTTCTAGTGGACGGATAATACACTTGACACTGGCAAATTATTTCTGAACTTTTTTAGGCGGGAAGTATAAGACATCATGATCCGTCAAATTATGATAGGTCAGCGATGATTTAGTTGGCACGTTACTACAATTACGCATGGTAAGTAAGCCGATCCAATTCACCAGCTTTTCATTTGGACATTAGTGAATTTACCCTGCTTGGGCCGCAAATAGGAATGTCGCCTCATCCGCTCACTTCGGGCATACGTCGTCACGGCGGCTATGACACTCACCAGCCGTGGCTGGGGCAGTTTTAGCGCTCCCACGCTGCGATAAGCCAGTCTTTCGAATACCACTCTCCCGTCTCCGGCTGAGACAGCTGATTCTGTTGGCAAACCTTTGCGGGCACCGTCTTCCTTTTTGCCGGTTCATCTAGATGCCAAGATGGAATGGTCGGCATCACGAGCCGCGGCGGGAGCGGGAAAGAAGAGATCAAATGTTGTTCCGACACCCAGTGCGGTGTCGACACTTATTGAGCCGCCGACCTGCTTCATAAAAGCATCAACTTGAGGGACCCCCAACCCGGTACCTGCTCCAGCCTTGGTGGTGACGAATGGGTCAAAAATTCTGCCACTCACGTCCGTATCCATGCCCGTCCCGTTATCTCTCACTCGCACGCGTATATAGCGCTGAGGCTCGTGATCGAGTGACAAAGATCGAGAGATCAAGGCAGTGCTAATATCGATAATCCCACCATTAGGCATCGCATCTCGAGAGTTGACGACAAGATTCATTATTGCTGCATTGAATTGTGAAAGTTCCAAATCGATATCGGGTACTTCGGAACCTAGCTGCATTAAAATTCGAATGTCAGATCCAGCAGCATATTGCAACAGCGATTGCAATCGCCCCAGAGCATCATTGACATTCTGCGCGCGAACGTCGCAATCATGGCCGCTCGCAAAATCTAGCAGACGTGCTGTCATCCGGAATCCGCGTTCTACCCCCTCCTGAGCTCCCGTTAGAAAGCCGCCAAGCGCTGAAGGGTCAGAAGCGTTTCGTTCAGCCAAACGTACAGCTGCGGAAATCACCCCAAGAACGTTCCTAAAGTCGTGCACGAACCCTCGGCTCATTTGGCCAAGAATAAGCATTCGCTGGATATCATCGGGTTTCTGTATGCGATCGGTACTGCCCGACTGTTCACTGTCGTGCGCGGTGTTTAGAGCCCCGCAATCGGTCGGTAGCCTGTTCGCCTCGTCGACCAGCATATAACAGTCCTTTTGCTGCCGTTTGATGTTAGGGACCGTTCACATTCCCTTTGACGGCGAAGTTGCTCCTCCTATTAGGAAAAGTCTAATTAATATTATTGCGCTTCAATACAATGTTCTTGCTTGGATATGCTTTCGCCGTTCACCTTTAGTTTTGCAGAGCTTTTGCAGTCTAAAAATTTGCAGGAAAGGGTGACGGCTGGCTGGATCCGATGAACATGTTAGAAGCAACACAGTGCTTCATTCTGTTCAGCTGGATGTGAGGTCTTTCGCTTCCTGTGCAATGCCCACGCGGTGCCGGTAAACCATTTCCCACCCCTTCCAGCCGTTGAACAACAGCATGAGCGTGGCGACTATGGAAAGGCCAAGCCCAGCCGGAAGGACGAAGCTTATCCCGTCTTCTATACGCCCCCATAGATTTATAGCCTCGATCAGCACGACTGTGACGTTTCCAATGAGATGGTACCAAGCAGCTCGCAAGCTGCGAATGCGTCGGTCACCAAGAAAATCGGTCAGACCGGCTAGCGCCGCCAGCGCGGCCATGGCCAAGCCAGCCCCGAGAAGATAGGCCGCCGCCTTAGGCCAAAATGGATCCAAACTCTGACGGTAGACGATGTCCACCACAAGGGCACCAACGAAGAAGGCGATTGGAAAGGGGATCAACATAGGATGAAGCGGGTGACGAGCAACGCTGGCGGTACTTTTCGGGTTTGAGTCGTGCATAGCGATCCCTCCTGCGGTGAGAAGCTGCAGATATCCTGGCGCTTTTCCGCCATGCCATTAGATGTCGAGAGCACGCTTAGGTTCCCGATTCCAACAGACCTCCGCTAAGGAACCTGAACACAGGCCCGTGCCTTTATAATCGAAGTGGCATTTGGATGTTTTTCGTTCGTCTCCGCATGACGACTTGGATTGGGGTTGGTTGTGGTTGTTTTTGAGGATCTGGTTGCGTCGATAAGAGGTTGTCGTGCCTGCGCCCACCTGCTTCCCGTCGAGCCACGGCCAGTCATTCAAGTGTCGCCTCAGGCGAGGCTGCTCATCGCGAGCCAAGCGCCGGGCTCCAAAGTCCACGCATCAGGTATCCCCTTTTCAGATCCTTCGGGAGATAGGTTGCGCGACTGGATGGGGGTGACATCCAAGACATTTTATGACGCCAGCAGAGTCGCCATCGTACCGGTCGGCTTCTGCTATCCTGGCAGAGCTAGAAGCGGAGATGCGGCTCCGCGCCCCGAATGCGCCAGACTGTGGCGAAAAAGCCTGCTCACCCAAATGCCGCGCATCAAATTGACACTGCTGGTCGGCACCTATGCACAGGAGAATGCCCTCAGCGCGGGACGGATGACTGAGCGCGTGCGTCGATTTCGCGAGTTCCTGCCGAAGTATTTCCCACTACCCCACCCCTCCTGGCGCTCTCGCATGTGGGCCTCTGCCAACCCCTGGTTTGAACTCGAGGTGCTCCCGGAGCTTCGTAGGCGAGTCCAAGACGTTCTGGAGCAGTAAGGATGAGCGCATCACCCGACGGACACCCGATTTACACGATAGGCCATTCCACCCGCACCATTGAAGAATTCATTGACATCCTGCGCGGTGGCGAAGTCCAGTGCGTCGTTGATGTGCGGGCCATTCCACGATCGCGTACAAATCCTCAATATAATTTTGACAGTCTACCGGAGACACTCAGCCGCTTTCAAATCCGCTATGAACTGATCGAGACGCTTGGCGGCCGCCGTTCTCGTCAGAAGGACATAGCACCCGAACTGAATGCCTTTTGGGAGAACCAGAGCTTTCACAACTATGCCGATTACGCACTTTCGCCGCAATTTCGCGACGGCATGGACCAACTGAAGCATCTCGCCCGAGAAGTGTCGTGCGCTCTTATGTGTTCGGAAGCCGTGTGGTGGCGCTGCCATCGACGTATAATTTCTGATTATCTGCTCGCAGACGGCTGGAGGGTCCTGCACCTCATGGCACAAGGCCGTATTGAGCCTGCAAAGCTATCCTCTGGAGCCGAGCTAGCCAGCAATCGGGTCATCTATCCTCCGGAATAGAGCTTGTCGACAGGCGAAATCAGCGGGAACCGATCGAGAAATCCGGCATCAAAGGCCTACCGACCTACTCATGGGAGAAGGACGATGATCGCCAAAACCTTGCTCGCTTCTGCATCCGCCCTCCTCCTGTCCCTTTCACCCGCCACTCTAGCCGCAGAGAGTCCCACCGATCCGCAGATCGCGCACATTGCGTACACGGCGGGTCTACTCGATGTGCACGCGGGAGAGCAGGCGCTACGCCAGGCGGCCGATCCCGCGGTCCGCCAGTTCGCGCAGACCATGATCCGCGATCACAAAGCAGTTAACCAGCAGGCAATCGCGCTATTGGAAAAGCTGGGCTTGAGGCCCGAACCGAATGCGACAAGCGAAAAGCTAACTTCTCAAGCCCGCGATACAGCCGCGCATTTGGGCAGCCTGACTGGCCTTCGACAAAGCCTATATTCGCAATGAAGTCGCATTTCACCGTCAGGTCAATGAAGCCCTCAGCACCTCGTTGATCCCCAACGCACGAAATGCCCAACTAAATCGCTTCTGGAAAACGGATTGGCTCTGTTCCAAGCACACCAATCGCATGCCGAACATCTACTGAGCCAACTGAAGTGAGGAGCGCGCCATGGGACGGTTCCAGTCTCTTGCGACAGCCATTGCTGGCGCTGCCTTGCTAGCACCACCGCCTGCGGGAGCAACTCCGCGTGAGCATGTTGTGGTGATCGCGAATATGAAGTTCGGGCCGGTGCCCCCGCACCTGAAGGCTGGCGATACGATTATCTGGATCAACAAGGACATCATCCGACATACGGCGACCGCCAAGGACCAGACTTTCCATGTGGACCTTCCCCCCGGCGGCAGTGGAAAAACCGTTGTGCCTGGGCCTGGACGTCATGCATTCTACTGCGTTTATCACCTCACGATGACAGGTTTACTGTCCGCGTCCAAATAAACGATACGGTGTCAGGAGGCAATCCAATGCAATCGCACGAAACGTTGGATTACAACCAATCGGACGATCTCTCCCTTGCGAGAGGCTTCTCCGCCGGAGAACCAGCGGCGGTCCGCGTGATTACGCAGCGCCACAATCAACGTCTCTTCCGCGCCGCATGGTCAATCCTCCGTGACCGTACGGAAGCAGAAGACGTCGTCCAATCGTCCTTCATGAAAGCTTTCTCAGCTGCGGCGGAATTTAAAGGCCGATCCTCGCTTTCGACCTGACTGACGAAAATAGCGATCAACCAGGCGTAGCCCGAAAGCGATCGCTTCATCGGCAACGAGCAAGACTGGATGAGAAGTCGGTGGTGAACCATCCAGAGGCCGCTCATGCCTGCAAGCAGGACCCACAACCTCGCCTGAAAGGCAAAACGCCCCTCAAGCTGGCGAAAGAAGCTCATCCGACTGTCGCCAGGAGCGGCACGGCCGATGGATGGCATCACCACCAAAGTGACAAACGCCACTCCTCCAATCCACAACAAGATTGCCAGGACATGGATCACCCGCGCTATGCTGATGTCATCCACCGTCGAATGACTCACGCCACGAGCAGTTCGTCAGCCGGGCCGAAAAATTCATAATGGATGCGGTCCGACGGGACACCCGCTAGCGACAGCGTGGAAACAGCGTGACGCAGGAAGGGGCGAGGACCACAGATATAATAGTCCGCATCGCCGACAGGAGTATTCGCGACTAGCCACTCGTCAGTGATGATGCCGGCAGCATCATAATCGCGACCTAGAACCTCGTCGGCAAGAGGGGTCTGATGAAAGTCGATGATTTTGACGGAGTTCCCCAGCGCGGCGACGCTGCGAACATGATCCCGCATGGCATGCGTTTCGCGGTCGTGGGTGCCGTGAATATACTGCACGGGAACAGAGGCACCGTTACCGACCAGTGCCTCAAGCATCGCTACCATCGGGGTTAAGCCTACACCTCCTGAAAGTAGAACGATCGGTCGTTCGATATGCTCAGCGAGGAGGAACTCGCCGGCCGGTGCGGCAACCTTCAGGATCGTACCAGGTTTGGCTTCGTCGTGGAGCCAGCCCGAGGCGAGCCCCTGCGGCTCACGCTTGACGGAGATGCGATAAGTTTCGCCGTTGGGAGCAGCCGAAATCGAGTAATTGCGCTTGACGGGAGGATGGCCGGGAATTTCCAGCCAGAAAGTTAAATATTGGCCGGCCTTATATGTCATGACCGGCTCGCCATCCACGGGACGCAGGAGGAAAGACTTGATGACGCTGCTCTCGCGTACCACATCATCGATTCGAAATTCCCGCCAGCCATTCCAGCCCCCACTCATATCCTTCTGTTCGGTGTAAATGCGTCGTTCGCGAGCGATCAGTATGTTAGCGAGAAACCAATAAGCTTCGCCCCAGGCTGCTAGGATGTCTTCCGTCGCGGCGTCGCCCAGTACAGCTTTGATAGCGCCGAGAAGTGCCTCACCCACGTGCGGATAATGCTCGGGCAGAATTTGCAGCCCGACATGCTTTTGTGCGATCCGTTCTACGGCTGGAGCCAGGGCACCAAGATTTTCTATGTTGCTCGCATATGCGAGGATCGCCCCGGTTAGTGCCTTGGGCTGGGATCCGGTGTCGCCGTGATGCGACTGATTAAACAAGTCCCGTATTTCGAGATTTTGAAACATGCGCGAGTACATTTCCCGCACAATGTCGAGCCCGTGGGCCTCCAGCGCGGGAACAGTAGCTTTAACGAGCGCGATGGTTTGTTCACTCAGAGGTTGCGACATGACAGCTCCTTCGTTGATTGATTGGCCAAGACTTCGTTGGAAACGGTTTCTGATCGTAGGAATCGAGTTGCATCTTCATGTCGCCCAAAGGCGTCAAAATTGCGATTGTTGCGGAATGACGAGCCCGTGGGTAGGCGTGAGAACTGTTTCGGACGGCGGATGCAGATATATGACTCTTCAGGTGTCCTTCGAGCACTCGAGTGAGACCCAAAACGCCAAACTTTGTATCATGCCGGACGTGCAATGCGTTTGCCAACGTGCCCTGAACGAATACTGGCGTAGACCTGTAGGGGAGCGGTTCAGCCACGGCGCCTTCCCGGCGCTTTGCTTCCCCGACCGCCAGTTTGAGAGAGATCGGCCGCTCTGAAGAAGAGAGCAAGTTGCAGATTATCGGCCATTTGCGCAGCCTTGAACTAACGGACTGTCGTTGAATACGGGGCCGAGTAGCTGGTCCGCCCGCGCACGCGCGTAAAAAGCGTGAACAAGGCTTGCAAGCCGCGCTTCGTATATCGCCGGGCCATCTTCCACGACACCCACTCCAATCATGCATTCACGATACATCTATACGATTCGTTTGAAAGATACAAACAAGATACATATATTCGTTTCGTCTTATGCCGTCTGGAATGTCATGAAGCTCACGCTGTTCACTGACTATTCGATGCGAGTGCTGCTTTTCCTTGGCGCGCACCCGGAGCGGCTGTGCTCGATTGCCGAAGTCGCGCGCGCCTATAACATTTCGCAGAACCACCTCATGAAGGTCGTCAATGACTTAGCGAAGGCGGGCTATATCGAGAGCGTGCGGGGCCGAGGTGGCGGCATTCGCCTCGGTAAGTCGGCAGACGCGATAAATGTCGGCGCTCTAATTCGGCACACTGAAGAAGGCTTCGACCTTGTAGACTGCGGGACCTGCGTCATCGCGCCAGCGTGCGGCATGACCGGCGTTCTTAAAGAGGCTGTGAGGGCCTTTTTAGCGGTGCTTGACCAGTATACGATCGCGGATCTTATGGCGAAGCGAGAGGACTTTGCTGCCTGGTTTCCAGAGACGATGCTCCCCGACCGGGCAGACGCTCCGTCGCGAACTAAATAACCTACTTGTAAAAAACAAAACAATGTTACGACGAAGGTCGCTGCGCGATGTACCTTGCGAGTATCATCAGCGGACGATGATCGTTCCTGTCATTCCCATATTCTCGTGGTAGCGGCAGGTGTAATGATAAGTGCCGCGCACTGTGAATAAGTGGGAAAAGGTATCGCCTTTCTCCATCTCTTCTGAATTGAACGGCCCAACTCCCGCGGGCAAGCTCACAGAGCCCGCCTGCTTTGCGCGAGCAGGATCGAAGTTCACGATGTGGCTAACGATGCCGGGATTGGTCCACCGCACCGTGTCTCCGACCTTGATAGTCACCGTGGCCGGCAGGAATGTCATAAGAGCGGTACCCATCGACACCTCTATGATGCGTGGCTTTGCATACACAGGACGCCGGAAAAACGCGAGCGCAGCGGCCCCAATCGCAACGCTTGCCATAAAGTCGCGTCGATGCAGCTTTGCGATGTCAAACCTTGATCGACGTTTTTGTGATGGCATCTCACTCCACCTTCCAACCGCCTTCGAGCGCTCATATGGTCAAGTCTGTCGAGGAGCACAGATGATTATTGAATGTCTATGCGTGCTGCAAGATCGAATTATGTGTCACGAGAAGCCGCTCCCCTCCTCGCCGCTCGTCAAGGTTATGTCAGCTGCCGGATCAGGCGTAAGCGTTCAGCTTCTCAATCTGCTCTTGCCACCTGCCGGGATGTCCATATAGCTCGACAGCCACCGCTATGGTTCGATGTTCGCCCCCAAGGCCACGTCAACAAGTACATCGCGCTGAAGACCGCTGCCAGGGTATGGCATGCCACCCTTTATCGGCATCGTTCGCATCTTTGCGGTAAATGTATGCTCCCAAACGTGGGGCGAGCTGGATTTAACTCGGCATGGCGTGCCGATGCCCACTGCTCAATCCACGTCAACTCACTTATATAGTATGTGGTATTGACCGCGCAGGATGCACAACTTTGGCAGAAAGCACCACGAAGCTGCCCGCGGTCAGCGCCTCGATAGGAGCGCACTTCAAGTCGTGGATCGGGCGCTCTCGGTGATCCGGCTCGAACATTCATCCTCTTATCCGCTGATGCTCGCGGCAAGGGTACCGATCGTCGCCTCGCACTGGCGGCTCGCGCTTCTCTCGAATATGGTTTGACTGGCAGGCCGCTGTTCGAAGGTGGCCGGCGACAGAAAATTATCGCGCAAAGGCTTAGACCAGCCACGTCGAAGTGAAGGGCAGCCAGCCGATCTTTCAAGGTTGCGCGCGCCTATCTCCAAAAAGATGGAGGCATTAGCCTGTCGCCAAAGGTCTCCTAGCTCCGCATCCTCAAGCGCAAGGTGGACTGCACAAGCCAAACGATCCAAATAGAGCTGGACCCTTAAGCGAGAAGGAAGCATTCATGTCAGGTCATGTTCACATAACAGGTCGCGTGATCGCAGCCGCGCGGGCATTGGTCGGCGTGAGCGCGGCAGACTTTGCAAGCGCCGCTGGCATTTCCACCGATACGCTGGGCCGCATCGAATGCGCTGGCAGTGCATGGATCACGGAGAAGGCGGACCTATGTGCCGCGCAGCGCGCACTCGATCATTATGGGGTGATCCTCGTCGAAGAAGAAGGCGGAATGGGAGCCGGTGTACGGCTAAAATTCACGCGTTCCGACACCCGTCAGATAGCCAGGCTTGAAGGCGAAGGTGGTGTTGCCGGCTCTGACGACGCACCCTGAGGCAACTCTCAGAGCCGCAGACTGCTCAGTCCCAACGCGTTGGGACTGAGTAGCTCCTAGATTTCTCGACACCTCCGATCTTATTTTTAGGACAGGAGGCGGCGATGGGAAAGCCCAGTTTCAGCGATGAGTTCAAGCGCGACGCGGTGGTTCAGATCACCGAGCGAGTTCACTCTCTGCGCGTCGAAGCCCCTGGCCGTGCAGGCGATCTTTTACCTGCAGTCGCACTTTCTTGAGCCGCAACAACCGCATATTATCGGGGAAACGACGCCTAAGTTCGCCGCGGATTTCCTCTTCCAGCTTCGCGTGCAACCGGGTCAATTTGTATAACAATCTATTCAAAGCCTCTCTCCACTCGATATGGATTAACCGGATCAGCTGGGAGGAAATGAGAAAATTACTGACCTGCACCGAGCCAACCCGATGCGGTCCGACATCACGATCGTTTTCGAAACAACCGTCAGAGGGGCCCGGCCCGCAGTATCAATATGGACAGGCGATCGAAATCTTCAAGCGGTTCTTGTTGCAGAGTTACCGGCGTTTGGCATAGCGAGCCGTGGAGCGTTGCATGGGGGCGATGAAACTGCATAATCTACGAATTTCTAGCGATAATAGTTGAATGCATTTTCATCATGACGCTATAAATACAGGCTAGGGCGATATCATCCTTGTTTCCGTATATGATATAACTATGTCATCGGTGATGAACCATTCTTTCTCTTGTGGCGAGGCTCAGCGCCTAATATTCGACAATTAGCCGGACGCTATCGTGGATCACCTGGCGTCCGGGAAGTGACTACTCGAGGCGGTCTGCACTTCATAAAATCTGACAGCCTTCTTCACCTGCATTTAGCAGGGAGACCACCTCTCATCTTGTAAATTTGTCGAGCTCTGAAGGATAGTTCAATGTCGACGTCGTTTAACCGGCTGCGGCCGGTCTCAAATTCGTTTATGGAGCTTGAAGCTCTACTTGACCGTTATCCCGGAGTTAACACGCAAGAGATTGCGGAAATTGGCGGGCTGGTTGCTCACCTATCGTTAATTGAAGAAGCCATCCTATCGTCCAGCAAGGATCATGCGGAAAAGCTGCACAATTTCCGCCGGGAGCATGGCGACAGCTATCGTGTGCCGACGAAGGAATTGGTCGCCGTTCTCTCCTTTCCCACTACTGATAGCGGTTGCCCTGCTATGGTGGGCTTTCGCTTGAATTAATGGCGATCTGCTCAGCGACATCGAACTCTTGGGATGCTATTGATGCATAGTGAAACGGATGCCGCGAGCGCGCCAGCTTAGGAGGTGATTCCATGAAACAAATCTTGGTTGCCACAGATTTCTCGACCAGATCTGATCGGGCGCTGCGGAGAGCTGTGTTGACAGCTCGGCAGGTCGGAGCGGAGCTGACGCTTGTTCATGTCGTCGATGACGATCAACCTAACTACTTAATCGAACGACAAAAAACTGCTGCGGCCGAAATTTTGCAGCAAACGGTCTCCACCTTGGCAGATGTGGATCAAATACGGGCTGAATGGCTGATCACAACTGGAGATGCTTTCACTGGCATACTGCAGGTGGCCGAAGAAGCCGATCCTGCGCTCATCATCGTGGGTCCCCATCGTCGCCAATTTCTGGATACCTTTGTCGGTACCACGGCTGAGCGAACAATCCGCCGTAGTCGACATCCCATCCTCATGGCCAATGCGGTTCCATCGGGCCCCTACCGGCGGAGCCTTGTGGCGGTGGATTTTGACGAGGCGTCTGAGGTCGCGATAAACGTCATGTCCGAGCTCGATATCTCTGCAGCAGGCGACATAATCGCACTGCACCTTTTCGATGCGCCGGCGATCGGGATGATGAAGAGAGCTATGGAGGTACAGGACGCGATTGATCATTATGTCAGCCAGCAGGAGGATCGGGCTCGGTCTGAGTTGACCTCGTTCCTCGCGAAATGCCGATTGGATTCCGCGCAGCTCATGCTTAGTCCGCTCAAAGGCTCAGCCTCAGCTGCAATCAGCGCCTGCGCAATCGAGCAGGAAGCTGATCTGATCGTGCTTGGGACAAACCAGCGGAAGGGCTTGGAGCGATTTTTGCTTGGAAGCGTCGCCCAGGGGGTGCTGCTGGATGCCACACAGGACGTGCTTATTGTTCCCGTAATAGCGGCGGATGATCTCACCATCAACGGCTGACGATGTCCCTGAGCCTTGGGCTATTTGAGTTTTGACCGGAGGCAAGGAGGCAGCTAGCAGGGATAGAAGCGCCAACCGCTTGGAGAGCGATAATTACCTCACCAAATACCAGCTTGCTGTGGTTAATCCTGCTCCTCCCGTTTTTGGGCAGCCTCGCCGCCGCCTTTCTGTCCTCAAGGGCGCGTGATACTGCCGGGATCATCGCTGGCATGGTCGCGCTTACTGGCACGCTGCTGACCGCGTTTCTTTACCCGGCTGTGGCTGACGGAACAGTCCTTCGCAGCGAGATAGAATGGCTTCCCTCCCTGGGGCTGAACTTAGTGGTTCGGCTCGACGGCCTATCATGGATCTTTGCACAGCTTGTCTTGGCAATCGGGTTTCTCGTTGTTCTGTATGCACGCTATTATATGTCGCGGGACGATCCTGTTCCTCGCTTCTTTTCATTCCTGCTCGCCTTCATGGGATCGATGCTTGGCTTGGTCATGTCTGGCAACCTGGTTCAGCTTGCCTTTTTCTGGGAGCTGACGAGCCTCGCTTCCTTCCTGCTGATCGGCTATTGGCACCAGAATGAAGCCGCGCGCAGTGCCGCGCGCATGGCGTTGATCGTCACGGCGGCGGGTGGGCTTTGCCTGCTGATCGGCCTGTTGCTGATAGGGCGTATCGTCGGAAGCTACGACCTGGAAGCGGTGCTGGCATCGGGCGACGCCATCAGGTCGAGTGAACTGTACCTGCCTGCGCTGCTGCTGATCCTGATCGGCGCCTTCACCAAGAGCGCGCAATTCCCGTTTCACTTCTGGCTGCCCCATGCGATGGCCGCGCCGACGCCGGTGTCGGCCTATCTCCATTCCGCCACGATGGTTAAGGCTGGCATATTCATACTCATCCGGTTGTGGCCGGTGCTCGCAGGGAGCGAGGCCTGGTACTACATCGTGACAAGCGCGGGACTGCTAACACTGCTGATTGGCGCCTGGGCCGCGATCTTCCAACAGGATCTGAAAGGCCTACTGGCATATTCCACCATCAGTCACCTCGGCATCATCACGTTGCTGCTGGGCATCGGCAGCCCGCTTGCGGCGGTCGCCGCTATCTTCCACACGCTCAACCATGCGACGTTCAAAGCCTCGCTGTTCATGGCGGCCGGGATCATCGACCATGAAGCGGGCACACGCGACCTGCGACGGCTGAGCGGGTTGTACCGCTTTATGCCGATCACTGCGACGCTGGCCATGGTCGCTGCAGCGGCGATGGCAGGGGTGCCGCTGCTGAATGGCTTCCTGTCAAAGGAAATGCTGCTTGCCGAAGCCGTGACAGATTATAACGACACGTGGCTGGACCAAGCCCTGCCCTATTTGGCGACGCTGGGCCTGACCTTCAGCGTCCTTTACTCACTGCGCTTCATCCACCAGACCTTTTTCGGCCCGCGACCGACGAGCCTGCCGCGCACGCCGCACGAAGCACCACGCTGGATGCGGGCGCCGATCGAAGTGCTGGTCGTCGCCTGTCTTGTCGTCGGCATATTTCCTGCGGTGACCATGGGTCCTGTGCTTGAGGTCGCGGCCCGGTCGGTGCTGGGGCCGAACATGCCCACATACAGCCTCGCAATCTGGCATGGCTTCACCCGCCCGCTTTTCCTCAGCATCGTCGCGCTGGCGGTTGGGGCGGCCGGATATTTCGTCTTTGCACGACGATTGAATACCGCATCCGCCGTGCCGCTGCTGGGACGGCTTAAGGGCCGGCGGATGTTCGAGACGGTGCTGTCGATCCTGATCGGCGCGGCCCGACGGCTGATGAAAGTGGTGGCGACGGAGCGGCTCCAGTCGCAGCTGCGCGTGCTAGTGCTGGTCGGGTGCATCGCGGGACTTCTGCCGTTCCTACGAGCTGGCTACGCGATCGGGACGCTTGGCGTCACGCCGCTGGATCCTGGCTTTGGCGCGATCTGGCTAGTGGGAGCAGGCTGCGCATTGGCCGCGGCATGGCAAGCGAAATATCACCGGTTGGCCGCCGTCGTACTGGTGTCGGGCACGGGGCTTGTCAGCTGCATCAGCTTCGTATGGCTGTCGGCGCCCGACCTGGCATTGACGCAGCTGCTGGTGGAGACCGTCACTACGATCCTGCTGCTGCTGAGCCTGCGATGGTTGCCAAAGCGGCTGCCCGACGTCTGGCCGGAAGCGGACATGCCGATCAGCGTCCGCGCGCGCAGGGCGATCGACCTTGTAATCGCGGGAGGCGCGGGCCTCGGCCTGGGGTTGCTGTCCTACGCCATCATGACTCGATCTCTGCCTGACACGGTCTCGCGCTTCTTCATCGATCGGTCTTATCCGGAAGCGGGCGGCAGGAATGTCGTCAACGTCATCCTCGTTGACTTCCGTGCGTTCGATACCCTGGGCGAGATCACGGTGCTAGCGATTGTCGCGCTGACCGTATTTTCCCTGCTGCGGCGGTTTCGACCGGCGAGCGAAAGCGTGCGCAGCCCGCTGCAGCAGCTTCAGCAGGATGCGTTCGACGAGGAACGAGAAGACCGGTCGCGGGGCGATACACTGGCTGACTATCTGCTCGTCCCACGCGTGATTATGGAATGGCTTTTCCCCTTCATAACGGTGCTGGCGCTTTATCTGCTAATACGGGGACACGACCTACCTGGTGGCGGTTTCGCCGCGGGAGTGACGATGTCGATCGCCCTCATCCTCCAATATATGGCGGCAGGCACGCGCAGCATCGAGGCGCGATTGCGTATCAAGCCGTTAAACTGGATGGGCGTGGGACTGATGACAGCGGTCGCGACCGGGCTAGGCGCTCTGATCTTCGGCTATCCCTTCCTGACCTCCTTCTTCCGCTATGTCGACGTGCCGCTGGTTGGAAAGGTGCCGGTTGCCAGTGCATTGCTGTTCGACTTGGGCGTCTTCCTGCTGGTGGTGGGTACGACCGCCCTCATCCTGATCGCCATAGCGCACCAGTCCATCCGGACCACCGCGCGCCGCCAGTCCAATCCGCCCACTCTGCCAGTGAGGGAGCAAGGCTGATGGAAATCATTCTTGCGCTCGGCATCGGCATATTGGTGGCATCGGGTGTCTGGCTACTGCTGCGCCCGCGCACCTTCCAAGTCATATTGGGGCTGTCGATGTTGTCCTACGCGGTCAACCTGTTCATCTATGCGATGGGCAGGCTGGCCGTCGACGCGCCGCCGCTGGTCGGCTCGGGCACACCCGATCCTGCACTGTACGACGATCCGTTGCCGCAGGCGCTGGTGCTGACCGCCATCGTCATTTCCTTTGCCATGACGGCGCTGCTGCTCGTGGTGCTACTCGCCTCGCGCGGCCTCACCGGCACTGATCATGTCGACGGAGAGGATGGCGAGTGACCGGGGGCGCGCTTCATCACCTGATCATTCTCCCGATCTTGCTGCCGCTGGTCGGTGCAGCAGCCATGTTGCTGCTAAACGAGCGCAGGACGATGGCCAAGCGGATCATCGCGCTCTCTACCGTGACAGCGCTGCTCGCCACATCGATCACCCTGTTGGCCGGGGTTGCAGCAGCGGGCTTCAGCGGCGCGCCCGCAACCCGCGCCTATCTGGTCGGCAATTGGGCGGCGCCTTACGGTATCGTGCTTGTGTTGGACTGGCTGTCGGCGATGATGCTTGTGCTGACAGCAACGTTGGGCCTCGCCTCGCTCATCCACGCGTTGGCGCGATGGGATCGTGCCGGGCCGCGCTTCCATGCGCTCTTCCTGCTTCAACTGATGGGCCTCAACGGGGCATTTCTGACCGGCGACCTGTTCAACCTGTTCGTCTTCTTCGAAGTGCTGCTGGCGGCATCATTCGGCCTTTTGCTGCACGGATCGAGCAAGGCGCGGGTGAAGGCAGCGCTGCACTATGTGACGCTTAACGTCGCCACATCGCTCCTTTTCCTGATCGGCGCGTCGCTGATCTACGGGGTGACCGGGACGCTCAACATGGCCGACTTGGTCGTGCGCATACCGGCTGTTGCGAATAGCGACGTGGCGCTGGTGCAAAGCGGGATGGCAATATTGGGCATCGCCTTCCTGGTGAAGGCGGGCATGTGGCCGCTCGGCTTCTGGTTACCGCGTACCTATGCGGCGGCGGCGCCCCCAGTCGCCGCGCTCTTCACCATATTGAGCAAGGTAGGCATTTACGCGGTGCTACGCGTCTATCTGCTCCTCTTTGGTGGCGATCTGGGTTGGACTGGCAACTATGGTGAGGAATGGCTGCTGTTCGGCGGCATGGCAACGATGGCGTACGGCACAATCGGCGTGCTCGCCGCCCGCACATTGTCGCGCGTTGCGGGCTATTCGCTGATCATCTCGGCGGGCACGCTGATCGCGGCAATCGGGGCGGGCGCAGGCGACGTCCTGGCCGGCGCACTCTTCTACCTAGTCAGTTCGACGTTGGCGATCAGCGCCTTCTACCTGCTGATCGAGCTCGTCGAGCGGCAGGAAGCGCTGCCAGCGGGGGTCAGCGAACCTGTGTTCGACGATGAATATACCGGCGCGCTCAACGAGGGTGGGGAGGAAGAGATCGGCATCGTCATCCCTGCCACCATCGCCATGTTGGGCTTGGGGTTCGCCTTCTGCGTGCTGCTGATCGCCGGCCTCCCGCCGCTGTCCGGCTTCATTGCCAAATTCGCGATGATCGACGGATTGCTCGGACTGCAGGACAGAATCGCAGGGTCGATCTGGGGCCTCATTGCGCTATTGATCGGATCAGGGCTGGCGGTGCTGGTCGCGACGACCCGCGCTGGCATCGATCTGATCTGGGCACCGTCGGACAAGCCGCAGCCGGTGCTTCGCCTTGCCGAAGTAGTACCGGTCGCGATGCTGCTGGCGCTGTGTCTCGGTCTCATGATCTTCGCGGGTCCGACGATGCGCTACATGGAACGGACCGGCCAGTCCCTGGGCGATCGGGAGGGCTATGTGGGCGCGGTCCTGAGCGCGCAGCGCGTGGGGGCTGGACGGTGAGGCGCTTCATTCCCCACCCCTTGCTTGCGCTGCTGCTGTTCGTCACTTGGCTGTTGCTGACTCAGTCCTTCTCGCCAGGTCAAATGCTGCTGGGCGCGATCGTGGCGTTTCTCGCCACCCAAGCGATGGCAGCATTGAAGCCGGAACCGGTGAAGCTGCGGCAGCCTGCGGCCATGGTTAAGCTGCTGGCGATCGTCGTTGCAGACATCGTCCGGTCGAACTTTGCCGTCGCATCGCTGGTGCTGTTCCGACGCCGCGGCCGGGTTTCCGGGTTCATCCACCTGCCGCTTGAGATTACCCATCCCTATGGGCTCGCGACTTTAGCCGTAATCATAACGGCAACGCCCGGCAGCTTGTGGGTCGAATTTGATCGACGCCGCAGCGCGGTGCTGGTCCATGTCCTGGACCTCGTCGATGAGGATCAGTGGATCGCCTTGATCAAGCTCAGGTATGAAAGTTTGTTGCTGGAGATATTCGGCCAATGACGTCCCTGCTACTGGCCTTGGCAATCACAGTGGCGCAAGTCATGCTGGGCTTGGCGATGATGTGCGCCGCCTACCGCATGATCCGGGGGCCCCGCGCGCAGGACAGGGTGCTTGGGCTGGATACTTTGTACACCAATTCGATGCTGCTGTTGCTGAGCTTCGGCATACAGACAGGACGAACGTTGTATTTCGAGGCAGCATTGGTCATCGCCCTTCTGGGCTTTGTCGGGACGGTCGGCCTGTCGAAGTTCCTGATGCGGGGAGAGGTAATCGAATGATCCAGGCACCGGACCTTCCGGGCTGGGCGGCGGTGCTAGTGGCGCTGCTGCTGCTCGCGGGTGCGCTAACGACGCTGATCGGGTCGATCGGTCTGTTGCGGATGGAGAGCTTTTACGAACGCGTACATCCGCCGACGCTTGGTAGTACACTGGGCATGGCGTTGATCGTGTTGGCGTCGATCATCTGCTTTTCCGTGCTCCGGTCGCGCCCTTCCGCCCACGAAGTACTTATCGGCCTATTCCTGACGGTCACAACGCCGGTCGCCTTCATGCTGCTAGCGCGGGCGGCACTGTACCGCGAACGGGTCGAAGGCGGCGGGTATTCCCCGCCAGTCGACGAAGGTGAGAAGTAGCTTAAGTTACTGCGCTGTTGACGCCTTCGTCGCGTGCATGGCCACCATCAGCGGCTTCTGCCACCAACCTGTTCGCGATCCACCATTTATCATCACCGATACCAGGCGAGTTTGCCGCCGCACAGCAAAAAGCCAAGCCGTGGAGCATTTGAACTCAGGCCAGCGGCACGGTAACTGTGCGATTTACCGAGGCAACGAGAGCACGTCCGCTCCAAACTGACGAGCCGGGCAAAAGGTGCTAGAGATCACCCGCTCCCTCATTGCTAGATAACCCCCATTGCTGCCATCGCTTCGGCGACGCGGACGAAGCCGGTGATGTTTGCGCCGAGGACGTAATTGCCAGGCGCGCCATATTCTTCCGCGGTCTCGGCGCAGCTGTCGTGGATGCGCCGCATGATCGCAGCGAGGCGGGCCTCGGTTTCCTCGAAGGTCCAGCTGTCGCGAGACGCGTTCTGCTGCATTTCCAGCGCGGACGTAGCGACGCCCCCCGCGTTGGCGGCCTTTGCAGGGCCGAACAATATGTTCGCATTCTGGAACAGGCGGACAGCTTCGGGGGTGCAGGGCATGTTCGCGCCCTCTCCTACGGCGACGACGCCGTTGCGGATCAGGGTCGCGGCATCATTTCCATTGAGTTCATTCTGCGTCGCGGACGGGAGCGCGACTTCGCACGGAACGTCCCACACGACGCCTTGCTCGACAAAATAGGCGCCTGCCCCCTTCAACCGCGCATATTCGGAGATCCGTTCGCGGCGAACGAGCTTTATTTCCTTGAGCAAGTCGATGTCGATGCCTTCGTCGTCAACGATGTAGCCGGAGGAGTCCGAACAGGCGACCGCCTTGCCGCCGAACTCCTTGATCTTCTCGATCGCGAAGATGGCGACATTGCCGGAGCCTGACACCACCGCCCGCTTGCCTTCCAGGCTTTCGCCGCGTGTCTTTAGCATCTGGTCCACGAAATAGACAGCGCCATAGCCGGTCGCTTCGGTGCGCGCGCGGGAACCGCCGTAGATCAGGCCCTTGCCGGTGAGCACGCCCGCCTCATAGCGGTTGGTGAGGCGTTTATATTGGCCGAAGAGATAGCCGATCTCTCGCGCGCCGACGCCGATGTCGCCGGCCGGAACGTCGGTATATTCGCCAAGGTGGCGATAGAGTTCGGTCATGAAGGACTGGCAGAAGCGCATGATTTCGCCATCCGAGCGGTCGCGCGGATTGAAGTCCGATCCACCCTTGCCGCCGCCGATGGGAAGGCCGGTCAGCGCGTTTTTGAAGGTCTGTTCAAAGCCCAGGAACTTGATGATGCCGACATTGACCGATGGGTGGAAGCGCAGGCCGCCCTTATAGGGGCCGAGCGCCGAGTTGAACTGCACGCGGAAACCGCGGTTGATGTGGGTCTGCCCCTTGTCATCGACCCAAGGCACACGGAAGATGATCTGGCGTTCCGGCTCGCAGATGCGCTCGATGAGGGCGTTGTCCATATATTGAGGATGCTTGGCGACGACGAGCCCCAGGCTTTCCAGCACTTCTTCGACAGCCTGGTGGAATTCGGTTTCACCGGCATTCCGCCTCAGCACGTCTTCGAATATCGGCAGGAGTTTCTCGTCGATACGCGGCAATGTCTTCTCTCTCTTTTGTCGACATGAAATGGGATGTTCGGGTTACCCGCGGGAGGGGCCGGGCGCGCTAATACCGCTCCGCCTAGACAGCTGCCTCCAGAGCATTTTCTAGATCGGCCAATATATCGCTGATATGTTCTAGCCCGATGGACAGGCGCACATACCCGGGCGAAACGCCTGACGCAAGCTGCTCCGCCTCATTCAACTGGGAATGAGTGGTGGAAGCAGGGTGTATAGCCAAGCTACGCGCATCACCGATGTTGGCGACGTGGTAAAAAAGCTCCAAGGCATTGATAAACCTCCGCCCAGCTTCCACCCCGCCGGCAAGCTCAAAGCCCACGAGTCCCCCATGGCCACCAGTCAGATATCGGTCGGCCCGCTCCTTGATGAGGCCATTCTGCTTAGATGGATAGATGACCCTGATTATTGCGGTATGCTGCGCAAGACGATCGGCAACGATAGCGGCGTTGGCACAGTGCCGCTCCATCCTCAGTGACACTGTCTCTATGCCCTGGATCAGCTGAAACGCATTGAACGGGGACAAGGCTGCGCCCAAATCCCTCAACAAAACCACTCTTGCACGCAGTATGTAGGCGATTGGGCCGAGTGGCTTTGCCGCCTCGGTCCAGATGGCTCCGTGGTATGAGGCATCAGGCGTGTTCAGAAGCGGCTGTCTCTCCGGGGTCGCGGTCCAATCAAAATTGCCGCCATCAACGATCAATCCGCCGATTGAGGTCCCATGGCCGCCCAGATATTTGGTGGCGGAATATACGACGATCGCCGCGCCATGTTCGATGGGTCGACAGAGCAGCGGCGCGGCTGTGTTGTCCATGATCAGGGGAATTCCAGCGTCCCGGC
Source organism: uncultured Sphingobium sp. (assembly GCA_946885845.1). Next base: position 170,976 of record CAMPHJ010000002.1, on the reverse strand, counting down.
CTATTGCAGCAACATCCGCAATGGGAAAGACTTCAAGCTTCGGATTGGGCAGCGTTTCCGCATAATAGGCTCGTGTCCGCTCGTCTGTTGCCCGCCGAAAATTTTCCGGATCGGAAGGATCGACAAAACGCACCTCAATGCCTTGATCCTTAAGCGTGTTGGCAAACAAGTTATATGTGCCGCCGTAAAGCGCTGTCGAGCTCACGACGTTGTCGCCACAGCGCGCCAGATTCTGTATCGCGTAGGCAGATGCAGCTTGTCCCGAGGCGACTGCCAGGGCTGCAGCGCCCCCTTCGAGGGCGGCTACGCGCTTCTCAAGCACGTCGGTAGTCGGATTCATGATCCGGGTGTAAATGTTGCCGAGTTCCTGCAATGCGAAAAGCGAGGCCGCATGCTCCGCATCGCGAAATTGGTAGGATGTTGTCTGATGGATAGGAACGGCCACCGACCCTGTCGTTGAATCAGCTCGCCATCCGGCATGAACAGCAAGCGTTTCAACCTTCTGTCGGCATTCAGTCATGACAAACTCCGTTTAAATCAGCAATGTAGCGAGCCATGGTGGACTGGGCATAATAAAAAAGCAACGCCTTCGTTTCAATTAACAAATTTGACACGCTTGAAAATGAAACTGGTCATGATTGTGATCAACAGTAACCGTACATAAGACTTAATTGTCAGAAAAGCAGATACATCTACAAAGTGGACGTCCATTGAAGAGGCAAAGCCTTTTCCGTGACAACAATAAATTTCCCAGCATGCTGTCCTACATTAATTCCAGCATGCATTGAACGGCCTAAGGCTTGACTTTCCATCGGCATCAATCATGTTTGTCGAATATGACGAACGACCCAAGTCTTCTAAAGCCCTTTTCACGTGGCAGCAGCACGCCGCGGCTGCGCCCCTAGGCGCGCCCATCGCGCCTAGGGGTGACAGATCGCCGTGCGATCACATCTTAGCGTCGCGTCCACTTGATGAGTTTATCCCGACCAAGCGACGCTTGTTCTCAATGCGCGAGACGCTTCTGAACGAGGGTATCCATGAAGAGCGGCAACGAAGTCTATTTTAGGCAAAGAGCGGAGCATCACCTTGCCAAGGCAGCGACGGCAGAGCGCCACGTAGCATGCGTGCATAGGCGATTTGCCAAAATTTATCTGGAGAGAGCGGCAGAAGCTGAGCTCGCCCAGAACTTGCAAGCGGCAGCACCAGAAACAATTTCCAGGAGGAATGCCCCTAATGCCGTTATTCCATCCTCTGTTTGCCATTGAGGCTGCAACTTCATTTCCCAAGCAGCGTAGTAATCCGTGTCAAAGTTTCGGAGTTAAGATGAAGACCACGGCAATAATGATAATTTTAGGGCTTGCCGGTTGCGTAGACCTCCCCAGGGACCCGGACGAAACCCTAAAGCGAGTTCGCACCACGAAGGTGCTCCGCACCGGCATTATTTCAGATGCAAGCAGTGTTGCTACCAACGCGGGAAAATCTTTCATCACGAAACTAGCGAATGAAACGGGCAGCACACTCGAGATTGCGACGGGTCCGACTGAGGAGCTGTTGCCCAAAATCGAGCGGGGCGAACTCGACATCGTGGTTGGACGATTTGGCCCGACCACGCCCTGGAACACTAGGGTCACTATGCTGCCACCGGTGGAGGAACTGAAAGAGCACGAGAGAGCTCCGCGAGCCGTAGTACGCAACGGAGAGAACGAGTGGGCAGCATTCCTGCACAAGCATGCACAGACATTGACAGAGGCTGCTCGATGAACCCGAAACTTCCCGACCGGGTACAAGAGGATCTTCGACAGGCTCACCGACTGGAATGGTGGACCCTCGCCTGGATGTCTTCTGTGGTGATCGTCATGTGGTTTGTGATGGGCTCCAGCCAGGCTATGAAGACGGCGCTTGTTGAGGACATATTGAGCCTCGTTCCTGCTGTCGTGTTTCTTGTGGCCCTCCACTTCGAGCGCCGGCGCCCGAACGCAGCATTTCCTTTCGGCTTCGATCGCGTTCAGAGCCTCTCGTCACTCATCGCAGCCGTGGCGCTTTGCGCTGTAGGCGCGATCCTTATCTTCGATTCGACTTCCTCGCTGCTCTCCCAAGAGCATCCAACTATGTTACCTGTGCGCGTCTTCGGACATGATATCTGGCAGGGCTGGTTGATGATAGCAGGGCTCGTCTACTCAGTCATTCCTCCCATGATCCTGGGGCGGCTCAAACAACCGATAGCGCATAGACTGCAGGATGAAGTTCTCGATACGGACGCAATGATGCAGAAGGCCGACTGGATGACGGGGCTCGCCGGGATCATCGGGATAGTCGGGACAGGTTTTGGCATCTGGTGGATGGATGCCGCAGCAGCTGCGTTCATTTCACTTAGCATCCTTAAGGACGGCGTAACCTCCCTGCGGGTGGCGACAGCCGAACTTGTAGATGGCGCCCCCCGCCGCCTTGGCCGGGTAGATTTGGCAAAGGATTCCCTTAAGCTTCATGAGAGGCTTAGCGAACTCTATCCGGGCTCGAAGGTGCGTCTTCGGGCGACCGGCCGCTACATTCATGCAGAAGTCTGCGGTCCGCTTCCCCATCGCGCGCCGACGGTCCAAGAAGTCTGGCGGGGGAACCCGGAGCGCGCCTGGCGGCTTGCCCAGATAAGCTTTGTACCTGGGTCGGAAAGCACGTCCTGAACCGCCAGGCGTTTGCGCCTCCAGCGCGCCGCATCTATGGTCAGGCTATCGCAAACAGCATATAATCTGATGCAATTGCGGCTAGGCAACTCGACCAGGACTAGAAAGACATCTCCCAAGGACGTGCCCAAGGGACATGCCATTCCACCGGCGACGCTTCGAACCTGAGCAAAGTCATACTGGAGGTCTCGTGCGGCGATATTCTTACGATTGATAAGGCCGATTGAACCGCACCGGGTGTCCCCCGTCAGCACCAATGGCACAGATTTGAGGTGGTGATCTAAGGAGGGTTGGGGTTTCGTCGTAGTGACGAAGGAACGAAGATGAAGCCCCAACCCTCCTTGAAAAAATCGCCGGTGAAGGCCCCTGCCGAGCGGGTGGTGAAGGATATCCGGCGGCATTTCTCGGCCAAAGAAAAGATTCGTATCGTGCTCGACGGCCTGCGCGGCGAGGACAGCATTGCCGAGCTGTGCCGCAAGGAAGGCATCGCCCAAAGCCTATATTACACCTGGTCGCAGGAGTTCATGGAGGCAGGTAAGCGCCGGTTGGCCGGTGATACCCCCGTACCGCGACCACTGGCGAGGTGCAGGACCTGCGCCGCGAAGCCCGCGCCCTGAAGGAATGCCTGGCCGACCTGACGCTGGAAAACCGTTTGCTCAAAAAAGCATGATCGCGGATGGGGGCGACGACGAATGAGGTATCCCGCATCCGAAAAGCTGGAAATCATCCGTATCGTCGAGCAATCGCACCTGCCTGCCAAGCGGACGCTGGACAAGCTCGGCATCGCCCGCCGGACCTTCTGCCGCTGGTATGACCGCTACCTCGAAGGCGGCCCGGAGGCGTTGGCGGATCGACCATCGGCTCCAGGCCGGGTGTGGAACCGGATCGCGCCCGAGGTGCAGGATCAGATCGTCGAGATGGCGCTGGAGCAGTCCGAGCTGTCACCGCGCGAACTGGCGGTGCGATTTACCGATGAACGCCAATACTTTGTATCGGAAGCCACGGTTTACCGCCTGCTGAAGGCCCATGACCTGATCACCAGTCCGGCCTATGTCGTGATCAAGGCCGCCGATCAGTTCCACACCAAGACCACGCGGGTGAACGAAATGTGGCAGACCGACTTCACCTACTTCAAGATCATCGGGTGGGGCTGGATGTATCTGTCTACGGTGCTCGACGACTTCTCGCGCTATATCATCGCCTGGAAGCTGTGCACCAACATGCGGGCCGAGGACGTCACCGACACGCTGGACCTCGCCCTCAAAGCCTCGGGCTGCGATAGTGCCACGGTGCTGCACAAACCACGGCTGCTCAGCGATAACGGTCCCAGCTATATCGCCGGCGAACTGGCGGAATACATCGAGGCCCGGAAGATGAGCCACGTGCGCGGTGCCCCGATGCACCCGCAGACCCAGGGCAAGATCGAGCGCTGGCACCAGACTTTGAAAAACCGCATCCTGCTGGAAAATTACCTCCTGCCCGGCGACCTTGAGGCACAGATCGAGGCGTTCGTCGAGCACTACAACCACCAGCGCTATCATGAGAGCCTGAAGCCGGTGAAGATGGTGGCCGATGCGATGCTGGATTGCTCTCGCCATGGCGGTATCGTCCTCGATGCTTTTTCAGGCTCGGGGACCACGATCATCGCAGCCGAGCAGACGGGGCGGCTGGGGCGCGCGGTTGAGATGGATCCGCGCTATGTCGATGTGGCCGTGCGACGCTGGCAGAAGCTGACCGGCCAGAAGGCGATCCTGTGCGGAAGCGAGCTCAGCTTTGACGAGATCGAGAAGGTGGTGAACGAATTCGACATGTGAGCATGAGGGCAGCGCCGACGTGCGTTGGCGCTGCCCTCATCGAATTATCGCGGGGTTTCCATGACAGACTTTTCGGCCATTACAGGCCTATCGCCATGTCACTGCAGCGTTGCAGGGAAATGGAGGTCTTATCCGAAATGGCAGATAATTATGAGGTGGGATACGGCAAGCCACCGGCCGCGACGCGTTTCAAGCCGGGCCAGTCCGGAAACCCGAATGGCAGGAAGCCGAAGCCGAAGGCTGAGACCAAGCTGAAGCCTGTGTTGAAGAACGTCCTTGAAGAGCCCGTCAATATCGGAGGACGGGACTATCCCCGGTGGACTGGCTGCGCGTCAGGCCTGGTCGCACCGCATTTACGCGAATTTTCATTGGCGCAAGTTCGTCGGCCGCCGTGCGTACCAGCGCTTCTAATGCTGCCTTGGATGCACAGTAGGTGGCGAGAGCAGGAAACGGCATCGTTGCGGCTGTCGACGAGATGCAGACGATGGCCCCCCCAGCGGTCATCATAGGTGCGCCATAACGCACGGCGATGAAGGCGGTAGTGACATTATAGTCCATCTCTGCGCGAAAATCCTCAACGCTCTTGGTGAAGAGCATACCGAAGCCGCCACCACCGACGGTCGGCACCAGAATATCGAGACGGCCTGTCAAGGCCCGCGCTTGTAGCAGCGCGCCCTGCATATCGTCAGTGGATAGAGCATCACCGACAGCGATCTCAATCTGAGCGCCCGGTACCGCCTCTACGATCCGGGCCTTGGCCGCTTCCAGATTGTCGCGGCCCCGGCCCATGATGACCACGGCCGCACCATCCCTCGCTAAAGCGGTAGCGCTAGCTGAGCCTATGCCGCCGCCGCCCCCGGTAACCAGTGCGGCCTGTCCTTCTAGAACGTTGCTCAATATGATACTCCCAGCTTGACGGGCTTTTCTTCGGTCCAGTCCACGATCAGTTCTCGGGCCGCTATACGCCATCCGTCTGAGTGGCGAACATAGCGGTCCTGGTAGCGCACCGCCCAGGTCAGAGCGACATGCTGACCCTTGTCGTCAGGACGGCGGATATGGGTGGCGGTGCAATAGGTTTCCCACGCGGGGCAAGTTCAAGCGCTACGCTGCGAGTAAAGCCAGTGATTGCGTGCTTAAACGCCGAATAGACCGACGTCATCGGTATCCCACGAAAAGCCTCTATGGAAGAGACGGAGATTATACTGCCCCCATCATTTAAGATGGGAATCGCCGCGCGAGAAACGAGGAATAACGATCGCAGGTTGATAGCATAAAGCGCATCGAAATCATCGTCAGTGTAATGCTCGAATGGCTTGGCGATGCCGAGAAAATCGCCGACATTATTTACAAGGACATCGAGGCTGCCGAAACGCTTTTCGATCGCCTGGAACAAGGTGTCGACGGCTGAGCGATCACGAACGTCCGCAACGACGACCAGATTTTCAGCACCTGCGGCGTCCAGCGCATCCCTGACAGCGTCGGCGCGAACCGGGTCAATCTCGGCAACGACTATGCTGGCCCCGGCTGCCGCGAAGCCTTCTACGATGCCGCGCCCGATGCCGTCACCGCCACCCGTGACGAGCACGGTCTTGGTACGAAAATCGATCATAACCTCTCCTTTTTTGCGATCTTGCCGTTTCGCTACCAACGGTGATTTCAGTTGGCAATCAGGCACCGATTTGTTATGTGGTTTCCCATGGAAACTATAGAAACGCCGGGTTATCACCCCCGCACGCTCGAAGTTATGGATTTGGTCGGCGACAAATGGACGTTGCTCGTCACTTATCGGCTCGGCGGCGAAAGGATGCGATTTTCTGAGCTGAGACGACAGGCAGAGCCAATCAGCGCCAAGATGCTGAGCCAGACGTTGCGCAGGCTTGAAAGTTTCGGGATGGTGGGACGCGAGGTAATAAATACTAAGCCACCCAGCGTCGAATACCGACTGACCGAATTAGGCGGCAGTTTCCTTTCAGCGGCGAGCGTGATCTGCGCGTGGACGCGCGACAATATCGTTGCGCTGGACCGCGCGCATGCTTCCTTCGTCAAACAAGAGGTCGCTGCTAAGGAATAGTTGGGGTACAGGGTCTTAGGCAGCCCGTACTCGCTGGACGCGTCGCGCCAGCGCATAGTCCACGCCGTAAGTGGAGGTGAGGCGATCTTGTATAGGCCGGTGGGGAGGGCCACTCTCGGGCTCCTGCTGCGGGCAGCGGGCCGGAGGCGCGGCGGGCGGCGATCAACTCCGGGCCGGCTGATTGTGCTGGAGCTTCGATAACGGGATGGGGTGGTGGGGACCAGTGATGGCGGGTGCCAAAGGCTCTGCTGTTGAACGGTTTCTTTGGCATCAGGGATCTGGAAACACGTTTCCATAACGCCGCTGTGACAGGTGCCGACCAACTCATGCCGTTCCAGCCTCGCGGATGAGCGGCAGCTCTCGCCAGCAAAGCCGACGTCTGGGTTCAATATCAACGCAGGCGGGTAAACAGGCAATGCGGTCCGTTGCCACCTACCGAGCCATATCCAGGTCCCGGTTTCCTCATCGAACGCCCGCGGCGTCGCGGTCATCCTCGCCAGACATGCGCTCGATGATCGGGCAGTCGGGGCGGTCGTCGCCGTGGCAGCGCTCGGCAAGCTCCAGCAGCGTCTGGCGCAGCGCCTGAAGCGCCTCGGCCTTGCGGCCCAATTCTTCGGCGCGGGCGACGGCGAGCGCCTTCACCTCCGCACTGGCGCGCTGGCTGTTGCTCCACAGCCCGAGAAGATCGCGGATGTCCTCGATCGGAAAACCGAGATCGCGTGCATTGGCGATGAAGCGCAGGCGGTGGACATCGGCATCGGCGTAGTCGCGATAGCCGCTGTCCCGCCGTGGTGGTGGCGGGATCAGGCCGATCTTCTCGTAATGGCGGATCATCCGCTGAGAGACGCCGCTCGCCTGCGAGGCGCCGCCGATATTCACAGCTTCACCCGGTTGAGGCGCAGCGCGTTGGCGACAACGCTCACCGACGACAACGCCATCGCCGCCGCCGCTATCATCGGCGAGAGCAGAATGCCGAAGAACGGATAGAGCAATCCGGCCGCGATCGGCACGCCCGCCGCGTTGTAGATGAAGGCGAAGAACAGATTCTGGCGGATATTGGACATCGTCGCCTCGCTAAGCTGACGAGCGCGGACGATGCCGTTGAGATCGCCCTTGAGCAAGGTCACGCCTGCGCTTTCCATGGCGACATCGGTGCCATGGCCCATCGCAATGCCGACATCGGCGGCCGCCAATGCCGGGGCATCATTGACCCCGTCGCCCGCCATCGCGACGATACGTCCTTCCTGCTTCAGCCGCGCGACGACATCCGCCTTCTGGTCGGGCAAGACATCGGCCTCGACCGCATCGATGCCGAGCCGGCGCGCAACCGCTTCGGCCGTCGTGCGGTTGTCTCCGGTCAGCATCACCACCTTGATGCCGTCGGCGCGCAAGGCGGCAAGCGCCTCGGGCGTCGTCGGCTTGATCGGATCGGCGATGGCGAAGATCCCCACGGCTCGGTCATCCAGCCCCATGAAGATGGCGGTGGCACCGTCGCCGCGAAGCACGTCGGCCTCGGCGACAAGCGGCGCGGTATCGATCCCCAAATCCGCCAGAAAACGCGCATTGCCGAGCGTGACGCGTCGGCCCTCGACCGTGCCCAGCGCGCCCCTGCCGGTGGGCGAATCGAATTCGCTCACAGGCGGGATTTCGATGTTCCTGCCCGTTGCCGCATGGACGATAGCCAGCGCCAGCGGATGCTCCGACGCCCGCTCGACCCCCGCTGCGATCCGCAAGAGGTCTGCTTCCTCGAAGCTGTCCGCGGCGATGATCCGGGTGACGGCGGGTTTGCCTTCGGTCAGCGTGCCGGTCTTGTCGACAACCAGCGTGTCGACCTTCTCCATATGCTCCAGCGCCTCGGCATTCTTGATCAGCACGCCCAGCCCCGCGCCGCGCCCAACGGCGACCATGATCGACATCGGCGTCGCCAGGCCCAATGCGCAGGGGCAGGCGATGATCAGCACCGATACAGCCGCGATCAGGCCATGGGCAAAACGCGGCTCCGGTCCCCAGACGCCCCAGATGACGAAGGCGAGGACAGCGACCCCCATGACGACCGGCACGAACCAGCCGGAGACCTGATCGGCCATGCGCTGGATCGGCGCGCGCGAGCGCTGCGCCTCGGCGACCATCTGGACGATGCGCGAAAGCATGGTATCGCGTCCGACCTTGTCGGCGCGGATGATCAGGGCGCCGCTCTGGTTCATCGTGCCGCCGATCACCGTGTCGCCATCCGATTTGGTGACGGGCATGGATTCGCCCGTGACCATCGATTCATCGAGCGCGGATCGCCCTTCCTCGACCACGCCATCGACCGGCACCTTTTCGCCCGGCCGCACCCGCAGCCGGTCCCCCACCGCCACATCCTCCAGCGGGATTTCCGCTTCGCTGCCGTCGTCGGCGATGCGCCGCGCGATTTTCGGGGTGAGATTGAGCAATGCCTTGATCGCACCCGACGTGCGTTCGCGGGCGCGTAGTTCCAACACCTGCCCCAGCAGCACCAGCACGGTGATGACGGCCGCCGCCTCGAAATAAACGGCCACCGTCCCGTCGGCGGCACGGAAGGCATCCGGGAAGATCCCGGGCGCCAGCGTCGCGACGACGCTATAGGTCCATGCCACGCCGGTCCCCATCGCGATCAGCGTGAACATGTTGAGATTGCGCGTTTTGAGCGATGCCCAGCCGCGCTCGAAAAAGGGCCAGCCTGCCCACAGCACGACCGGCGTCGCCAGCGCGAACTGAACCCAGATCGACACCTTCATGGGTACGAGATGATGTAGCGCCGGGAAGAGATGCCCGCCCATTTCAAGGATGAAGACCGGGAGAGCCAGCGCAAGGCCAATCCAGAAGCGCCGCGTCATGTCGAGCAGCTCGGCGCTGGGTCCGGTATCGGCGCTGACCATTTCCGGCTCAAGCCCCATGCCGCAGATCGGGCAGGCGCCGGGATGATCCTGTCGGATCTCGGGGTGCATCGGACAGGTCCAGATCGTGCCCTCCGGCGCATCAACGGGTTCGACGGCGGACTTGTTGAGATGCGCATCCGGGTCCGCAATGAACTTCTCGCGGCAGCCGGCGCTGCAAAAATGATAGTCGTGACCAGCATAGGTCGCGTGATGCGCGGTTTTTTCGGGATCGACCGTCATGCCGCAAACCAGGTCGACCACCAGTCCGGCGGAATGCTCGCCATGGTCACCACAACAACTGTGGGCACCAGAATGAACGCCATGTTTCGACTCGGCCATCAACCGTCTCCTTCTATCGCAGCGCAAGATGGAGTTTGACACCATGTCAGAGTCAATAGGCACTTGACCTTATCATTGTGTCAAGGTGCATGAAGGGTTCGAAAAGGATTCGAATCGTTGTCACCCATGGTCCAACCACGCACAGAATTATGATGAAGTTGCTTTCGTCACTCCTGATTGCGCTTGCCATGCTCGTCTCGTCCGTATCGATGGCGAGCGGCACTGCAACGGCTATGCCGCATCAGGGTGCGATGGAGATGGCTTCGGTCGCGGGGCATTGCGCCGGGAGCGAATCTCCCTCCGATCGTAAATCACCCAAAGCCGCCATGCATTGCGCGGTTGCCTGCGCCGCGTTCCCGGCGATACCTCCCCTCATCGAGCAGCGGGATCGGCCAACCAAGACCTTATATTCTGTTGTGGGACAGAAACATCTCGCCACGATCACGCTTGAGGGAGAAACGCCGCCGCCGCGGATGACTCCGAGGAATTGAGGTTCACCCACTTTCTTCCGGAGATTAGTCATGAAGTTGATAATTGCCGCGATCACGATGATGATCGCCACGCCAGCCTTCGCCCAAAACGCCGCACCGGCCGATGCGCACAGCCAACGCACCAGTCATGAAGGCCATGAAGGCCATGAAGGTCACGATATGTCCGACGGCTGCTGCGACAAGGATGCCGAGGGCAAGATGGGCTGCTGCGAGAAAATGAAGGCCAAAGGTAAGGCGACGCCTCCTTCGGAAGCGCCTGCCGCCGATCCGCATGCCGGACATGGTACGGATCAGCACTGATCGGACGCAAACCGGGAGGCGGCTTTCTCGCCTCTCGGCCCCTTCAGCACTTAGAGGGCTCCCCCGTGGAGCCGAGGATAAAATCATGACACAGACGATCGGTCGACGATCCCTACTGCGTGCCGGCGTGGTCGGTGCTGCGGGACTGGGCTTTTCCAGCCTGTTTCCAGCCTGGGCGCAAACCGGCTCGATGGGGCAGATGCCCACGCTTTCGGGCGAGGATATCCACCTCAAGATCGCCAACACACCTTTCACCGTTGGTGGGCGCAATGGTCATGCCGTCACGATGAACGGCGTGCTGCCAGCACCGTTGATTCGGCTGCGCGAGGGGCAGAATGTTCGCCTTCATGTCGAGAATACGCTCAACGAAGACAGCTCGATCCATTGGCACGGGCTGATTGTCCCGTTTCAGATGGACGGCGTTCCTGGCGTCAGCTTTCCAGGCATCAAGCCGCACACCACCTTCGTTTACGAATTTCCGCTGCTGCAAAGCGGCACCTACTGGTATCACAGCCACTCTGGTCTCCAGGAGCAGCAGGGCCATTACGGGCCGATCGTGATCGATCCCGCCGAGCCCGATCCGGTCGCCTATGATCGCGAACATGTGATCGTGCTCAGCGACTGGACCTTCCTGCATCCCCACCAGCTCGTCACCAAGCTCAAGGCGGAGGGCGGCTATTTCAATCGCCAGAGGCAGACGCTGTTCGGTATGCTGAGTGGTGGTCCCGAAGAGAGCATGTCCGCTTCCGACCGCGCGATGTGGGGAAAGATGCGGATGGACCCCACCGACATCGCCGATGTGACGGCCGCCACCTACACTTACCTCGTGAATGGTCATGGACCGCAGGAAAACTGGACCGGCCTCTTTCGCCCCGGCGAGCGGGTGCGGCTGCGCTTCATTAATGCTGCTACCATGACGATCTTCAATATCCGCATTCCGGGTCTGCCCATGACCGTGGTCAGCGCTGATGGGCTGAATGTCCGTCCGGTGACCGTGGACGAATTCCAGATCGGCAATGCCGAGACCTATGACGTCATTATCCGGCCAGCCGAGGACAAGGCGTTCACGCTCGTCGCGGAATCGATTGATCGTTCCGGCATGGCGCGCGCCACACTCGCACCGCGCATGGGGATGACCGCGCCCGTCCCGCCGCTGCGCCCGCGCCCGACGCTCACCATGAAGGACATGGGCATGGGCGGCATGGATCATGGTTCAATGGCTGGAATGGACCATGGCGCCATGGCCGCCGGGGCCAGCACGGCGGCGGCAGATGATGGTGGTTCCCATTCGATGGGCAGCATGAACATGCGCGACAAGTCTTTGGTGCCCGACAGCGTCAAAGTCGGTGTTGGCGTGGACGCCATCGCCATGTCACCAGTCGATCGCACCGCCGATCCGGGCGTCGGGCTGGAGGATGTCGGCCACAAGGTGCTGACCTACCGTGACCTGATGTCGCTCACTTCCAACCCCGACACGCGCCCACCACAGCGCACGATCGAGGTCCATCTCACCGGCAACATGGAACGCTTCATGTGGTCGTTCGATGGCGAGAAGTTCAGCGAGGGCGTCGAACCGATCCGCTTCGAACGCAACGAACGCGCGCGTGTCGTGCTCATCAACGACACGATGATGACCCACCCGATCCACCTGCACGGCCATTTCTTCGATCTCGTGAACGGCCATACCGGCAGCTACCCGCGCAAACACACCGTCAACGTGCTGCCGGGCGGCAAGGTCAGCTTCGACCTGACGGCGGATGCGCCGGGGGACTGGGCATTCCATTGCCATTTGCTGCTGCACATGCACGCGGGCATGTTCCGCGTCGTCACCGTCCGCCCGCTGGAAGGAGAAGCAGCATGAACTCTATCGCAGCCATCCTTCTCGCGGTGGTAGCAACGCCTGCGCTGGCACAGCACCAGCATCATGAGGCTCCAGTCGATCCTCACGCGCATCATGCGATGGAGGCGGAAGCGGACAATCCCCATGCCGGGCAGGAGCCGCCGCAGGCCCCCTCATCCGCCCCGGCGGATGAACATGCGGGCCACGCAATGCCATCACAATCCGCCCATGAAGCGCACACGGCCCATGCCCACCACGCGCCCGGCATTCCCGATCCGCCGGTGGCGCTGCCATCCTCTGCGGCATTGACCGGTCCCGATCATGCGGCCGATGCCATTTACGGCGCTCCGGCAATGGCCCCGGCGCGCGAAATCGTCCGCAAGGAACATGGCGATATCAAGAGCGGCATGATCCTGATTGATCAGCTCGAAGCGGTCATCGGCAAGGACAAGGACGGTTACGCTTGGGATGCGCAAGGCTGGTACGGCGGCGACATTGACAGGCTCTGGGTCAAGACCGAGGGTGAAAGCCGCTTCGGCGCGAGTCCGGAACACGCCGAGGTACAGGCGCTCTGGAGCCGTGCGCTCGACCCGTGGTGGAACCTCCAGACCGGTATCCGGCAGGATCTTGGCGCCGGGCCGGATCGGACTTACGCAGTTGTCGGCGTCCAGGTCCTTGCCCCGTACTGGTTCGAGGTGGGCGGGGCGCTGTTCCTCTCAAACAATGGTGACGTCACCGCGCGGATCGAGGCAGAATATGATCAGCGCCTGACCCAGAAGCTGATCCTTCAACCCGCGGCCGAACTCAACTTTTCGGTGCAAGATGTTCCTGAGCTTGGCATAGGCTCCGGCCTCTCCACCGCCGAGCTGGGGTTACGGCTGCGCTACCAGTTCGTGCCAGAGTTCGCGCCGTATGTTGGCGTGAAGTACGAACGCGCCTTTGGCGATACGGCGGATTTCCGGCGTGCCCGGGACAAGAAGGCAGGAGGATGGAATTTCCTGATCGGAATCCGTTCCTGGTTCTGAGGACCACAGTTCCCAGGATGACACGCGTCGCTGATGTTGGCCAGTCTGGATTTTACTCTACCGGCTCGAAGCGGAGGCATCAACGAACGCAAGACGTCCGTTCCTGCAAAAAGCTGTCGTTCGCCACCGCAATCGTGACCGGCAGGTATGTCCCAGATGCGGTGTTTGGCGCTTGGCAAAACCGACCCTTCCTGGACGCTCAGGCGCCATTTTTCCGTCGCGAGGTCCGGTCGGTCTGCTTTTTCATCTTTGGGGGCCAAGGCTGGCCGATTCCCGCCTATCGGCTTAGAAACAAGAGTTTCAGAACGGATGCCATGCCCCGGCAGATGACCCGGCCGTGCCGCGCCCAGCCTGGGCTAGACGACGCGCAAGTGGAAGTGCGCGCTGCTCGCCCCCCCCCCCACTCAGCGCTGGGAAGAGATATTTCCCCCGTCCACCACGATCTGCGCGGCGGTGATATAGCTCGCCTCGTCCGACAACAAGAAACGGACCACGCGCCCGATCTCCTCCGCCTCGCCCATGCGGCCCAGCAGGATACGCTTTCAAAATGGCCGGGTGCCAGCACATCGACGACCGGGCGGGTCATCGGCGTTATAATTTGCCCAGGCGAAAGCGAATTAATGCGGATGCCATCCTGCGCCAGCCTGTCCGCCAGAGAGCGGACCAGCGACAGCACGCCACCCTTCCCCGCCGTGTAGACAGGGTTGATCGCGTTGCCGAGCGTCGCGTTGATCGATGCGGCGGCGACAATGGCCGACCCCGGCCGGCTTGCCAACTCAGGTAGGAACGCCTTTATGAGGAAGGGCAGCGCGCGCAGATGGACCGCAATGCCGCTGTCCCAGCTTTCCTCAGTCAGGCCATCCAGTCCCTCTTGATCGACCACACCCGCGCAATGGACCAGCCCGCCGATGTCGGGCATTTGTGCCAGCGTTTCCGCAGCGCAGTCGGTGATTGCCTGAACATCGCGCACGTCGCAGCGCAGGCCCAGCGTCTCCACGTCGAATTGCGCCGCGATCTCCGCCGCGGCCTGTTCTACACGCTCGGCATTCAGGTCCCACAGCGCGACAGGGCGGCCGACCGCCGCCAGCGCCCGCGCCGATGCGAAGCCCAGGCCAGACGCTCCGCCGGTTATTACAACGCCCGTCGAGGGCGACCCCAATTTAGGACCAATGTCAGCCATCATATTCCGTTCCTTTCTATTGACCGTTTTCAGCTGCCTTGGGCGCCTTCGCGCCGCCGGCAGCGTCAGATAAGCGTGAGAATCATCGGCTAGAGAAAACCCCATCGTTGCGCGGTTCGCGCAGCCGGGATCAAAACGTGGCGGATCAGCACCTCATATTTTCGGTTGAAGGACACAGGCTCGGGCCGCTCGACCGGGAAGGGCAAGCTCGCCATGTCGTCGCGCGCCAGTCCGCCAGCAAGAATCTTGCCCATCAAGGGCGCCATGACATTGCCCCAGGCGTTGAAATACATCAGCCCGAAAATGCCTCTACCAAGCTCGAACACGCCGGGAAACTGCGCCTTCCGCAAGGCAACCCGTCCCGTCCAATAATCCTCCATCTCGATCCTCATGCCGCGCGTGTCCGGCCAGATGCGATGCAGCCAGCGCAATTGTGACTGGAAATGCCACGGCGCATCATGTGCTCCGCCGACCCTTGGGATCGACGAGAGGATGAGGCGGCCATGGCGATCGCGGACCATCGGATTGAGATCGATCGGCGCCTGCGCGAAAGTGCCGCCACCGGGGAGAATACGGTCCAGCGCCCCGGCCGGCAGCGGCTTGGTGGTGAGGGCATAGGCGGTCAGCGGATAAAAGGCTTTCCGGAACGCGGGTTCGATCCCTGTTGGATAGGCATTGGTGCAGAACACGATGCGATTCGCCAGCACGCTGCCTGTCCGCGTGCGGATGCGCCAGCGCTCGCCTGCCCGCTCCAGCGCCAGCGCCTCGCTGTCGCCATGAATACGCGCCCCGAGCCGCGCGGCCACTGCGACCATGCCATTGGTGAAGAGATAAGGATTGATACGGCCGCCATCTTCGAACAGCACGCCATAAGGATAGGCGGCCGATCCGGTACGGACCTTCATGTCATCCCCTGATATGCGGACCAGCTTTTGCAGGCCATTCTCTTCCAGATAGGAAAATTCCCGCAGAAATCCTTCAAAGGCTCGCCGGGTCTTCATCCCGTTGATATAGCCGGAGCGGACGGCATCGCAGTCGATCGCATAGCGGGCAGCCAGATCGAAGGGGATGGTGTGATGTTCGCGGAACAGGTCCAGAAATCGCCGGCCCTCGTCCGGAAAACGACGGAACACACGCATGTCCCGCAGGATCGGGAGGACATGCCCGGCGTTGCGGCCCGATGCTCCCCAGCCCGGCTGGCGTGCTTCCAGCACGGTGACTGAAATACCCGCTTCCGCCAGATGCAGCGCGAGGGATGACCCTGCAAGGCCAGCGCCGATGACAGCGACATCGGTGGAAACCGTTTCCGTCAGCGCGGGCCAGTTGGGCGCGAGGCCTTGCGGCTTGGTCCAGCCACTGGCGGATATCGGAATCTCGCCCCGTTCGAAGACGGCTCTGTTCTGCATCTACTCAATCTCCAGGGAAAATTCTGTCAGTTGGCGCGTGCTGCCATCGCCGCCACGAACGGAGCACTGCGGCAGAAAAGCGAGGCGATGCTCGCCACCAGGGTCAGCATGCCAAGGCAGAAGACCGGAAGGACATAGCCCCCGCTCGCCTCATAGGCCCATCCGACTGCGACCGGCGCCAGTGCGCCGACAAAGCCGTTGATTGTGAAGATGATCCCCAGCATCGCGGCATAGGCGCGCAGGCCGATCATTTCGGTCAGCAGCATGGATCCCGCCTGTGCCGGCAAACCGGCCACACTGCCCCAGAGCATGATGAAAAGCGCGATCGCCGTCCGGCCCTGCCATAGAGGATCGCCGCCGACCCCCAGCAAGGCTAGCGTGCCCGCTGCCTGCAAGGCGAGGACGATGGGCAGGAGGATGCGGGCGCTGATCCGGTCGGAGGCCATCCCGCCGATGAGGAGTCCCGGCAGGCTCATGAAATTGGCGACACTGTAGACGGTGACCGCGTCCGCTTGGTCGAAGCCGCTGTGCCGAAGATAGGCGATCAGGTTGAAAAGAATGGCATTCAAGGACAATTGGCTGACCGTGAGGACGATGGCCAGCAACCAGTAGCCTGGCTTCCTCAGAGCCTGTTCTCTTGTCAGGCCGAAGCTCTCCGCACCGTCTCCGTCGGAGGCGCCGCATCGGGTGCGCGGAAGGAGATACACCAGCCCTGTACATATCAGGCCCGCCGCCGCGCCGATGGTCCAGAATGTCTCGCGCCAGCCCAATGCCGCGATCAGCCGCCCGCTGATCATCGGCATGGTCGCACTGGCAAGCGCGCAACTGCCGATGAAGAGCGCGATGGCCAGCCCCCTGTGCCGGTGGAAGCTCTGCGATATGACCGCGATGCCCGGGACGATCGTGGCCATGCCCACGCCAAGGCCCGACAGCGCCATCGCGGCCATGAAGGACGGCAAAGTGCCGGTGAAACCTGCCGCGATCCAGCCGCAAACCGCCATGCCAGCCCCAAGGGCGAACAGTCTCCGGATGCCGACAGCCCGCATCGCCCGGCCAACGAACAGATTGCCCGCGCTCATGCCGAGCAGCAGCGCGACCGGCCCCGCGCCCATTTCGGCTTCGCTCCAGCGGAAAAGGGGCTGCATGACGGACATATAGACGCTGAGCGACGTCAGCATGCCGCCAATCAGGAGGAAGCCGATGACGGATAGAACCACCATCACACCCCACGGATCCGAGCCAAGGGGGACACTGCCTTCGCCATACTTCACCATGTATTTCCTTCATTCCGATTGCCTGTGGCATCGGGCGATTTGCTCTTGAGTCTGTTGGCCGCGGCTCGATAAGAGGGCGCATGACACGCGGCAGCATTCGCCCTGGTGGGCGCACGGAAAGGGTCCGGCAGACGGTTGCCGCCACCGTCTTGCAGTTCATCAAGAACGGCGAGACCGAGTTCACGATGCAGGACGTCGCGGAACAGGCGGGCATTGCGCGCTCGACCCTTTACGCCCGCTGGCCGACGCGCGAAGCGTTGATCGTCGAAGCGCTGACGGCGCATAATGCGACCTTTCGGGTGGAACCGCGCGCCGACTGGCGCGAGCATCTGCAGGTCATTGCCATCGCCTTTCGCGACTTTTCGGCGCGGCCCGACGAAATCGCCATCAACGGCTTGGTCGCCCATCTTGGCTCCGGCTTCGTGAATGAGGAAACGCTGCGCCAGTGGCGCGCGATCGCCGAAGAGATGGTCGGCCCACTCGATGTCGCCAAGCAAGAGGGCAAGATCCGTGCGGAAGTGAACACGCTGATGGTGATCACGACCCTGTTCACTTCGATCGCGGGCCTGATCGTGATCGCCAAGGACCAGCCGTCCGATGCCTATGTGCGCCAACTTGTCGACCTGCTCATTGCCGGTTGCGAAGCATGAGGGGCCGCGATGAGCGCGGCCCCGTCCCGGTAGAGCGTCAATAGCTGAGCTTTGCGTCCACGCCGAAAGTCCGCTTCTTCTTGAAGGAGGCGCTGCCATAGCCAAGACTGCCGAAGTCGATGCCGAAATCGATATTGCGGTCGTTGGTCAGATTGTCGCCCCAGAAGCCCAGGTCCAGCCTGCCACCGCCGACCGCAATATCGCTCAGCGAGATACGGGCGCGCAGATTATGGTCCGGGCGTGATCGGATATCGCGATTGAAGGGATTGATCCGGTCCAGCGTGAACCAGTAGACGGTGCTGCGATAGGAATAGTCGGCACGCAGCGACAAGGTGCCGATGCCGAATTCGTGGTCATATTGCGCGCCAACATGGGTGTTTAACTTGGCGGTCTGTGACATGCGTGCTTCGGAGGCGACGTTGATCACCGCGTCGGTGATGGGATCGCGGTAGAGATAGCTCTTATATTTGGGTGAGGTATAGCCAACCGAACCATCGATCGTCAGGCCAGGGACAGGGACGGCGGTGAGTTCGGCTTCCACCCCGCGATAGGCGACGCGACCTGCATTGGCGATGGTCGATGTTGCCCCGCCGGTACCCGCCAGAAATTGCGGGATCTGCAGATTTTTATAATCCACATAGAAGGCCGACAGATTGGTGCGCAGGCGGCGATCAAACCATTCGGCCTTCACGCCGGCTTCATACGATATGGCCTTTTCCGGCGCGAAGATGTTGATCTCCGAAGCGGACGGATTGATGCCGCCCGCGCGGTAGCCGCTCGATACGCGGGCATAGGTCATCAAGTCCTGACGCAGCTTGTAATTGGCGGAGATCAGCCAAGAGAAGTTATTATAGGATACCTGACCGTCGAGGTTGGGCTGCACATCACCGGCAAGCGTCAGCCATTTCCTGTCCTTTGTATAACGAGCGCCGCCGGTCAGTTCCAGATCGCTGCTTGGCGAATAGCTGAGCTGGCCGAAAACGGCATAGGAACGTGCCTTGCCATGAAATGCCTGGAGTGGCGAAAGATTTACACCCGCATCGCCCCCGGGAAGCACGAAGGTCAACTGTTGATAATTGGCTTCGGATGACTTTTCATGAAAATAGAAGGCGCCGCCGACATATTTGAACGCCCCGGCTTCGCCCAGCAACTGCACTTCCTGAGAAAACTGACGCTGACGCTGCGTAGTGTAGCCGTCATAGGGCGTCACCGGCTGGACTCCGGTGGGCAGGACGGTGCCGTCGACGAACAGCAGCGGGCTCAAGGTGAAGCCAAGCAACTGTCCGTTGCCCGACAGGCCGTTGGCGCCATCCTGGCGATAGGCGCGATAGGCCGTGATCGATTTGATCGCGAGGGCGGGCATAAGCTGATAATTGAGCGTCAGGGCATGGCCGTAGACCCGCGCCTTGACGCTGAAGGTTGGGTTACCATTGAGGTCCATGGCCGGTTGTTGTTCACCCCGGCGCAGTCCTTCTGGCCCGATCTGAAATGCTGAACCGCCGAGAGCTTGGGAACTTCCATAATAGGTACGAACATCATCTGTTGCATTGATGACCTGGAAGAAGGTCGGGGCGCCTTCACGGACATTATAATCGAAACCGTAATTGACGGTTAGCTTGCCGAAATCACCCTGGACAGCAGCGGTGACGGCATCGCTGTTGAGGGCGCCGGGGTCCTTGCTCGACGGAGCCAGGCTATTGTCGAAATAGCCGTTTTTCTGCCGATGCATGTAGGAGACCGTAGCTTTGATCGGCATGTTGCCGATCAGGCCGGTGTCGAACCGCGCGCGGGCGAACCAGTCGTCGAACGTGCCATAACCCGCTTTCCCCTCAAAGCCCGGATCGTCGGTGGGCTTGCGGCTGACGAGCTGGATCGCGCCGCCCACACTGTTGCGTCCGAACAGCGTGCCCTGGGGGCCGCGCAGCACTTCGATGCGCTCCAGATCGACCAGGTCAAAGATCGCCCCGGCCGATCGCGCGATATAGACGCCGTCGAGGTAGATGCCGACGCCCTGTTCCGACACTGCACTGGGCGACGCGTTGCCGATGCCGCGAATGAATACCGACGCGGCGGTGATCGACGCGGGCTGCGCGCTGATGCCAAGATTCGGGGTGAATTGCGCCGTCGCCACCACATCGCGGATATTAAGCTTGTCCAGCATTTCGCCGGTCAGGGCGGTCACGGCCACCGGTGTTTCCTGAAGATTTTCGCGCGTCCGCCGCGCAGTCACGACAATGGTGCCGAGCTGAGCATCGGCCTGGAGCACCGGCTTTTCCGCCTGCGTTTCCGCCGCCCCAGCCGTATCGCAAATCGCGCTCAACGCCGCGCCAGAAAGCAACAAATTGCGCGATAAACGCCGTAACATCATGACATTCCCCTCTCTTTGCGTAGCCGGTTCGGCTTATCACTCCTGATTCTTTGCATGCTGACACAGAGCTTCTGCACAAACAAGACATTGTGTAGTGTTTGTGCCCGAGCTATACGATCGCGCTGCCGTCGCTGATCGCGCCCGGCGCCCGCAGGTCACGGAAAAAAGGAGAGGGAAGACATGTCCGATACCGATGCCGCCACCAGCTATGGTTATTGCGAGGCACGCATCGCTAGCCGCATCCTATTTTGCTCAGGCCAGATCGGCATAGAGGTCGACGGCAGCGTGCCGCCCGACCCGTCCCGCCAGCATGAGCTGGCCTTCACCGCGCTGGGGGAGGTTCTGCGCCGCCATGGATGCGGTGCTGGCGATATCGTGGATCTCACCTCTTTCCATGTCGGCTATCCCGCGCACATGGACGGTTTCATAGCCGCGAAGTCCGCGTTCATGCAGGGCGAGAACACCTGCTGGACTGCGATCGGCGTCAGCGCGCTGGGCCATCCCGGCTCGATCGTCGAGATCAAGGCCGTCGCCCTGCTGCCACACGCCTTATAGCGCCCACTTTCCCCCCACATTTCCATTCCTCTCCTCTTGGAGCGACCACATGCAATCAGGCACGGAATTTGACTATATTATCGTGGGCGCGGGATCGGCGGGATGCGTTCTTGCCAACCGGCTTTCCGCCGATCCGCACGTTCGGGTCCTCCTCCTCGAAGCGGGCGGGCGCGATCGCAACCCCCTGATCCATATTCCAGCCGGTTTCTTCCCGATGCTGCAAGGTGGGATGGCAAGCTGGCACTATCAGACCACGCCCCAGCGGTATCTCGACAATCGCATTTTGGCTGATGCGCGGGGCAAGGTGCTCGGCGGCAGCAGTTCCATCAACGGCATGTGCTATAGCCGTGGCAGTCCCGAGATTTTCGACCATTGGGCGAGCCTCGGCAACAGCGGCTGGTCCTATGAAGAGGTGCTCCCCTATTTCACGCGCGCCGAGTGCAGTGCCCATGGCGAAGACCATTTCCATGGCGGCAGCGGCCCCTTACCGGTGACGCGCGCGGAGATCCGCAACTCCGGCCAGCGGGCGTGGATCGAAGCCGCGCAGCAGGCTGGCTATCCCTATAGCGACGATCATAATGGCGCGGCGCCAGAAGGATTTGGGCCCTCTGAACATACCATCCGCAACGGCCGTCGGATGAGCACCGCCGTTGCCTATCTGCATCCGGTGGGGGGGCGGCGAAACCTCACCGTCTGCACAAGAGCGCATGTTACCCGCCTGCTCTTGAGCGGCCAGCGCGCTGTCGGCGTCGAATATCGACAGGGCGGGGAGACCCGCCAGGTCCACGCCGCCCGCGAAGTGATCGTGAGCGGGGGCACATTCCAGTCCGCCCAGTTGCTGATGCTGTCCGGCATTGGCGAAGGCGATCATCTGAAATCGCTTGGGATCAACACCGTCATCGACCTCAAGGGCGTCGGCCAGAATCTCCATGACCATATCGGCACGCAGGTCCAGATCGGCTGTCCTGAGCCCGTCTCCGATTATAAATTCGCGACCAGTCCGGTGCGTATGGCGGCGGCAGCCTTGCGCTACATGGTTACGCGCGGCGGCCCGCTGGCGAGCAGCGGCACCGATGCGGTTGCCTATCTGCGCTCGGGCGCGCCGGGGCATGATGAACTCGACCTCAAATATTATTTCCTGCCGATGCTGCTGGGCGCGGGCGGCAGGCCGGTGCGCGAGCATGGCTTCACCAAGCTGGTGATCCTCACCCGGCCGGAAAGCCGGGGCGAATTGAAACTGCGCTCCGCGGATCCCACGGACCAGCCGCTCATAAATGCTAATTATCTTGCAGAGGAACGGGATCGGGATGCACTGCGCCGGGGCATCCGGATCGCGCGCGAGATTTTGGCGCAGCCCGCCTATGCCCGTTTTCGGGGACAGGAATATGCGCCCGGCGATGCCTGCGTGAGCGACGCTGATCTGGACGCTTTTTTCCGCAGCACCTGCAACGTCAATTATGAAGCGGTCGGAACCTGCCGCATGGGGCAAGATGCGCTTGCTGTCGTGGATGCGCGGCTGCAGGTACATGGGATGGAGGGGCTGCGGGTCGTCGATGGATCGGTCATGCCGCGCATCACCACTGGCGATCCCAACGCGACGATCATCATGATCGCGGAAAAGGCCGCCGACATGATCCTGGCCGGGGATTGAGGACGAAGGGAGAGATTATATGCATCGTCGGCGCAGGTAGAATACTTCACACAGGTCGAATGCCATTCAACTGAGCGTGTCGTTTTCTCTTGCGCATGACCAAGGCGAGGGGCGTCGTTCGAAATGCAGGTGGCCCTGCGAACTGACAAGCACGCGTGACTCGTAACGTCCGCTTTCAGGAACGGGCATTTTCTCCTTGAAGGGTCAGAAGGGGCGCAGAGCCGACGCGATATAGGTCCTGGCTCCTCGCGGGGGCAAGGAGCCAGGCAATCTCAGATTTCTGTGCCCTCTGCCAACGTGAGGGCGTCCTCGACATCCACACCCAGGTATCTCACTGTGCTTTCAATCTTCGTGTGCCCGAGCAGGATCTGGACGGCCCGGAGATTTCCGGTCGCCTTGTAGATGATCGATGCCTTGGTCCGCCGCAGGGAGTGGGTGCCATAATCCTCACTGGGTAAGCCAATTCCTTTGACCCACTCATCGACAAGGCGGGCATATTGCCGTGTGCTGATGTGGGCCGCGTGGTCGGTGCGGCTGGGGAAGGCGTAGTCCTCCAGGGATCCACCCCGGAGTTCGAGCCACTTGAGGAGGCTGGCGCGAGCATCGTCCATCAGCTCAAACTGAACTGGCCTTCCGGTCTTTTGCTGAACCACGGTGGCTCGCGTTCGAATTTTCCTATCACAAACTATGTCGCTGATTCTGATCTTCACTAGGTCGCAGCCGCGCAGCTTGCTATCGATGGCGAGATCAAAGAGGGCCCGATCCCGAATGCGTCCATGCTGGTCGAGGAAGAAACGGACGGCCCAGATCTGACGAGGTTTGAGCGCGCGCTTCGCCCCCACCTTGCGTCCGGCGTTCCAAGATACTCGCTCGCGAGCGGCGGGATCAAATTCTGACAATCCCATGACACGTCTCCTAAGGCCATGATGGCCACAGGTAGAACGCTTCAGAGTAGGCCGACCCTTCACAGACGCTCAGCCATCGATTTCCGATCTTCAACTGCGGACGGTCTGTTCTCATAAATCGGCACTCTTAATCAGCGGGTCCTTGGCTCGAGCCAAGCGCGGCCGCCATTTTTAAGCACTTAGATAGCAAACGCGGC
This sequence comes from uncultured Sphingobium sp., assembly GCA_946885845.1. Next base: position 147,332 of record CAMPHJ010000002.1, on the reverse strand, counting down.
CGTTTGATAGGCACCGAATCGGCCGCGTAATCGACACGCAATCGGCCGCGCGAGAGGCTTATTCACGTCCGTTTTTTCGCTAGAAAAGATTGCTGGCTGGACGGCTACTTACGAAGGTGCGGCGAGCTGCTATGCACTCTGGCGTCACTGCTCGTTTTAGTCTGTCAAACGTCCAAGTTGAGCGCCTCGACACTGGTCGCGACCACGTACAGAATTCAGGCCGGCTGCGTAGTCTTCCTGACTCGCATCAGAAGGGCTAGATCGTGACGGTGGGAGAACGATTGGAATGATTGGGAGCTGATGGTTAACGAGGGAGACCCAACGATCGCGGACGGCACCGAACTGGCTTTGTCGTTGGCGGCCGAGCTGGCTACACAGTGCGCGGAGCTGTCTCCAGACGACCCGCAGGCCCTGCGCGACGCCATCGCCTGCGTCTACGCCATCGTGGCAGCGCTCGAGCGCCGCGCGAAGCAGTCCTTTGCCGAGATCGACGAAGCGACTCTCGCCCATGCCGCCCAGGAGTGGGCGCTCCATATGGCGCAAGCGGGCGTGATCCTCGCGCCGCAGGACACAGGGCAGCCGCCTGTTTATGAGGCCGCAATTCTGTTGCGGGCGCTGGAGCAGCTGCGGCTCGATCATGATCGTGCCATCGAAGGTGATGGACCGGGTGACCTGGAGGATGCCTGCCGCACTTCCGATGGTCGCCATTATGTCATTCCTCGCGCTTCCTCTGTCATTGCGCGCACAGGCAACCCCTTTGTGCGGCGAGCCCTGCTGCATCACCGCGTGCTGCCCACCGAGGTCCAAGGTTTCGCCCTTCGGCTTCACCGTAATTCTGCGATTACCAGTGCCGCCAACGTGCAGCGGTTACGTGAGGGCGGCGGGCGGCGCCTTGGTGCTGCCTTCTTCCCCAACCTAAACGTCAACGCAACGCATGGGGAGACCGATTTCATCGTAGACGGGGTGTCGGGCTTCGATGCCGAGACGCTAATCGATGGTCATGTCGATCGGGCCCGGAAGGACGACTGCAGTGGGATCGTATGGGCGGAACTTACCATGCCCGAGGCGCATGTCGCGCTACTTCAGGAGAGCCTTGCCCGCCACGCACTCGACGATGGCACCGCCCCTGATTTCATTGTCGCCGGCAGCTGTCACCGCGATATGGAGGGCTCGATGCGCAACGTGAGCCGCATTCTTGATGGGTCGGGGTCTACCATTTTCGAGCTCGTCAAATGGGCCAAGTTTCTCCTCGATGGTCATTTCGAGGCGATCGAGCCCGGTACCGAAATCCCGGTGCTAATCACCGGTGGTGAGATAGTTGTCATGGCGATCTGCCGCGACTTCCTGGATGAGGCCGACGAGGAGCCGCCTTATTGCCAGCTCGATGTGGATCTCGCGATCGTCCCCTCCATGGCCAATCTCGCGCCGACCACCACGATGGACGGCCATATCGCGACGGCGCGAACGATGAGCATCCGCTTCGGCACCCAGACGATGGTTGTCCAACAACCGCCATCACCTGACCCGACAGGCCGATCGGGTCAGGTGATGCTATATCCCAAACGCCCGATTGCGAATGCACAGCCGATAACGGTCGAGACGCCATGGATGTTTTGCCAGTTGGAAACTCTTTAGCGCATCATCACTATAGGCGTGTAGTGTTGTGTAGTGTATCGATTCGCGACTATGGGAGACGGCATGGCTGTATTGAATCGCAGGATGAGGCTCGACTTCTCAGCAGACGGCCCGAGCGAAGCGCGCGCGACCATCCGCGACACGCTCCAGGTTGAACCGCAGTCGACCCGCAAGGTTTATGCAGCGCTCGCGCACAAGGTGTGGACATTGCTCATCGACCGCCGCTTTGATGACGAGATTCGTGATTGGCATAGCGTCTTGCAGGGCGTTCGCGGCGCTATCGCGCTGCGCGATCAGACCGCGGCCGAGCGGATTGTCGCCCTTTCCGATCTGATTACCGAGTCCATCAGCTTTGGCGAGACGAGTTCAGCCCGGCAGTTGGCCGAACGCCCGCAGGCCCGCCGTATCTTGAACATGCTGGGCCAGACCGGCGACTTCGTGCCACGCCGACGTCTGCTCGCGGATCTCGGCATCAAGAGTGCGCATCTCTCCAACGTCCTAACCCAGCTGTCGGCGCATAGCCTGATCGCTCGCCGCGATCGGGGCAAGGAGGCCGAGTTCTGGCTGACTCAGCATGGCCGCGAACTGATCGGCGCCGATGCCGTCGGCACCGGCACGAGCATGGCCGCGATGATGGAAGCGATCGGTGCGCGTGCGATAGAGAAGCTCGGCAAGTCACGTCATTTCGAAGATTTGTTCTCGTTTGGCATCGCGCCCGTCAGCCTCGATAGCGACGAGCATCGATCGCGCCTGCCAATTGCAGACCATGATCGGCGCAGCTTCAGCCTGCTCAATCGCCGGGTCTATCTCGGTGGGACGGGCGGCGACGAAGCCTTAGGCTTCGACCATGGTCGGCCGCCGGCTGAGCAGTCGTTGCAACCGCAATTTACCCGCCAGTATCGGTGATGCAGGTGTGAGACGAAACCGACGATGAGCATCGGAGAAACCGTCCTCGGCGCGGCGCTCCCGCTGGTAGGCGACGCCATCAAGAGCGTCCGCCGTGAGTTCGCTCGACGCTTGCAGGCCGGTGAGACTGTCGCCTTGGCCAGTCTCGACGATGAGATGGATGAGGCTCTCGACATATTGGCGCAAGACGCTGCGACCACGCTAGGCTCGGTCGGTGCCCGGATCAAGAGCTGGGCCACGCGCGATGCCATCTTCAAGCACCCGCTAACGGCGCAGTGGATCGCGACAGAGCGCACGCGTGAGGCGATCAAAGGCGCGGTGCTCGCGCGTATCCGCGAAGAACCCGACCAGGCGTTCGCCCAAGCAGCGATTGACCACTATGCGGCGTTTGCCGAGTTCGATGACGGACGCGCCGCCAGTGCGGAGGCCTCCTATGCCGCCGCTTGCGCCTACGTGATCAAAAGCCTGCAGCGCGATGTCCCGGTCAATGATCGGATTATCCTCCAGGCTATCAGCGGCGTGAATGATCGTATCGACGATCTTGCGTCATGGCCCTCCGCCAACCCGGCACGGCATGACACCACCGACGTCATCGATGCCCATGTCGCCAAGGAACTCGATCGCCTTCGCCGCCGCCGCTTTTTCACCTCGGCGCGGACCGCAGACGATGCCGACAGCCTAGCCCGGAGCTTGATCGAAGGCCGTTTCCAGTCAGCATCGGCGGACTTGCGAGTCCGTGCGCTCGCCTGGTGCGCACGCTGGCTCAGTCAGACCGACCTACCGCGTGCGCAAGCGCTGCTCGCCGAAGCGCGAGCTATCGCAGCGGGGCCCGTGGTCGAGCTCGATCTCGCGGCAGCCCTTCTCGCCGTCAAGACCGACGGCATCGCCGCGCTCACACAAATCGATATCGACGCCTCACCGCTTCACCACACCGCAGCCCTTCAACTGCTCCGCCACTGCATGACGCATGCCGAGACGCTCGACCATGCGGCGGAGGCCGGAATAGGGTTTGAAGGCCTCGATGCCGATGGCCGTTATGTGCTCATCGCCACGCATATTGAGGCGGACCGGTGGGACGATGCGATCGCGGTTGTCCGCCAGCTTTCCGACGCAGACTATGCGACAACGCCGGCCCTGTCATGGATCGCGGCGACGATAATCGTCGCGGCCAGTGTCGTCGACGACATCCGGCCCGGCGTGATGACCGGCGTCCCGCTCCACCCCGCCCGCTTCCCGCTACCCGAGGACCGCACGTCGGTTGCCGAGCGTCGCGTTGCGGCCGCTCTGATGGTTCAGGTCGCGCGCGCCTGCGAAGCGCTCGACCTGCCGCGCGAGCGCGACGGCGCTGAGCGCTTCCAGCTGTGGCTCGATCTGCGCGATAGCGAACAGCATATGTCGGCGCTCGACCGGCTCAAAGCCAGGATGCGCGACTCCAAGCGCGCCATGGCTGCCATTCCGCTCGCGATCGATTTCGGCATCGGCCTGTCCCTTGAAGATGCGGGCCGGATGATCGACCGCCATCTCGCCCGACATCCCAAGGGCGATGTGGAGAGTGCGTCGGCACGACTCTCCCTGATCTTGCTGCAGTCGCAAACCGAGCCCGGTGCAGCGGTCGATGCGCTCCAGGCGCACCGTGACGCGCTCGCTACCTATCTGGACGCCGGCGCTCTGGTCGGGCTCGAGGTCCAGCTCCTGTTTGATGCGGGGCGGCACGATGAGGCACGCGACCGCCTCGCATCGACCGATGCCGATGCCCTACCCGCACGCATGCGCCGTCACATCGATACGATTGTCAGCCAGGATGAAGGGCCGACCCTCGAGACGCTCGAGGCGCTCTATGCCGACGCACCGTCGCTGACTCTCCTAGGCTCGCTCGTCAGCCGCCATCAGGCGCTCGGCATGTCGGACCGCTATCTGGAACTCGCCCGCCAGTTCATCCTTGCTACGAAGCGGGCCGAAGATATGCGTGGTATCGTCGGTTTCCTGATCGAGCAAGGCGAACGCGACGCTGCGGCCGACCTCCTAGCCGAGCTTCCTGAGCTGACCGCCGAGATTCCCGATCTTCTGAGCTGCGCGGCCGGCCTCGCCTTCGATCAGGGCAAGCTCGTTGACGCCGAACAGGCGCTCGTAACGCTCGAGGCGCTGCGCGACGAGCGAGGCGACCGGAGCTTACGCTACCATCTCCTGCTCGCGACCGGACGCTGGCCCGAGCTCGACGCCTTTCTCGAGCGCGAATGGTCCCGCCGCGACGAACGCGAGCCGCGCGAACTAGCCCAGCTCGCTGATCTGGCCAGTCGGCTCGGATCGGCACGGATTCGCGATTTCCTCGATCTTGCGATCAATCGCGCTCCAGACGACCCTCACGTACTGGTCGCGGCCTATTCTGCTGCAACGAGCGCGGGCATCGAGGAAACCGTTCCCGATGCGGGCCACTGGATCATGCGCGCGGCCGACCTCTCCGGCGACGACGGTCCGGTTCAGAAGAGCTCGCTCGAGACGCTGCTGGCCGGCCAGGGTGACTGGAACGACCGCGTGGAAGAGGCCTGGCGTTCGCTTGCGACGGCCAAGCTCCCCCTGACCGCCGCGGCGATCATGTTGCGGCGGGCGTGGCTCGAACTGCATTTGGTGCCGCTGCTCGCCAACCTTAGGGAAAGCGATGCCAAACGCCGCGCGATCGTTCCGTTGTTCGGCGGCAAGCGTGGTCCCAACACCGAGTCCGTCCCGTCGGATATCGGCCCGATCGCGCTCGACCGCACAGCGATCATGACCTTGGCGGCGCTCGGCCTGCTCGAGGCCGTTCTTACCGTATGCCCTGAGGTCTATATCGCGCACGGTACGCTCGCCGATCTCTTCGAGCAGCGCCGGCGCCTGACCTTTCATCAGCCGTCGAAGATCCTGTTCGCGCACCAGCTCTCCGCCCTTTTGGCGAAGGGAACGGTCAAGCCCTTTACGCCGACCGTCACCCCTGATCCAGGCCTGCTCGCCGATATCGGCGCGACGCTCGCCGAGTTGATTGGCGAAGCAGCCGCCCAGCCTGATGGACAGCACCTTGTCGTCCACCCCCATCCGATCACGCGTGTTGGATCTTTGCTGCACGAACCGATCGACCTGTCGGCGTTCGATGCACAGCTGATTAGTTGCACGGCCGTCATCGACTTTCTCGAGCAGAGTGGCCGATTGACCGTCAAGGAGATCGAGACCGCTCGTAACTATCTTGGCCAGCATGATCGGCCTTGGCCATGCGAACCGGAAATCCAGGACGGTGCGACGCTCTACCTGAGCCATCTTTCGGTTGATTATTTTCGCTTTACGGGAATCCTCGACAAAATCGCGGCCGCCGGTCTCGACGTCTTCATTTCAAGAAGTGAAATTTCAGAAGCACGTGCCCTTCTCGATCATGAACGAATCTCGGAAGAGGTCGGCACGGTCATCGAGACGACGCGACGAACTTTAGCGGCAGCGATTGCTGAAGGCCGCGTTCGCCTCGACACCGTCGAGCATGACGAAGACGACCGTGAAATGCTTTTGTCGCTCGCGCGTCTTGCGGAAAGCGCGCCGATCTTCGTTTGCGACGAGCGCTTCATCAACCAATATGATCGCTTCGATACCAGGATCGGCCAGACGCGGATACTGACAAGTCTCGAACTTGTTGAGGTGCTGGCCGCCAGCGGACGCCTGGCAACCCACAGCATGATCGATATCCGCACGCGACTGCGCCGGATGGGCGCCTTATTCGTGCCGCTCGGCTCATCGGAGATCATCGCGTTGATCGAGCAGGCACCGATCCGCGACGGTGTTCTGCGCGAAACCGGCGAACTGCGTGCGCTGCGCGAGAATGTTCGCCTGATCCAGTCGCGAGGCTGGTTCGATCCGGAGGCCGATCCCTGCTGGCTCCTCGCTTTCCAAAATGCCCTGGCGGGTGCCGTGATCGAGCAATGGCGGGACGGCATCGACGATCTGGTTGCGCGCGCGCGGTGTGACTGGCTGTTGGCCCTGTTCGATTTCAGGGACTGGACCGACACGATTGCCGAACCGCAGCCTGCTAACCTCGCGGTTGAGGGCACAGTGCTGGCCTTGGGCAAGCTCGTCACCATGGCGTTCGCTCTGAAGGGTGATGCAAAGGATCGCTTCGGTGTCTGGCTCGAAGAGACCGTCATGGCGCCGCTTTGGTATCGCGAACCACGTCTCGAAGCAATGTTCCTCGATCATATGCGGGGGACGATCAGACAGCTCGGTCAGGATCAGACCATCGCGGCCTATGGGGATATCCCCTTTCCGCAGCGGCTGCGGCTATGTCTCTTGGCCTTCCCGAAGTTTCTTCAGCTCGCACTGGGCGCCGACGATGCCTTCAGCGAGGCGCTGGAGCTCGAGATCGGCGGGCTCGTCACGCTTGGGGCGACCGGAGCAAAGGGCAGCATCCAATTCGACCGTAATGACTTCTTCAACGCCATCACCGCGATCTACGCTGATCCTTCCGGACATGTTGTGCTGAACGATGTCGAGGCGCGTCGGTGGACCGTGATCGTCAAGGACATGCACGGCGAATGGCCCCTCATCTTCACACGCGACGATCAGCGCATTCAGATCAAGGGCATTTCCGCGATCCATCCGTCGATGTCGGTTAGACTCGAAGGCCTCAACATCGCGGCGGCAGAAGCCGCACTGCCGACGGACGCGCACGCCGCCTGGTCAGCGCGGCTGCGCGACGCTCCGCTCGATCAAACCGACATTGATGGACTCAACGCCGATTTGGCGGATACGCCACGGGCGATGGCCAACGCACTCGCTGCGAGCATTGAAGCGCGAGAGGCCCCTCTCGATCTCTTGGTGCCCCGGGGAGAGCTTTATTATCGGCGCCTCATTCGGGAGAGCGATGCCGACAGCATCGACGCTTATGCCCGCGACATCACCGGCAAGTCGCCAGCCACGATCCGCGCCGGCATTTTGGATGACGCGCGCGACATGCTGTTGCTTGCATCTCATCCGCGGATCGTGGCGGCAACAGGCCTCTCCGACTTGAGCGCTGATGATCTCGAAACGCTGGGCCGTTGGGTAATCGAGCATGGCGATCTCCTCTCCCGAATCGGCTTCATCGAAGCAGCCCTCAGCCAGGCTACAGCCGGAAGCACAATCGAGGCGCAACTCATCGAGCTCATCGGCGGGATCGATGCGCTATCTGATCACGCAGACGATGGCGAACTTCGATATTTGTCAGCGCTGATCATGCTCGTTGATGGCGAACTCAGTCGAAAACAGACGCTTGCCACATGGCCGCCGTTTCGCCGTCGGATTGCCGCCATCGCACAAGCTTCGCTGATCGCGCGCGTGACCTTCGGCGAGGTCGACACCGCACAGTTCGCGAGCAGCGCCATCGAGGATCGCGGGTGGCGCTTCCTGGTTCAGTCGCTTGTCGACCTGCGCCAGGAACCCCGCTGGCGGCCAGACTATGTCGGGCCAGAACAGCTTAAGCACGAGTTTGTCGGCCGGATTCTCAACCGCGCGGGTACCATCGGTGTTGAAGCCTTGTCAGAATCGATCGGGAAGCTGATCTTCGGCGAAGAGCCGGGCAGCCTCCAGCCACTCACACACTTCCCGATGAGCTACTGGCCGGGGCCGATCGAAGGAGCGATCAACGATGAGGTGCAGCTGTCGCCTGCCTCCTATCAAAGCGGTATTGAGGAAGCGCTGTCGCACGATAATCTGACGATTGATCAGCTGTTCATGTTGATCAACACGAATGGGCTGTTTCGGATAGCTTCGGACCAGATTGACCGGACGGTGGACCGCATCCGGCAGTCGGGACCCCGGCTATTTCCCACACCCAACGAGGTTGATATCCAGTCCGCACTGGTCGGACTAAGCTATGTCGCGGCCGCTAACCGCAAACCTGAATTGGCTGACCAGGTCAGGGTGGTGGCGCGGCGCCGACGGCAATCGGGCGACACTTCTATATCGATTGGGGACGAGTTCCATCTAGCGCTCGTCGCATCGGCAGCACACGAAGATGCCGGGGCATGGCGGGAGGCCTTGGGACCATGGCTTCACGAAATTGCTTTTTCCATTTCGACTAAGAGAGCGGCGCAAGATTGTGCGACATGGCTTGGTGCGTTGTGCGAAATTGACCCGCTTCTCCATACGCGAGTGGGCCGCGCGCGCGCAGCGCTCGCAATCGTACTGGAAGGTTGAGGCAGCGCAAAGTTGTGCGGCTCAGCCTTGCACGCTGGCGAACGACTGAACCACTACCCTGCTTATAGCTGTCGTTGGCGCCTGCCTTTCGGAAACGGCAGGAACATCCGAACTTGGCCAGTCGAGGTTGCAGGCGGAGAATGAACGGCCGCTTCTCTATCGCGGCTGAAGTCAATAGGCGCGTAAGCGCAAAAACCTCCCCACATTTTCGTAGGCGCTGATCTGGCTATGCTTTGCCCCTCATCCGAGGGGTATCGTAGTGGCTGATGATGTAAGAACATTCGAAACAGGTTTCGAAAGGCAGGAGGGTCAGCGACCCTCGCGTATGGACGTCATTCCAGCAGGGCCGATGCGGCGCCGCTGGTCGGCCGAGGCCAAGGCACGGATCATCGCGTCGAGTTTTGAACCCGGCGCGAACATCGCACAAATTGCGCGAACGCATGGACGTTGATCCCGGACTATTATGATGATGGCGGCTATTCCGGCGGCACCATGGACCGCCCTGCCCTCAAGGCCCTACTCGTCGAAGTGGCGGCAGGTCGCATCGATGTCATAGTCGTCTACAAGGTAGACCGGCTGACCCGCAGTCTAGCGGATTTCGCTCGCATCGTCGATGTGCTCGACAAGGCTGAGGCCAGCTTTGTGTCGGTCACCCAGTCATTCAACACCACCAGCAGCATGGGCCGGCTGACCCTCAATGTCCTGCTCTCGTTCGCCCAGTTCGAGCGTGAAGTGACTGGTGAACGCATCCGCGACAAGATCGCCGCTTCAAAGGCAAAGGGCATGTGGATGGGCGGACCTGTTCCGCTGGGCTATCGACTGGAAGACCGCATGCTGCACATTGACCGAGAGGGGGCTGAACTCATTCGCCACATCTTCCGGCGCTATCTCGATCTTGGTTCGGGGCGGCTGGTTGTTGCTGAACTGGATCGCGATGGGCATCGCAGCAAGCAACGGATAAACCGGCATGGGAGGATCTATGGTCGGCAGCCGATCAGTCGCGGAGCGCTGTACGCCATCCTTCAGAACCGGCTCTACATCGGCGAGGTCGTCCACAAGGAGAATGTCTATCCCGGACAGCATGCGGCAATCATCGACATCGAAACCTTTGAAGCGGTCCAGCAAAGGATCGCTCTTGGCCGTACCGAAAAGCGGCTGGGCAGTCGGGCCGCGTGTCCGAGCCTACTCTCAGGCATCATCCGGGATGGTCATGGCGGGCGCATGACACCATCGCATGCCGTCAAGCAGCAGAAGCGCTATCGATATTATGTATCGCAGATCGAAAGTCATGCCGACATGACCACGCCAGCGTGGCGGGTATCGGCACCCGAGCTGGAAGCCCGGGTGCTGGAGGAGGTCAAGGTCGCGATCAGCGAGGCGATGCGGCGCGCCCTGTCACGCGGGCAGATGAGCGGTGATGCGATCCAGCTTCTCCAGGGCCGGTGTGGCGCCTCGCTGGAGGCGCTGGCGCAGACTTCTCCCGCGGCTCTTCGAGAGCAACTGCTGCAACTTGTGAAAAGCGTCGATCTTGATGAAGCCAGGCTGCGCATCACCCTGTCCCTCGACAGCATCGACGAGCAGCTCGCAGGTTCGGATCAACGGGAGTTGGCGATCGCCATCGTTCGCAATGGCCGTCAGGCGAAGATCGTCATCCCGCCGCCAGCTTCGCGCGAGCCATTGCCCAACCCATCGTTGCTCAAGCTTATAGCGCAGGCCTTTGCCGCCAGAGCGCAGATCGATAAGGGCGGCAGCTTCCTGGAGGTGGCAAGCCGTCTTGGCTGTGGCCGGGAATATCTCGCCGACCTGCTACGCACGAGCTATCTCGCGCCATCCATCATACAAGCCATCCTCGAAGGGCGTCAGCCCGCTGACCTTAGCCGCAAGCGACTGGTGCAGACAAACCGCATCCCGTTAGGCTGGGGCGAGCAGGAAGCATTGTTCGGATTTAGCTGACGGTCAGGGCAACTCACTTACGCAAGGCGCGGGGCCAAACGGCCCCGCTACTCGTTCGAATCCCCAAAAATCCCGGGTCTACCATCTTGCCCTTCAGAGATATCGCGCCACGGCGCGCCTTAGCAACGGGCGCAAAGCGTCTCTGCTTTGGCGCACCACAAAATGAGGACGATAAGTAACGGAAAACCCGCCATAAATCCGACTGTGGCAGAAGCGTCTCCGGACCGCCGGCATATGTCAGGGAGAGTGGTGCCCCACAGACTACAAAGATGGGCACTCAAATCATTGGGAAATTTCCGTCGCACGCGGCTGATTTAGGCCGATAGGCGAATTTCCGGTCTGGAGCTGACCAACAGAGACAGCTGCCGTTCGGTTGCCTTTAACCGATGCGCGAGGCAACAACGCTGCCATTTCGCGAAGGCAGATCGGATTCTAATCAGGCTTGTAATGCCAGCTTCAACGATAACCATCCCGCCCTATGAAACAGAACAGCTTCACTAGCATAGGACCCTATACCGCTTATGCGCGGAATTCTCCAGAATGGGGCGGCTTTCATGAGCAGTTTCCATCCCCAGTGGCGACTTTACCGCTGGCTCGCGCTCCAGCTACGTCACGACATCGGAAATCAGCACGATCCATCGTAGCCCTGCGGCTCGCCGCACGATCGACTGTCCAGTTCAACGGCGGCTGCGGACGCCATGTCAGCCTTGCGGTAAAATGACGAGATTCCGGTCGATTTCGGCATAAGCTGTCGGCAGGCCTTCGGGATCGTCGTTACAGTCGCAACCACGTTCGTCAGCGCGATCGAGCGAGCCAGGCAGCACGCATCTTTACGACCATGTTTTGCCAACCCGCGCCGTTCGCCGTCTATAACGGTCTCTCGAAGTTGGGAGCCAACTCCGGTTCACATAGAACTTCATACCGCAAGTTCTGTATCGGCCGCCGTTACCGCCGAATGCGTTTGCTCGGACAGGAGGCCGAACGACTGGCCCCCTGTCTGTTGAAGCTCCGTTTGGATCAGATCTGCCTTAAAAGGTGTAGCGGGCGCGAACCCCGTACATCCTCGGCTCTCCATAGATGGTCGAATGATAGAGATAGGTGTTGTACAAGTTTGGATTACCGATCCGGTAGAGATTATTGGTCAGGTTAGTTGCGTAAAGACCCAGATCGAGGTTGCTGTTTGCGACCTTGCGCCAGTCTATCGAGAGGCTAAGCGTACCGAAACCTTCAAGTTCCTCGCCCGGCTCTGTCCCGGGAAGCGCCGTCGCCGCCGTATGTTGTGAAGATGTGTGGGAATAGCTCACGAACATCGCGAGCGTCCCCAGATCATTGGCGAGCGGTTGTTCAGCCGATACATGGAAGCTATATGTGTAGGGTGCGACGCCGGTGAAGGGGACGCAACCCAGATCGACCGTCCCACCCGGCGCAACGAGACCACCACTGCAATCCACCGCCGGCAGATTGGTCGTATATTCATAGCTCTTATATTTGGCGTCAGTGTAGCTGAAGTTGCCGCCAATCTCGACGCCGCGGAACGGCCGTATCGATCCTTCGACCTCGACACCCTGAACACGCGCAACGGCTCCCAGAATTTGGGCTCCCAGCAATGCGCCGTTTACATCCGGTGCGGCACGCTGGATGTTCTTGTAGTCGAGATAATAATAGCTGACGTTCAGAACGCTGCCGATCCCGGCGATATTGAAGTCGGACTTGAAGCCACCTTCATAGGAAGTGACCTTTTCCGGCTGGAACGTCCGCGTGTTTTCAAAGACGGCGTTGGTATTGATGCCACCTGCCTTATAGCCACGGCTGATCTTGCCGTAGAGCAGAAGGTCGGGAGACACCCGGTAATCGATACCCGCGGTCCAGGTTGGGGCGCCTGTCTTGAGCCTGGCGTTGAACTGGCACTCGGTGGGGTCTGTCACCACCGAACCGTCCGAGCAGGAGAAGCTGCCGGGCGCCAGAGTGAGAGGTGCATAGTAAGCGGCAGATCCGCTGATAGTGTCCCACGTATAGCGGTATCCACCGGTGATCTTCAGCCCATCGAGGCTGGGTGCAAACGCGCCGATATCCAATGTGGCCTGGCCGTAGAGCGCCTTCGACTTGGTCGTGATCGCATAGGTTAGACGTTGCGAGTCGCAAAAGCCGGTGAACGCGGCCGGGCAGAAGCCGTAGACCGTTGCCCCCTGCGAGCCGGTGGGCCGTTGATCGAACAGGAAACCGCCAACCGTGAAGTTCAGCTTGCCGTCGAGCAGCTTGCCCTGAAGCTGCAGTTCCTCGGTTATCGTGCGGAATCGATCACGCGGGATCGTCGGTGCGGGCGGGAGATATTCGACCGGCGTTCCGTCGCCCGGCAGCGTCACCTGTCCCGAAGCCGGGAACTGGCGTGCGTCATATTCGTCCTGCTGGAAGATCGACGCATCATTGTCCACCGCGAAGCGCGTCTGGAACCGCTGATAGCTGATGATGTTGCGCAGCGTCAGGCTGTCGTTCAGATCCAGCGCGGACGTGTTGGTGATGCCCCACGTCTTCGTCTTCTGGTAGGTATCGGTGCTGTAGGCCGTCTTGCGGGGTCCGCGTTCGTCCGCCTCTGCTGCGGCGGCACGGTAGACGTCACAAGACGCGATCACGCCGGGAACGGTTGGGCCTTCCTGGCAGAAACCATAGAGCTCCAATCCGGCGATGTTGAAACCGCGATTGACCTGACCGGTGCCGTTGTTGCTGGAATAGGCGCCATAGGCCATCGTATAGTTTTCGAACGTCTCGGTGGGCCGAAGGACCAGGCCAACACGCCCGGAATACCAGTGAAGGTCATCCCGGTCCTTGTTCCAGACGACATCGTGGGTAAAGCCGTCCCGATCCTGATAGGCGCCGGTTACGCGCAGCAGAACTTTGTCATCTACGACCGGCACATTGATCGCGCCCTCGAACTCGCGATTGTCATAGGCGCCGATCTTGGCCTGGACATAGCCGCCAAAGTCCGCCGTCGGCTTTTGCGGCACGAGCAGCACCGCACCGCCCGTGGTGTTGCGACCGAACAGCGTTCCCTGCGGTCCGTTTAGAATCTGCATGCTCTGAAGATCGACGAAATTGCCGGGGCCACCCTGCTGGTTAACCGAGATCGGCGACGGCAGCGGAACTTCGTTCAGATAGACCACGACGCCCGGCGACGCCTGCAAGGTAGCGCCCTGGCCGCGGATCGTGAAGGATTGCGCCTCGCGCGAACCCTGTCCGCTCGTCCCGACGGTAAGCGACGGCACGGCACCCTGAAGGTCCTGGGACTGTGTGATCCCCTGCTGCTGCAGACGATCGGAGGAAAAGGCAGTGATCGAAATCGGAACGTCCTGGGCGCGCTCCTCCCGACGCTGAGCGGTGACCACGATATCGGAAGAGCCGTCGTTAGCAACCGCGGGCGGCGCGCTGGCCTCTGCCGACGTTTGCGCAATCGCCCCGCCCCCCAACATCATGGCTACTGATGTTGCACAGAAAAGTCCTGTTCGAACGGCCTTAGCTCGCAAGTACGCCATACTTCTCCCCTTTAATTTCCAAACGCGTTTTCGCTGCGGGCATCAGTTATAATCTGACTTTGTCATTGGCTTTTATACGGTTGCGCAGGGGCGATATCGCACCGCCTGACACCGGTGTAACAGGGAGTGCCGCAAAGCAACCGGTTCCCGTTACCACCGCATTCAAGCTTCTGAACCTAATTGTTGAACTTTTTCAACTGCTGTCAAGGCATTTGTGCGCGCATGGTTGAACGCCGACGATATAACCTGTCGCGAGAGGTGTCCGAAGCCCTCTCTCTCCGAAATTAAGCTTGACAAATGTTGAATTTTATCAACTATCGGATCAAGCTAATCGACGGCAATTATCAGACCCTCCGTACGGACGGTTTGGCAGACACGAAGCGGAGAATTGATATGGCAGTTGGCGACTCCCTCTCTATGGACGAATACAAACTGACCTTGGCGTCTGCAGAGAAGACCGTGCCGCTCGATCCCAATCTGGTTCTGCCGAAACCAACGTCCGACCTTGAAACGGCCAAGGCCGATCTGAAGAGGGCTGGGTATGCCATCCTTACTGACGTGTTTCCGGAGGAAGTAGTGCGCACGGCGCGTCAGGTTCTCGCGGATGAGATCAAGCGTGAAGAGGCGATCGATCAAAGCCGAGTGAGCAAGTTCTTCGTCGATCCCGACGCCAAGAACCGTCGCCTTAATCGCTTACCCGATCGTCACGAGGTCTTCCGCCAGATTCTGGAACATCCTGTAGTGCTGGAATTAACGAAGCATATCCTCGGACCAACGGTCCTTAACGAGAGCTATCTGGTGCATAGCGTGGATGCCAATGTCACGCGGCCGGGAAGCGGCGCGCAGTTCATCCATCTCGACGCCAGCAATGGGGTGGGTCATGCAACCCCGAACCAGTCGCGGTTCATCTGGTGCCTTGACGAGTTCGCGGAAGAAAACGGCGCAACGCGCGTGGTGCCAGGCAGCCACCTCTGGAACCCCGAAATCGACCCTTCAGGCGCGACGACTTACGAGTCTGTTCCGGCCGAGGCGCCTGCGGGCTCGCTCATCATTTACACCGACATGCTGTTGCACGGCACGGGCGCGAACATCTCCGAGAACCGCGAGCGCGCGTCGATCAACTTCGGCATCACCACGCCCTGGTGCCGTCCTTCGATCAACTTTCCGCTCGTCCTCGACCCAGAGGTGATGAAGGACACCTCGCAAACGCTCCGCCAGTTGCTTGGGTATAGCTCGGTGATGAACGGTGGAGACTATCCCTGGGAGAGCGCGCCGGAGTCGATCCGCTCGCTCTGCGTGCCGCCGACTATCGCGTATTGAAGCGCTCAGTAATCACTTGTCATGAACGCCTCGACGCGGCCATAAGCCGCGTCGAGGCGTTCATGACAGCGCCGCTGGCGAAGGAATTCCTTCTCCGATAACCCAAGAGCGTCCGCGCTGCCGAATATGCTGTGGTCACAACGGCAGCCCCGCTGCATTTCCATGGCTTGAGCAGCGGTCCGGTGGATGTAATGTAGCTCCGCA
The DNA here is from genome assembly GCA_946885845.1 of uncultured Sphingobium sp. The sequence continues at coordinate 131,601 of CAMPHJ010000002.1, read as the reverse complement.
TTCCATGCGGACGCGACAATGTAACGCATGATCGCGATCCAGCGCTTGCGGCCGCAGGCGATCGCTTTGGCTATGTCGGACTTGGACGAAAGAAGGCGCGTTGCATCGTCAGGCGCGTATCGCTCTGGTGGCCCTGCAGGTGCAGCAGAGTTTTGGACGTGATCCCTTCGCCGGGGATCTCTATATTTTCAGGGGACGCCGCGGCGACCTTTGCAAGATCATTTGGCATGCCGGCTAATAATGCGCTGTTCCATGCCGACCGCCTGCCGGCGCCGCTCACGCGTGCTCTATGCTGGAGCCACGCGCGCCGCTATTTCTTCGAGCTGGCCGATGTCGCCGCGCAACTCAAGAAGCGCCGCAACAAGGCGCCCGTCATCTCGCCGCTGGCAGTGGAGGCGGTCCGTCGTATCGACGCGATCTTCGCTATCGAGCGCGCCATCAACGGCAAATCGGCGCAGGAGCGTCTTGCCCTTCGGCAGGAGCTCAGCGCCCCGCTGGTGGCCGATCTGGAAGAATGGATGCGAAAGAGCCGTTCAAAACTCTCGAAGAACAGCGATGTGGCCGAGGCCATGGATTACATGCTTAAGGCATGGCCGACCTTCGCCACCTTCCTCGACGACGGCCGTGTCTGCCTCTCGAACAACCCGGCGGAACGGGCGCTCAGAGGCATAGCCCTGGGAAGAAAATCGTGGCTCTTCGCTGGTTCAGACCGGGGTGGTCAACGCACGGCCTTCATGCTGAGCCTGATCGGCACAGCGAAGCTCAACGACATCGATGCGCAGGCCTGGCTGGCAGACGTCCTCACGCGGATCGCAGACATCCCCCAGAACCGTCTCCACGAACTGCTGCCCTGGAACTGGCGCACAGTCGAAGATCAACGCAAAGCCGCCTGATCTGCGGCCTTCACCGAATGCCTACTCAGGCGCCTGGCAGTGCGTCGATCAAGGGCAAAGCGGGTCCTGCTTGCTTCTCCCTCGGTTGTGATGTTGCCGGTCTCGAACCGCCGCCTCTAGCGCATAGTGTTGGCCGATGTGCTCCAGCAGATCGGCGGGGACGCAAGGATGTCAAATATCCAGCGCGGAAAATGAACGTCAATCTAGTTCAATCTTGACGTTCATTCCCTTTAAAGCAAATTTTCGACACGCTTCTTCATGAAAGCAGCAAGTTTTACCTCTTATTGGATACGCTGCATATTGTGCCGACCCTAAAACTCGCGCAAAATATCACGCAGCGTATTACCCGTATATTCCGTGCGGACGGCTCCAGCCTGCTGCAATGCCGGTATTAGTTCATCGATCAGCTGCGGAAGCTGACGATTATAGCCCGATCCCTCGATCAGGAATCCGTCGCCGCCAACCTCGTCCATGACCGCCATCATCTTCTCGGCGATCTGCTGCGGCGTGCCGCTAAAGTCCATGCCGCTCGCGCCCTGACCCATGGAGAAAAGATCCCTGAGGGACTTGCCTTCCTCGCGCCCGGCCTTCTTCATGTGATCGAGCGCGCTGGTGTGTCCGCCCGCCACGATGTCCTGCGGAACGGGTCCATCGAGGTCGTACAGCGAGAAGTCCACATCCAGTGACGACGACGCCATGACGATGTTATGCTCGAATGATGCCTGCTTTTCGGCATCGGTCATCTCCTGCTGCTCGACACCTTCGGGAAGGATATTGACGGGCGTCAGGAAGACCACCTTGATATCGTCCGGATTGCGACCCTGGGCCTCGGCGCGGTTGCGGATGTCCTCACGATAGGCCTTCATGCCAGGAACACCGCCGGTCATCATGCCCAGCACGACTTCCGCATTCTTGGACGAAAACGCGCGCCCGCGTTCCGAAGCGCCAGCCTGGGCAAACACCGGATAGCCTTGGGGCGAGCGCACCGTGTTGAGCGGACCGCGCGAGCGGAAATGCTCGCCGACGAAATCGATGGTGTGGACCTTGGTATGATCGACATAGACGCCGGTCTCGGTGTTCGCGACCAGGGCGCCTTCATCCCACGAGTCCCACAGTTGCTTAACCAGATCGACATACTCGTCCGCAATATCATAGCGGACGGTGGGCGGCAGCAGTTTGTCCATCCCGAAGTTCAGGGCGGCGTTCTTCTCGCTCGACGTGACCATGTTCCAGCCAGCGCGTCCGCCCGTCAGCGAGTCCACGGTCGAGAGCAGCCGGGCGAGCAGATAGGGCGGGTAGAAAGTGGTGGACGCCGTCGCGATCAGGCCGATGTGCGACGTGTCCTGCGCCATCAGAGGGAGCAGCGGGAGGGGGTCGAGCTTGGGCGCCAGGGTCGCATTCTTCAGGTCGAGTTCCATGGAGCCTGCATATCTGTCGCCGACAATCGTGGTGTCTTCGAACAGGATGAAGTCGAACTTCGCCGCCTCCAGCATCCGGGCGAGTTCTTTATGATAAGATCCATCGATCCAGTTCGATCCGAACTCCTTGCCGTCACCAGGCCAAGATGTCGCACCGAACTTCGTGAAATATCCAAGATGAAACTTTACATGTCCCATGACTATAATCTCCTTATATCATAATGCAGTAATGGCTTTATTCAAAGCAATGACAGAGCATCATCGACGCTTATTCTTCGAAAACTCTGGCGAATCATGCCATTATTCCAGCTATTATTATGATGCGCTTTTGCAATTTCTTTCTCTATTTCGCTTGCTTCGTTCACCCGGCTGCGTACGCGCTGGGCCAACCGTCTTGAGAAGAGCTGAATATCCGCATCTCCCGCATCGATGTAGCGCTCGATGTTATCAACAAGCGCCATGGGGTTCAGCGCCAGTTCGACGTCCTGACGCAGGTCGGGTGCTGACGACAGGATCGCGATATCCGCATCCCGCACTCGTCCCCCGGCAGAGTAGGCGAAGCAGTGCCGGATGCGATCGCGCGCTGCTTCCGGCTCAATCCACGGGAATACCGATTGCGTTTGATCGCCGTCTGGGACCGCCAGATGTGTTATAGCGCGATCGTTGATTGCCTCGATCAGCACTCCCGCATCCGCCGGAAGAAAGAGCTCACGGTGAGGTGTCACGTCAAAGCTTGAGAAGTCGCCATAGCGTCCACCAGAGTGGAAAAGATATATGTCAGCGTAATGCGGCCCCTTCCTTCGGCCAGGGCGCACATCATAATAGGCGGCGGTTACCAGCTGCATCAGCATGCTGGCACCCAAGGCGCTCAAGGGCGAACGAAGAACGACGCCGAGGCGGTCTTCGGGACGCCAGTCGAGCAAGGCACGACTGTCCGCAACGTCGCCATCTATCTCGATTCTGAACATCGAGTCCTTCAGTGAGAAAGCGGTATGCATAGGCTGCCTTTCATCAACGCCCCCGAGCCAGTATCCTGCCAGCTGCCTCCCGGCGTCCTCGGGATGTTTGCCTTCCGCGCCTTATGTACGGATTATATTCGATGGCAGATGCAGTCGTCAGTGAAAGAAACACCTCCAATGCCGAACCGCAGTCTGGCAGTTGGTAGGGAGTGACTGGACGGGTAAGTGTCGGGTCTTGGCAAATGACAGCAGCAGAAAGACTGAGACCACAGCATAGGCGAAGCTGCTGATGAATTTCCATTACCATCTCACAAGACGCTCTGGACAAGATAGCTTTTTAGGACATCGCCCAGAGCAACCGGAGGCTGACCGGATAGTCTCTCTACATCCCCGGTTACGATATCATATCCCCCTTCCGACGTCTTCCGTTTGATATCCACGACAAGACCACGATAATCTTCAGGATATTTGGCAAGCTGAAGTTCAATCGAAAGTTCTTCCAAAGAAATTTGGACGATATCAATGCGCTGGCCTCCTACCTTTTCTATGAGTTGAGCCCGGTCAGCCAGGGACAGCGCTTCAGATCCCGTCGCATTGTAGATGGCTCCTGAGTGCCCCGTTCCGACCAGGATACCTGCCGCCGCGGCCGCCACGTCATCCCGGCTTACAAACCCGACGCGCCCTTCGCCAAGTTCTGCCATCCGTCCCGCGACAGTTGATAGAACCACCTCCTGAGCAAATGACTCCATGAAATAATTTGCGCGAAGTATCGTCCAGCGAGGCGCCAATTTGATGAGGTGCTGTTCGCCCGCCCAACTGGCTGCTCCAATATGAGGTTCAGGATCTTCACGCGTTCCGGCGTCAGAAATGAGAACTATATGTTCGACGCCAGCGCTTAGCGCAGCGTCTATCGCATGAACCAGCTGCCGGGCCCGAGCGCCATATTTTAGATCCAGAGTCGGTATGATCAGCAGCCTGTCCAAGCCGCAATAGGCTTCCCGCAAACTGTCTTGATCGTCATAGTCGCCAAAGCGCGCCTCATCCGCGTAGCCCACATTGTGTGGCGAACGAGAAATCCCGGCAACCTCATATCCGCCAGGCAATTCGCCCAGCCGCTTCAGAACGGCCTTACCTAACTGGCCGCTGGCGCCACTAACCCCGATTTTCATTCTCGATATCCATCCCAGCATCCAAATCTGCATGTCGAAGTTTTTGCTGATTCAATCGCCCAGGCCCTCGTTGACAATCGCTCTTCGCTATCCCTGTCGAAGTGCCTCAAGCGGGTCTGCTTGCGCACCGGCATGTCCATAACCAAATCCAATTTGATACCCCATCAACTTCAGAAGATCGTCTGGAAGGGTCCTTGCGATATCCTGCGGACAGGCCAGAAACTGGTTTTCCTCCTGTCGGACCCAACCAACGCAATAGTTGATCGCCTGCGCGCGCCGAACTTCCTGCGATTGATTGCTGCCACCGGCATGCCATAGCTTGCTCGTGAAAATCATCACGGACCCGCGAGTCATCTCTGCCGGCAATGTGTCTTCCATCGTATACTCGGCGCGCGGGCGGGCGTGACTCCCCGGAACGACGCGTGTCGCACCATTTTCTTCCGTAAAATCCGTGACGGCCCACAATGTATTGCAGGATACGACATAATCGTCCGGGAACGGGAAGCTGTCGAACGTCAGTTCATCCTGATGAATATATTGAGCCGGACAACCAGACCGCAACGAAATCATCTCGGTTGCACCGAGCTGGACAAGAGGCGAATGACTAAGAACTCCTTTCACAACCCCCAGCACCAGCGGATTCATGACGAGATCACGGCCAGTCTCCGAGCGAGCAATTAAGTTGCCGATGCGCTGGGAGCCGTTGCCGAACCACTCATTTTCGCTGAATGGCGTGACCTCTATATAGGGCTGCATGTCAGCCAATATCTGGTCTACAACAGAGACCGGAACCAAATCATCTATGATAACGTGCCCATGCTCCCGCATTACCGCCACAGCTTCCTCGACAGTGGCAGTGTTAGGCAAGTGTTGCAGCTTCATTGGAATCTTCCTCGGATTATGGCGTGATTGCATTTCGAAATTGGAAAACTACCAGCGATACTTGCGGCATCCATGGCGCTGCAGCAGAAGCAGCATGCTAGCTTCGGACCAGGTGGGAGGGCTTTGCCGCTCGCCGAAGAGCTGTGCCGACGCAGCCGAGCGGAACGCAGCCCGGCAGACCTCGGCATCAACCGTATCGCAGCACTCTCGAACCAACGTAGACGAGCTCGTGCAAAGGTTTGTCGTGCGCTGCGCTTCACGCTCTTCGCCCTCCATGCGCCGTGGACCGTCGTTCGGTGAAGAATGGGCCACGCTTCCGGACCGCCTAAAGTGTTTGTGTGTAACAACTGATATGCAATGTTGAACAATATCAACTTTATGTCAAGTGAGTCTCCAAATCGAGACGCAAAGCGCCCTAAACACGGCTCGATGTTAGGGCTCCCGCGCGGCAAGCCGGGGAGGCGGCGATTGTTGGACGGTTAAGCGCTGGAGCGGGATTGTTCGAGCCTGTTGAGCGGTCGCCCAACTGCAACCGCGCGCTCCTGCTCCGATAGAACCCATGACCTAGCGCTGCAATGCGGCTACCATCGCCCTCAAACCGGTATCGGCTACGCCGCAGCTGACGAAACTAACGCGTTCACAGGGCGGGGTAGCAAACCAACGCTGCATTGCTTGACCATGCCGGAATAACGCACGGTTGGCTCTCTGGCCACGATGTCAGCATGCAACTATGACGCCGGTCATTCAGGCAGGAGTTCTACGTCGGAACTAATCTCGGACGCTGTAGCATGCAAAGATCGGCTAATAAGCCGTTGTATATCATCGGGGGTAATTGTCTTCACCATCGCGATCAGTGAATGTGCAGCCATTGCTTTCATGAAAGGCATTCTCGGCTCCCACGGCTTGCCATATCCCGCAAGCACCGTAGCACCCTCCATAGTGGCGTTGATGAACACCGCTAAAGCTTCAGCGTCATCGGCACTAATGGAGGCATTTAACTGCCTCACAAATGAGCCAATCAACGTGTGAACATGACCATATAACGATTCCAAACGTCGTGCGACAAAGTCATTATGATTGCTCATTGCCCAAAGCTCAGTCATCAAATGGGTCGTACCTTTTGTCTTGGCACCCTCCATTGTTCCAGTAATGATAAGAGCCAATGCATCTTCTGCAGATATCTTAGGCTTGTACACATTCTTTTTTAGAAGCTTATCGCCCGAGGTTAAAATATCTTGCAAAAGAATTTGAACGAGCACCTCTCTCTTGGGAAAATGACGAGTGACGTTACCTATCTTCATGTCACATTTCGCAGCAACCCTTTGCAAGGTGAAAGCAGCATATCCTTCTTCGATCAGGACGTCGACGGCTGCCTGAAGTATTCTGTCAACGGTCTTTGAGCCATGGGGTGACTTCCCTGGGCGCACAATGCCGAGATCCATCGAAAGTTCGCTATCACGGGATTTTGTCATTGCGCTGCCTTAAACCCCGTAGGTTCAACCGATCAAGGCTTGTCCATCGTACTCCACAGCGCGGATAGCTGGTAATGAAGATGCTCGGGATGGGCGAACTGCCCGCGCAGCAGCGTCTTGAAGCTGTCGCGCGGCAAGAGCACACCGGTGTGCTCCGCGAACATGGTGAATAGAACGCGAGAGAGGAAGGCGCTGACCGCTTCGGCAGAATGGCCGCGCGCCTCCAGTCGGCGCGATACAGTGGCGAGCAGTTCGGCAACGTCGCGCGTAACGCTTCGATGCATGGGTCGAGCGTCTTAGGCTGGTCCAGATCGCGGCCAGACGCTTCCCCACGTCCGGACCGACGAGATCCTTCAGCATTATGCGGTAGCGCGCCCGATCCAGAAATTGTGCATAGGCCTTTCCCGTGCTGGTGAAGTCGGCATAGACCTCAATGCAATAGCCGATGTCCGCGACCAGCAGGAACGGAGGCCAGCCATGATCCACCGGCAGAGCCTTGGCGTAGCGCTGGGCCTGGCCCTTCGCCTGCACCATCGCCTTTGCCCATCCAGGCGTGCCACGCCGCGCGGTGCCGCGCTTCATGCGCACCGAAGCGGTCTGGCCGAACAGGTCGAGATCGTCCTCGCCACGCTCGGCTGCGGCCCGGTCGGCATCGCTGCCCTGCTTCGCCTCAAGGATGAAAGCGCCGCGCTTGTATAAATCAGTGCGTCCAAAGCTGGTCGTGCCGTCGCCATTGTCCTGGAACACGCGCCGCTCGAACACATAATCATTGCGCGCATCGTCGGCTTGGCTGCCATCTGGCGGGGAAACGCCGATCAACGCGCACAGCTCGTTGATGAAGCTCTGCGTATTGGCAAGCTCTGACCCGCCCGTGTCCCTCCAGCGGGTGATGAATGATTCGGCTTCGGAATTATCCCCCATTAGGATGGCTTAAGCTGCCTTTCGCTTCATCTGCAACGGCTTGTGAATACGTTGCGCCGCTTTGGGCCATAATTTTGTCACGCGCCCTACCATGATGCGGGCACCTTCCAGCGCGATCGTCATTGCGGGTCGAGCCGCACCTCCGCTTTCGCTTTCTCCGCCCGTCGCTTCAGAGTCTTGCGCAGGGCTGCCAGTTCATGCGTCGAGATGCTTAGTAGATCCTCGATATCCTTGCCCCGTAGGCCTTGATCAATCGCATCAATGAGGATGGCTATGGCGGAAGATTGACGCGCTAGTTCTTCTATCACTTCGGCGTAGACGGCCCGCTGACGCTCGATCTCCAATATTTCATCTGGAGGTGGGGATGTCATGCTGGTCAGGCCCACAGCAGCAAGCAATTCCGGGATGGGCACGTAAACTTCATTTTTCGCGGCGGTGCGTGCGATGCTGCGGCTGGAGGAGATGCTGCGCAGGATACCGTTTAAGAACTGCTCGACGTCAATGCCCGTGGGGCATTGCCGGGACGAGAGCGCCCGCTTCACGGCCTCATTGAGCATATCATCAGCATCGGATCTGCACAGGCGCGCGAAATGCTCGGCGGCTTTGGAAACCTCGCTGCCTGGTTTGAATTTGATCTGGAGCATCGCCTCGCGCACCTCATCGCGCGTCAGGACGGACTTCGGCTCAGTTGCTGCTGACATTCCTGATGCTACCTACTCATGCGCCAGAACAGATTTTTTCGGACAGGCTGTCCGAATTTTCCCGGTTCGACGCATGAGTGTGTAGAAACAAGTCCCACCGGCGCGCCGCTCCGCGAGCGACCATGCGCGGCAGATCTTTAAGGTCCGGTTATCAAGCCGCCGGAGGCCAGCAACCATTTACAAGGAATCCCGCTCGCGCGAGATCGCGCATGCTGGAACAGCGGCGGCGCCAGGCAAATTCCATGCGCTTCTGCTGTGCCCAGCTGCCGATCCAGTTGGGGTGACGTCGGCCGTGGCGCTTGTCATGGCGCCAGTAGCGGGCGGTCACGATGGCGTGCATGTGAGGCTTGATGATCCACTCCCCATCGTCCCCTCCGACGGAATGGATGGCCCAGGCCACCGCCGCGCCCTGCTGCACCAGCTGGCTGCGCAGAAAGCCTTCGCACAGCCAGCGCCAGTTCTCTGGCCGTACGTCGAGCGGGATTTCCATCATGACGTGCCACGCTGCCACGGCGGTGGGATCGCCTGTAGCTACTGCGACAGCATCCGCCTCCATCCAGATGGTATAAGGGTCGACGGCAGCCCAGAGCGGCGCGCTGGCCGGCAGCAGCAGCCCCGATCCTTTCAGCTCGAACCGCCTTTCGGCAAAACGGGCGGGCATGGAACCGAAGCGGTCGCTTGGCTCGCTGTCCCGCCAGATATAGGCGACGTTGGCGACGGCGGACTTGTAAGCCGGGACACGCCCGAAATATTGCCACTCCTCGCTGACCGGCCGGACCTTGAAATCCGGCCATTTGATACGGCATATGCTGCGGGGACGGGCCACCAGTTCGCGGCGGGCTTGGCGAAGTTGATCCTGGGTGATGAACATTTGAGTCTCCTTAAAACGCCAACGCCGCCCACAGGGGGCGGCGCTGGAAAGCGTCATGACGACGCGGAAGGGGTTGAGTTGATGGCTCAGCCGACGACCTTGATCGCCTCTGTCGGCATGGCATCGGCGAGCGGCTTCCCCTGGGGCACGAACTTGTTGCCGGTCAGCGCCACGCCATCCATTTCTGCTGCCGCCTTGCGCCAGCGCGCCCAGGCGGTCTGTTCGCCACGCGCGAGGAGATGCCGGGCCGGCAGCTTGCCGCTCACCAGCTGGTTGCGCTCATCGATGCGCCAGCGCCTGTCCCCCTGCAGCAATTCGACCGGCGCCCGCTCGCTTGCCGCATAGAGTTGGCAACCTGACATCCATTCGACGCAGAGCGGCTGATGCACGACCAACGATACCAGGCACGGCTCAGGGTCATCCAGTTCGGCAAAGGTCAAATGCAGCATATCTTTCTGCATCTCCGTCGCGAGCCCGGTCAGATGCAGTATATCGTCGAAGTCGCGCGGCCCGCTGGTGCAGAAGGACATTGTGTGGCGTGTCGGCTCATAGGGCGGATAGCCCATCAGGGTCCGCAGTGCCAAAGCCCATGCCTGACCGCGTGCGAGATAGGGATGTGTCATTCAGATACTCCATGTGTTCAGGTGACGGCCTGTCGGCCGGGGAATTCCATTTTTCCGTTCTTTCACGGTTCCCGATTTCACTGTTTCCTGCTCAGCCCATGTTCTGCCTGTCATCCACCGGACGAATGCTGCTGCTGCGGTGCATCCAGTCGCGTGTCGCCTGTTCGGCTTCCATGCCCAGCGCCTTCGCCTGCCGGACGAACGCCAACCAGGTGCCGAGCGCCTCGGTCGCCAGGTCTGCGCGCACGGCATCGAGACGACCAATGCCCCAAGCTGCGAGCAGTGCGTCCGGGGCCATGCTGGGCGCTGTGGCTGCGTCTTCCGCCATCCTGGCGGTAGCGACTCGGCCGTCGATCGAAAGATCAACGACGTTGTTGCGAAGCGCCCGCGCAAGCCGCAGCGTGAAATGATGGGCGATGGCCGGGTCCGCATGAGCCGCGGCATCGATCAGGGCCGGGACCAAATGCTGATCGATCTGCCAGCCGATCATCGTGTCGGCCATGGGCAGGCGGTCGGCCATCCAGATCAGAAGGTTCTGCTCCTTCTCTCCGGCCGAAACGGTGGCCGCCTCGCTGCTGAACCGCCAGCGCGAGCCATAGCGCTTGGCGATCAGCAGCCCGGCCCCGACCAGATGCGTTCCGGGCGGCGAATCGGCGTTCGCGGTAGGCGGTATGGCGATGCTCGCCAAGGCGAGGGATACAAAGGTAACGGGTTCGTCGGTCATGAATATGTCCTGATATGCGGGCGCACGCAATCGGCTCCGGAAGCAGCCGGAGCGATGAGCGCGCGCGAATGGGTTTTGGATGGAAGTGGTGAAGCCGATCTAGTGGGCGGCGAACGCGGCTTCGTCCTGCTCGCGCCTCAGCCGAAGCTCGGCATCGGCAAGGGCCGCCTCTGCCCGCAGCGCTGGCGCGCGTGACCGCGCCCAGAGCGCCGGGCGACACGTCGCGAACGGCAGCAAATGGTGCAGCCTTGGTTCGCTCTCGATCCAGAGGCTGAGGTCAGCCAGGGGCAAGGCCAGCAGCCGATCATCGCCTCCGCGCCAGGCGGCGGCGTGCAGATGGAGGACATAGGTCGCGATAACGTCCTCCTGCACATAGGCTTTGACCCCCGCGACATCGCCGGCCCGCCAAAGCTCGCCGACATCAGCCCCGGACACGCTGGTCTTCACCGGGATATCCAGCGCCCTGCACAGTTCCGCCAGCGACGTGCCCCGACCACCGCCGAACGCATCCATCAGGTCAAGATGGGCGACATCGAAGCGCCCGGCATCCGCTTGACGGGCGATGTTGCGCAGGTTGAAGAGACCATGGCGCTCGGCCTGCAGGCGAAGAACGATATTGTCGAAATTCCGGCCATTCAGCGAAACGCCGAGGCAGTCTTGCGGGAGCAGGCTGTCGACCTTGCGATAGAACTCTTCCTCCGTCCCTTCCCGGCACAGCAGTGTGTCGAACCGGAAGCTGTAGCGATCCTGCGACCATCTGGCCGTCAGGAATGCCCCGGCCACCGGGCGATGCCTGGGCCATGGCGGGAAGCTGCCATCCTCCATCTCCTGATCCACGATGGTTTCCAGATCATAGCAGACGATATGTTCATACGGATATTGAAGCGGCTGGCGTTGCCATTGACGCATAACGTTTTCTCCATGAAGAACGCGCCGCCGGACGGCGGTCGCGGACCGGAGCCGCTGGGCGGCGTCATGCCATTTTCCCCAACGATCTTCCGATCACTGATAATCCGTCATGGACCGCAATCTGGTGCCAAGCCTGGCGAAGGCGCCTTTTTCACAGCGGCCGCATGGCAATGCCGTCTCCGCAGCAAGGCCAACCCAATCTCATGAATTCAGCGCTAACGCTGTTTCGCCGCGTGCCGGTGCACGCTCATCACAAGGAGAAGATGATGACTTTCGACCCAAGCGATTTGACTGCCGCCGATATCGAGGAACTGTGGAGGCCCAATCCCGATGCGCGAGGACCGGTGACGATCACAGTGGGCATCGCACTTGATGATTTGCCCCTGTGCGGCTTCTGTCCTTTCGCCCGTTGGTATGTGCGCGACGATGTGCCGCACGCTTTCTGCAAGGAGTTCCGTGACCTTGTATATCCCAGCAAAGGGTCAGGCGTTACGATGTGCGACGCCTATGCAATCGCCAGCGGCCGGGTTAAAGATCTGGCCCCTGAAGCGTGATCGGCAGCTGCTTTTTACGGCCGGTATCGATCTGCGATCCGGCCGGGCGGCCTTCGTTCTCTCGCCTGCGCCGGGGCCAGTGCTCGTCATCATCGAGTGCCGCGATCCGATCCGCATGTGTCGCCGCTCTGAGCCAACCTGCCAGCGATTGTCGGCGAGGCGCATCCGCCTCATGCCCGCCCTGCGGCGGTGCCGCACCCTGGGCTACCACGGCCTCTCGTCCAACCTCGGCCAGTTGCCCCACCTCTAAGGCCCGCTCCCTGGCAATATTGTCCAGTTGGGCCTGAACCTCCTCTGTCACGATATCATCCTGAACAAGGCCATGGCGCGCCAGCAGTTCGGCTTCAACCCGGCGCTTGCCGTCACGTCTGTTGATGGCACGCCGCTCAGCGATGATCTGCGCCAGAAGGCTGTCAAGCGCCTGCCGCCGACGCTCTTCATCGGCAGCCCTGGCAACCGCCATCTGCCGGGCCTTGTCGACCGCAGCCCGATCCTCTTCGCGCCGGCCGTGATCCTCCAGCGCGTCGTTGATACGCGCAATGGAGAGGCCAAGCGTAGCGGTGTCGGCAACGGACGATGGGCGCTGGATAGGAACAGCGGGCGGCATATGCGCCCCTCTGATCGCGACCGGCAATTCCGACAGACGCTGCGGCATATGCGGCACTCTCTGCACAGCGGGCAGGCCCGATGAGAAAATGTACGGAACAGGCGCAGGAACATGTGCACGGGGCGGCGAAACCATGCGCAGATCCGGCGCGCTGTCGATTGCGAGCAAAGGAGAGATCGGCATCTGGACACTGATCGCCGGCACCAGCGGCCGCACGACCGGATTGGCTATTGCGGGCAACGGTGACGCAGCGTCAGCCTGTCGCATGGGCAATCGCAAATTTGCGATTTCGAGCGGCGGCATATCTGGCAGGATGACTGAGCGCACCGGAATGCTCGGCGGATAGTAACGCTCGACATTCGTTGGCGCCGCCTTCACCGGTTCCACCACGGCGTCGACAAGACCAGCGAAGCGGAACACCTCGCTCCGTACAGGGAGTTCAAGAGCCGGAGCGACGAACGGCACGGATGCAGGCGGCACCGGCGTAATGACCGGCATGTCGATATTGACGAGAGACGCCATGATCCGCTGCGGGACCTGAGGCAGTGTCGCTGCTATCCTCGACCAGCGCTGCCTGATGCCGCGAGCAACCTCCTGCTCCCTCGCCAGCGCCTCGTCGACATGGCGCAAATCCTCGTCGAGCGCAGCTGCTTCGGAGCGCATCACCCGCTCGAAATTTTCCTCGTTCTTCGCGATGTGATGGCCGTTTCGCACCATGTTGGTTCGCGCACCGCCAAGATGCTCCTGCGGTTCGTGCACCAGTCCCCGCGCGGCATTGCTCTTGGCGGTATAGGGCTGGTTGATACCGCTCTCGAACGAGGTGATCGTCATCACCGACGCGTACATCTCGCGCATGAGCCGCATCGCCTGGGGATTGTCCAGATCTGTGCGCAGCATCTCGCCTACCTCCCACTGACGATCGCCAACTCGTGCCAGCGGGCGGAAGCTGAAAAGGATGTGGAGATGCCAGTTGCGCTCGTCCCCGTCCTCAGGCGGCGCATGAAGGGTCACGACATAAGGCAGGCCGAAGCGCCCCAGTGCTTCCTCCGCCCAGACTACGCCAGTCCGCATCATATCGTCCGGCGTCTGGCGATAATCGACCGCCATGATGGCATGCATCAGCAGCTTGGCGTTCTTCTGCGCCGCCCAGTTGACCTGCTCCAGATGGTCGAAGGCGCAGTGTGCCTCGTCCACGTCGCGCCCGACGTTTGAGACGAAATACGGCTGACCTGCGGCATCCAGCTCCGCGCCATTGAATACATATTTGACAACGCGGGATGACACGCCGGCCTCTGCGGTCTTGCGCGAATAATAGCGGATACGCACGAACACGCCACGTTCGCCCTTACGGTCCAGGACAAGGCCACTATATTTCGGCAGAGCGCGCGATGCATGGGGCCATCCACGTTGGCGCTCCTTGGGCGGTCGATGCCGGATCTTCTCCGGCCGGACCTTCGTTCCAATCAGCCGTCGCCCCATGCGGCGCGCCTGCTCGGCCTCCCGGAACTCGATCGTCAGGCCCCTCTCCGCGAGGACATAATCGCGATGCTGATCGCGCCCCAGCTTTTCCTCCGCTCGGATTTGCAACCGGCGGGACGCAGAATCCAGTTTTTTAGCAACGAAGGGATTTGCGGTGTCCGCCGTAAGGATCGACAAGCGTCCGAAATTGTCGCTGATCAGCGCAGGCACATAGATGTGCGGCTTCTTCTTGGCTGGTTGGGGGGCAGCCTGAACCGCAGTGCGGGAGGGAGTAGTCTTCGCCATCGGTGAAACATTTCTTGCGCTAATCTTCAGCCCCCCAACCCTACCCCCTCGTCCCGAGCGAACATTCCCTGAGTCAGGGAGTGTTTCGATCGGCGGATCCGCGATTCTGCACCCTGTCATTCAGACAGGAGCACCAGACATGGCATCGCAAATTTACGATAATACCGATGGACCGCCGGACATCGACCACCTCCTCGGCGCTGCGGACGCCCGCATCGCCGCGCTGGCCGAACAGCGCGCCGCCGTCGCCGAGCGGCGGCGGCACCTCATCGAGCCAGCTTTCAAGACGGTGGCGACCAATCCTACCGACATGCACCACAAGATCACGCTTGGTGGCGTGATGGTGAATGTCGGAATGCGGGCCTGTGATGCCGATGCGCTCGCCGGTCTGCTGGCCGGCGTCGGCCATCATATGCTCGCCCTGGCGGACGAACTGATTGACAGCGATTCCGAAGCCTCGCTCGGCACCATCATGGTCCGCCTGCTGGACAGGCAGGAACGTGAACTCGCAGCACGCGGGCTGTTGGTTACCTGGCAACGGCGCCTCGCCACCTATGTTGATGAGCGCGCGGAATGGCTCGCGCGGGATGAGGAGTATCGTCTCGAAGGGGCCTGGCGTCAGCAGCCGATGACGGCTGACCAGCGCTGGCTGGTTCGCGTCACCTGCCGCATCCGTCACGCAGACCTGCCGGGCGATCTGTGCCGTGGGGAAGCGGCCGACTGGCTGGAACAGCATGGCGCCAACCTCAGCTACAGGGAGTTCATGGCATGAGCCCGTCCAGTTGGATCGATCGAAATGGCGTAGCGCACCAGCTCAGCCACTATCAGCCGATCATCGATGAGATGCAGCAAATTCAGCGGGAAATCGACGACCTCATCTCCGGCATGGAAAGCTCCGATCGTGACCTGCGCGACAAAGCGCGCAGAGCGATAATCGAAAGGCGCGACAGGCTGACCGTCATCGGAGACGACATTGCCGGCTGGAATGCGGTCGCTGCCGATGACACACGGCGCGCGGCGGGAGAGCTAGTGCAGGAAATCGACAGGCTCGGTTCCGCATGCGCCGAAATCTGCCTGATCGTCGCGCTCCATGAGGAGCATATCAGGCTGTTCCTGGATACCAGCAATCTGCCGGATGACCGCAGGCGCATTCTGAAAGGACCGCCGACCCTCACCCAGCAACAGGTGATGCAGGATGCAGCCGAGGCCGATGACGCCCCCATCAGTCCCACCCGGGCCCAGGCATGGTCGTGGATCGACAGCCAGGCGCGATTTCATCGGAGCTGGACGGATAGCGATGGCTGGTTCGTATGGATCGACCCGGAAGGTCATACGCACCGGCTCAGCGGCCCGTTCGCTATCGAGCGGAGGCTCGTCGCTACTTTCAGGAAACTGGAAGGAATGAGGGAAGATCTGTCCCGATCCGAAACAATCGAGGCTCTCTACATGATAGTAGAGCGGGCAATCGCTTCTTTGGAACGGATGACGAGCCTAAAAGCAGATCTGGAACGGTTTGATCGCGATGCTGACTCGCGCGATCTGGCCGCGTGCAAGACCTATGCCTCTTACTGGCGATCAAAAAGGAATACTTCATGACCGCACACTATGATCCAAACTATGGCGAGCGTCTGTCTCAATCTCAGAAGATAGACCTCTCCGATGCCTTTGATGGCCTATTGGTTACGGGCGATAAGGTCGTCGAAAGGTTCGAAGCAATCGGCCGCATAGACATTCTCCACGCACTCGATCTGCAATCGGCGGTTACACCGCAGGAGCGGGCCCGGCGCCTGCAAGCGCGCGTGACCCACACGAATCGCATGACCTGGCCGGGTCTGCGGGACGAGTTGCATGGCCAGCACAAGGTGGTGACGGATCTGTTCGGCGCCCTGCGCGCCGCGCCAGATGTCGTGCCGCCCCCTGATCCGGCAATCGTAGCGAAACTCTGGCTGATGAAGGGCTTTGGCAGGGAGGGCAATATCATCACCCTCTATGGCGTGCCTGTTCCTGCCAGTGAGGCGCAGCTGCGCTATTTCGTCGTGCTGCGATACAGGCCGCTCTTCAGCCCGCTTGCCGATCCGGCCCGCATCTATCGCGGCGACGTCGGTTATGATCGTGCCCACACCACCGATGTGTTGCAGGCGAGGATCATCCTGGTCAGCACAAGCAGCTATCTCGAATGCATGATCTGGTTGCAGAAACAGTGCTTCGATCTCTTCGTCGCTATCTGGCTTCGCCAGATTGACAGAGCGGACATGCTGATCCGGCAAATCGCTCAGAAAGATCTGCCGCCCTGTTATGAGCGCAGCCGCATCAGGAACAGGGCGATCTGCCTGCGTATCTCCTGCGGCATCATGAACGAATATGAACGCGGCTTCGATCTGCTCTTTGCCCTCCGCGCCGACCTTGGCGTATCGCACAATTCCGTCCGGCAAGCTTTGCGATCCTCTTCGTCGATGAGCCAGGTCCGGTCCTCACCGGATGCTACCTCGAAATTTGTAGCAGGCGCCGCCGCACACGCCCGCGTCCTTCACCCAACGATGAACAAGGAGGCGCCGAAGGTTGATCGCGATCGCACCCATGCACAGGTGGACAGCGCCTTTACGCATAGTGCGCTTTTTACCGGGCGAAACCCCCGCGTGCGGCATGGCAATGGCCGCAACGGTCGTCCCATCCGGTTCTATCGCGGGGTGGAACCCGCGATGATCCTGCCGGTGATGCTGATCCAGATGGTCGAGACCATGGCGGCTCATGAGGGGTCTTTCTGGATGCGCGGCGTGCCCAAAAATGCGGGCAAGGCCTACCGCATTCCGGATCAGCGATCATCCGACGTGATGAGCCTCGCCACGATCATGGCCATCCCGATCTGCCTGCCCAGCGCCCGCGCCATAGCGGGAGGCGCTGGATCGCAGGATGACGTTCGGTGGACGCGGGAAATTGTCCACAGTCTCCTCTCTCCTTCGCTCAATCAGGCGGATTTCGACCAAGACGAGCAATGGGATGATATGGACCGGCGGATGGCGACCGGCGAGAAGGCCAGCAAGTCCGTCGATCCGACGGATGAGCAATTCGCCGACCGCTTCAAGAGCGCGTATGGCGGTGCGCGCGAGCGCGCCCGCCACTGTGCCCCATCGGCAGGAGAACCCGGCTGGACGCAGGGCTTTCGGTTCGATGCCTGGTGGAAACCCGACGCCGAACTGCATTTCCTGCGGCGTTGCAGCCGGTTCCTGCAATATGATCCGGGTCAGGCGTTGAAGGCTAAGGCATGGAGCGTGCCAATGAGCCGCGTACCGCATCCCTCCGGGCGCCTTATGTCACCGGCGGACTGTTTCACCGGCCTTCCAGCACAACATCCGCTCGAGCGCGTGCAGGATCTCTTTCGGCCCTATTTCACAATGGTGCAGGTGCCGGACCGCATGGCGTCTCGCCACGGCGCGACGCTCTATCGCGAATGTCTGATCCGGGAGATCGCCGCGCTGCTCCCGACTCTCAATCCCACGACAGATGATCCCTTTCTCTACGAGATGGTCTGGCGTGAAGAGATGATGGGACGGAAAGGATCAGAGCGGCGACGGAAGGCTGAATATAGGCAGGCGATCGCCGTGGAAGGCGCGTGGAATTGCTGAACGGCAGCCTACCTCGTTCCTGAGTCAGGGAGTCTTAAGATTCGAATCAGTGACAATCGGATTCCCACGACCTGATCGCGCTCATGCGATCGGCTCGCGGGTGACCAGGCCGATGACTTACAGCAATGATAAACAGCCGTCCTTTCTCGACAAGGACAATGAGGGCGTAACCGGAAGGAACGGGAACGTCGCTCCCATGTCCTCGCCGGATGAGGATGCCCTGCATGCCGATGCGGAAGCCTTCGCATTCGAGCTAGCCAAGCATTCGGCCGCTCTGGCCGCAGCGAACGCCGAGGACGCCGAGGACGCCGATCCTGGCAATTACACGGAGCAGTTCAAGCCTGCCCCGGAAGTGCCCGGAGAAATTCTCGTCTCGATCGACGAGATCGGCGACTGGGAATATCATCTTCGCGCCTATTCGCCAAAGCACGCCGAACATGCTTCCGCGCTCGCGGTCACGGCGGATAATCCCCTGTCCTTCCGCCCCGTCGAACTGGTGGAGAAGGGTGGCCGCTATCACCTCAAGAACGGGCGTTACATCCTTGAGGCTATCAAGGCCGCGCACCCCGGCGACGAGACTATCCTGATCCGGGCGGTCGTGTTTCCCGGCACGGAGGAGGAAGCCGTGGTCGCCATGTGCGACGATGTGCTGGGCTCGGCTGTCGCCACGAAGATGGAGATGGCCCATGGCCTGCTCAACCTCCAGCGCGCCTGCGGCATCAGTCAGATCGCGCTGGCCGAACGCTATGCCGGTCTCAACGAGCACAAGGTCAGCCGCATGCTCATCGGTGCGCGGCTCCAGCAGGACTTTCCTATCCTCTTCGACCTCCTCGAAGCGCCGCACAAGGCTCCGATTTCCTATGGCGTGACCGTGAAGGGGGCGCTGCGGAGCTTGGGGGAAGCGGAACTTCGGCGGACACTCGATATCGCCGAGCGCGCTGTCGCCGAGGGCATCCGTTTCAAGCCGACAGAAGCACTCGAACTGCTCGGCATCGTGCCGATGGCCAGCGCTCCCACCGCCCAGCGCAAGCCAATCAAGCCGATCGAAAGCGATGATATCCTTGGCCATGATGAGCAGCCGGTCGGCGCTCGCGAAAGGCACACCGACAACATCGAGCGTCTGCGCCTGCCCGACATTGCGGGCATGGGTCGGACGGAACGTGAGGCGGCAGCCGAGGCCTTCATCGTGGAAATTCGTCGCCACTTCCGCCTGGCCTAAGAGAAAAGGCAGGCTGGGCAGAGACAGGAGCGTGGACAAGCGCCTTCAGAAGAATGGCTCGGTCGCCGGCCGCAAGGCCGCCGCGCGCGGAAAATCCGTGCGCGGCGTGATGCGTCCCATTCCGATCTACAGCCAGTTCCCTTCTGACTTGCCTATTGCCCGCGAAGAGATTCAGATGGTGCTGGCGGCACTCGGTCCTGACCTTGCTGCCCTGTTTTCGGAGGATGGATGATGAAGCGTGGCCGTGGATCCAGAGGCAGCGCCAAAATGCGGGCCTATGTCTACCTGCGGTTGAGCGTCGACAAGGAGGATGGGAAGGCGCAGAGCATCGAAGCACAGCGCCATGCCATCGAGGCCTATGCCCTGAGAAATGGCATCGAGATCGTCGAGGAATTCGTCGACAGCGGTATGAGCGGCCAGTCCGATAAACGTCCAGCCTTCAATCGGATGATCGCGCAGGCAACCGACGGCACCAATCCCGTGGGCATCGTGCTGCTCTACCGTCTTTCCCGCATGGCGCGTAATATGCGCATCTTCTTCAATGCACTGGATGGTCTTGCCGACGAGGGTGTCGAAGTCGTTTCTATCACCGAGAATTTTGGCGAGGGACGCGCCAAGCGTCTCGGACAGACCTTCACGGCTTTCGTCGCCGAACAGGGTGCTGTCGAGGCATCCATCTTCACCGCCAAGAGCCGACGGGAGAATGCGCGCCAGGGTTTCTATAATGGCGGCCCGGTGCCCTTTGGCTACGAGACGTACGTCGCCAAAAAAGACGGCGACAAGGAGCGGATGAAGCTGCGCGCAGTGCCCGCCGAGGCAGCGGTGGTCGATCAGATTTTTGACTGGGCCGACATGGGGCGTGGCGGACGTTGGATCGTCAAGGCGCTCAACACGCGTGGCACGACGCTGCGCGGAGCCAAATTCTCTAACGGGAATCTTGCAGGGATCCTGAGCCGCATCACCTATACCGGAGTCTATTACGACAAGACCATGGACGATGACGGCAATGCGCCTGATCCGGAAGACTGGATCGCCGTGCCATGCCCGCCCATTATCGATCAGGCCCGATTCGACCGTGTGAACGCGCTACGTGCCTCTCGCAATCCGCGCCGCAACCCTCCACATATTGTTGCTGGCACCACAATGCTGACCGGGATCGCGAAATGCGGAACGGCAGGATGTGCCTGCGCCATGACGATCCGCACCGGAAAAGGTGGACGATACAGCTATTATGTCTGCGCCAACCGCGTGAACAAGGGACAGACTTGCGCTACCCCAAGCATGCGACGGGAAGTTCTCGACGACCTCGTGCTGGACACCGTGGAGAAGCAGTTGCTCGCGCCTGGGCGGCTGCAATCGCTTCTTGCCGACGTGCTCAACCTCTCCGACCAGAAGCGCGTGCAGCGGGAGCAGGAACTTTCTCACGCCAGAGCCGAGCAGACCCGCCTGAGGACAGCCATTGAGCGCTTGCTCATCCTGGTGGAAACCGGGCAAATGGGGCCACGCGATCCCATTTTCGCCAAGCGGATGGACGAGAATCGATCAGCGCTTGCTACGGCGACCGTGCGCATCGATACCCTAGAGACGCAGCTTGCGAAAGGATCGCGCAAGATTACTCCAGCAACGATCAGTAGTTTTGGCGAATTGCTGTCAGCCAAATTGCGCGACGACGACGCGACGCTGCGAAAGGACTATCTTCGGATGCTGGTGTCTGAGGTCACCGTTTCCAATGCACAGATCACCATATCTGGCCCGAAGGCCGTGCTGGAGAATGGTATCTGCAACGGCGTCCCGCGTCTGATGGGCACGGTGCCCATCTTTGACCGGGAATGGTGCCGCTTACAGGACTCGAACCTGTGACCCCCGCATTACGAATGCGATGCTCTACCAACTGAGCTAAAGCGGCGTTGGTGGGGCAGATAACAGCGGATGATGCGCAGGACAAGCGGGCAATGCATTCGTTCGGACCCACTTTTCGCCGTGCCGAATGATCGCCGTCCCAGGCCTTCGGTCATCTTCACGGCATGTTTACCATCCCATGGCAGTGTCGATTCTCAGGAAAAGCTTATTCTGGGCTAAGGACCGACCCAATGGACACTCTGCGAGGGCATGACATCGTCAGCGAGCCGGACGATTTCGATCATGTCGGCGACGCAGCCATCGAAACCCCTGCGGCCATCGGTTCGGACGAGCGCCGGATGCAGGTGCGCGCCTATAATTATTGGGCGTCGCTGCTGGGGGATCGGGCTTTGCCCTCGATAGAGGATTTGTCGCCCGCGGAGTTGGAGGATTTCGGTCCGAACAGCGTATTGCTGGATTTCAGCGCCGGAATCGACAATCCCGCCATCGTATATCTGGGCACGGCACTGCGCCGGGAATGCGCGATTACAGGGCCCATTCAGTTCATCAACGACGTGCCTCCCCGGTCGCTCGTGTCGCGGCTGACCGACCATTATCTCCAGATCATCGCGAACGCAGCGCCGATCGGATTTGAAGCCGGCTTCGTCAACCAGCGCGGGGCAGACATTTTATACCGTGGCATATTGATGCCCTTTTCGTCGGACGATGAAACGATCGATTTCGTCTTCGGCGTGATCAGCTGGAAGGAATTGGCCAGCAACGAAGTTACCGACGAGATTGGGCGCGAAGTGGACGCAGCGTTGCGCACTTCCGCTGCCCCCGGCGCGGTGACGCCGATCTGGGCGGACGGGCCAGCCGCAGATGAGGATGACGGCGGCACGCTGGACCTCACAGGTATGGAAAGCCCCGCCGCCGACGCGCCGTTGGCGGACTGGCTGGCGCTAGCCCGCGACGGCGTGGAGCAGGCGCGCACAAGCGAAACTCGCAGCCATACCGCACTCTATCGCGCCATCGGGCTCGCCTACGACTTCGCGCTGGCGGCTGAAGCATCGCCGGACGATTATGCCGAAATATTGAGCGACGCCGGGATCAAGGTCCAGGCGCGCAGCCCCCTGACGGCGTTGGTCAAGCTGGTATTTGGCGCGACCTATGACAAGACCAGGCTTACCGAATACGCCGCCGCGCTGGATCATGCCAAGGCTGCTCAACTCGCTGTTGGCGCCTTCGCCGACTATCTGGCCCGCTATGACGGCGGCCTTAAGGCGCTGATCCGCGACGAACGCAGCCAGCGCCGCGGCAGTGCACCCGCTCGTCCCGACCGCAAAGCAACAGCACGCGCCGCGATGAAGGCGGCGGCTGTTATCGACCCGGTCGCCATCGCCACTGATGTCGATGGGCTGGCGGTTGTAATCACGCGTCGCGAGGCGGACGGCACACTCGCCATCGTGGGAGTCCTGCCGGACGGTTCCGACCTCGGCCAGCGTGTCATCATGGCCGCAGCAGCCTGAACAGGCCGCGCAAGCCGCATCTTTATTCTAGCCACAGGCAACTTTATTGCCATGCCGGGTTGAGCCTCCAGCCCGGCTGACGCATATTGCCGCTTGCCGGAGGAGGCAGCGCGGCCATCCGCAAATCTTCTCCGTTCCAACATAAGCGGGCCAGACCCGCCGGGAAGAGGTTGTGAATGACGGCGTTGGCAGACTCCAGGTCCAAGCAGGTAAAACGTTCCATCCTTGATGCGCTCAAGGCCGCCCTCGCCAAGGGAACGATCCCCGGCGAGGGTGAGGATTTCAGCCCTGAGATCGCAGCCGCCGCAGCGGATTTCCTGGCGCGCGCGGCACAGCTTCGCAAAGTCGGCCAACTCGCTCTGGCGGTCGAAACCCTGGGAGAAGGCGCGACCGGGCGCTATATGCGCATCGCCATAATCAACGACGATATGCCGTTCCTGGTGGATTCCATCGCCAACGCCCTCGCGATGCTCGACATCACCATCTATCGGCTGCTGCACCCCGTCCTGTCGGTGGAGCGCGACGAAAAGGGCCAGTTGAGCGCCGTCCTGGATGATGACGAACCAGGCGCGCGCCGGGAATCGATGATCTATATCGAAGCAGACCGCGTCGATGCGAAGGGTCGCCGCAAACTGGAAAAACAGTTGCGCGAAACTTTGACCGATGTCCGCGCGGCCGTCACCGATTGGCCCCGGATGCGGGAGGCGATGGCCCATGACGCTGACACCGTCCCCGATGGCGAAGGCGCGGCCTTGCTGCGATGGTTTCTGGCGCGTCATTTCACGCAGATCGGGCATGAACTGCGCCTGCGCGACGGCTCCGCCCAGGCACCCTTGGGCATATGCGCGCGGCAGGACACCCCCTTGTTGGCGGCGGCATCGCGGGATGCAGCTTTCACCTGGTTCGAAGAAGGCAAGCGCAGCCCGCTCATCATCAAATCGAACCATGTGTCGCGGGTGCACCGGCCCATCCTGCTGGATCTGATCATCGTCCCGGTTAGGGAAGGGAAGCGGGTCGTAGCACTGTCCATCCACGCGGGCATGTGGACCAGCGCCGCGCTGGCCGCGACGCCTGACAAAGTGCCGCTGCTGCGATCCGCCCTGTCGGAACTGATGGACAAGTTCGGATTTGATCCGGCAGGCCATGCGGGCAAGGTGCTGGCCCACGCGTTGACCGCCCTGCCCCACGACATATTGATCGGCTTCGACCATGACACGCTGGAGCGGCTGGCGCTGACCTTCATGTCGCTGACCGACCGGCCGCGCCCCAAATTGGCGCTGGGGACCAGCGCGCTGGCGCGGCATCTCTACGCCTTTGCCTGGCTCCCACGCGAAGAATTGACGACGGCGCGGCGGCTGGCCGTGCAGGACATGCTGTCGCAAGCGGCGAATGGGCCGGTCCTCAGTTGGTCGATCGCGCTGGAGGAAAGCGGGCTGGCGCTGCTGCGCATCACGCTCGACCTGCGCGACGGGGGCGTGGTGCCGGACGAACTGCCGCTGGACCGGCAGTTGAAGCAGATGGTGCGCGGCTGGCTGCCTGCTGTTGAGGAGGCGCTCGCCGAGATGGAGGAGCCGGGTCGCGCCGCTGCCCTGGCGCAGCGTTTCGCGGCGGGATTTCCGCTGGCCTATCGCAATGGCGCAGGCCCAGCCGAAGCGGCCATCGACATCCGTTTGCTACACGGTCTGTCAGGACTGGGCGACAAGTCGATCCGCATCTATCGCAATGGCGAGGATGAAGCGGAAAGGCTGCGTCTCAAACTCTACAGCCATAACGTGATCGCCCTGTCCGAAGTTGTGCCCGCCTTCGAAAATTTCGGGTTCCGCGTGATCGACGAGATGACGACCGCCGTGGATGGCGGGGCACTGGGCCATGTCCAGCGTTTCGTCCTGGAACTGCCTGCGGGCAGCGATGCGGATCCGGTGATCGCCCGCGCGTCGGTCGTCACCGAAGCCATCGCCCAGGTGCTGGAAGGCCGGGCGGAAAACGACCGGTTCAATGAACTGATCGTCACCGCGGGGCTGGCGCCGCGCGCGGTCGTCCTGTTCCGTGCGCTATTTCGCTATCTGCGCCAGACCGGCATGGCTTACAGCATGGCGACCTTTGCCGAAACATTGCGGCGGGAACAGGCGGTCGCGCATGATCTGGTGACGCTGTTCGAAGCATTGCACGACCCTGCTATCAAGGATGGGGCCGACCGCGCAGCCAAGGCGCAGGCGGCTATCGACGCGGGCCTGGAAAAGGTGAAGGCGATTGACGAGGACCGGGTGCTCCGCCTGCTCCGTGCCGTCATCACGGCGACCCTGCGGACCAATTTCTTCAGCGACGCCGCCCAGGAAGCGCTGGCGTTCAAGCTGGACAGCGCCCAGGTTCCGGGACTGCCCGCTCCACTGCCTTGGCGCGAAATCTGGGTCTATTCGCCGCGTGTCGAAGGCATCCACCTGCGCGCTGGTCCGGTCGCGCGGGGCGGACTGCGCTGGTCCGACCGACGCGACGATTTCCGCACCGAAATATTGGGCCTGATGAAGGCGCAGCGGGTCAAGAACGCCGTCATTGTGCCGACCGGAGCAAAAGGCGGATTTTACCCCAAGCAGCTTCCCGACCCGCAGCGTAACCGCGAAGGGTGGATGGCGGAAGGCACGGAAAGCTACCGCATCTTCATCCGCGCGCTGCTGTCAATCACCGACAATATCGTCGCGCAAAAAGTCACTCACCCGCCCCACGTCCGCATCCATGACGGCAATGATCCATATTTCGTCGTCGCAGCCGACAAGGGGACAGCGACGTTCAGCGATGTCGCCAACAGCATCGCGCTGGAAGGCAATTTCTGGCTGGGCGATGCCTTCGCCAGCGGCGGTTCCCATGGCTATGACCATAAGGCGATGGGCATCACGGCGCGCGGCGCGTGGATCAGCGTCAGGCGGCACTTCGCTGAATTGGGCGTGGACGTGCAGAGCGAGCCGGTAACGGTCGTTGGATGCGGCGACATGTCGGGCGACGTGTTTGGCAACGGCATGCTGCTGTCGAAGGCGATCAAACTGGTCGCGGCCTTCGACCACCGCCACATCTTCCTGGACCCCGACCCCGATCCCGCAAAATCATGGGAAGAGCGGGCAAGGCTGTTCGCACTGCCCCGATCAAGCTGGGATGATTATGACAAGTCGATCATCTCCCCAGGCGGCGGCGTCTACCCCCGCACGCTCAAGCGCATAACGCTAAGCCCGCAGGCACAGGCGATGCTGGGCGTGACGGAGCCTGAAATGGAGCCGACGGCGCTGATCGCGGCCATCCTGAAAAGCCCCAATGACCTGCTGTGGTTCGGTGGCATCGGCACTTATGTAAAGTCCGCCTCACAAAGCCATGTCGATGTTGGGGATCCGGCCAATGATCGGCTGCGCATCGACGCGGAGGATCTTCGGATCAAGGTGGTCGGCGAAGGGGCGAACCTGGGTGTTACTCAGGCGGCCCGTATCGCCTTTTCCCTGCGCGGCGGCCGTATCAATGCCGACTTCATCGACAATAGCGCAGGCGTCGATTGTTCGGATAATGAGGTTAATATCAAGATCGCGCTGAACAAGGAAATGGCTGAGGGCCGCCTTTCCTTCGCCGCCCGCAACAAGCTGCTGGTAAGCATGACGGATGCCGTGGCTGACATCGTCCTGGAGGATAACCGCTTGCAGGCGCTGGGCCTATCCATCGCCGAAGCAGGCGGGGCTGCCGAGTTGGCAAGCTATGTGCGCCTGATCGAAACGTTCGAGGAAGATGGGCGGCTGGACCGGCGGGTAGAAGGACTGGCCGCCAACGACCAGTTGTTGCGACGGGGACAGGACGGACTGGGAATGACCCGGCCCGAACTCGCTATATTGCTGTCGACGGCCAAGCTGACGTTGCAGGACGCGATTGAACATGGCGGCCTGGCGGCTGATCCCAGCATGGCGGGCGAACTGGCTGCCGCCTTTCCGCCCGCGATGCAAAAGAAGGAAGCCGATGCGATCGCGGCCCATGCATTGCGCAAGGAGATCATCGCGACCAAAGTCGCCAATCGCGTCATCAACCGGCTGGGCCTGATCCACCCGTTCGAACTGGCGGAGGAGGAAGGCTGTTCCTTGGCCGATCTGGCCAACGCCTTCCTGATCGCGGAGCGGCTCTATGACATTGGCAGCCTATGGGCCGACATAGACGCAGCGGAGATGGCCGAAGGCGCACGCCTTGGCTTGTTCGGCGAAGTCGCCAACGGCATGCGGGCACAGATTGCCGACATATTGCGCAGCGTAGCGTCGGGCACCCTGCCCGGCCAGGGCCAGGCGATCCTGGCCGACGGCGTGGGCAAATTGGCCAACAGAGTCGATGAATTGCTGACCAGTGAGGCGGTGCGCCGCGCCAGCGCCGTGGCGGATCATCTGCTGGCTCGTGGCGCACCCGATGCGCTGGTGCGGCGGACTGTCGGCCTGTTCAAACTGGACGGCGCAGTCGGCATTGCCGCGTTGGCCCGCCGCCTGAAAGTCGATGAAGTCGACCTCACCCGCGCTTTCACCCATCTGGGCGAAGCGCTCGGTATCGATTGGGTGCAATCGACCGCCGCCCGGATGACCCCTTCCGACCCATGGGAACGGCTGCTGATTTCCGGCGTCGCGCGCGACATGCAACAGGTGCGGCTGGAATTTCTGGCGCAGGCGAGCACGAACGATATTAGCGATCATGTCGAGCGCTGGTTGACCGAAAAGGCCCCACGGGTCGCGCAGTTCCGCGGACTGGTGCAGCGCGCCCGCTCCGCACCGCTCGCAAATGTCGCGATGCTGGCGGAGGTTGCAGGCCAGGCGCGCGGCCTTCTGGGGCGCTGAGGTGGCACCCTTTTCCAGCCTGACCGCATATATTTTAATATAATTTTCCACACAGCCCTGTTTGCAATTGCGAGTCGTTCGCGTTACTAGGCCGCACTTCTCATCAGGACCGCATCCACTCCCATGCACGCCCCCGTCCGCGCCCAGCCTAAGAAAAAGAAGGGTCACAAGACCTTCTGGCTCAAACAATTGCATAGCTGGCACTGGATCAGTTCGGCGATCAGCCTGATCGGCCTGCTGCTTTTTGCGTTCACCGGCATTACGCTCAACCACGCCGCCGACGTTGAAGCCTCTCCCCAGACGGTCGAAAGAACGGCACAACTGCCCCCCGCATTGTTGAACCGCGTCACCGCCGACGATGCGCCGGACAGCAAGAAGCCGCTGCCGTCTGATGTCGCCGCGTGGGTCGAAAAGGAAATCGGGCTAAGCGGCGAAGGTGAGGCGGAATGGTCGAGCGATGAAATCTACCTGCCCCTTCCCCGGCCCGGCGGCGACGGCTGGATCTCCATTGACCGGCACAGCGGCGCGGTATCCAGCGAAGCGACCAGCCGGGGATGGGTCAGCTATCTCAACGACCTTCACAAGGGGCGCAACACCGGCACCGCGTGGAAATGGTTCATCGACATTTTCGCCGTCGCCTGCTTCCTGTTTGCGCTGACCGGGCTGCTACTGTTGCAGCTTCATGCGGCCAAGCGGCCTAGCACCTGGCCCTTGGTGGCCGCGGGCCTGGCTATTCCGGCGGTGCTCGCCATCATCTTCATCCACTAAGGGAACGACGTCATGCAGAGGGGCTATAAACTCATCCTGGGGAGCGGCGCCGCCATCGGCGCGGCGGCGGGCGCGGGCGCGGCGCAGGCCGAAACGATGAACGTCACTGTCACCATTCCCCGCCTATCGGTCGCCGAATATCACCGGCCCTATGTCGCCATCTGGCTGGAAAAGGAAGGCGCGGCCCCGCGCACCCTGTCGGTCTGGTATGATGTGGACAAGGCGAAGGGCGAAGGCGCGAAATGGCTGCGCGACATGCGTCAGTGGTGGCGCGTGTCGGGCCGGACGATGAGCTTTCCGGCGGACGGCGTGACGGGCGCGACCCGCGCACCGGGCGAACATAAAGTCGGCTTCATCAACGGCAAGGGGCCTTTGGGACGGCTCGGCGCGGGCAACTACACGCTGGTCGTGGAAGCAGCCCGCGAAGTCGGCGGGCGCGAACTGCTGCGCTTGCCGTTCAGCTGGCCGCCCAAGCCGGGCGCGACGGTACGGACCAAGGGTAAAAGCGAATTGGGCGCGGTCAGCGTCTCCTTCAGCAAATAGGGGAAATGTCATGAAGGCCAGACATATTATCGCGGGCGCAGTTGGCGCACTCCTTCTTTCCGGCGGGGCGCAGGCGCATCGCCAATGGATGCTGCCGTCGTCCACCACTCTGTCCGGCAACGAAAGCTGGGTGACGGTGGATGCTGCCGTATCCAACGATATTTTCTATTTCGAACATAATGCGATGCGCATCGACAATGTCAGGGTGACGCAGCCCGACGGGTCGGAAGGCAAGATCGAAAATGGCGCCACCGGCAAATATCGGTCGACCTTTGACGTCCACCTGACACAGCCCGGCACCTACCGGATCGCCAGCGTTTCGACCGGCGTCATGGGCAGCTACACGCTGAATGGCGAGCAGAAGCGCCTACCGCGCGGCACCACGAAGGACAATCTGGCGGCGGCCATCCCCGCAGGCGCGACCAATGTGCAGACGACCGAAGCGTCCAACCGCAACGAAATCTTCGTGACGCTGGGCGCGCCGACGGCCTCCATCTTCAAACCCACGGGCACAGGCATCGAACTGGTGCCGGTCACGCATCCCAACGACCTGGTATCGGGCGAAGCTGCCACCTTCCAGTTCCTGTTGGATGGCAAGCCTGCCGCTGGCCTGAAGGTCACGGCCATTCCGGGCGGAATCCGCTATCGTGACTCGCTGGGCCAGATGGATCTCGTCACCGACAAGGATGGCAAGCTGACGATCACCTGGCCACAACCGGGCATGTATTGGCTGAATGCCAGCACCGGCGGCGGTCGTGAAGGTGGCGAGGGCATGGGTGCGCCTGCTGCGGCCGATTCGGCGGCTCAAAAGCCCCAACGCCCCGCTGGTCCGCCGCAGCGCCGTGCATCCTATGTGACCACACTGGAAGTGCTCGCGCCCTGACCGGCGTCCGCGTCGCCATTCCCACCGGCCTGTCGCCCGATGATTTTACCGGGCGGCAGCGGGGGGCGTATGTCACCGACCTGTCCGGGCCGACCATGGGAACAACCTGGTCGGCCCGTATCGTCGATGCGCCTGCGTCGTGCAAAGACGCAATCACGGACGCGCTGGCCCGCATCATCACCCAGATGAGCAATTGGGAAGCGGCGTCCGACATCAGCCGGTTCAACCTGTCACCCATCGGCCTATGGACCCCCCTGCCCCCAGAGATGATGACGGTGCTTCGCGCGGGACTGGAGGTGGCAAAGCTGTCCGGCGGCGCGTTCGATCCTGCGGTGGGCAGGCTGATCGACCATTGGGGCTTTGGACCATCCGGCACCTACGCTCCATCTGCACGGCCCAGTCACCCCTCACCCTGGACAGCTTTGGAGATCGACCAGCAACAGGCCCGTCGCACAGCCGACGTGACGCTGGATTTTTCCGGGATAGCCAAGGGCTTCGCGGTCGACGCCGTTGCCCAGCGCCTGCGCGATCTGGGCGCGCGCCATTTCCTTGTCGAAATAGGCGGCGAACTGCGCGGGGATGGCGTCCGGCCCGATGGCCAACCCTGGTGGGTCGATGTGGAATCGCCGCCCGGCCTTGGCCTGCCGACGCTCAGGATCGCGCTTTGCGGCCTGTCTGTCGCTACGTCAGGCGACTATCGGCGTTTCCGGGTCGATGACGACAGGCGGCTGTCCCACAGCATCGATCCGGCCACCGGCATGCCGATCGCGAACGATGTCGCATCCGTTTCGGTTTTGCACGAAAGCGCGATGATGGCCGATGCCTGGGCGACCGCCATCACGGTGCTGGGGCACGAAGGCGGCATGGCGCTCGCGACCCGGCATGGCATTGCCGCGCGACTGATCCGCAGGGAAGATGATGGAGGGCAGGAATATATGACGCCCGCCCTCGCCGCGATGCTGGACTGAAAAGGTGCAGAAAGCGGCGCGCCCCTACCCAGCTTAAGCTGATGTGGGTCGAAGAACGAACGGGATTTCAACCACGCCCTTGACCTTGACGGCCCGACCCTGCTGAACCATCGGACGCCAACGCCATTTGCGAACAGCATCCCGCGCTGCGTCGTCCAGGCGGGCAAAGCCGCTACTACGCGTGACCGCGATTGCTTCTACCGCGCCATCTGTGCCCAGCGTCAGAGCCAGGACGACGGTCCCCTGCTCATGCTTGCGGCGGCTTTCAATGGGATATCGGGGCGGCTTGCCGGACACCATCTGGGTGCTCAGATCGCCGCCCTGCACCGTGCTGGGAGGCGACGGGGCGGCGAGAGCGACGGTGGGTGCCGGCGCGATCGCCGTCGGCGCGCTGACCGCGACCGGCTGCGCAATGGGCGTAGTGGCGATCTGCGGCGACGGGGTGGCCAGCCGAACGACCGGGGCAGGCGCCACGATCTGCGGCTTTGAAGGTGGCGGGGGCGGCGAGTCCTGCGGAGGTGGAGGCGCGGGCGGCGTCAGGTTGACGACCGACAAGCGCAGCTCTTCACGCCTTTGAACCTGATGACGCACATGCATGATTGCGGTGATCAGCACGGCGTGAACCGCTAGGATCAGCGCGATGATCACCCAGTTGGGCGATTTCGACTGCCCATAGCGTGACGGCGGGGCAATGTTCGCCATTTGGATCGACGCCGGTCTGGGCATCGGAGACTCGGAGGCGTGAAGAAGAACATCCTCTTCTTCCTGATCCATGAGCCTG
The DNA here is from genome assembly GCA_946885845.1 of uncultured Sphingobium sp. Next base: position 100,143 of record CAMPHJ010000002.1, on the reverse strand, counting down.
TCCGCTACACGTAACATGCACCGATCCCCTTTCTGGCTACCGCCATCGCCGAACTCATGGCGCAAGTCATAATGCGATACAATTGCATTTTTGATCCAGCCATGTGCCAGTCCGAAAAAGGTTGGACGAGCGACAGCCCGAGGAGGAGGGAATACTGCCGCTCGCCCGTCACCCCGGCATGGGACGAATGCCGGGGATAAGGTCGTTTTTAGAAGCTGTAGTTCAGGCTCAACACGGCCGAACGGGTCGGCGCAGGCATGGCCCAGCTATTGTTCACATTATTGCGCACCGTCGTCACATACTTCTCATTGGTGAAGTTCTGGACGTTCAGCTGCGCGTTCAGATTTTCGGTGATGGGATAATTCACCATCAACCGGTGAATGGTGTAGCTCGGCACATAATAAGGAACATAGGTGCCAGCGGCGAGTAGCGCATTGGTCGGCGTGTTGAGCAGGAACTTGCCCTGATAGGTCAGGCCATAGCCCAGTTCGAGACCGAAGTTGAAACGGTAGGTGGTGAACAGGCTGCCCGAATGCTTGGGCGTGTTCGTCAGTGATGAACCGCGTGCGGGATCGGGGAAGGCTACGCTATTTCCGGCATTGCCCGTGCCGCAAGTACCCTGGCCGGGATTGGCGAGACAGAAGTCCGAAACGCCCTGTTTGATTTCCGACTTCAGATACATGTAGTTCGCAGAAATCGTCCAGTTGGACGTGATATTCCCCGATGCGCCGAGCGAGATGCCCTCAACCCGCTGGCGGCCATCCAACCGCTGTTCGGATTCGGCGAAATCGCCAGCCGCAACCTTGATCTGGTTGCGATCGTTGCGGAACAGCGCCGCCGTCAACAACAGCTTGTTATCGAACAGATCAGCCTTTGCGCCGATTTCATAGTTTTCGGTCGTCTCCGGCTTGGTCGTGCAAGTCGTGCCGGAGCAGGCCGCATCGACCGATGCCTTAGAGGGCAGCTTGGAATTGCCGTAAGCGACATAGATGCTGGTGTTGGGCGTGGGCTTCACCACCGCGCCGACGCGGTAGGAGAAGAGATTGTCGCCGGCCATCCTGTTATAGTTCGGATTGGGATCATCGACCGTCGATGGCACCAACTGGCCCAGCGTCGGCGACCCTGCTTCGTTGTCATAGCTGAAGACGCGGCTGAAGCCCTTGACCTTCTCATAGCGAATGCCGCCATTGATCTCGAGCCAGTCGGTGAACTTCATCGCGTCGAACAGATAGGCCGCATAGCTGGTCTGCTCGCCGAAATTCTTGTCCTGCAAAATGAAGTTGATCGGCCCGTTATATTCATTGTTTCCATAAGCAAAGCCGGCGGGCCCCTGGATCCTGTCGCCCGGGTTGGCAATGTTCACCAGCGGGAAGGTCGGCGTGGAGCCATCAGCATTGCGCGGCAACGCGCCACGCGTCTGCTTGTACTTTTCCCACAGGGCGGACGCGCCGATCACCATGGTGTGCTGCACGCCGCCCGTCGCGAAATCGGCGCTGAGGTCGAGCTGGTTATAGGCGGTGGTGTTGGAAATGAACCGCTGGACCCCCCGGCCGCCGGTCGGCAGGTAATAGCCGACGGGCACGGTGAACGGGCTGCCGTTGACCGTGGTTTCGCACGTCGCCGCAGTGCCGCCGAAAGGAGTCTGGGGCTGAAGCCCGGTCGAAGCGAGGCAGAAAATGCCGTTGGGCTGGCTCGTGATCGTGTTCTGACGGATATGTTCATAGCGCGTCAGGTTGCGGATCTTCAGGCTATCGCTGAACGCATGGCTGAAAATCGCCTGCAGGGACTTGGTCTTGCTATCCTGCTTGTCGACATTGGCAAAGCCATAATAGCCCGACCGGTCGAACTCGTCGAGGATGCCGCCCTGCGCGGGATAATAGCGCAGCCCATATTGCGGCATCGCATCGTCGTCCAGATATTCGCCCTGCAACGTCAGGCTGGTCGGTCCGTCAATGCCGATGGTGATGGCGGGCGCGATGCCCCAGCGCTTGTAATATTCGACGTCGCGGCCCGGCACGTCATTTTCATGATAGACGGCGTTAAGGCGGACGGCGACCAGGTCATTGATCCGCTTGTTCGCATCCACCGTCGCGCGGTAATAATTGTCGGTGCCGATGCCCGCATTCAATATGGTCTGATCGTCAGCCAGCGGACGCTTGGTCACCAGGTTGATCGTGCCAGCAACAGATCCGCCGCCGTTCATGACCGAATTGGCGCCGTTTGTGACTTCCACCTGCTCGATATTGTAGACTTCGTTGCGGTTCAGGAAAGCACCCGAACGCACCCCATCGACGGTCACGTCGTTCTTGGCGTCCTGGCCGCGCAGGATGATGCGGTCGCCATAGCCAAAGCCGCCTTCGCCCGCGCCAAAGGTTATCCCCGGAACGGTGGACAATATGTCGCGCAGGGTCAGCAGGTTCTGCTGCTGGATCGTTTCCTTGTTGATCACCGTGATGGTCTGCGGCGTGTCGAGCAGCGGGCGGACATATTTGGGCGACTCGGCCCGTTCCACCTTCACGGCCGATTCGTCGATCGCCGTGTCCGTCACCGTCATGCCACCCAGATTGGGGCCTTGCGCCGCATCCTGACCATGGGCCGCCGATGCAAATGCCAGAGCGCCGACGCAACTAAGCGCCAGGAATGAAGGTGCAGACTTGGAACTGGACATGGAAACAGAAACCCCTTTCTGGTGTGGCTTGAGGGGGGCCTGCTATTGATAGTAGGTCGCAGAGTCAACGCTATTGCGAACTATTCTTATCTTCTTTCATACTGAACAGCCAGCATCGAACGGCGCTTGCCAGGTTGGGTGGATCAAATACCGCCAGACGCGCAACATCGATCCGGGCGATCAGCGCGTTGATGGGCAAGCCCTCCGACGCCGCGCGGACGCGGAGGGCATCCCAGAAAATGGGCTCCAGACTGATAGCCGTCTGGTGGCCCGCAATTGTGATGCTGCGCTTCACCGGCGCCGCGAAGGGAGACGCAGGCGGCGGCGCATCACCATCTAAGTCTCCATTCGCGGTCATGCGATCAATACATGTGCTGCCCGCCATTGATCGACATGGTGCTGCCGGTCACGAACCCCGCTTCCTCGCTGCACAGGAAGGCGACGCCCCTCGCGATCTCTCCGGCATGGCCCAGGCGGCCGACCGGAATCTTGGCGACGATCTTTTCCAGGACCTGTGCCGGTACTGCGGCCACCATGTCGGTGTCGACATAGCCGGGCGCGATGGCGTTGACGGTGATTCCGTATTTCGCGCCTTCTTGTGCCAGCGCTTTGGTAAAGCCATGGATGCCCGACTTGGCGGCGGCATAGTTGACCTGGCCATATTGCCCCGCCTGACCGTTGACCGACCCGATATTGACAAAGCGGCCCCAGCCACGCTGCCGCATGCCATCGAATGTCGCCTTGGCCATGTTGAAGCAACCGCCCAGATTGATGCGCATCACCTCATTCCAGTCGTCAAAGCTCATCTTTGCGAGCACGCCGTCACGGGTGATGCCCGCATTGTTCACCACTATGTCCACCGACCCCAGCCGGTCGGCCACCGCCGCGCAGCCGTCCAGGCACGCCTGATGATCGCCCACATCCCACTTGAACGTATCGATGCCGGTCCGCTCGCTAAAGGCGCGCGCCTTTTCGTCGTTACCGGCATAGTTGGCGGCCACGACATAGCCCATTTTTTTCAAGGCCAAACTGATCGCTTCACCAATGCCGCGTGTTCCGCCAGTGACGATGGCAACTTTGGTCATAACAGCCTCTCCTTGTTAAATTCGGACAGAAATCTACCCCTCCAACCAGCCTGCAAGTTCGCGATCAATAAGATGGCGATACAGGACCATGGCTTCGGGTGAAGCGTTCAAACAGCTTAAATGCGCGAATTGACTACCGCCTGATGACAGGAAATCCTCTTTTCCCCGAATCGCGATTTCTTCGAGCGTTTCCAGGCAGTCGGCGGAAAATCCGGGGGTCAGGACCGCCACCTTACGCACGCCTTCGCCCGGCAGGCTGCGCAGAACGTCGTCGGTCGCCGGGCCCAGCCATTTGGCGGGACCAAAGCGGGATTGGAAGGTGACCCGCACCTCGCGCCCCATTGCTTGCGCAAGCATTCCTGCCGTCGCCAGGCACTGATCATGATAGGGATCGCCCAGCTGCCGGGTGCGTTGCGGCATGCCGTGAAAGCTGGCGAGCAACAGGTCCGGTGCGAAATCCAGTTCCGCCAGTTGCCGCTCGGCAGAGGCGCGTAGCGCCTCGATATAAGCGGGGTCGGCATAATAGGGCGGCAATGTGCGGATCGCGGGCTGCGACCGCAAATCCGCCAGCGCAGCATAGGCAGCGTCCAGCGCCGTTGCGGTCGTCGCGGCGCAATATTGGGGATAAAGCGGCGCGAGCAGAATGCGGCCACAACCCGCATCGATCATCGCTGTGAGCCGCGTCGCAATCGAAGGGGTGCCATAGCGCATCGCCCAATCGACCACTACCTCCGCACCCATCAACTCCTGCAACTTGTGGGCGGTGTCACGGGTATAAACGGCGAGCGGAGAGCCTCCCTCCGTCCAGACTTCCTGATAGGCGCGCGCCGATTTGCGGGGCCGGGTCAGCAGGATGGGACCGCGCAATATAGGCTGCCACAACAGTTTGGGGATCTCCACAACGCGCCGGTCGGACAGGAATTCACCCAGATAACGCCGTACTGATGCAGCATCGGGCGCGTCGGGCGTGCCCAGATTGATGAGGAGAAGGCCGATTTTATCCACGAACGACGTCAAGTCCTTGGCAAGAGTGGGAGCTTGCGAAAACGCTGCCCGGTGACTGTGAAAAGCGCATTGGCGACCGCAGGCGCGATCAACGGAGCGCCGATGTCGGTAAGTTCGGCCGATGGCGCGCTGCTGCGCACCAACTCGACCGAAACTTCACCTATGTCGGCAAGGCGGGGCAGGCCCATTCGCCCCATGATCGCGCGCTGGGGGATGCCCCTGGCGTAGGGAACCGATGCGCCCATGGCGAGCGCCAACCCATAGATCAGTCCATTTTCGACCTGCTGACGGGCGATGTCGGGATTGACCTGGTCCCCGCCATCGACCGCCGCGATAATGCGTCCAACACTCAGCTTTCCGCCATTGATCGCCGCTTCCACCATCACGGCGGCATAGGCCCCGTCCATCTGGTGCGCGGCCAACCCCTGCCCGCTCCCTTCGATGCCGCCCTGCCAGCCGCCCATCGCGCCGACCGTGGTCAGGCAGTGCGCCAGCCGGGGATTGCCGCCCAGCATCTGAATGCGAAAGGATATGGGTTCGATCCGCGCCTGATGGGCCAGTTCATCGATAAAGCTTTCAGTGAAGAACGCGCCATGCAAACGGGCATTCCCCGGTGCGAAGCCGATGGGAAGGCCGGGGTCGGCGGGAAAATGATCCACTGCCCAGTTGGGAAGCGCATAGGGCAATTCCATGCCCGCGACCGCAAGTCGGGTGGATAGGTCCGCTGCATCGCGAGCCGCTTCATGCGGCAGTTTGCGATGCGCAACCCGGTCCCAGGTCTGGGCCATGCCGCAAGGGGCGGAAACCTTGGCCAGCCAGCCTTCGATCACGCCATTGCGGCCCAACTTGGCGGCCATGCGGGCATGGGCCGGGGCGCTCGGACGATCCTGGATGACGTCTTCCAGCCGCGACCACAGCAATTGCACTGGCCGACCGACATCCCTCGCGATCAGCGCGGCCTGCACGCCCGCATCCACATCCATCCGCCGCCCAAAGGAGCCACCCGCGTGCAGGGGATAAAGAGTGACGGAACCGTCCGCCATGCCCAGCGCATCGGCAACCGCCGCACGGGCCAATCCGGGCGCTTGCGTCGCGGTCCACACTTCCGCCGCATCATCGGTCACGCGCGCCGTCGCGCACATCGGCTCCAGCGCGAGATGCAGGCCCGGATCGACGCTGAACTCGCTGGCCAGGATAGTGGCGTTGTCGAACAAGGGCGCCAGATCGCCGCGCGAATAGAGGCGTTGCCCCGATGAACCGGCAAAAGCCTGCTCCAGCGCCGCCTCGACCCCTTCGCTACTGACCGGATTACCCGCCAGTTCGAATATGGGATCAGCCAGGTCCAGCGCCTTGTTCGCCGCCCACCAGTTGGTCGCGACCGCCGCGGCCCATCGATCCGTGCGCACCAGTTTCAGAAATCCCGTGACACTGCGCGCGGCATTTTCATTAACGCTTTTCAGCAGTGCATCGCCGATCGGCCCCTGCCGGATCGAAGCGAAAACCATGTCAGGCAAGCGGATGTCAGCGGCGAAATTATGACTGCCGTCGATCTTGGACGGCGTATCCAGCCGTGGCAGGTCCTGCCCGGCCAGCCGATCGGTCTCCCTTTGCCGAAAGGGCAGGATTTCCGGCAGGTCGAACGCGGCGGCCTCTTCCACCACCTCGCCGATCTTCAACCGCTTTTGCCCGCCGTCGGAGATGATGCCATTCTGGATGTCGCAATTTTCCCATGGAACGTCCCAGCGCGCGGCAGCAGCCTGGCACAGCAGCACGCGGGCAGCGGCGCCCGCCTCACGATAGCTTTGCTGGAACATCGGCACTGATGTGCCAGCGCCGGTCAGCATCAAGGCCCGGCGGGTCGCATATTGGTCGATCGCCCATTCACCTGCTGATCCCGCCAGCCGCGTCCAGTCGCTCGACAGCCATTGCCGCGCCAGCAGATCATTGGCGTAAAGCGGGCTGACCGGCGCGCTCTGCACCCCCACCGTCCGCCAGTCAGCACCCAGTTCATCGGCCAATATCTGCGGCAGCAACGTCGTTATGCCCTGGCCCATTTCCGTCTGGGGAACGATGACGACGATCTGCCCTGCCCGGTCGATTTTAAGGAAAGCATTGAAAACCGTCTCGCCCGCTGCGGCATTCAGGTTCGGGCGGTAGGCGCGGGGCCATATCGCCCATGCCAGCATCAACCCCGCCGATGCACCCGCCCCTACCAGCAGCGCGCGTCTATTGATGCCCCTGTCCTGGTCTTTACGCTGTGCATGCTTCAGCGGTGCGCGCCCCATGACCATGGTGATAGAGAGGCTTCGAACGGCTGAAAAGCTCTAATCTGCGTTGATCGGAGCAATATTGAGGCGGGGTATCTCAATAGCCGGGCACCGGTCCATCACGACCTTCAGGCCTGCGGCTTCCGCGCGGGCAGCAGCGGCTTCATTAACCACGCCCAATTGCATCCACACCGACTTCGCGCCCGCTGCGATGGCTTCGTCCACCGCCTCCCCCGCCGCCTCGCTACGGCGGAAGATGTCGACCATGTCGATGGGCACACCAATATCGGCCAGCCGCGCCCAGACAAATTCCCCATGTACATGCTCGCCCGCAATCTGCGGATTGACCGGCAACACGCGATAGCCATGGTCCTGAAGCACCTTCATCACCCCATAGCTGGGGCGATCGGGCCGATCGGACAGGCCGATCATCGCGATGGTGCGCGTCCCGTTCAAAAGGTCGGCGATCTGCTGGGACTCGTTCAGGGGCATGCGCTTGTTCCTTTCAACGCGTTGCCGGAAAGACGCGGCACAGGCTCAATCCGTTCCCTCGGCCTGCACGCCCGTCAGCCGCGCAACCAGTGCGCCACCTTGGCCGCGACAGCGTGAAACGCCTTGCCCGATTCATCTTCGCCCGCTGCGGGCGGGTCGCCAGCGTCGGATTTCAACCGGATGTCAATCGCCAGGGGAATGCGGCCCAGAAAGGCCATCCCCAGCTCCCCGGCGGCGGATTCCGCGCCGCCAGTGCCGAACGGGTCGGATATTTCACCGCAATGCGGGCAGCTATAGCCCGCCATATTTTCCACCAGGCCGATGATGGGCACCTGTGTTTGTTCAAACAGGCTGATGGCCCGGCGAGCGTCGATCAGCGCCAGGTCCTGCGGCGTCGATACAATAACCGCGCCCGCAGGCTTATGCTTTTGCACCATCGACAATTGAACGTCGCCAGTGCCGGGTGGCATATCGACGATCAGTATTTCCGTTTCACCCCAATCGGCGTCGATCAGTTGCGACAGGGCGTTGCCAGCCATGGGTCCGCGCCACGCCAGCGCCTTCCCCGGTTCCACCAGATGCGCCATCGACAGCATGGGAATGCCAGCCGGACTGTCCACCGGGATCAGGCGCTTGTCCTGCGCCTGCGGCTTCTTGTCCTCGCTGTTCATCAGCCTGGCTTGGGACGGGCCGTAGATATCCGCGTCCACGATACCGACCGAAAACCCCAACCGCTTCAGGGCAACGGCCAGGTTTGCCGACAGAGTGGATTTGCCCACCCCCCCCTTTCCCGATGCAACAGCGATGATCCTGATGCTCTTGCGCTCGGTGGTCATCGCTATGCGCACATCTTTCACGCCCGGAACCAGCAGCGCGCCTTCGCGGATAGCGTCGGCCACGGCGTCCCGTCGCGCGGCGGAAAGTCCGCCCACGTCCAGCGCCAGGGCCATCACCCCATCCTTGACGCGCGGGGTGCTGGCGCGCCCCTCCGTCAGCGTCTTCAGGCGGGCAGCGAAACTCTCAAGATCGGTCATGACAGCGGCCTCTAGGCAATAATCGTTGCGAAGGGCACTGTTTTTCAAGCGCCACCCTTCCTATAGAGACGGTATGAAAAGAATTCTCGGGTGGATGCCCGGCATCAAAAGCGCCATGGTCCAAGGCCCCTGGGGCAATAAAGGCGATGGTTCCGAAGGAGGCGATGGGCCGGGCAAGGGCAATGATGGCCCTCGCAATCCCTGGACGCAGCCGGGTCGCCCTGCCGGATCGAAGGGACCTTCGGCAATCGAGGAACTGCTGCGCCGCAGCCGCGACAGCTTTGGCCAGGGCGGCGGGGGCTTTGGCAATCTGCCGCCACGCCCCAATGGCAAGGCGCTGTGGCCTGCTGCGATTGGCGTCTTCATCCTGTTATGGCTGGTGCTGACCTGCGTTCACCGCGTCGGCCCGCAAGAACGCGGCGTCGTGACCCTGCTCGGCAAATATAGCCGGACGATTTCTCCGGGCATCAGCCTGACGCTACCCAGCCCGCTGGAAAATGTAACCACCGTCGATGTGGAGGAAATCCGCGCCATCGATATCGGTTCGGCCAGCGCCGAAAGCGAAAATCTGGTGCTGACCGGCGATCAGAACATCATCGACCTGGCTTATTCGGTACGCTGGAATATCCGCAGCCCGGAACTCTATCTTTTCCAGCTGTCCGACCCCGATGACACCGTCCGCGAAGTGGCTGAAAGCGCCATGCGGTCCGTCGTCGCCAGCGTCAGCCTCGACGATGCGCTGGGCGCGGGCCGGACGGAGATCGAACAGCAGGTCGAACAACGTATGCAGGACATACTCGACGGCTATCGGTCGGGCATTCGCGTGCAGGGCGTCGCCATCAAGCAGGCCGACCCGCCGACCGCCGTCAACGACGCGTTCAAGGCCGTGTCCGCTGCGCAGCAGACCGCCCAGACCTATCTGAACGAAGCGCGCGCTGCCGCGCAGCAGGTGACGGCAAAGGCGCAGGGCGAAGCCGCCGCCTTTGACAAGGTCTATGAGCAATACCGGCTCTCACCCGATGTCACGCGTCGCCGCATGTATTACGAAACCATGGAGGGCGTCCTGTCCAACGTCGACAAGACGATCGTCGAAAGCGGCAACGTCACGCCGTTCCTGCCGCTTCCCGAACTCAAGCGCAGGGCACAGGCGGCGACCGCCCCTGCCGCACCTGCAGAGGGGAACCGGTGATGCCCAACTTGCTGCGCCACCCCGTCGCGCTCGCGCTGTCGGTCATCGTCCTGCTGATGCTGATCGGCAGCACCATCGCCATCGTACCCGAAACGAAGCAGGGCGTCGTCGTCCGCTTCGGCGATCCCAAGAAGATCATCAACCGTTACCGTCCGAACGAAGATTTCGGCAAGACGGGCGCTGGCATCATCCTGCGCTGGCCGTTCATCGACCAGATCGTATGGATCGACAAACGCGTGCTGTCGGTCGAAATGGAACGGCAACAGGTGCTGTCCACCGATCAGCTGCGATTGCAGGTAGATGCCTTCGCTCGCTACCGCATCGTCGATCCGCTGCGCATGTATATCGCGGCGGGCAACGAAGAACGCGTCTCCGAAGCGTTGCGACCGATCCTTGGGTCGGCGCTGCGCAATGAACTGGGCAAACGGCCATTCGCCGCGCTGCTGTCGCCGGAACGCGGCCAGGTGATGGACAATATCGAAGCGGGGCTGAACCGGGTCGCCCGGCAATATGGCGCTCAGATTGTCGATGTGCGTATCAAACGCGCCGACCTGCCCGACGGCGCACCGCTGGAAAGCGCCTTCACCCGGATGCGCACCGCCCGCGAGCAGGAGGCGCTGACCATCCGCGCGCAGGGAGCCAAGCAGGCTCAGATCATCCGGGCGGAAGCAGACGCCAACGCTGCGCGCATTTATTCGGACAGCTTTGGCAAGGACGCGCAATTCTACGATTTCTATCGGGCGATGCAGGCCTATCGCTACACCTTCGCGACGGATCGGTCGGGATCGACCAACATGGTTCTTTCGCGCGACAATGAATTCCTGAAACAGTTTCAGGGCCGTTAGGATCATTACGGAACCAGCGTCATTCAATGAGGGTTAAGGCAGGACGGCGCATTCCCACTCTCGCGGAGTCCCGCCATCCTTTCCGCAAGTTCATGAGAGGACTGTCACGAGTGCGTTACGCTTATGCCATCACCGGCGCCCTGCTGCTTGGCGGCACCGCCATCGCCGTAACATCCAGCCCCAATGTCGGCGCCCAGACTGCCCAGAATGAAGGCATGCAGGCCGCAGCTCCAGCGGGCGCGCCTGCCAGCCTGGCCGACATGGTGGAAAAATTGCAGCCTGCCGTGGTCAATATTTCGACCAAGCAGCGCGTGCAGGTGCAGAACCCGTTTGCTGGCACGCCCTTTGGCGAATTGTTCGGCTCCCCTGGCGGACAGCCGCAGACCCGTCAGGCGCAGTCGCTGGGGTCGGGCTTCCTGATTTCCGCCGATGGTTATATCGTGACCAACAATCACGTTGTGTCCGCCGGGGCCGAAAGCGCCTCGGTCGATTCCATCACGGTGACGCTCACCAATCGCGAAGAATATACGGCCCGCCTTGTCGGCCGCGACCCCGCGACCGACATTGCCGTGCTGAAGATCGACGCGAAGAAGCCCATGCCCTTCGTCAAATTCGGCGACAGCACGAAGGCGCGCGTGGGCGATTGGGTGGTTGCCATCGGCAATCCATTCGCCCTGTCGGGCACGGTCACGGCCGGGATCATTTCCGCCGTCCATCGCGGCACTGGCGGCACCTACGACAAGTTCATCCAGACCGACGCATCGATCAACCAGGGCAATAGCGGCGGCCCGATGTTCGACATGCGCGGCAATGTGATCGGCATAAACAGCCAGATATTGTCTCCGTCGGGCGGCAATGTCGGCATCGGCTTCGCCATTCCTTCCGAACAGGCCGCGCCGATCGTCGCGACCCTGCGCAAGGGGCAGAGCGTCAAGCGCGGCTATCTGGGCATCCAGATCAGCCCGCTGGGCGAAGACATGGCCGATTCGCTCGGCCTGGCGAAAAATCGTGGCGAATTCGTGCAGGGCGTGGAGCCGGGCAAGGGCGCCGACCGTGCCGGTATCAAGCCGGGCGACGTGATCGTCAGCGTGTCGGGCCAGGAAGTAACACCTGACCAAAATCTGTCCTCTATCGTCGCGAACCAGCCCATCGGGACGCGCGTGCCGATCGTGTTGATCCGCAATGGTCAGCGCCAGACCGTCACCGCCATCGTCGGCGAACGCCCGTCGGAAGATGAACTGAACAGCTTTGCCCAGCAGCAGGGCGATGATTTCAACCAGCAACAGCCGCCCTCGTCCGGTCCACAGGCTAGCCAGCAGTCGCTCGGCATTTCGGCCATCCCGCTGACGCCCAGCATCACCCGCCAGCTCGGCCTTGCCGCCGAAACGCGCGGCATCGTGATCACGGCAGTGGACAGTTCCACCGATGCAGGGGCCAAGGGCCTGCGCCGGGGCGATGTGGTCATCACCGCGAACAACCGCCCGGTCGCCAGCCAGGCCGATCTGGACGCCCAGGTGAAGCAGGTCGCGGCGCAGGGACGCACCGCTATCCTGCTGCAGGTGCTGCGCCGTGGTCAGCCCGCCGTGTTCCTGCCGGTGCGCCTGCGCGACAAATAAGACGGATCGACATAAAGCGGATCGTTGCGAGCCGCGCTTGCCGGGATGATCGGCTTCCCTATACTGTGGAAGCCGTCACCGGCAGGCGCGGCTCGAACCGTTTGATGGAGCAAGGGGCACATGAGCGACGGCATTTTCATCGGTCTTGGCGCACCGGAAAAAAATGGCGGCATCCCGCAAATATTGAACCTGCGGCGCGCCAACCGGCATGGGCTGATCACGGGCGCAACCGGCACGGGTAAAACCGTCACCCTGCAGGGCATAGCGGAAAGCTTTTCCGCGCGCGGCGTCCCCATATTCCTGGCCGATGTGAAGGGGGACCTTTCCGGCATCGCGATGGCTGGATCACCGACCGCGAAAAACGCGGACAAGCTGATCGCCCGCGCGCAGGAGATCGGCGTCGATAATTACAGCTATGCTGACAATCCAGCCATCTTCTGGGACCTTTATGGACAGCAGGGCCATCCGATCCGCACCACCGTCAGTGAAATGGGACCGCTGCTGCTGTCCCGGCTGATGGGCCTTAACGAAACGCAGGAAGGCGTGTTGTCGATCGCCTTCAAATATGCTGACGATCAGGGCCTGCTCCTGCTCGACCTGGGCGACCTTCAGGCCATGCTCGCCCACTGCGCGGAAAATGCCGATACGCTGTCGTCCCGCTATGGCAATGTGACAAAGGCCAGCGTGGGCGCGATACAACGGCAATTGCTGCAACTGGACAGCCAGGGCGGCGGCCATTTCTTTGGCGAACCGGCGCTCGACATCCATGACTTCCTGAAGGTGGACGACCAGGGCCGCGGCTATGTCAATGTACTGGCCGCCGACAAGCTGATGCAGAGCCCCAGGCTCTACGCCACATTCCTTCTCTGGCTGCTTTCCGAATTGTTCGAAACGCTGCCTGAGGTGGGCGACCCGGACAAGCCGGTGCTCGTCTTCTTCTTCGATGAAGCCCATCTGCTGTTCGACGATGCGCCCAAGGCGCTGACCGACAAGATCGAACAGGTCGTGCGGCTGATCCGGTCGAAGGGCGTGGGCGTCTATTTCGTGACCCAGAATCCGATCGACATTCCCGAAGAGGTGGCCGGACAGTTGGGCAACCGCGTTCAGCATGCCCTGCGCGCCTTCACCCCGCGCGACCAGCGGGCGATCAAGGCCGCGGCGGAGACCTTTCGGATCAATCCCGACCTCAACGTCCAAACGGCCATCACGGAACTTAAGGTTGGCGAAGCGCTGGTTTCGCTGCTTCAGGACGACGGATCGCCCAGCATCGTCCAGCGGACGCTGATCGCTCCGCCGCGATCACGCCTGGGACCAGTCGATGCCAAGGAGCGCGCGATCATCCAGTCAATTTCTCCCTGTGCCGATAAATATGACACGGCAGTCGATCGCGAATCGGCTGAAGAAATATTGGCAGCACGCGGCGAAGCGGCGGCCGCAGCCGTGCAAGCCGCCAAGGCGCAGGTGGAAAGCGAAAAAGCCGCCGCCGCTCAGGCCAAGGTGGAGGCGAAGCAGCGCGAGGCGGAACTGAAGGAGCAGGCACGCCGCGACACCGCCGCCGCGCGTGAAGCTGCCAGACCTTCGTCATTGGACCGGGCCGTTCAATCCGCCACCCGCTCCGCCGCATCTTCGGTGGGACGCCAGGTGGCCAATGAACTGGGGCGTGCCGTATTCGGCGGGTCTACCCGGCGATCATCGGGCGGCTTGGCCGGAAAGCTGGTGCGGGGCATTTTGGGCAGTCTTTTCAAATAGGGTATTTGTCCGTTTCAACGGGGAGAAGATCGATGCGCATGGTAATGATGACCAGCTCCATGGTAATGCTCGGCCTGGCAATTCCTGCCGGCGCCCAGTCGAACCACGAATTGCGACGCGCTGCGAATGCCGCAATCATCAGCGACATTTCGAAGGATCGCCAGGCGGAACGCGACGCGAACCGACAGCCCTATGTTTCTCCGGGTTACGGCAACATCAGTTCGGCCAAGGCAGCAGGCGCGGCTTGCGCAGCCAAGGCGCGCGATGAAGCCGGGCCAGGCGCAGCCATCATTGGCAGGTCACGCACCAGTTCCATGTCGACAGGATGGGAAGTCGAAGGCGAAGTCGGCCCTTATCGCGACCTTCAATCCGTGCCGTTCGTATGTTCTGTCCGCAATGGATCGGTCAGCGGCATTCTGATCGACCCGGACAGATGATCGGAAACGGACGCAAAGCAGCGCCTTTCCCTTGAAAAGAAAGCCTGTTCCCTTTCTCTACCGCCGACATTGCTTATCGCTCTGAGCAAGGGCTAAGGAAAGCGGATGACGGCCCTCGCCCCTTTGCGCCATCCGCTTCGCTTCGGCAATTTCCGGGCTTATCTGTGGAGCCGGTTCGCCGCCGTTCTCGCGCAATATGCCATGATGACGATATTGGGGTGGCAGGCCTATAATATCGCACGCGGCACGATGAGCACGTCCGGGGCCGCCGCGCAGCTGGGCCTGATCGGCCTTGCCCAGTTCCTCCCGCTCTTCTTCCTCACACCATTGACCGGATGGGTCGCGGATCATTTCGACCGGCGATATATTTCCCGCATCACCCTGTTTATCCTGATCGGCGCGTCAGGCTTGTTGGCGCTCGCTACATATGAAGGGTGGGTCAGCCTGCCGCTGATCTTTGGCATTGCCGCCGTCGTCGGCGTTACACGGGCCTTCAACGGACCGGCCTATTCGGCGCTCGCCCCCAATTTGATCCCGCGCGACGTGCTGCCCAACGCTATCGCGATTTCCAGCGTGGCATGGCAAACCGGCATGATCGCAGGCCCCGCGCTGGGCGGATATGCTTATGCCATTCAGCCTTGGGGCGCCTATGCGGTGGCGTCTGGGCTTTTCGCGCTTGCCTGGGTCGGCATGATGCTGATCGGCCCGGTCCCGCAACCGCCCCGCGACACGACCCGCCATCCCATCCGGCAAATGATGGATGGCCTCACCTATGTGCGGTCCAACCGGCTGGTGCTTGCCAGCATAACGCTGGACCTGTTCGCAGTGTTGCTGGCCGGGGCGACGGCGCTGCTGCCCGTCTATGCGCGTGACATATTATATGTGGGGTCAAAGGGGCTGGGACATCTCGCCGCTGCGCCCGCAATCGGCGCAGGCTTGATCGCGCTGTTCTTTTCCATTCGCCCGATGAAGAACAATGTCGGCATGAAGATGCTGGCGGCGGTCGTCATATTCGGCCTGGCGACCATAGCGTTCGGCTGCACCGCGTTCCTGCCGACGAATATCGCGATGGAAGTGGCGATTGGCGCGCTCGTCACGCTGGGTGCGGCTGACATGGTATCGGTTTATGTGCGCCAGTCGCTGATTCAGCTTCACACGCCCGACGCCATGCGAGGCCGCGTCTCCAGCCTGTCGCAACTCACCATTTCCGCATCCAATGAACTGGGGGAAGCCGAATCGGGCTTCCTCGCCGCGCTGGTCGGGCCGGTCGTGGCCGTGATCGGCGGCGGGATTGGCGCGATTATCATCACGCTATTTTGGGCGCGCCTCTTCCCTGAGCTGCGCCTTGCACGTACCTTCGACCCACCCGACATGAGGGAGGCCGATTTCAGCCAGGAGAAGGCCACATGAAAGCTGCCAATATTCTCGAAACCATCGGCAACACGCCGCACATCCGCGTGAACCGCCTGTTCGGCGATGCGCCGGCGGGCACGGAAGTCTGGATCAAATCGGAACGATCCAATCCGGGCGGGTCGATCAAGGATCGCATTGCGCTGTCCATGATAGAAGCAGCCGAAGAATCGGGCGACCTGACGCCCGGCGGCACCATCATAGAACCGACGTCCGGCAATACCGGGGTTGGGCTGGCGATGGTGGCGGCGGTCAAAGGCTACAAGCTCATCCTCGTCATGCCCGAAAGCATGTCCGTAGAGCGTCGCCGCCTGATGTTGGCCTATGGCGCGACCTTTGACCTGACGCCCCGTGAAAAGGGGATGAAGGGCGCGATCGAACGGGCGCTGGAACTGGTCGAACAGACACCGGGTTCCTGGATGCCGCAGCAGTTTGAAAATGCGGCCAACATCGATGTGCATATTCGCACGACCGCGCAGGAAATCGCAACCGACTTCGCCGATAGCCCGATCGACGTTCTGATCACCGGCGTCGGCACCGGCGGCCATATCACCGGCGTCGCGGAAGTGCTGAAGAAGCTGTGGCCGGACCTCAAGGTCTATGCGGTGGAACCGACGCTTTCGCCCGTGATCAGCGGCGGGCAGCCGGGGCCTCACCCCATTCAGGGCATCGGCGCGGGCTTCATCCCGGCCAACCTGCATACCCAGCTGCTGGACGGGGTCATTCAGGTCGATCCAGCGGATGCCAAGGAATATGCGCGCCGCGCCGCGCGAGAGGAAGGCGTGCTGGTGGGCATATCGTCCGGCGGGACGCTTGCCGCCATCGCCCAGAAGCTGAAGGAACTGCCTGCCGGTAGCCGCGTTCTGGGCTTCAACTATGATACCGGCGAACGCTATTTGTCGGTGCCCGACTTCCTGCCCGAATAAAACCGCACCGGATCGGGCATGATCGACGCCGCACCCATGAACCGGCCGCATCCCCTGATGTGGCCGGTCTGGTTCATGTTGTTCGTCGGCCTGCCTGCGACAATTGCTTATTGGGAAGCGCGCGGCCCCCTTGCCCTCACATCGCGCACGACGCTCGCCCCCACGGCCCGCGTCAGGCCTGCGACACCGCCGCCCGCCGTGCAGCCGGTGGAGCTTTATGAGCTGGACCGGGATCAGGCGCGCGCGCTCAATTCCGCCACCCCCTTTTCGCGCCTGCCCAGCCCGGCGGCGCGGCCCTTCATCTTTTCGGGCACGCCAATTGATCAGGCGCGTGCAATCGACTGCCTGGCTGCGGCGCAATTGTATGAAGCAGGCGACGACGCCATTGGAGAGCGCGCGGTCGCCCAGGTGGTGTTGAACCGCGTTCGCCACCCCGCCTTTCCCAAGACTGTCTGCGGCGTGGTGTTTCAGGGGCAGGAACGATCGACCGGGTGCCAATTCACCTTCACTTGCGATGGCGCCCTCGCCCGATCACCCTCACAGGCGGCGTGGAACCGGGCGCGGGACATCGCGCGCGCGGCGCTCACTGGCCAGGTTTTCAAGCCCGTCGGCTATGCCACCCATTATCATACCGACTGGGTCGTTCCCTATTGGAGCGGCAGCCTGGACAAGATCGCGGCGGTCGACACGCATCTCTTCTTTCGATGGCGGGGATGGTGGGGTACGCCCCCGGCTTTCCGCTTCAGCAGGGCGTCAGGAGAGCCGTTGATACCCCGCATCGCGCGCCTGTCAGCAGCGCATCAGGCCGACGGCCCCCTGATCGCTGGCCTGCCGTCGATGCTCCTGCCCGGCGGTGGCGTGGCGGCATTGGTGGCCCAGCCCCAACAAAGCATCGGCGCGGATGCCGTCGGACGGATGATGGCGGGGGCACGGCTGATCACGATTGCGCCGGGCGCGAAAAGCTTTCTGGTGGAATTGAGCCGCGATAGCCAGCCCGACAATTGGCCGACGATGGCGCAGACATTTTGCGCCGGGCGGCCCGAATGCCGGATCATGGCGTGGCGCGCGGGGAACGCTCCATCGCGACTCCCCCTGAACGGCGATCAGATGGAAAGCATGACGTTCGCCTATATCCACAATGCCGCGACCGGCCTGCAAAGATCACTTTGGAATTGCACCCAATCGCCGCGCGCCAGCGCGGGCGAATGCATGCGTCAGCGCAATCCCCTGCCCGCACCTGCCCCCGATCCCACTGCCAGCGTGGTCGCGCCGATGCTCGGCGGCGTGCGACGCAAGGAACGGTTCGAAACGGTCAAGATCGTGCCGCCAGCGCCCCTAGTTACGCAGGGGGACCTCCCCGCGCGGTAGCCTGCCTCGGCTGGGAGCGACACCGCGCAGCGCCCGCTGGGCGCCGACACAATCGATCACACCCCCGTCCCGGTCCCGCGCCACCAAAGATGGCACCCACAAGAAAAGGGGCCGCCGGGCAGGCGACCCCTCTTATCCTCTCCGCGAAAGCGGAAACTTGTTTTAGTCGCCCTTGGGCTGAAGATTGACAGCCGCGTGCTTGCCGCGACGATCGACTTCCAGTTCAAAGTCCAGGCGGTCGCCTTCGTTAAGGGCAGGCATGCCTGCACGCTCAACAGCGCTGATATGCACGAATGCATCGGGCTGACCATCGTCACGCTGGATGAAGCCAAAGCCCTTCATGGCGTTGAAGAACTTCACCGTGCCGCTAGCGCGTTCGCCGGTCAGCTGGCGCTGCGGACCACCGCGATCACCACCACGGTCGCCGCCAAAGCCGCCACGATCACCACCGAAGCCGCCAGCGCGGGGTTCGCGAGGTTCACGCGGACGATCCACGACTGGAAGGGGCTCACCTTCGATCTTCAGATCAGTGGCGGAAATCTTGCCGCCGCGATCGACCAGGGTGAAACCAAGCTGCTGACCTTCGGCCAGGCCGGTCAGGCCTGCCTGCTCAACGGCGCTGATGTGGACGAACACGTCTTCCGCGCCATCGTCACGGACGATGAAGCCAAAGCCCTTCTGGCCGTTGAAGAACTTTACGACGCCAGTGCCTTCGCCAACAACCTGGGCTGGCATGCCGCCGCCGCCGCCACGGCCGCCGCCGAAGCCGCCACCGCCGCCGCCGCCAAAGCCGCCACCGCCGCCGCTGCGGAAACCACCGCCGCCGCCACCGCCGCCGAAGCGATCACCGCCGCCGCCGAAGCCGCCGCGATCACCACCGCCGAAACCACCACGATCTCCAAAACCACCGCCGAAGCCGCCACGATCGCCGCCGCCGTAAAAATTGTCGTCGCCGAAACCGTCGCGCTTGTCCTTGCCGCGCCCGCCGCGGCGACCTCTATCAAAACTCATGCCCTGTTGGTCACTTTCGCTTCGCCCAAGACTAAATCGGACAAACATGCCGGGCGAAATGACATGCAGAATCCACCGCAAGGATGCGGCTTTAGGGAATCACTATATCAATTTTTCAGGGCAGCGCGAATGATTTTAGCCCGATTGCCGCCGCATTCATGATGAGAGCCGCCGATGAGGCATTCTGGGCACCCTGCAAAAGCGCCGATTGAGTTGCGGCGGCTTTCACCATAGAGGGGTGGGATGACCGTATATTTTCATGAAGGGGACCTGCCCGCCGGCGTCCTCGCCCCCGGCCCCGTCGCCGTCGACACTGAAACCATGGGCCTCATCACCCCCCGTGACCGGCTGTGCGTCGTTCAGATCAGCGATGGCCAGGGCGATGAGCATCTGGTCCGGTTCATGCCGGGCAGTGATTATGCCGCGCCCAATCTGCGCGCCGTCCTTGCCGACCCCGCGCGGCTGAAGCTCTATCATTTCGGGCGTTTCGACATTGCGGCGATCAAACATTATCTGGGCGTGGTGGCAGCCCCGGTCTATTGCACCAAGATCGCGTCGCGCCTGATCCGCACCTATACCGATCGCCACGGTTTGAAGGAACTTGTCCGCGAATTGCTGGGACAGGAAATCAGCAAGCAGCAGCAGTCGAGCGACTGGGGCGCGCCCACCCTGTCCGACGCGCAGAAAGATTATGCAGCATCGGACGTGCGCTACCTGCACGCGCTGAAGGCCGAACTGGACAAACGGCTGGTGCGCGAAGGCCGGATGGAACTGGCGCAGGCCTGTTTCGATTTCCTCCCTCACCGGGCCGAACTGGACCTGGCGGGCTGGCCGGAGATCGACATCTTCGCCCATATGTAAAGGGCAGGACGCAGGCGCTCCATGTCAATTCAGGCGGAACAGCAACGCAACGCACGACGGCATTGGGCACGGCCGAGGGGGAGTCACGACCGGCTGGTCGGCACGCTCAAAAACTGGCTCCCGGTCGCGGCGGGCGTATTGGCTGCGTTGTTGGCCACCGCACCCTTTGTCGGCGGAGACAAGGTGAGCTTCGTACTCGACAAGAACAAGGTGGAAGTGGCGCAGGAACGGATGCGCGTCACCGAAGCACTTTATCGCGGCGAAGACAGCAAGGGTCAGCCCTTTTCGCTGCGGGCGGGATCGGCGGTGCAGAAAAGCTCGCGCGAACCCGTGGTCGACCTCAATGACATGTCCGCGCGCGTCCTGCTGTCCGAAGGCCCCGCTTTGCTGAACGCGCGCAAGGGCCGGTATGACATGGACAGCGAACGAGTGGCGGTCGACGGCCCGGTGCAGTTCCAGGCGGCAGGGGGATATCGCCTGACGACACGGGACGTGGGCATCGACCTCAAGACACGGACGATGCGCAGCACTGGACGAGTCGATGGCCGCATCCCGATCGGTACGTTTAGCGGCGATCATCTGGAAGCAGACCTCAATGCCCGCACCGTTACGCTGCAGGGCAGGGCAAGCTTGCGCATCGAACAAAATGGCCTCAAAGGGCGGTAGAGATGAAGAAATCGCTGATCCTGCTGTCGGCTGGCGCACTCGGCGCGGTCGCTTTCTATCCCGGCGCGCAGGCGCAGGTGCTGAAAAATCATGACAGCAACGCGCCCGTCAACTTCAATGCCGACCGGATAGAGGTGCAGGATCGCGCGGATCGTGTCGTGGTGTCCGGCAATGTCGAAGTGACGCAGGCGGGCATGCGGCTCAACGCCGCGCGCATGACAGTGGCCTATCGCAATGGCGGGTCCAACGGCGGCGGGGTGGAAGTCGACCGGATTGACGCGACCGGCAATGTCGTCGTCACCAAAGGCAATGAAACCGCGCGCGGAAATGTCGCCATCTACGACCTCAACAAACGGCTGATCACCATGATCGGCAATGTCAGCCTGACGCAAGGCGCGAGCCGACTGACGGGCGGACGACTGGTGATAGACCTGACCAGCGGTCGATCGACCGTGGACGGGCGTTCATCCGGTGGCGCTCCAGGCGTGTCGGGCGGATCTGGCGGGCGCGTGTCGGGGACTTTCTCGGTTCCCCAGCGAAACAACTAGCATCGCGCGGAACAGCGGGAACCAGTTTTCCGCGAAAAGCGATGCGACCACGAAGATATCAAGCAAGCTGCGCAATTCACATATCGCGCTGCTTGCTCTAACCGTCCTGGGGACGCTCGTCCCAGCGGATCAGTCGCACCTCGCCATTATTCTCCACGGCCAGCTCGCCAAATGCGCCAGTGCGCAGCTTGAGCGATGTGGAATTCAGCCCCGATGCGATCAGCGCGTATCGCGCCGCGCCGTTGCTGGTAACCAGCAGTTCAGCCCCCTCCCCCGCGATGCCGAACCATTTTTTCCAGGCGGCAATGCGTGCCGGGGCGTCCACGATCCAGCCGTCGGGCGCGATTCCCTGTTCATCCCAGTCAGCCAAGGCCCCCGCTCCGATCCGGGCCAGCACTTCGGCCTCCGGGCGATCCTCATCAGGGCCATGGTCGATCTCGCTGAGCCAGGGCAAAGTGCCCGTAAACGCATGGCCCGTCGCCGCCGCGATCCGCGCCGCCGTCTCCCGCGCCCGTTGTAGCGGGCTGCTGTGAATGCAACGAATCGGCAGGTCACTGGCGGCGAACCAGCTACCCAGCCGGTCGGCCTGCGCAACGCCGCTGGCGACCAGTGGAATGTCGGTCGGCGCGCCGATGCGGCGGGCGTCGACGCTGCTGTCGAACGTGTTGCCATGGCGAATGATGAAGACGCGCCGGGTCATGGCAGCTGGGGTGTCGGGTCACCATGGGTGGCGATAAGCGCCTCCACCCGTTCGATGTCAGCGAGGGTATCGATGCCGGAACTGTCGAACAACGGTGGCTCGACAGGCACGGTCATGACGGGGATGCCCAGTTCCAACAGGCGCAACTGCTCCAGCCCCTCCATCATTTCCAGTGCCGACGGCGGGGCATTCTCAAATCGCCTGAGCGCTTCGAGCGTGTAGCCATATAGCCCGACATGCCGCCACACCGGCGACTTCGGCGCGGTGGCGCGCAGCCCCTCTTCGCCCCGGATCGCGGGAATAATGGCTTTGGAAAACCACAAGGCCCGCCCATCGGCCGCGCGGGCGCATGTCGTTCCGCTGAAGGGCGATCGGTTCTTGTGATCGCGCAATGCGTCAAGCGCCGCCCAATCGAGAGCGATCACCGGGGTCGCCACCTGCGCGCCGGATCGTAGCGCCGCGATGACCGACCGCAGCGCGCCTTCCGGCTGGAAAGGTGAATCGCCCTGCAGATTGACCACGAATTGTGGCAGCGCGGGCCGTTGCAGCGCTGCCGCCAGCGCCCGGCCCGACCCGGTTGCAATGTCGCTGTCGGTCATCGCCGCTTCGCAACCGGCGGCACGGGCGTGATCCGCAATCTCGCGGTCGTCGGTCGCAACGACCAGTTCCGCGTCGGCCAGATCGCCAATCGCAGCGCGCGCCATGGCGATCGTGCGATGCAGCAACGTCCGCCCCGCGATCATGAGCAGGGGTTTGCGCGGCAGGCGGGACGATCCCGCTCGTGCCGGTATGACGACGATAATGTTCAGGCGACCCCGGCGTTCAGCAAGTCGTGCATGTGGATCGCGCCGACCAGTTGGCCGCCGTCGCATACAAACAACAGGGTGACATTATGCAGATGCATCAGGCGCAGCGCTTCGGAAGCGAGGTCATCTGAACCCACCGTCAGCGGCGTCGGCGTCATATACCGGCCAACCGCTTCGTTCAGATGCTGCGTGTCGGTGACAGTGCGGCGCAAATCGCCATCCGTAAAGGCGCCGATCAGTTCCCCATCCCGGTTGAGCACAGCAGTACCGCCCAGCCGCCCCCGCGTCATTTCCATGGTCGCGTCCAGCAATGACGAATCTTCGCGCACGCGGGGAACCGCGTCCCCCTTCGCCATCAGTTCGCGAACCTTCAGCAACTGCGCGCCCAGGCTGCCATTGGGATGGAATTTGTAGAAATCATCCGCCGAAAAACCGCGCATTTCCATAAGTGCGATGGCCAGAGCGTCGCCAAAAGCCATCTGCACCGTCGTCGATGTGGTCGGCGCCAGTTCATTGGGGCACGCTTCGCGCACGGCGGGCAACAGCACGCAAACATCGGAAGCCGTCGCCACCGTGCTTTCGGATCGGGCAGTCAGGCCCAGCAACGGAATACCGAACCGCTTGCAATATTGGATGATCGGGCCAAGTTCATTCGATTCGCCCGAATAGGACAGCATCAACACGACATCGTCAGGGGTCACCATGCCCAGGTCGCCATGACCGGCATCGGCGGGATGCATGAATATGGCGGGCGTGCCGGTCGATGTCAGGGTGGCGGTCAGCTTGCGGGCGACGATGCCGCTCTTGCCCATGCCTGTGACGATGACGCGGCCGCGGACATTCATGATCACGCCGACAAGGCGCAGGAATATCGCAGCAAAATCCCGGTCGGAAAACTGCGTTTCCAGCGCGTCGATCCCCTGGGATGCGGTCAACAAGGTCCGGCGGGCGGTTTCAACGATCCGGCTGCCGGAGCCGAAAGGCACGATCTTCGATACTGTAGACACGTAAACGCCCTTTTTTCCAGGCTTCACCGCCGGTTGACCCTGACTGGCGAGCGTGGCGGCGGTTGCATCAAAGCGCACCGCCCTTAACTGAAATATCGCAACCATTTCGGCATTAAGCCGACACCCGAAGGGGGAATAGGACCGTTCGGACAGTGATGGCAATTCAATTTGTTAACGGCGTGCAAAAATGCGCGGCCCGATCGTCACACTGATAGATAATCAGCAGTGGGTTGAGAATAACCGGAACTTTTCCGCCCGCAATGCGTCATTGGCGGCTTTTTGTCTGCTATTCGCCGTGATAAGCCCGATACCAGGATACGAACTGCGGCACCCCGACTTCAATCGCCGTCTTTGGTGAAAAGCCGATATCCCGGACAATGGCACTAATGTCGGCAAAGGTGGCGGGCACGTCGCCCGGCTGCATCGGCTGGAAATCGATTTCCGCCTTGCGACCGCAGGCCTCCTCCAGCACTGATATCAGGTGCATCAACTCCTCAGGACGATTATTGCCGATATTGTACAGCCGATGGGGTGATCGGCTTCCGCCCGCCTTTGCCGCTCCATCGTCGGCGGGGGGATGATCAAGACAGCCGATCACGCCGCTGACAATATCATCGATATAAGTGAAGTCGCGCTGCATCCGGCCATGGTTGAACACCGGAATGGGCTGGCCCGCGAATATCTTTTTCGTGAATATCCACATCGCCATGTCCGGGCGGCCCCAGGGGCCATAGACAGTGAAGAAGCGCAGGCCGGTCATGGGAATGCGGAAAAGATGGGCGTAGGTCTCGCTCATCAGCTCGTCGGCCCGCTTGGTCGCGGCGTAAAGCGACACGGGGTGGTCGGCGCGGTCTTCCACCCGGAAAGGCAGGCTGTCATTGCCACCATAAACCGACGACGAAGACGCATAGACCAGATGGCGCACCCGCCGTTCCCGCGCCAGTTCCAGCATGTTGACATGGCCCGCCAGGTTCGAACGCACATAGGCGTGGGGATTGATCAGCGAATATCGCACGCCCGCCTGCGCGCCCAGATGAATGATCGCCTCCACGCTGTGGCCTTCCAGCACCGCATGCAACGCATCCATGTCGGCAAAATCGACCTCGGCAAAGGTGAACAGCTTGCCGTGACGGTCCTGCAACGCGGCGATCCGGTCACGCTTCAGCGAAACCGGGTAATAATCGTTCATATTGTCGATGCCGATCACCGCCCGCCCCGACGCAAGCAGCCGATCCGCGACTGCCATGCCGATGAACCCGGCGGCCCCGGTGACAAGGATGGTCATGCGGCAGGCAACATGCGGGCCAGATTGGAATTCTTCACCGTCAAAATCCCCTTTTCATCAGGTGTTATGGCCGTTCACAGCCAATCGCGCGCCCGATGTAAAGGGCTTTCCCCAAAAGCGCCGTCGAACTGACCGATTTAGAACTGTTTAGTCTTCCCTAAGCATTGCCGCTTAAGGACAGGAGCCATGGATATGGCTTCGCACCCGGCCCCGATCAACAGCCGCGCCCATGGACCGGCGCAACGTGTGCGCTGGGCGTCGCTGGCGCAGGACCCGGCGGAGGCCAACGCCTTCTATGCGCCCGACATGCTGTGCGCGGCACTGGATCATCTGACCGGCCAGCCGGACATACGCCTGATCGAATCCTTTGATAACGGCGAACTGATCGGTCTGCTTCCGGTTGCGGTCGCGTCCCGGCATGGCCGCCTGCCCATCCCCTGCGTCAGCAACTGGATGCACGAACATTGTTTTTTCGGGGCGCCGCTGATCCGAAAAGGGCGTGAAATAGCAGCCTGGCGGAGCTTTCTCGCTCAACTGGATGCCGCGCATTGGGCGCCTGGATTCCTGCATCTGCAGGGCCTGGACGCAGCCGGGGCCAACGCCGCCGCTTTGGAAGCCTTGTGCGTCGAACAGCGGCGCGGGCGGCGCGAAGTGCATCGCTACGACCGCGCCATGCTGCGATCTGGCCTGGACGCGGATCAATATTGGGAAACCCACGTCCGCGCAAAAAAGCGCAAGGAAATCCGCCGCCTGCAAAAGCGCCTGGCGGAAATGGGTGTGGTGGAACAACGCCTGCTGACCAGCCGCGCCGACCTGCCCAATTGGTGTGCCGATTTCCTCGCGCTGGAAGCATCGGGATGGAAGGGACGCGAAGGGACCGCACTCGCTTGCCAACCAGGCGAAGCCGCTTTCTTCCGATCGGCCTGCGCCGCCGCCTTCAATGGCGGGCGTCTCCACATGCTGCGCATCGATCTGAATGGCCGGGCCATCGCCATGCTCGCAAATTTCCGCCATGCCGGTGGCGCCTTTTCCTTCAAGATCGCCTTTGATGAAGAGCTGGGGCGGTTTTCGCCGGGCGTCCTCATAGAATTGGCCAATCTGCACGCGGTGCAGGCGGACCCAGCCATCGACTGGATGGACAGTTGCGCCGCTGCCGACCATCCCATGATCGACAGCCTGTGGGCGGAGCGCCGGACCATCGTTCAATATCGCATAGCGCTTCACGGACGCGGCCTTGCCCGGATCGGTCGCACCACCGCCTTCGCGCTGGCCAATGCCGCTGAAGCCCTGGCCGCGCGCCTGAAGGGACAATCATGACCGCCTACAAACCCGTCACCGCTGCCCAGACTTTCCCCGATGCCGCACGGGCGGATTTTGCACGCGCCTATCCCGACCAGCCGGTGAAGCTTCGCCATGAACTGACGGGCCACGACCTGCTGACACTCGATGCGCTGGCGCATCTGGCGGAGCGGATGCCCGCTGCCAGCGTCGAATATAATCTGGGCAAGCTGCCGCTGGGCGTCCGTCCCGAAGACACGCCTGCCAACGGGCTGACGCTGGGCGAAACGATCCGGTCGATCGAAACCAACGGCAGCTGGGCGGTGCTGAAGAATGTGGAGCGCGACCCTGCCTATGGCGCGCTGCTGGACGAAGCGTTGGAGGAACTGGCCCCGCTGGTCGCGCGGGCAACCGGCCCGATGCTGCACCGGGAGGCATTCCTGTTCCTGTCATCGCCGGGCAGCGTCACCCCGTTCCACATGGACCCGGAACATAATATCCTGCTTCAGATCGTGGGCGAAAAGGTCATGACCGTCTTCCCCGCCAGGGACGATGAACTGGTGCCCCCAACGAAAAGCGAATCCTTCCACGACGGTGGGCATCGCAATCTGGACTGGCACGATCATTTCCGGGACCGGGGAACAGCATTCCGCCTGCTGCCCGGTGATGCCATCCATGTCCCGGTGAAAGCGCCGCATTTCGTCGAAAATGGCCCCGCCGTTTCGATCAGCCTGTCCGTCACCTGGCGTTCCGAACGCAGCGTGGCGGAGGGGGAGCTACATGGCCTGAACGCGCTGCTGCGGCGGCGGGGACTGCCCACGGCGCGGATCGGGGCACGGCCAGAGAAGCAGAGAGCCAGCCGGATCGCCTACCGCCTCATGCGGAAGCTGGACGCCTGAGCAGACGGCGCAACACCGCTTCGGCCTCCAACCGGGGCGAAAACCGTTCGACCAACCACCATTCCAGCGCCTCCTCGCGCGTGGCCAGGCTTTGCTTGTAACGGTCCTTGCCCGCCAACAGGGAATAGAGCGCCAGGCCGCGCACCTGATAGTGCGCGACCGCCGCAGCATGGCACAGCAGGCCCGGCTTATCCTTGGGCGACAGCGGCGCGGCGAATGCGGACTGATAGTTCATCGCCTGCCCGCGATAGACGAAATTGACGAGCAGCCCGACCACGCCGGTCCCATCGGCAAAGCGCAACAGTTCGACCTCGCCACTGTCCCGGCCCCGATCGGCAAGCAGCGTGATAAATCGACGAAAGGCCGGGTCGGCCCAGGCATTGTCGGCGTGGCGCCCTTCATTCAAGACGCGCATTTCCTCGATCCACGCGGCGGCCTCACCGGCGGTCGATGCAACCGTAACCATCGGCAGCGATCCGCCATGGTCCTTGATGGCGCGGCGGATCTGGCTGCGCGTATTGGCGCTCAGCAGCGAGAGATAATCGCCCGACGCCGCGCGCACAGCCTCCAGATCGACCTGATAGACCGGCGAGCGATCCACCCGGACGGAACGGTGCGCCTTGATATCGAGCAGAGGCGAAGCGGGGACCACGCCACTCAGGCGCAACGCCCGCCAATCCGGCCGCTTGGCAATCGTCGTATGGAAAGCCTTTGCCGCCGCCACCTCGTATTCGGCAGCAGCCAGCAAGCCATTATATTCGACAAAGGGGCGATCCGCGACAGCGTCGCCCGACTGGTTGAGCGACAGCGTCGCGCATCGGCCCAGCAGGCGCGGCAACATGGCATGACCGACCAGCCCAAGGGCGACGTCCCTGCCCTCCTGATCCACCACCGTCAGCAGTTCCGGGCGAACGCCATAGCTTTCCAGCCAACTGCCGGTCCAGGTCCAGCCCAGAAAGAATGACGCACCGGACGACGCCTCCAGCGCGCGCCAGCGGGTCGCGAGGTTGGACATATCCGGCAAGGATGAAAATCGGGCGGTAAGGGCCATCGCGCTCTTGTGGGCAGCGCCGCACAGCCGGTCAAGCCGATGGTCTGCGTGAAATGCTATCGAACGCCTGAAACCGCGCAGCGTCTATGACAACTCCCGCCGCTTGGCGGGATCAACCGACCCATCGGGCCGAACACCCGCTTTGGCAAGTTCACGACCCATTCGACAGGTCACGAACCGATACCACATGCGAAAATCCGCGCGCAGCGACCAAAGCGGATGGCGGAAGGTTGCGGGGCGATTACGCTCGATCAAACTGTGGCTCAGCCAGGCAAAGCCATATCCCGCCAATGGCACGGCGGGGATCATCCACCAGCGACCGGCCAGCGGGATCGCTCCCACCAAACCCACGGCAATGCTGGTTCCCACATAATGCAGCGCCCTGGTGCCGGGCTGCGCATGTTCCTGCAGATAATAGGGCCAGAAGTCGCTGAATTCCTGCGCGCGCATCTATCCTCACCTCTGGTGCGAAGGCCAGGTTAGCGGCAATCACGCAAGCGTATAGGCCGGATGCGTCAGGCCGTGCGGCTTTCGGGAGCGAAGAGGAAATAATCATAGGCCGCCCGCGCGACCTCCGCCATGATCCGGTCGCGGATCAAATGGCCCCGCCGATCTTTCATCACGAAAACCGATATGGCCAACATCCGCCCGTCAGGCAGCGATATGATGCCCGCGTCATTGCCCAGGCCATTGAGGGTGCCCGTCTTGTGCGCGATCATCGTGCCGGGGGGCAGCATGCCGACCAGCCGCGCCTTGCCCGTCTTGCACCGGGCCATGATCGCGATCAGCGCCGCGCTGCTGCCGGGCTTGAGCGCCTTGGCCTGGTGGATCGCGTACAGCAGGTCATTCATCGCGCGCGGCGTGGATGTGTCGCGCGGGTCAGCGGCAAAGGCCATGTTGGGCAAGTCGCGCGCATCGCGCTGCCGGGCGGAAAGCGCCGCTTCCATCGCGGGTTCGTCGCCGTTCGCCGTGACGACCTTTGCGCGCGCCAGCAGTTGAGCGGTATTGCTGTCGACCCGCTGGCCGCGAATGCCGACCGACTGGAGCCAGCGGTTCACCGCCTGCGGCCCGCCCGCCCGCGCCACCAGCAGGTCGGTCGCTTCATTGTCGCTACGGGTGAGCATCAGCTCCAGCAGCGTCGTCACCGACAGCGGCGCGCCAAGGCGCGGCAGCCGCTCGTCCAGGCTAAGCGCTCCCGCGTCGGCTAGCGAGAATATCTTGCCCGCCACCGCGACCTTGTAGGTGCTGGCCATGGGGAACAGCGTGTCATTGTTGATGCCGATCGACTGGCCGCTGTGCAGGTCGCGCACGGCGATGCCGACCGTGCCGTCCGTCAACGTCGCGAACCGTGCAAACTCCCCCAGCAGCCGCGATTCGGCCGTCCTCTGCACGACATTGGGCGTCGGCCCGAAAGCGTCGGCAGCAGGCAGCGGAGCAAGGAACAGGCCAAGGCCCGCCAACAGGGCAGTGAAGGAAAAAAGGCGTCGCATAGATTATCCTTCTCCGATTCACGGTGCCGGGGCAAGGCCCCAGCGCTGTTGACACGGCTTCATCGCACGGTTCATCAGCACGCGATGACCACCTTGAACATGCTCGAAGAAAGCTGGCGTGCCCCGCTGAGCCAGGAGTTTCAGCAACCCTATATGGAAGGACTGAAGCGCTTTCTTGAGGACGAGAAAGCCCAGGGCAAGCGCGTCTTTCCCGATGACGCCCAATATTTCCGCGCGCTCGACCTGACCCCGCTCGACGCGGTGAAGGTCGTCATCCTGGGGCAGGACCCCTATCATGGCGAAGGCCAGGCGCATGGGCTTTGCTTCAGCGTGCAGCCAGGGGTGCGAACGCCGCCCTCCTTGGGCAATATCTACAAGGAATTGAAGAGCGACCTGGGCATTGCCGCCCCGCGCCACGGCTTTCTGGAACATTGGGCGCGGCAGGGCGTGCTACTGCTCAACAGCGTGCTGACGGTGGAAATGGGCCGTGCCGCGTCTCATCAAAAACAGGGCTGGGAACAGTTTACCGACGCCATCGTGCGGCTGGTCAACGACAAGGAAGAACCCGTTGTGTTCCTGCTGTGGGGCGCGCATGCACAGCGCAAAGCGGCGTTTGTCGATCAATCACGGCACCTGGTTCTAAAAGCCGCGCACCCATCCCCCCTGTCCGCACATAATGGCTTTCTGGGCTGCCGCCATTTTTCCCAGGCCAACATGTTTCTGGATGCGAAAGGACGCGGCGCGATCGATTGGGCGCTGCCCGAAAACCCGGCCTAACGCTTCGTTGCGAACCAGATGACGTGGCGTGGCCCCTTGCCATTGTCGCGCGCTTTCACAGCGACTTCTTCGACCAGGAAGCCCGCATCGCGCAGGCGGCGGGTGAAGGCGACATCCGGCGCGGCGGACCATATCGCCAATATCCCGCCGGGTTTCAGCGCAGCCTTGGCCGTGGCAAGCCCTGCTGCCGAATAGAGCCGGTCGTTGCCGGGCGTCGTCAGGCCGTCCGGCCCATTGTCGACATCCAGCAGGATCGCGTCATAGCTGCCGGGCGCCGACGCAATCAGCGCCGCGACATCGCCTTCCACCAATCGCACGCGCGGATCGTCCAGGCATCCCGCCGCCAGTTCCACCATCGGGCCGCGCGCCCATGCGATGATCTGCGGCACCAGTTCAGCCAGCGTGATCCGTCCGCCCGGCCCCATCTGGGCCAGCGCCGCGCGCAGGGTAAAGCCCATGCCATACCCTCCGATCAACAGATGGGGATTGCCGACATTTTTCAGCCGGTCCAGCGTCAGTACCGCCAGCGCCTTTTCCGAACCGCTCATGCGGCTGCTCATCAACTCGTTGCGGTCCAGCACGATCATATGGTCGCCACCGCGCCGATAGAGCTTCAGTTCCTGGCCGCCGGGGATGGGCGCTGTGTCGATCAATTCGCGAGGCTGCATGGATTTCCTTCCTGTCACGGCGCGCATGCCAGCTTGGCCCGCGCGGCGCAAATTTTCGCGGCACTGGCGCTAACGCCAATCGCCCCCTATCTGCCGGACCAGGTCCCCGCCCCTTACTCCCAACAGGCAGATTGTCCCGATGCGTTATTTCCTCGACACCGAATTCAACGGATTTGCCGGCGCGCTGATCAGCGTCGCGCTGGTCCCCGAATTTGGCGACGATGAATTCTACGTATCGCTTCCGCTGCAGGAACAGGCCCATGGCTGGGTCGAACGCAATGTCATCCCCTATCTTCGCCATGTCCCGCCCGGCATAGACATGGAACTGGACCGGGTGGAGGCGGCGCATCATCTGGCCGACTATCTGGCGGGCGACGCCGAACCGGTGATCGTCGCTGACTGGCCAGAGGATCTCGCCCATTTCTGTGCCCTGCTCGTAACCGGGCCGGGGCAGATGGTCGACCTCAATGGGTTGAAACTGCAACTGGTCAACGCAGCGGGCTTCAGTGCTGCGGCCAACAGCCGGATACCGCACAACGCGCTGCATGATGCGCGGGCGCTGCGGGATTTCTGCCTGAACAATTAAAGCGATTTCCAAGCGATCGCTGATTAAGAAATCGCGGAAAACTAGGAGAATTAGAGCAGCGATCTGATTCTATCAGATCGAAAACCGCTCTAAAGCGTAAGCGTCGCCTGCAACGCCAGATCAACCATGGCTCGGCGACGGTCGGCCCGACCCGCTAACCCAATGCCTCTGTCCGCCCGATGATCCGCGCTTCCCGGACATGGCCAAACTCGCCTTCCCCTGACCAGGCTCGCCCGTCGGGATAGCGCAGCTCCATGCCTGCAAGGTCAGCTTCGTCGGCCAGCCACATGTTGACGCCCATCAGGCTGTTGCCGAACCTGGATATTGCGCTGGCGGTCAAGGTGAAGTGGGTGGTCGAACCGCAACCAGGGCAAAAATGCACTTCCGCACCCGGATCATCCTTGTCCTGCCGGCAATATCCCGTCGTCACGCCGTCAACGCGCACATCCGACGGGTGGAAATAGGACCAGCGTGCGCCGGTCTTGTTGCAAAGCGTGCAGTTGCACTCATTGATATGGTCCGGCTGCTTGAAGATTCGCACCTCAATCTGGCCGCAATGGCAGGTCATTTTCGTCATGCCCGCCCTCCTAAAGGATTTTCAAGGCAGATGGCATCGCCTCCCGCTCTGGGAAAATGCCTGGAATAAGGATGAAATTGAGCAAAGCCCGGACCAATCCGATCCAAACATGCTTCGGTACACAAGGCGCGGGACTCATGCCGCCCAAAAAGGTCGAAGCCCGGTCC
This sequence comes from uncultured Sphingobium sp., assembly GCA_946885845.1. The sequence continues at coordinate 67,675 of CAMPHJ010000002.1, read as the reverse complement.
TGCTTGCGCAGGCCGGGCCTCTTTCCCTCTCCAAACCGTCAGGCGATCAGCCGTCGTAGTCGCCACCAATATTCTGGTTGCGCGGCGGCGCAGCGGCGGTCAGGCGCAAAGCCTCCGCCGACTGGGCGATCGATCCGATTTCGTCCGGGGTATCGTCATCATCAATCTGCACCTTCTGCAGAGATGCGACGAGCGAATCATTAAGATCCACCGGCAGGATGGTTTCTTCAGCAATTTCGCGCAGGGCGACGACCGGATTCTTGTCGCGGTCGCGGTCCAGTGTCAGCTCGGCACCGCCAGAAATCTCCCGCGCGCGCTGGGCGGCGAGCAGGACGAGATCAAAGCGGTTGGTAACCTTATCGACGCAATCTTCGACGGTAACGCGGGCCAAAAGTGCCCTCCTGAACATGGAAATCGTGAAATGCGCGCCTAACAGGGGCAATCGGCTGAGTCAATGAAAAGGCCATAAAGCTTTGGCATGCTGCGCCGATTAAGGGCATGAACAGGGGATGTCGACGAACAGGCGGATCGAAACCGGGCGGGACGAAACCGCCATCAGCCTGTCGGTTCAGGGTAATCGCCTCACTGTCGTGGAAACGGGTCCCGCCCTTCGCCACGCGCTGATCGACCTGATCGACGGTGCTACGCAGAGCCTGAAACTCTATTATTACATCTTCGCCAATGACGAAAGCGGGCGGATGGTGCTCGATCGGCTGGTCGCCGCGCGGCAGCGCGGGGTCGCCGTGACCCTGATGATCGACGCCTTCGGATCGGCCGATACGCCCCTGTCATTCTTCGATCCCCTGATCGCGGTCGGCGGTCATTTCGGCCGCTTCGGCGCGCGCCGGTCCACCCGCTACCTGATCCGCAACCATCAAAAGATGGCAATTGCCGACGACCGGCGACTGATGCTGGGCGGCTTCAATGTCGAGGACGCCTATTTCGGCCTGCCCACCGATGACGCCTGGGCCGATCTGGGGCTGCTGATCGACGGGCCGCAGGTTGAGGCCATGGTGCGCTGGTACGGGCAATTGTGGCGCTGGGTATCGACCAGGGGGCAAAGTTTCCGAACCCTGCGAAGGATGGTCCGGCACTGGCATCATGATCCGCGCGACCCGATGCGCTGGCTGGTGGGCGGACCCACGCGTCGGCTCAGCCCCTGGGCGCAGGTGGTCAAGAACGACCTTGAACATGCCCGGCGGCTGGACATGGTAGAGGCCTATTTCTCGCCCGGTCGCGGCATGTTGAAGCGCATCGCCAGGGCAGCGCGGCGCGAAGGCGCCCGGCTGATTCTGCCCTCACGCTCGGACAATCGTGCGACCGTCGCGGCGGCGCGCCTGCTCTATGGCCCCCTGTTGAAGCGCGGCGTCGAGATCTGGGAATATCAATCCTGCAAGCTGCACATGAAGCTGATCGTCATCGACGACGTGGTCTTCATCGGATCGGCCAATTTCGACATGCGCAGCCTGTTCCTGAACCTGGAAATCATGCTGCGCATCGAAGACGCGGCTTTTGCGGCAGAAATGCGAAAATTCATCGATCGTCGCGCCGCGGAAAGCCGACAGGTCACACTGGAAAGCCACAAGGCGCAACGTGGTCCGCTCACCCTGGTCAAGCAGTGGATCAGCTATTTTCTGGTCGGCTTCCTCGACTATACCGTCACGCGCCGCCTGAATTTCCGTGATCCCGACGCGGATTGACCCTCAGGCGATCGACTGTTCCGCAGGCGTATAGGCCAAGCCCAGCGCTTCTGCGACGGCGCGATAGGTGATTTGCCCCTCCCACACATTCAAACCATTCATCAAATGCGGGTCCGAACGCAACGCTTCCTTCCATCCAAGGTCAGCGATGCGCAATGCATGGGGCAAGGTCACATTGTTCAGCGCATAGGTGCTGGTGCGCGCCACCCCGCCCGGCATGTTGGCGACGCAATAATGGACAATACCGTCCACCACATAAGTTGGATCAGCGTGGGTCGTGGGATGGCTGGTTTCGAAACAACCGCCTTGGTCGATCGCCACGTCGACCAGCACCGCCCCCTTCTTCATCGTCCTGAGCATATCCGCAGACACCAGCTTGGGCGCCGCAGCCCCCGGTATCAGCACCGCGCCGATGACCAAATCCGCGTCAGCGACGCATTCCGCCAGGTTGGCGCGATTGGAAAAGCGGGTCTTGGCCCGCGCCTCGAAATAAATGCCCAGCCGCTCCAGCACTTCAGGACTGCGATCCAGGATGGTGACGTCCGCCCCCAGTCCCGCCGCCATCTGCGCCGCATTGAAACCAACCACGCCGCCGCCAATCACACATACTTTCGCGGGCAGCACGCCCGGCACGCCGCCCAGCAGGACGCCGCGACCGCCATTCGCCTTTTCCAGCGCGGTTGCGCCCGCCTGGATCGCCATGCGGCCCGCCACCTGGCTCATAGGTTTCAACAATGGCAAGCCGCCACTGCCGTCGGTCACCGTTTCATAGGCGATGCAGATCGCGCCGGACGCCAACAGGTCGCGCGTCTGGTCCGGGTCGGGCGCGAGGTGAAGATAGGTATAGAGTATCTGCCCAGGCCGCAGCATCGCGCGCTCATCGGCCTGAGGCTCCTTCACCTTGACGATCATCTCTGCGGTGGCGAACACATCCCGCGCCGTCGGGACAATCTCTCCCCCCGCGTCGGCATAGAGGGCGTCATGCGCGCCGATCCCGTCGCCCGCGCCGCTCTCCACCAACACGCGATGGCCGTGAGCCGTCAGCTCAAAAACGCTTTCCGGAGTCAGACCCACGCGATATTCGTGATTCTTGATCTCTTTGACGGTTCCTACGATCATGGCGATCCTTTCGTCCTCGCAGGCAAGATCGCCGCCCCGCCCGGCATCGTCAACCAGCGATGACGACCAGCGAACTTCCGCCACGAGAACCGCAGCCAAAGAAACACAAGCATCCCCTTGCCTAGCGCCCCGCCACAGGATAGGGAGCCGCCTTCCAGCGAATGCGGAGCGGTGGCCGAGTGGTCGAAGGCGCTCGCCTGGAAAGTGAGTATACGTCAAAAGCGTATCGAGGGTTCGAATCCCTCCCGCTCCGCCAGCTAGTCTCAAGTCATTGAGGATATTCGAGAACCCGCCGAAACACGGCGCAGTTCCGCGCGCTTTCGCCTCCCTTCGGTAGTGCGGAGAGCCCGATGCGCACCAAAGATACGCGATCTGGCTCCAAATTCTCTGCTGCTATCCCCGGCACTACCGAATGCAGGCGCGCCCTCATTTCAGTCATCTGAAAACGATAAAAAAAATGGCGCTCCCAAATCGCCATCTTTCACCATGATTTCTGATCATCCTCTTGAGTTTTCGTCATTTTGTTGGCCGCTGAGCCAAACATGTGGAATGCCAATAACAGGTCAAAACAGGCGCCAAGTCCTGTCTGAAAGCAAAAAAATGGCGGTGAAACAGGCAGATATCACTTGTTTCACCGCCATCTGAAATTCTCGCTTATCCCAAGGAAGAAACCCCGCAAATCCGGGGGTTTTCAGACCCTTCTGATGCCATTGAACTCTTAAGGCGACATTCGGGCCGCTGTCATCACCAGCGCGATGAAATCCTCGCACATGAGACGCCTGCGGCAATGGGGAGACGCCAGCTCGATCAGCCGCGCTGCGAACAGGCTGACAGTCCTGCGCTTCCCGTCGGGACAGAGCATCCTTACCGGCGTGCTGGCGAGCTCCAGAATGGCGCGGCGATCGTTATTCTGTTCGCCCGCTTTCCATTCACCATTGCGCGCAGCCTTCTTCACCGGTCTGCCTCAGCGCCGCCAGCATAACCCTGCCCCCGCTGCATGAGATACTGACGCTGCTTTTCGAGCCGCTCAAGACGTTCCTGGTTCGCCCAGACCGCTTGGCGCGTGAGGTGGATCGCATGAACCGCAGCCAGCCTGTTGTCAGCCTTGCCCGTCGCGAGGCGAAGCATTGTCGCCCTGAACAGTGGCACGATCTCCTCGCCAGCGGATGTCCGGATCATCGTGGGCATGTTCATGACGTCGATGATCACCTCGTCCAGATCCGCGGGCGTTTCGAGCCGCCTGTTGGCAGACTTCGGACGGCCACGGCGATTGCCCGACGTTCCCTTGGCGAAGCGCCCTCCATTGCTCCGCTCAGTCATGAGCCACACTCGCGGCGAGGGCAGCGTCCGCCGTGTCCTCCATGGTGGCGATGCGGCGGGCGGACACCTCGGCGAAGCTCTCGCCGGTAGAGGTTGAGGTGGGAGGCGCCGTCGTTCGGATTGGAGGTACAGCTAAGGCCGATCTGGTGGCGGCAGTGATCCAGGCGTTGCAGGTACAGCGGTGATCGGGATCGGTCCGGGCACGCGGGTCATGGTGGCGACGCGCCCGGTGGATTTCCGCAAAGGGCCTGATGCCCTGGCGGCGCTGGTGAGCGCAGATTATGGCGGCGATGCCTTTTCCGGCGTGATCTATGTCTTTCGGGCCAAGCGTGCCGATCGGATCAAGCTGATCTGGTGGGACGGGACCGGGCTGTGCCTGATGGCGAAGCGTCTGGAGCAAGGCAGCTTCAAGTGGCCTGGCATCCAGGACGGCGTGATGCGTCTTGCCGCTGCTGAGGCTGTTGCCGCTGAAGTCGCCCGCATCAAAGCGATCAACGCCGACCTGGAAGCCCGCAACGCCCTTCTCGAACTCCAGAACGAGAAGATGCGTCGCACCCTTTATGGCCAGCGATCGGAACGCACGCGCCACCTGCTTGACCAGATGGAGCTGGCCTTCGAGGAGTGCGAGGCGGCTGCCAGCGAAGATGAGCTTTTGGCTGCCCTGGCAGCGGCGAAGACCAACGTCGCGCCCTTCGAACGCAAGCGGCCCGCCCGCAAGCCCTTGCCCGAGCATCTGCCGCGCGAACGCGTCGTCATCGCCGTGCCCGAGGCATGCCCCTGCTGCGGCTCGGATCGGCTGTGCAAGCTGGGCGAGGATATCACCGAGACGCTCGAGGTCGTGCCGCGCCAGTGGAAGGTGATCCAGACCGTGCGGGAGAAGTTTTCCTGCCGAGCCTGCGAGAAGATCACGCAGCCGCCAGCACCATTTCATGTCACGCCCCGCGGACTCTTTGGCCCCAGTTTCCTCGCCATGCTGCTGTTCGAGAAGTTCGGCGCGCATCAGCCCCTCAACCGCCAGCGTGATCGCTATGCCCGGGAAGGGGTGGACTTGAGCCTTTCCACCCTGGCCGACCAGGTTGGCGCCTGCACCGCCGCGCTGATGCCGCTCTACGGTAGAGGAGTTGGCAGCCTAATGCAGCGGAACAAGGTCTACGCAGTGACAACCCTCGCGAAAGTCGCCCAAGAATGGGACGAAAGCGAGGACCTGCTCCACGAGCTCACTGAGCAGATGGACACCGAAGACGGAGTTATCTGGGTTTACGGCACCCAAGAGCATGCCGTGCTGGCCTTGTCCGAAGATGGTATAGAGTGCCTCCGCGACCTGCTCGGCGAGCATAGACGCGATCACCGGTAGTCTGCGGTCTTCACCGGATGCCTACGCTTTGCCGACGGTGAGGGGGGCATCAGCGTCGCGAGTATGTGTGTCCAAAACCTACCGGCCTGCCACGGCCAACTGCAGGCGTTTGGCACGAAAAACCAGACCGTCCGCAGCTGGGACTGACAAATTAGGTGCTGTACGGCAAAGAAGGGTCGACACCGGCAGGCGGCAGCTGGGACAAAGCCGTCGGTCCTGGTTCACTACTTGAATGACGGCTTTCGGCGGGAGCGGATGCTCCCGCTTTGTACAATGGCATCGTGGGCTGACTGACGCTGGCTGATAAAGCGGTCAGAAAGGTTCCGCCGGAGGTCAAAGGAAATCTGCCATCCTCATGAAATTGGGTATACGCTCACATGGTCGTCGGTGGCCGCATTCAGTCCACTGCGACTGCGTGAAGCGCTTGTCTTCTCATGAGGAGGAAACTAGCCATGCCTCCCTCACGTTTCCGCTTGATCGTCATGTTGCAAGAGGATCGGACCTGCCATGGACGAACCCGATAGGACGCCCTTTTCAGCAACCGCCAATAGGTCCGGGATAAGGGTCAATCCGCCAGTATTCTTCATCTCGGCGACGCTGATTATCCTGTTTGTGCTGTTTGGCGCACTTTTCACTGAGCGAGCGGCCCGTCTGTTCGCCGCGCTTCAGTCGCTGATCATCATCGATTTTGGCTGGTTCTATGTCGTTGCTGTCGCCGGTTTCCTGCTTTTCGTGCTATTTTTGATGTGCAGCCGCTATGGTGATGTGAAGCTAGGACCCGACGAGAGCGAGCCGGAATATAGCTATATTTCATGGTTCGCGATGCTGTTCAGCGCCGGAATGGGCATTGGATTGCTCTTCTTCGGGGTCGCTGAGCCAATCCAGCATTATGCGCGCCCGCCTGTTGGAGAAGGGCAGACGATCGAGGCCGCGCGACAGGCTATGGTACTGACCTTCTTTCACTGGGGGTTGCATGCCTGGGCGATCTATATTGTCGTCGGGCTGGCGCTCGCCTATTTTTCGTTCCGCCGGGGACTGCCGCTCACTATCCGCTCGGCGCTGTTTCCCCTGATCGGGCAACGTATTCACGGCCCCATCGGGTATGCAATCGACATCTTCGCGGTCCTGGGAACGATGTTCGGCGTCGCCACTTCGCTCGGGTTCGGCGTGCTTCAGGTCAATGCTGGGTTCAACCACCTTTTTGGCCTGCCCACCGGCCCGCTGGTCCAGATCGTCCTGATCGCGGCGATAACGGGCCTTGCGACGCTGTCTGCTGTCGCCGGGCTCGACAAGGGCATCAAACGTCTGTCTGAACTTAACATCATTCTTGCGATATCGCTGCTCGCCTTCGTGCTCATCGCCGGTTCGACGATCTTTCTGCTGCAGGCCTATGTTCAGAATGTCGGCGCCTATTTTGGCAATCTCGTGCAGCGGACATTCCGTATGTACGCCTATGAACCCAATGACTGGTTCGGCGACTGGACGCTCTTCTACTGGGGCTGGTGGATATCATGGTCGCCCTTCGTCGGGATGTTCATCGCCCGGATTTCGCGGGGACGCACCATTCGCGAATTCGTGAGCGGCGTACTGCTGGTGCCGTCCCTTTTCACCTTCTTCTGGATGACTGTCTTTGGGAACACCGCCATCGACATGGACTTGCGCGGTAGCGCGGATATCGCCACCACGGCCGTCAGCAACATGCCGGTGGCGCTCTTCGAGACGCTGGAGCATTTGCCCTTCTCGGCCATTGCCTCGGGCATTGCGACGCTGCTGGTCATAACCTTCTTCGTAACTTCGGCCGATTCCGGCGCGCTGGTGATGGACATGATCACTTCAGGTGCAGAGGAGAACTCGCCGGTGTGGCAACGCGTATTCTGGGCAATCTCCGCAGGCGTGGTAGCGGCAGTGCTGCTGCTCGCCGGTGGGCTGGAGGCGCTGCAGACCGCCGCGATCGCGAGCGCACTGCCGTTTGCGATCGTGATGGTTGTTATCTGCTATGGGCTGTTGCGGGCGTTGCAGATGGAAGGAAGCGGACTGGCGATGGATTTGTCGATTGCCGCCGACGCGCCGCCAGCGAATGTCGAGGGTCCCGGTTGGCAGCAGCGTCTTGCCAGCATTACCCACTATCATGAGCAGGATGAAATCTCGACATTCCTGGAGGATATTGCGCGGCCCGCCCTCAACGCTGTTGCGGAGCAAATGCGGGAAAATGGCCTCGTCCCAAAGATCGACCAGGACGAGTCTCATATTTCGTTTCATGTGCCACACGGGGAACGGGGCGATTTTCGTTATATGCTTCGCGCGCGAGGATTCCGGGCACCGAGCTTTGCATTTGCCGAGCCGCGAAGACAAATCCCTACCGAGCCTCTCCATTATCGGGCCATGGCGCATAGTTCGGACAGTGACCAGGCTCATGATGTCACCGGCTATTCCGACCATCAGCTGATCAACGATCTCCTGAATCGCTATGCTCGATTCCGCCAAAGTCGCAGGCTTGCGTAAGCGCAACTCTCCTATCTGCTGAATCAAAACCGCGCCCAACCTGGGTTATAGCCTTACACCACTGCGGACTGAACCTATCCCGGCCTTTGCGCGTCTCGTCACAATGCAGGGAACATCGGGTGGCTAGCTGCATCAACCCAACGGCAGCGAAAAATTGTCAGCCCACAAATGGAGAATTGCCATGAAGATCAGTGAATGCATGAGCCGGGGTGTTCGCGTGGCAAGTCCCGACAATACAATGCAGTCGGCCGCCCAGGTCATGGCCGACATCGATGCAGGTTTTCTGCCGGTAGCGGACAATGACCGGTTGATCGGCATTGTGACCGATCGAGATATCGCGGTGCGCGGTGTGGCGGCGGGTCGCCCACCCGAAACCAACATCCGTGAGGTGATGAGCGCCGAGGTCGCATATTGTTACGATGATGAAGATGTGGACGACGTGCTCGATAACATGAGCGACATTCAGGTTCGGCGCCTTCCGGTAGTTGACCGGGACAAGAGGCTCGTCGGCATTGTCTCCATCAGCGATCTGGCGGATAGTGGCGATGCCGGGCAGGCGCTGGGCCAGATTGCGCGCCCAAGCGATCAGCATTCGCAGTCGATCCAGAGTTGGTGACCAATCATAATCTGGGCAGCGCAGCCTCGCTGCCCTCCCATGGAGGCTGAGCCAGTGCATACCTAGCCAGCCTTTATAGGCTCTGATGCAAGGATAAATGGATGGGACGGCACGACGTCGGCAAGACCAGAGCAGAACCCGCTGCCAAGGCGACGGCGCCCCACTACAGCGCGGAGCAGGTTCGCGGCGGCGAGATCATCCTGCGCACGCGCAGACGCCGGATCATCTTCATCGCTGGTCTGGTGGGCTTTGTCCTGCTCGCGATATTGCTGAACTTCGCAGCCCGATGACGAGCCGTTCGGACCCAAGCGCCGCCCTCAATCGCGAGCAGGATGAGGCCGCGAACGGCCCCAAGGGGGTCACTGATATTCTTGACCGTCTCGATGAGCTTGCCTCAAGCGGCGACAACGTATCGCTGGGCGGCGTCGTGGAAGCACTGGGTCGTCGCAGCTACGGCCCTTTTCTGATTATTCTGCCGCTGATCGACATTTCTCCAATCGGCGCGGTGCCGGGACTGCCGACGGCGATGGCAGCTCTCATCATCCTGATCGCGGGGCAGCTGCTTTTCGGGCGCAAGCATCTGTGGCTTCCCGGCTTTGTCGAAAGGCGTTCCATATCCTCCGCCAAGGTAGCGAAGGCGGCCCGGAAGATGCGGCCCGTGGCGCAGCGCATGGATCGTTGGTTCCACGGACGACTGCCGATACTGACAAACGGTCGCTTCGTGCGCGCGGCGGCCGGAGCGATCATCTTACTGGCGCTTACCGTCCCGCCGCTTGAACTGGTGCCGCTGGCCACGACAGCGCCAATGGCCGCGATCGCTGCCTTTGGCCTCGCGCTTGTGGTGCGGGATGGATTGCGACCGCGAACATCCCGACAAGCAGCGGGAGCGTCAGCATCCCGAATGTGATCACAGGAATGCCTCGCGGTCAGTCCGGCAGCGCATATGCGACCAGCGCGTCGCCGATCGGTGTCTCCATGAAGTGATGACCGCCGGCCATGATCACCAGATATTGCTTGCCATTGACCTCATAGACCGATGGGGTCGCCTGTCCTCCTGCGGGAAGCGTGTCCTGCCACAGCGTCTCGCCAGTGCGGATGTCGATCGCTCGGATGAGATTGTCGGTCGCGGCGGCGATGAAGATAAGTCCGCCGGCGGTGACGACCGCGCCGCCGTTGTTGGGCGTACCGATATTCACCGGCAGCATTGACGGAATGCCCCAGGGGCCGTTGCGCCGCGCGGTTCCGAACGGGCGGTCCCAGATTGTCCTGCCGGTGCGCATGTCGATCGCGCGGATGCCCCCATAGGGCGGACGCTTGCAGAGCAGGCCGGTGAGCGGCAGGCGCCAGCCGGGATTGACCGCGATGGCATAGGGGGTGCCCGCCTGGGGATCCTGCGATCCATGTCCGCCTTCACCCATGTCGCCGCCGCGCGCGGACTCCTCGCCGCGCGGAGCGGGGAAGCCCTTTCGTTCGGCCTCCGCGCGCGGCACCAGGCGGTTGTAGTTGGGCATGTCGTTATAGTTGGCGACGATCACGCCGCGCACCGGATCGACCGCGATACCGCCCCAGTCGGTGCCGCCATTATAGCCGGGATACTGGACGAAGCGCCTGTCTGCTGTAGGGGGCGTATAGGGCCCGTCATAGGCTGCGCGCTTGAACTGGATGCGGCAGATCATTTGGTCGATCGGAGACATGCCCCACATGTCGCTTTCCTTGAGCGCCGGAAAGGCGAGGGAGTGATAGCTTGAGAAGGGCTGGGTCGGGCTGCGAAGTTGGGGTTCCACGCCCGTTCGCGGAACCGCGCGTTCCTGTACGGGGAACAGCGGTTGTCCCGTACGCCGGTCGAGGACATAGATATCGCCTTGCTTGCTGGGCAAGATCAGCGCCGGGATGGCACCAGCAGCGCTGGGAAAGTCGACCAGCGTAGCTTGCGCGCCAAGATCATAATCCCACACATCGCGCCGCACCGTCTGGAACCGCCAGCGGGGCCTGCCCGTCGTGACGTCGAGTGCGACCAGCGAGGTCGAGAAGGCATTCTCCTGCGGGCTGCGGCTGCCCGACCAATAGTCGACCGCGCTGTTGCCCATCGGGAGATAGACGAGGCCAAGCGCTTCGTCGCCGCTCGCGATCGTCCACATATTGGGCGTGCCGCGTGCATATTCCTGACCCTCGGGCGGCAAGCCGTTCCGGTCGGGATGCATCATGTCCCATGCCCAGCGCAGTTCGCCCGTGACGGCATCGAAGCCCTGAATCACACCCGACGGCGCGCTGCGCTTCTGCCCGTCCAACACCTGGTGCCCGGTCACGATCACGCCCTGAACGATCGTTGGCGGCGAGGTGATTGAGACCATGCCAGGCTCGACCGCGCCCATGCCGCGCTTGATATCGACCGCGCCGTTCGATCCGAAGTTCGAACAGGGCTTTCCGGTCCGCGCATCGACCGCGATCAGGCGGCCGTCCAGCGTTCCTTCGATTATCCGCGCCGCGCACGCGCTGTCCGCGCCCACACCCGGTGCGGCGAAATAGGCGACGCCGCGACAGGCCGCGGTATAGGGAATCCACTTGTCCGATACCTGCGGGTCGTAGCGCCAGCGCTGCTTCCCCGTGGCGGGGTCGAGCGCGATCAGGATGTTGGTCGCCGAACATAGATACAGCGTGTCACCTACCTTCAGCGGCGTTGTTTCCGCACCATATTTGCTGTCGGTCGGATCGCCCTGCGGCATGTCGCCAGTGTTGTAGATCCATGCCCGCTCGAGCTTGCCTACATTGTCTGGGGTGATCTGGCCCAACGGCGAATAGCGCTGGGCGGCATAGGTGCCACCATAAGCTGGCCAGTCGGTGCCGGCGCGCATCGGCGACGGGTCGACGACGGTCGAAGCGATCATGCCCGGCAATGCACCTGCGTCGGGGCGATTGATCCGCGAGATCGCGAAGCCCGCGATGACGAGAGCGAAGATCGCGAGGCCGGACGCACCGATCGCGGTGCGCCAGCGGAAGGTTCCCAATTTGGGGAGTGTGAGCAGTACGAGGACGAGGAGGATGGTCGGGCCGACCGCGAACGGGATCAAGCCCCAGCCGTCGAGACCTGCTTCAACCAGGCCCCACAGGATCGAGAGCAGCCATGTCGCCCCATAAAACCAAGCGCCAAGCAATCGGCTGCGCATCAGCAGGACACCTGACGCAAGCAGCCCGACGCCGACGATCAGGTAGAAAGGCGAACCGCCGAGAAACGCGAGCCACGCACCCCCGATCGCCAGAACAACCCCCGCAACGGCGAGGATGGCACCTACGGTAGCGGCATAGAGCGAGCGAACGCGGGGACGGGCAGTTTCATGATCCTGCATGTTCCCTCCTGTTTCCAAGGGAACCGACCCCGCTGCGATCGGTTCCACATTGGGCTGGCAAATTCGAAGGGGCAGTTGTCGAAGGGCATGGGCACGCCGATCACCTGGATACCCTATTGCGGGATCGCGCCCGGTCCCACGGAAGTGGCTGCGCGATGGAATCTTGATCCGCTGTTGGTACTGAGCCTTGTTGTACTGTCGCTGGCGTGGTGGCGGTGGGGAAGCGCGAGCGCCACCCAGCGGCGCATGTTGCTGGCGGCGGTGACCCTCCTCGCAATGCTGTTCGTCTCGCCATTCTGCGCGCTCACCTCCGCCTTGTTCTCCGCCCGTGCGGTCCACCATATCGCCCTGACCGCGCTTGCCGCGCCCTTGCTGGCGCTGTCGTTGCCGGTTCGTCGCGTGCCGGGCGGGTGGGGCTTCTGGACTGGTGTCCACGCCGCCACTTTCTGGCTTTGGCATGCGCCGCCCGCCTATGAAGCGGCTTTGTCCAACCATGCGGTCTACTGGGTGATGCAGTTGAGCCTGTTGTTAACTGCGCTCGCGCTGTGGCGCGCCGTGCGGGCCGCACCGGTCACCGGCGGGATCGCGGCGCTGCTGGCGACGATGGTGCAGATGGGGCTGCTGGGGGCGCTGCTGACCTTCTCGGGAGCTCCGCTTTATGCGCCGCATTATCTCGCTCCGCTCGCATGGGGGCTTACGCCGCTTGAGGATCAGCAGCTGGCGGGCCTGATCATGTGGGCACCCGGCGCGGGCCTTTACCTCGCCGCCGCGCTCGCCCTGCTTGGCCGCTGGTTCGCGCGCGAACAGGCGACCGTAGCATGAGCGTCATAGGCGCGTTGCGCGAATGGGCGCGGGGCCATACCGAGCGGAGCCGCTATTCGCCGGTGGGCATCGCCTTTCACTGGGTGATGGCGTTTCTGGTCCTCTTCCAGATCGCTTGGGGTTATTATTGCAGCTGGCTACCCGCGGGCGGCGACAAGCTCCTCGCCTATCAGGTCCATAGCGCCGTCGGGCTTCCCATCCTGATGCTCGCGCTGGGGCGGCTGGGATGGAGGCTGATGATCCCCGGCCCCGTCAACGATGCCGACAGGCAGGGTTGGCAGACAAAGGCCGCCTATGCGCTCCACTATGTGTTTTACATCGCCTTTTTCGGGTTGCCGCTGAGCGGCTGGGCGATGTGGTCGTCGATCGCGGAGCCAGGGCCGCTTTATCTGGCCGGCATTGTCCCATGGCCGCAGCTGCCGTTCGACCAGCTATCGCTGACAACGCGTTGGCGGATCATGGACGTGGCAGAGGATGTGCACCTTGCCCTCGTCATCACCTTGCTGGTGGTGATCCCGATGCATGTGGTTGCGGCACTGAAGCATCATTTTTGGGATCGGCACGATGTGCTTCGCGGGATGTTGCCAGAGATCCCCGATGCGGAGGATCCGCGGGGAGAGACGACGCATAAGCCGCGAGAGCCTTGGATTCCTGAGGGGAGAGCGCCCGGCTGATCCGCCGCATCTCGCCTTGCGGATCGTTGCGGCGCGCGCTGTCGCGCCATTGCTGGAGCTGATGCGCGAGATAGTCGGCAGGCTGGCCCGCGAGCGGCGGATTGGCCGCGCCGACGCCTTGCCCGCGACCGCCATGGCACGACGCGCAGGCGGCGAGTCCGCGCGCCGGGTCGCCGTGATGATAGAGGGTTTGTGCTGCAGGGGTTCCACGCAGCTTCTGCCACGCCGGGTGGTGCGTCATAGTGGCATAATATGCCGACACTGCATCATGCTGCGCGGGCGTCAGTTTGCGCGCGATCACCGCCATCTCGGGATGCCGCCGCCGTCCGCTGGCATAAGCTTCGAGCTGTGCAGCCATATAGCCCCTGTCCAGCCCGGCCAGGCGAGGTGTGCCCGCGCCATTGCCGCTCCCGTCGATCCCGTGACAGGTGATACAGGCTCCGCGCGCGCCCGCATCGCCCCCGCTGACCGCCAGCAGTTCCCCACTCGCCGTGAACCGGTCCGCCGAACCACGCTCGACCGCTCCGCAGCCGACCATACTGAGGCTCAAAACGAGGCAAAGCGGGCGCAAATCCATCGCAGCACGGAACCGACAGGATGGGGCGATGGTTCCGGACGTGAAACGCCTGTGGAGGCGTAGTCGGAAGGGGGATCGTTGCCGGACGCTCATATGCTGCTGCCAGCCTTGCTGCCGATGTTGATGTTGGGGGCGTGCAAACCCTCTCCCGATGCGACGCAGCACATGCCCGAGGCAAGTGCGGTGCGCGGCCTCGTCGCGGTCCAGCGCGCTGGCTGTGGTGCCTGCCATAGCATCCCAGGCATTTCATGGCCCAAAGGAAAAAGCGGCCCGTCGTTGGAAGGCTTTGCGGAACAAGGGCTAATCGCGGGCCGGTTGCCCAACCGGCCCGACATGCTCGCCGCCTATGTCCGCGATGCGCCGGCGACGCTTCCCGGCACCACCATGCCCGCGATGCCGCTGACGCCTGCGGAGGCGCGCGATGTCGCCGCCTATCTGTATTCGACCGGAGAGCGGTAGGATGGACTTCGCCTCGATCGTCCCGGTCTTCGATCCGGCCGGCCCCTATGCGGATTCGATCACGACCCTGTCCTGGGTGCTGATCGCGATGGCGGTAGCAGTGTTGGCGGTGGTGTTGGTTGCGCTGTGGGTCGCACTGTTCGGCGGAAGGGCGCTGAAGGCGCGGCTGGGTGGTCCGACAATTGTCTGGGTGGGCGGCATTCTGTTCCCGGTCGTCGTGCTGTCGGCTTTGTTGATTTACGGTCTGTCATTGACCCGCAATCTTACCGCGCCGGTCCCGTCCGATTCGATGCGCGTCCGGATCACCGGCGAGATGTGGTGGTGGCGCGTCGCCTATCTCGACGCGCAGGGGCAACCATTCATGCTCGACGCGAACGAGTTGCACATCCCGGCAGGTCGTCCGGTGCTGGTCGAGCTGGAATCCAACGACGTTGTCCATAGTTTCTGGGTGCCGCGCTTGTCTGGCAAGCTCGACATGGTTCCGGGTCGGCGCAACAGGCTGCCGATCCAGGCGGACCTGCCGGGCGTCTATGCCGGGCAATGCGCCGAATATTGTGGCGGTCCCCATGCCCTGATGGGCTTCGTGGTCGTGGCCCATCCGCCAGCTGAGTTCGACGCGTGGTTGACAGCCCGGCGCGCGCGCGCCGCGGCGGCGTTGGGCGACGGTGCGGCGCTGTTCCGCGCGACCGGCTGCGCAGCCTGTCACCGAATCGCTGGAACCGACGCCAACGGCACTGCCGGTCCGGACCTTACCCATGTCGGATCGCGCCGGTCGCTCGGAGCGGGTATCCTGCCCAATAATCCCGGCACAATGATGGGCTGGATCGGCGACAGCCAGGCGATCAAGCCGGGCAACCGCATGCCGCCCTACAAGATGCTGTCGGCGCAGGAACTGACGACGCTGGCCGCCTATCTTGAGGCGCAGAAATGATCTCGGAAACCGGGTTCGACCCGGCGCTGCTCAACCGGTTTCCGACCCGTGAAGCCCGCCCTGAGGGCGAAGTCGAGGAATTGAAGCGCATCTGGGCCGCGCCAAAGGGCTGGGGTCTGCTGACGGCGGTCAACAATAATTATGTCGGCTTCTTCTATGTCGCGACCGCGTTCCTGTTCTTCCTGCTCGCCGGCATTCTCGCGCTCGTGATGCGCGTGCAGCTTGCGCTGCCGTTGCAGGGCATCCTTCCGCAAGAGACCTACAACCAATTCTTCACCATGCATGGCACGGTGATGATGTTCCTGTTCGCCGTGCCAATGGTCGAAGCGATCGGGGTGATGCTGCTGCCCCAGATGCTGTCGGCGCGCGATCTGCCCTTCCCGCGCCTTTCGGCCTATGCCTTCTGGGCCTATTTCGTCGGCGGTTTATGCTTCTTTGCCTCGCTGTTCGTCGGCCTTGCTCCCGATGGTGGCTGGTTCATGTATCCGCCCTATACCAGCCTGACCTACTCGCCCGGCATCAACGCCGATTTCTGGCTGCTGGGAATCGGCTTCATCGAGATTTCGGCGATCGCCGGGGCGATCGAGATTATCGTCGGTGTTTTGCGCACCCGCGCGCCGGGGATGAGCCTCGATAAAATGCCCGTCTATGCCTGGGCGATGCTGGTGATGGCAGTGATGATCATCATCGCCTTCCCCGCCGTCATCCTCGGCACCCTCCTTCTCGAGATCGAGCGGGCGTTCAATTGGCCCTTCTTCGATCCGACGCGTGGCGGCGATGCGCTGCTGTGGCAGCACCTGTTCTGGTTCTTCGGCCATCCCGAGGTATACATCATTTTCCTCCCCGCCTCGGGCTTGGTCTCGATGATGGTGGCGGGGCTGGCGCGCACGTCCTTGGTCGGACATTCGCTGATCGTCCTCGCCTTTCTCGCGACCGGGTTCATCAGCTTTGGCGTGTGGGCGCATCATATGTTCACCACCGGCATGCCCAATATTTCGGTCGGTTATTTCTCGGCCGCAAGCATGGCGGTGAGCGTGCCTGCGGGCATCCAGGTGTTTTCGTGGATCGCAACCTTCGCAGTCGGCAGGCCGCGCTACAATGTGCCGACCCTGTTTGTGATAGGAGGCCTCGTCACCTTCGTCATCGGCGGGCTGACGGGGGTGATGGTGGCAATGGTGCCTTTCGACTGGCAGGCGCATGACAGCTATTTCATCGTGGCGCATCTCCATTATGTCCTGATCGGCGGGATGGTGTTCCCGCTGTTCGCCGCCTTCTATTACTGGACGGGGATGACCAGCAGCCGGGCACTCAGCGAACGGCTCGGCAAATGGGCATTCTGGCTGATGTTCACAGGCATGCAGGTGACCTTTCTGCCGATGCATCTCACCGGCCTGATGGGCATGCCGCGACGCGTCTACACCTACCTTCCCGGACGCGACTGGGAAGTCACCAACATGATCTCGACTGTCGGCGCCTTCCTGCTGGCGGCGGGCGTGCTGCTGTTCCTGATCGATCTGGCGCGCAACTTCCGTTTCACCGTCGATGACGATGCGGGCAATGTCTATGGCGGCGGCACGCTCGAATGGTTGCCCACCGGCCTTTATTCGAGCCGCAGCATCCCGGTGGTGCGCAGCCGCGAGCCGTTGTGGGACGATCCCCATATCTGCGACGACGTGGAACAGGGCCGCTACCTGCTCCCCAACGCGCCGACCGGTCTGCGCGAGACGCTCATCACCAGCCCGCTGCGCGCCGAGCCCGAATATCTCCAGATCATGCCCGGCCCGTCGCCCTGGCCATTACTTGCTGCCATCTTTACCGCTGGTTTCTTCCTGCTGCTGACAGTGCAGGCCTACACCCCCGGCTTCGCGTCCGGCGTTCTTGCGACCCTTTGCACTCTGCGCTGGCTCTGGGACACCGATCGGGTGGTGAAGGAGGAACAGGTCGATGTCGGCGCTGGCATCATGCTACCCACCTATGTCACCGGGCCACGCACGCATGGCTGGTGGGCGATGGTGATCCTGCTGATCGTCATCGGGATGATCTTCGCGATGGCGGTGTTCAGCTTTCTCTACCTTTATGGCGTCCAGCCCTCTTTCTGGACCGCCCCGGCCGGATGGGAGGGCGCGGCGGTCGCGTTGCCACTCTATGCGCTGGCTGCGGGGGCCGCACTCTGGTCGCGCGTGATGCTCGCGCGAGAGGCGACCCGGCTGTGGACCCCCGGTTTATTGTTCCTGGTAGGGGCGGTCGCGCTTGCGGCAGCGGTCGGTACAGATATCGCCTTCTGGCAAGCATCCGGGTTGAAGCCGGATGCGAGCGGCCAGGGCGCGATCGTCTATATGCTGCTGACACTCCAGGCGCTGCTCGCATTCATCGGCCTGTTGATGGCCGGCTATATCTCAGCCCGAAACAGCCGCGGCATGATCGTGCGCCCCCGCAACAACAGTCTCGACCTGTGCGTCCTTTTCGTCGTCTATGCTGCAGGTCAGGGGGCGCTGACGACGGTTCTCACCCGCGCAATAGGGGGGTGAGGATGCGAACCTGGGTCACGTTGCTGGGTGGATTGATCGTCTGGGCGCTACACTTCTTCGCCCTCTATGCAGTCGGCAGTATCTTCCTGACTACGGACCTGGCGCGCGGCTTGACGATCGTCCTGACGGTCGCGTGCCTGGCGATCCTCGGTCTGGTAGGGCTTCGCACGTGGCGGGGTCGGCATTCGGACGCCGCAGGCCGATGGGCAAGGGTCGTGGCGCTATGGGGCGTTCTGATCAGCGCCATCGCGATCCTCTGGCAGGGGTTCGTTGCCGTGCTGATCTGAACGTGTCGGTTCGGGTTGACGCGGATCGCCACTGCTGGATTGCCCATAGGAGAATGACATGCTCTTCGACAGTTTTTCCGGACTCCTCAGGGTCGTGTTGCTGGGCTCTTCGGCCTACCTCGCCTTGATCACGATTCTACGCATCAGCGGCAAACGGACCCTTGCCAAGATGAACGCCTTCGATCTCGTGGTGACGATTGCGCTGGGATCGACGCTGGCAACCATTCTTCTCACCAACGATGTCGCTTTGGCGGAAGGCGTGGTCGCATTCGCTGTCCTCGTCTTGCTCCAATTCGTCATCGCGTCCTTGGCCATACACTATGCCTGGGCTGAGCGTCTTGTGAAGTCGGAGGCGCGGGTGCTGTTATCGGACGGCGCGATTGACCGGGGCGCGCTTCGCAGGGAGCGGGTGACCGAGACCGAGATATATTGCGCGGTGCGGTCTGCGGGTCTGGGCGATGTCGACGATGTAGCTGCGGTCGTGCTGGAAACCGACGGCAGTTTAAGCGTCATCTCCAGCGCGCGTGCCGGGAACCGTTCGGCGCTACGCCCACTCGAAAGGCCCCGCGCATGAGCGCCGAAGAACGTGGCGAACTGGCTGAGGCAAGGACCGACCTGGCCGAGGACCGTACCGTTCTCGCCCATGAACGGAGCTTTGCCGGCTGGGTCAGAACCGGGATGGGGGCGGTCGGCCTGGGACTGGGGTTCAACGCATTCTTCCGAACCCTCGAACCGGTATGGATTGCCAAGGCGATTGCGACTGCGTTCCTGCTCATCGCCATCTTCTTGTTTTTGTCAGCAGAGCGCCGCGCATGCAGGATCATCAGCCATTTGGAGGCACACAAGGTGGCCGCCCTGTCACCGATGCGCATTCGCATGCTCGCCTGGATGTTGACGATCGCAACCTCGGCGCTCGCCTTGGGAATCTGGCTGTTGGTCTAGGCGTCCGCAGGCTTTAGCGGGTCCCCACGTTCGCCTGACGTCTCTCACCTTCCTTCGCGGCGGTGAGGCGATGAGTTCCAGAACTGTCGTCGTCCCGCAGTCGGAAGCTCTTCATACAGGCCCGGACTTCGATCAGCGTATCATCGGCGTTGAAATGATCACTCAGGAGCAGCCGGCGAACGCCCGTCCCCGTCCGCTCCATGCATCCTTGCAGCTTCAGATTACAACCTCGCCAGAGTGAATCACGTCCAACCACCATCCACTTCTTCAATGGCCTGCCAGGGCAACAACCTAAAAGGCTGTGGATGCTCATTCCCCAAATCGCGCCATCACCAGCATGCCGCTGCTGAACAGGAGAAGAGCCCCTGCTGCATCATAGCCCATGCGCCATACCGTACGATTCTTCCGTTCCAACAATCCGACTGTGAAGCAGCCTGTCATCAGAAGAGCCAAAAGTGCGCCCAGTGCTTCGAATACCCCCGCATTCCCAAGCACCGGCCCGCCGGAGGCGACGGCGTCGGCTAGCAGGAGCAGCATGAGGTTGAAGAGATTGGTGCCGAAAATGTCACCGACGGCGAGTTCATACCGCCGTTCTCGCACCGCCGCGATGATCGAACTTAACTCCGGCAGAGAGGTCGCGAATGAGACCAGGACAAATCCGATCATGCCTGAAGAAATGCCAGTCCGGGCCGAGATAGCGTCCGCCGATCGCGATAGGGCGGCCCCTGCAAGCAGGATCAGAAGTCCCAGGCCCGCCGTGACAAGGATCATGCGGCGCAGTGAGCGCGTTTCCCGTCCCTCCTTTTCCTTGCAGCCCCCATCGTCCCCCTCGGCATCCTCCGCGGGCTGCCACACCTTTCGTTGCTCAAAGCTCGCCGCGACGCGGATGGCCAGCAATGCACCCAGCGCGACCACAATGCTACCTATCCCCACGCCGAACAGCGGATAGTCGCCACTCACGACGATGATCGCCACCAAGCCCAGCAGCATCATGCCCAGCAGGCCCTGCATCAGCGTCGCCGGCTTGGCGACGAAACTGGTTAATGCGCCCCGGCCGAACACAATGTCTGCGACTGCCAGCAGCAAGATATTGACCGCCGCGCTACCGAGCAGATTGTTGACCGCGAGCGGCGCATGGCCCGCCCAGGACGATGTCGTGACCGTCGCGAGTTCTGGCAGAGAAGTGATCCCGCCCAGAAGCAGCATGCCTGCAAAGGCAGGGCCGATCTGCAACTTCTTTCCGATCGCATCGACGTGGGAGGAAAGCCTGGTTCCTGCTCCCCACACGATGATCGCGGCACATAAGAAAATTGCTCCGACGGCCCAGAGCGGCAGTTGCGACATGTTAAAGGGCATGCTGGCAAATGCATCGGCGCGTGCCGATGTTCCCACCACTGACGTCGCACGAGGAACCCATGAGCCGCTGGGTCGGTCGCAAGGCACGGGTGATTTCAGGTCAGCGCGGCAGAGCGGGCTCGCATCCGGCCGAACGCTTCGTCGCCGTTGTTACGCTGGCGCCAATCTTTCCCGCGTGAAGCCGATCGGCGATCTGCACGCGCGTACAGGCTGATGCCCGGATTCGTCCTGGAATATCTGAAACGCGGGGCGGAAGATGAGGCGACGCTGGCGCGCGGCTTTTGCAGACTGGCGGTTCATGCCGCGCCAACTGGTCAATTGTGGTGGCCGAACGCTGGAGGGGCCGATTCTGCGCAGAATACGCCGATGCCGCTGGCCATTGCGCCGACCGGACTGAACGGCCTCTTCCGCCGATATGGTGATATGATGCTGGCACAAGGCGCCGCTAAGGTAGGAATACCCTTCACTCAGAGCACCATGTAGGACATCGCGACCATCCCGGGCCTCCGCCACTGGTGGCAGCTGTACTTGTTCGGGCCGGACGAGATCTGGCAGGAACTGCGCCGACGAGCGGAAGCATGCAATGTCGAGGCGCTGGTCCTGACGGTCAACGTGCAGATTTTTGGCGATAGGGAGCAGATGCTTTGCACATTATCGGCAGCGGCGGCCCGGCCTGGGCGTAAAATCCTGATCGCCAATGCGCACCGTTACCGAGGCTGCTATGTCCGGTTTTTACGGGAGCGGACGTCTATGGCGAAGGCAGCGAAGGGCCATATCTGGTCTGCACGAGCCTTGAAGGAATTTACCGATTGAGCCGGCAGACGTTCTTCAGGTAGCCAATTTTGGCCAATTGGAGAACAATCATGGAGATGCCTGAAACCGAACCCACTGCCGCCAAACGTCAGGTCTGGAATGCGGGAAGGACGATCGGCGCCAAGCGTGCCCTGAAACCGAAGCAGATATGGGAAATCCGATTTTACCTCAATCAGGGGCGGCGCCTGCGAGACCGGGCGCTGTTCGATCTCGCGATCGACAGCAAGCTGCGCGGTTGCGATCTCGTTCGGATGAAAATCGGTGACCTTGTCAGCGGTGGGCAGATACGGACGCGCGCAATCGTGATGCAGCAAAAGACGGGTCGACCTGTTCAGTTCGAACTGCTGCCAGACGCACGGACCAGCCTATTGGCATGGCTTGAACGTCGAGGCGGCACGGTGGACGATTATGTCTTTCCCAGTCGTGTAGACCACAACGGCCATCTCAGTACCCGCCAATATGCCCGGCTCGTAGATGAATGGGTAACGGGGGTCGGCTTGATGCGAAGCGACTATGGCACCCATTCACTTCGGCGAACGAAGGCATCGATCATCTACAGGGCGACCGGCAATCTGCGCGCTGTCCAGATTCTTCTAGGACATAGCAAGATCGAGAATACAGTTCGCTATCTCGGGATCGACGTGGAAGATGCGCTCGCCCTTGCCGAGAACACTGAAATTTGAGCTCATCGGCTCCTCGCCGGCGACGAGGAGCCGAACTCGGACTCGGACCCTGGGACGAAGCCGTTGTTCCCCGCCGACGTTCAAAGCGGCAGGTTCTTTGCCGATACTCGACACTCAGCGCTCGCCGGACTGGCCACACACAGTGACTGCAACTGGGCCGATAGGCGAATTTCCGGTCCGGAGCCGAGATTCGGGGATTGCTGCCTTTCGCGCGCGCACTGTCCGACCAATCCAAGCCATTCGTCCATCCGGTCATGAGCGCCCCTCTTGCCAGAAGCCGCCGACCGCGCTTTACGAATCGGACGATCGGTGTTGCGCCCCCAATCGGTCGCTTAGCCGTCACTGTCGCTTCAGGAGGCGGCCGTTCCGCCTCCCGATCAAGCGCTGCAACACAGCGATGGCTAGGGTTATCAGGCTTGCGCCACGCTCCACAGCGACTGCCGGCCATCAGCAATGCCGCGGCGGTTAGGAGGACCTTAGAACGAGGTTCGGGCTTGCCCGGGATCGGAACGATGTGGCCGATCTTTGCAGGCAGCCAGCCAACGCGATCTATGATGGCGTTGCTACCCTTCTTCGCCACATAGCCCTTTAACGCCATGCGGGCCGCTATTGGTGAGCAAAATCCACTACCCCAAATCGTTGCAAAACCCGAGACTTAACCACCGTCGGCACGGAGGCGTCGTCGCAAGCCGATCGGCAGGGCATCTGAAAAGGGGACGATAAGCAGGCACGCGCCCGCACCATCCATAACAAGGAATCGTCGCTGACTGAGGTCCCGCTGTTCGATCATCGCCTCTGCCCAAAGCTGGCGAGCCGACGCCAGGGCTTCCTCACGCGCCGCGGCAAGATCGGCAAGATCGCTGCCTTCTTCATCAACGATCCGCTCCGATCCATCTTCGATGTGCAGGAAGTAACGCATCATGGATCAGTCCGGATCGAGTCTCTCAGTGTGGATCAGGCGAACGAAATGGCCCGATCAAACGTTCATATTCGGCCTCGGGCGTACCATAGGCGGCGCCGGCAAACTCTTGCAGTTCGGGCCGTCTGCGGATGGTCACGAGGCCCCGCGTAGATTTAATAAAGCCTAATCCTTCCAGAGAGTGCAAGGCAATCGTGACACTTGGCCGTCTTACGCCCAGCATCAGTGCAAGGAATTCGTGAGTAAGCGGGATTTCGTCACCATCCTGCCGATCATGACTCATTAATAGCCACCGCGCGAGTCGTTCCTCGATGGTGTGTATGGTGTTCGACAAAGCCGTGTAGGTGATCTGGGTGTTGAAGACCTGCACGAAGCGCAGCAGACGCTTTCGCAGGCTTGCGCTGGCGTTCATGACCGCCTCAAGGTCGTCCGACGCAATGCGGAAACCCTTGCCCCCAACCTGCATGAAGACCCTATGGGGCGTTCGGTCACAGTCTAGTAACAGCGGCAGGCCGATCAATCCCTCACGACCGATCAGGCCGACCTCGATCCCCTGATTTTCCGCAGAGATGGCAATGATGGAACTGAGGCCGCTTATGGGGAACCACGCATCGCCGATCGGCTCGTCGGGCAGGACCAGAGTTTGACCGCGTTCCAGTTCGCACCAGGAAAGTCGCGGTTCAAGAAGGAGATAATCCTCTGGCGACAGGACGCTCAAAAGCCTGTTGCCGCGACCTTGCTGGATTATTGATGTCATCCCGTTGCCGTTCCCGCTAATCAAGGCGCTCGAATTACAAAGCGTTGCACCGGACTGCGTTAGGTCACATACCCATAAACAGGATTCCCAATCGGTCTAATTTCTGATTCAGTTTTCGAGCGAAGGGAGACTGGCTGTGGCGCGTTTTGATCTGACGGATTTTGAGTGGTCGGTGATTGAGCCCCTGCTTCCGACCAAGGTGCGCGGGGTTGCACGTGTCGATGATCGCCGGGTGCTGAACGGGATATTCTGGCGGCTGCGGACGGGGGCGCCCTGGGCGGATATTCCGGCGCGCTATGGCCCGCATACGACCTGCGTGAACCGCTTCAACCGCTGGCGCAAGGCAGGTCACTGGGCGCGGATATTGCAAGCTGTGTCAGCAGCTTACCAAGGTGACATCCAGATGATCGACTCCTCGTCGATCCGCGTCCACCAGCACGCTTCCAACGCCCAAAAAAAGATGGTCGATCCCGTTGCATGGGTCGCTCGCGCGGCGGCCTGACAACCAAGATCCATGCGCTGGTCGATGCGCTCGGGCTACCCATCGGCTTGAAGCTGACCGAAGGACAGGCACATGACGGACGATCAGCCGACGATATGCTCGATGGCCTCGGTGAAGGCTGCGTCCTGCTGGCCGACCGCGCCTATGACAGCGACGCCATGCGTAATGCCTTAGCGGCGCGCGGCGCATGGGCCTGCGTCAAGCCGATGCCCAACCGAAAGCGCATCCCGGCCTTCAGCCCGTTCCTCTATCGCTATCGCAACCTCGTCGAACGCTTCTTCAGCAAACTCAAGCATTTCAGAGCTGTCGCCACCCGATACGACAAGCGAGACGACAATTTTCTCGCCTCCGTCCAGCTCGCCTCAATCAGGATATGGTTGCGGCATAATGAGTCGGTGACCTAGAGGGCGAGTAGGGTCTCTGGCGAGATGTTAGACTCCGTCTGTTCGATACCTTACCAAGCTGCATCTATGGGAAGATCGAAGAGCGAGGGTGGCAGGACGTCGCGGAATGCGACGTAAAGCAGGCTACATCCAGCTTCATCGCTGATTTTCGAAACCGACGCCTGCGGGCGCGGCGCCTTTCAGCACGGCCGCTGCAAGCAATTGCCTCGCGGCTCTAATCGCTTCCAAATGCGCGGTTGCCAGATCAGGCAAGTCACTGCCCTCGGGATCATCAATCCTTGACCTCGGGGTATGCTGATGCAGATAGAAGAGCGGCACGCCGATCGTCCTAAAACGGCTCGCCGATCAGTCGGCGATATTCTGCTTCCGGGGCGCCATAGCTGCTGTCGGAGAATTCAACGAGCGCCTCCCGGTCGAGTATTTTGACGTTGCCGCGCGTAGATCGAATGAAGCCATTGCCCTCGATCATGTGCAGTGCGGAAGTAACGCTCGGACGCTGAACCGCGAGCATGATGGAAAGAAACTCATGCGTGATGGCAATATCGTCGCCATCGACACGATCGTGGCACATCAGCAGCCAACGGGCGAGCCGTTCCTCGATCAGCTGATTGGCATTGGACAGGGCGGTGAAACTCGCCTGGGTAATCAGGGTCTGGACGAAAAGAAGCAGCTTCGCGAACAATTCGGGTGAACTGGCAAGAGACTGGCGCAGTGCAGCGACCTCGACCCGATAGCCGTCTCCCGCGACCTGCATGACAGTCTGCTGCGAGATCCGGTTCACGCCAAGGACGGCGCCGATGCCCGACATGCCGTCGCGGCCGAAAAGACCGACCTCGACCCGGCGGCTATCGGGCGTCGCGACCACCATCGAGCCAATGCCCCGATCAAGAAAGTGAACGTGCGTGAATGGAATATCCCGTTCGATCAGCACGTCACCCTTTTCCAGCGTGATCGATTCAAGATGGGGCCGCAGGGTTTCATAAGCCGCCGACGATATCGACGATAGAAGACAGTTTCGCACAAAGGATTGAGTTGGCTGAGACATGGACTCCTCGCATGCAAAAGGGCGGGAGCGAACTAACTCTCAGCCACCTGCGCCCCAGAAGTTCGGCAGGTGATAAGCAAGTTTAGACCTAATCGGAGGCGCTGTCATCCGGGGGCTCATCTTTGTCAGCTATCATACAGAAACACCCCCAAGCCTTGGCCGTTATCTTTTAACGCGTATGTTGATGAACCCGCATGCGGTGAGTCCTGTCTCGATGAATATCTATCCACATTCTGTCGCCCACGGAGGCGTCGAAGCGGACCGGAGAGCGATTTTCATGCCCATTGGTCAGAAATTTGGGCTGTGGCCGACGCCCTCCGCTTTCCGATCTCGATATCCGGCATCCCACTTCGGCCTGATGCACTGACATGACCACTGACCCACTCGACCTCATCATAACTCAGGCCACGGAGCGGCAGTTGAAAGCAGGCGGGGTCTTGATCCACGAAGGAAGCGTTTGCCGCGCCCTTCATCTGTTGGTCGACGGCTGGGCCGTTCGCTACACGGGGACCGGCGGTGGCGCCCGGCAGATACTGGCTGTTCTTCTGCCCGGAGATTTTTGCAATCTGG
Source organism: uncultured Sphingobium sp. (assembly GCA_946885845.1). Next base: position 41,451 of record CAMPHJ010000002.1, on the reverse strand, counting down.
ATTCCCTGGCTCTTCTACGCCCCGATTATGGAATTCAGGCACTGACCCCCGCAAAATTCCTGGGCTTGGAGCGCGGCCGGGCCATTGAGCTTAGCCAGTCGTCCAAGGAACTAGCCCAGCTGTTCCTGAGCCGAATGGCGATAGAGAATGCGATGCTCGGACGGTGGGCGTTAGCCCTGGGCCGCAAATCAGCCATGGCGCGCTTGGCGCATCTCTTATGTGAACTAGCGGTTCGCCTGGAAGGCGCGATAGAGGACGATGCCGTCCGCCTCGATCTACCACTGAAGCAGGAACAAATCGCGGATGTGCTGGGGCTGACCCCGGTGCATGTCAACCGAACGCTTCAACGCCTTCGATTCCTGGGCGTTATAGAAAGTCGCGGACGAATCATCGACATCCCAAGCGTGGCGAAATTGTCCGATATCGCCGAGTTCGACGAACGCTATCTGCATCGGTCGGAGGCCATCGCATCCCGCCTCCCAAGCCATATTTCCATTGCTGGATCTTCTGCCAGCGTTGGGCAGGCTTTCCCATGAGCATGCAACCAGCCTACCATGTTGAAGCAACGGCCTCTGCCGACATGCAGCTCCTGCTCCGTGAGACGATGCACAGGTGCAGCAACGACCTGCAACTTATCGTCGCGATGCTCTCTCTTCAGGCGGGGCGCGCCACGCATGCCGAAACGAAAACGGCTCTTCAAGATGCGGCCGAGCGCGTCGCTATTCTGGCGCATGCCAGGGCGGCCGCGTTGGATAGCGAAAAGCCCAGCCTGGAAGGCGCGCTCAGGCACATATGCGAAGCGTTGAATGCGCAAGCCGCGCCGCGCGGCATATTGATCATGCTTCAGGTTCATCAGGGTTGTGACGGACTGACCCCGGCCAGCGTCGCGCCCGTAGCGCTCGCTGTGAACGAACTGGCGACGAACGCCCTTAAGCATGCCTTCCTTGGTGAGGACGGCGGACATATCCATATCACAGCGAGGCCCCATGCTGACCAGATCATTATCAGCGTGGACGACGACGGCGCTCCCTTCACCGACCACCAGCACAGCAACGGCGGAGGTTTGGGCCGCCGTCTGGTTGCCTCGTGCGGTGGAGCGGTGCGCTCTCCCAAGCCGGGATCGAAGCTGTTTGTCCTGGCGCTTCCGTTGCATGGCCAGAAAAGGTGGGGAGCGTCACATGGATGAACTTACCTATTTGCGGCGCCGGGCCGCCCAGGAGGATTGCGCTGCAAACATGGCACGCAGCGTGGAGGCCCAGATGATCCATCGCAAGCTGTCGGCGCTGTACGCCCGAAAAGCGCTGGCCCTCCTCCTTGGCGAGGCCGAGAAAGATGGTGACCACCGGCGGGATTCGGGGCAGTTGACGATGACGAAGATGCCAAGCTGGCGCCCGTCAGACCAGCGCGCTCAGCAGAGCTGTCGAGATTAGGCTCGTCATGCACTCGCTGCACAGGAGACGGCAGTGCGACGGGCTCAACCTTTGGTGCCGACACGACAGCCATGTGCGACGAAATAAGAAGCAAAATGCAGCTTCGTTCGTTTCATGCGCCTTGGGGGGTGATCGAGCAGGAGAGGTATCATGCCCCAAGGCGAAAAATCGAGCTACACCGACAAACAGAAGCGCAAGGCCGAGCATATCGAGGAAGGGTATGAGGACCGCGGTGCCGGCCATAAAGAAGCGCAGCGCCGCGCATGGGCCACGGTGAACAAGGAATCTGGCGGCGGCAAGAAGTCGGGCTCGGGCCGCGGCAAGAAAGAAAGTCGTGCTTCCTCTCGCAAGGGCGGACGTGAAACCGGCTTGGGCCAGAGCCATGAGAAGCGCTCGGCCGCCGCCAAGAAGGGCTGGGAAACCCGCCGCAAACAGGGGCACGGCTGATGTCCATTCACAAGATGATCGCGCTCCATCCCGATGTCGGCGAGGACGTCAATGAACTCCTCGTCACTGCCGCCCGTCACGCCATGTTTTGCGCGGAGATGTGCACGAGCTGCGCGGACGCCTGCGCAGCCGAGGACATGGATATGCGTCAATGCATCCGCTCTTGCCTCGATTGTGCGGACGTCTGCGGCGCCACCGCGCATCTTGCGGTGCGCAGAACCGGCCAGAATGTCGAAGCACTACGACTCATGCTCGAAACCTGCGCGCGGATTTGCGACCTGTGCGCGGAGGAGTGCGCACGTCACGACCATAGGCACTGCAAACTTTGCGCGGAAATGTGCCGGGAATGTGCCGCCGATTGCCGAAGGGCCCTGCCGACCGTCCAATAGGAGCTGGACACGCCAGTCACCGGCTGGAAACTGGACGCAGCCGATCGGGCGGACCTGCTGAAGCGCTTTCCGCCCGTCTGGCCGGACGTCATTGCTGATCACATCACACTCGATGCTCGGGCCCCAGCCGGGGATTCCCTACCCGATGCCCGGAGCGCCGATATTGTCGGAAGTGTCGATGATGGCGAGGGGCTACAAGCGATGGTGGTCACGGTAAATGGGGCCGCCGATCGGCCGGACGGGAGCACCTATCATATTACCTGGTCGCTCGATCGGGCGCGCGGGCGCGAACCGGTGGAAAGCAACGAGGTCATCGCGCGACTGGGATGGCGGCCGCTTGCCGATCCCGTGCCGATCCGGATCATTCCGGCGCGCTTTTAGCCATGCAACTCTATCTCGACTGCGACGGCGTTCTGGCCGATTTTGACCGAGGTGCGACGGAACTGCTCGGCATGCCGCCGCGCGCTTTCGAGAACAGACATGGCCTCCCCGCCTTCTGGCGTGAGCTTGCCAGGCATCCCGATTTCTACGGCACCTTGCCTCTGATGCCGGATGGGATGCGGCTGTTTGAAGCGGTACGGCATCTAAACCCGATCATCCTGACCGGCTTGCCGCGCGGCAGATGGGCATCGCCCCAGAAGGTCCGGTGGGCGAAGAAACATTTCCCCGGCACCCGCATCCTCACCGTCATGGCAGTCGACAAGCGCAGCCATGCGCAGCGCGGCGACATCCTGGTCGACGATCAGTTGCGGCACGCACATCTTTGGGAGGAGGCAGGCGGCATCTTCCTTCAGCACCGCGACGCTCAGAGTACGATCCAGCAACTCAAGAGCTTGGGCGTTGCTGTTCGCGAGCCTGGATCTCCAGAACCGGGTGCAATGGAAGCGGGAAAGCCCCATGACCGATTATGAAAATCTCCGCGATCGAATGGTCGATGTGCATCTTGCTGGACGCGGCATTCGCGACGAGCGCGTGCTTGCAGCGATGCGAGCGGTGCCGCGTGAGTGTTTCGTTCCGGAGGGTCTGGAAGAATTCGCTTATGAGGACTCGGCGCTGCCGATCGAGGAAGAGCAGACCATCTCCCAGCCGTATATCGTCGCGGCCATGGTTGAGGCCGCCGAAGTCGAAGACGCCGACCTGGTGCTGGAGGTCGGCGCCGGATCGGGCTATGCGGCCGCCATATTGGGACAGATCGCCGGAAAGGTGATCGCGATCGAGCGTCATGAAAAACTGGCGGCTCTGGCAGCCCGGCGCATCGCGGACCTTGGTTATGACAATGTCGAAATCCGCGTTGGGGACGGGACGAAGGGTTTGCCCCAGGACGCACCCTTTGACGCAATCCTGGTCGCGGCTGGCGGTCCAGACGTTCCTCGCGCGCTCAAGGAACAACTGGCCATCGGCGGCCATCTGATTATCCCGGTCGGCGATCTAGGGGATCAGAAGCTCTGCAAGATCAGCCGGGTGAGCGAGGACGGGTTCGAAGAGGAAAATCTGGGCGCCGTCACGTTCGTTCCGTTGGTCGGCGCACAGGGCTGGCGCGAGGATGGTAGCCGCGCCGCAAGCAATCATGTGCCCGGCGCTGTGCAAAAACTGACCCTGGCGGGGATGATCGCCGAGGCGGCCGAACTGCTCCCGCCATTTGATGATCCGGCATTCGGACGTCTATTCGATCGGTTCGCCGACCGGCGGGTGGTGATGCTGGGGGAAGCGAGCCACGGCACCAGCGAATTTTATCAGGCGCGCGCTGCGATCACCCGGCATCTGGTTGCGCATCACGGCTTCACCATCGTTGCGGTGGAGGCCGACTGGCCCGACGCCGCCACGGTCGATCGGTATGTTCGTCATCGTCCTCAACGCGCCGACGTGGAGCCGCCATTTCAGCGTTTTCCGACATGGATGTGGCGCAACACGGATATCCAGGTTCTTATCGAATGGATGCGCGCTCATAATGGCCGCGTCGAGAGTCTGGAAGAGCGCGCGGGCTTTTATGGCCTCGACATTTACAACATGTCCGACTCGATCGGCGCGGTGCTGGACTATCTTGATCGTGTCGATCCCCAAACCGCTGAAATTGCGCGCGAACGCTATGGCTGTCTGACGCCCTGGCAGCGTAATCCTGCAACCTATGGCCGCATGGCGCTCACGCGCGGATACGCGGAATGCGAGAAGGCTGTGATCGAGCAGTGCCAGGCGCTTTTCGCCAAGCGCTTCGATTATGCAAAAACGGACGCCGACGATTTTCTCGACGCGGCGCAGAACGCGCAGCTCATCGCCTCGGCCGAACGCTATTACCGGATCATGTATTATGGCGGCGCGCAGAGTTGGAACCTGCGTGACATGCATATGTTCGAGACGCTCGAGCATCTACTCGAGGCCAAGGGGCCGGACGCCAAGGCGGTCGTCTGGGCGCATAACAGTCATATCGGCGACGCCCGATTCACCGGTATGGGGATGACGCGGAAGGAGTTGAACATTGGTCAACTGGCGCGCGAACGGTGCCCGCCGACGCGAGCGGCGCGGTGCAGAGCACGGAAAGCCGCGTAAGCTGGCCTGTGACCTGCCGACGATCCGCCACTGGCTCGAAAACTTCCTGTTGCGCTTTTTCACCACCAGCCAGTTCAAGCGCTCAGCCTTGCCAACGGCCCCAGGGTGTCAGCAGTCGGCGCCCTCTCATCGCGCGGCGACTGGCGCGCATCATCCGACTCCGCCGCGACCCGAGTGCGGCTGTTGTCAGAGGCTTGACGGCAGGAAAGATGTCCGCCGGGCCCCCAAGACGCAGACCCGATTAAAGTCAAGTGATACCCGGACGGAATGAGAGGAAATTCCTTTCTCTGTTAGCGGCGCCTTGTCGGCCGTTTCGAACGCCGCCGCCAGTTCTGCCACCCACGGCATGGGATCTGCCTCCTGGCCAGACACAACATAGCGACGGGATGCGCACATAAGGCTGTTCGGGGACGACTTTATGGAGATCGTATTGAAGGTCCAGAGAAAGACGAGGGCGGACGACAAATTCGTTCTAGCGAATTTTGGGAGTGCCTATTTTGCTCGCAAGCGCGGCATCTCCGGCGATCTAGCGCGGGAGATCATGATCAAGGTGAACAGGATCACGAAACAGAACCCAAACGGGGAAGTTAAGCGGTGATTAAGAGCTTGCACCCTGTCACGGGCTCTTCCTCAATCAAGCAGCAGTTCCTTCCTGATCGTCCCAACTCCTGCCTAGGGCCATAGTCGCCGAACTCCCGCGACGGCAGCTTGCAGGGTTAGCGTTCTGACCGATCAATGACCGGAATTGGCGCTTCGGCAGCTTTTGTCAGGAGCAGACGTTCCAATTGGCCGGGCCGACTGACCGGGTCTGGTCGACAGCCGCCGGAATAGCTGACGGTCTGTCCCCGGGGAGCAAAAAATGGCTGGTGGACGTCTGATTAGGGCCGACAGCGGAATGGCCGGTTCAGAGCCGGGTGGTGGAGATAGCTGCCATTCGCGCGGCGTCGGCTGCCGGAAGGGCCGCCCATGCCGAAATCGGTCATTCGCGAGTTCGACCGCTGCCGGGCAGCAATGCGCCCAACCTCGGTTGTTCTCACGGTTATTCGACTGACCTGAAAGCGGACGTAACTCGCATGCGCGCGATTCACAGCATCGGAGGCGGCAGCCGCCTTGTCACGATAAAGCGGGAGAAGTGCTGCCAAATCCTCAACGTGGGAATGTTCCAGCGCATGAGGACTGTGGTAATCTGTGTCGGCGCGCTCCCTGTGTGGGCAACTCCCCACGCCGTCGTCTCGATCTCATCGACCGCTCATCATCGTTGTGTACCGAGGGGCGCGGCATCTTCCAGCCATGCGCAACAAAAGTTCCGCAGTGCGTACCGAAGACAGCCCGAAGCGGCTGGCGCCTTCTGCTCGTTGCCGGCAATCCAGATAGCGCGCACCGCGGCGGTAGCCATGAGGTAGCACTCCGCAGCTCAATCACTAGGATCTTGTCGTCCTCCAAACAATTCGCGAAGGGTGAGACATGATAAACGTGAAATCCCACACAACCCGGCGCGGGCGGCCAAGCCTTGCGCGAATGGCCGCGATCGAACGTGAAATTCTCTCGACAGCGGGGGATCTGTTCCTGCTCGAAGGCTTCGATGTTATTTCAATGGAGAAGATCGCTAGAGCAGCCGCCGTGTCGAAGACCACGCTTTACGATCGCTTCCCCTCAAAAGAGGCACTGCTCAATGCGGTCATCCGCGATCGAATATCGCGGTGGTCCCAGATTGCTGGCGAATATGATCACCTGATGCCGCGCGAGCTTGGAGCCAGGCTGCGCCATCATGCAACGACGATCGCACGAACCTCGAACCTGGCTGACGTGAAAGGCTTTCAGCGTCTGATCTTCGCCAACGCAGAGCGATTCCCTGATCTAGCCAAAATCATGTATGAGGCCGGCCACCTGTACATCGTCGATTTCATCTGTCGCGACATCGAAGCAGAAACTGCACGTGATGGACAGCTCGCCCGCGACCCTAAGGGTGCCGCCGCACACTTCGTAAGCGCCGTCACCGGGTGGATCATTCAGGAGGGACTGGCGGCCCCGCTGACGGACGAACAGATCGAGGCTGGCGCGTGTCGCTGCGCAGAGCTGTTCCTTGCTGCGAGAAGCGCCTGGTAGTACGGAGAGCTCGGGAAGCTCGACAAGATATCCCGCGCCACAAGCTTGTCTTGGATGCCCGCACGTGTCTCGCTCTCGGCCCGCTGCCCAGGCGATCATGGTCAAGTGAGCTGGCTCGGAATAGGCCTATGCTGGATGACCGAGCGCCGAGTACAAGGCGCGTCCTTTGCCAACACGATGCTGCCATACAACCGGGTGATCGGCTCCCATTCGCATGTCGCGTCCGCTGCCCAAGGCGAGCATCTTTGTCCGCGGTTTGTAGCTGCGCTCATCCAGCAGGGCCAGAACGTAGAGCGAAATAGGGTCGGGCCCACGCCTCAAGCCCCGCGTCGTCCCGCGAGCTGCGTGGTCACTAAGGACGTTGACACACCGCCTTGCGGTTGGCGGCCCAGGAGATCGCCGAATCCAGCATCTGCATGTGCTGAGGTTGAGTGTAGGACTCCGCACGGTGCCCCACGGACGAATAGAACGCGCGGCCGCGGCCGACGCATTTCGACCAGGCCAGGGGGTGGTCCTCGCCCATGCGCAGGTCTGCCTTGGCGATCCCTTCGGGCTTGTAGGTGGACTCGTCGATGGTCAGAACGATGTTGGCGCCGATCTTGCGTGGGCTGTCCCGGAAGGAATACCATTCATCGTTCATATTCCACTCTGCGGGCAGCCCGGCAGCCGCGGGGTGGCGCGGATCGGCGACAACCAGTCGCGCATCCTGGAACTGCGGGGTCGCGGGGTGCCCGGTGAAATAGGCACCGATCAGTTCGTCAGCGTACCACTTCCAGAAATAGGTGCTGTCGCCCCCCGAGCCGTGCAGTGCCACGAACCCGCCGCCGCCATTGACGTACTGCTCGAGCGCACGGCGTTGAGACAAAGTGAGCACGTCGCCGCTTACGTTGCTCCAAACGATGGCGTCGAACTTGCGCAGCGTAGCGGGATTAATGGACCCGCCCTTATCGGTGAAGGCGACCGACCATCCCTTGCGATCGGCCATGTCCTGCAGCGCCTTGCGCGCGGCCGGGATCGCTTCCTTGTGATAGAAGCCGTTGACCTTGTCGAACACAAGGATGTTCTTCTTGCCCTTGGCAAAGGGCAGCGCCGGGCGTTCATTGTCGTAGCGGGCGCAGCGCGCAACCTTGTCGGCGGCAGTTACGGGCACCAGGCGCAGCCGCCGGTCGATCTCGGCCACCTGCTCGGGCTTGAAGCGAATGAGACTGGCGGTCGCGTTCAGGTCCATGATCGCCGCGAACGTTGGCGTACGGGTGCCCATGAAATCTGCGGGCAGTTGGGAGATACGCCCCGGCACGACGGCATTCACCACGGCTTTCGCCTGCTCGCTGAGCAGTATGTCGATCATCGGCGAAGCCGCCGAGAAGGGCATATCCCTCATCGGGCAGTCGGTCACCGGCTTCGGAGTCTGAGCGGCGACCGGCGCCGCTAACAGGCCAAGCGTCGCGGCGAGGAGTTTCGAAGTCATTTTCATTGCGCTGTCTTTCTGATTAATCCCTGCGGCCAGCCTAGAGCTTGCCTTCCTTGAGAAACTGCACGGCATGGTCAGCCGCGCGCGCCGAGAGCGCCATGTAGGTCAGGGAAGGGTTCTGGCAGCCGCTGGATGCCATCGCTGAACCGTCCGTGATGAACAGGTTGGGCACATCGTGCGCCTGGTTGTAGCGGTTGAGGACCGACGTCTTCGGGTCCTTGCCCATGCACGCAGTGCCCATCTCGTGGATGCCCAGGCCCGGTACACCGGGTTCGTCCATGGTGGCAACCACATTTCCTCCCGCGGCCTTGATCATGGCGCTGGCGTCCGCCTGGATCTGCTTGGCCATCTTGCGCTCATTCTCGCGCAGCTCGCAATCGATGTGGACGATGGGAATGCCCCACTTGTCAGTCCGGGTCGGATGCAAGGTTACGCGATTATCTGGATGAGGCAGCATCTCGCCAAAGCCGGCGATATACATCACCCAAGGCCCGAGCCGACGGGTGCGCTCTTTGAGCTTCGCGCCGATCCCCGGGAAGGCCAGAGCCATTGAACGCCAGCCCATGCGCGAGACGCCGCCCTGATAGCCAAAGCCGCGAACGAAATCCTGTCCGCCCTCGGTCACGTTTCGGTACCGTGGAATATACAATCCGGTCGGCCGGCGGCCGTGATAGGTGGTGCTTGGGCCCCGGGCCATTAATCCGGCTGTCGTCAGGCCGTACAGGTGATCCATGAGATTGCGGCCCACCTGGTCGGACGAGTTCGCCAGCCCACGCGGGTTGGCCTCACTCTTCGAATTGAGCAGGATCTGGGCAGTCGCGATCGCCGACGCACAGCCGAAGACCATCTTGGCCTCATAGGTTCGGCCCTGGCGCGTGTTGCTGTCGATGACGCGGACGCCGCTGACCCGCCCGGTCTTCGGATCATGGATGATGCTGTGGACGATGGCGTCCGTCACAATCGTCAGGTTGCCTGTCTTTTCGGCCGCCGGCAACGAAGCGCTCAAGCTGGAGAAATAGGCGCCGTAGCTGCAGCCACGCTCGCAGATGGAGCGGTTCTGGCAACTCGTCCGCCCCAGTTCCTCATGATGGGGCTGAGCTTGCGAGAGGTTGGCAACGCGGCCCGAAATGACCTTGCGGCCCGGGAATTTACCCTCAACTGCCTTCTTGAACTCTAACTCAGCATCGTTGAGCGCGAACTCGGGGAGGAACTGACCATCCGGAAGCTGAGCCAAGCCCTCGTTCGATCCGGCAACGCCGATGAACTTCTCGATATGATCGTACCACGGCGCGATATCGCTATAGCGGATCGGCCAATCCGAACCATGGCCGTCCTTCGCGTTGGCCGCAAAGTCCATCTCGCTCAGACGGTAGCTCTGACGGCCCCACATGATCGATCGGCCGCCAAGATGATAACCGCGGATCCAGCTGAACGGCTTCCCCTCGGGCGTGCTGTAGGGGTGTTCGCTGTCCTTAACCCAATACTGCTTGGTCGCAGCGCTCATCGCATAACATGTCCCCTGGATGGGATAGTCGCGCTCCAATTCTTCTTCGGGCACGAGATTGGCGTTGCCGATATCCCACGGCTGCATCCAGTCCGTGTAGGACGCGCCGTGCTCCAGCTTGCGACCGCGCTCAAGTACCAGGGTCTTCAGCCCGCGCTCGCACAGTTCTTTGGCGGCAATTCCGCCGCTCATTCCCGAGCCGATGACGATTGCATCAAACATCTTGCGCTCTCCGAATTAGAACTGGCCAACGCCGCCGGTGGCGCGCGTTTTGGGCGTTACAGGAACCGAAGGCTGCCAAGTGCCTGGGTTGTGTTCGTAAGCCAGCTCCTGGGTGAGGGCGGACTCGGAATAGTAGTACAGGGTCACGATCAGTTCTTTGAGCTTCTGGTAGCCAGGATCGGCAACCGCGGCAGCCGCGATCACGGCCGCGCTCTCACCGGTCTTTTCGGCCTTGCCGGGAACGGAATCCTGCACCGGGGTCTGCGCCGGCGCCTGCTTGGGACGACCATAGTTGGGATCCACCACCGTCGCTGGCGGAGAGGAAAGGACAGATTCTGCAGGGCGCTTGATGGGCTTGAGCGCGGCAATGTCATGCGCAATCAAGAATGTTTCACGGGTTTGCGGATCGAGCGCGGCGAAGCTTTTGCCATGTTGCTGGCGCGCCAGGGTATCGATCTTGTCGAGAGCCCCGATCAGCGCATCGCGCTGGCTCGGACCAGCCCAGTCGCGGAGCATGCCGTCGAGCAGCTTGGGTACACCGACCTCACTCGCCCCCGGCGTATCGGTGCGAGGAATGATGGTATCGGCCACCGCGCTGAGCAAGGCGAGACGCGGTGCCGACAAGAAAGGCTTGGCGGGCTTGCCTTGGGCGGCGAGAAGCCCTTCGATCGGGACCGCCGTGACGCCGAGCAGGAGCAAGGCTCGGCCGAGCAGAGCCCGGCGGTCGAGAGCGAACGTGTCTGTGTTCATTGGAGCAAATTCCTTCAAGCTCGGTCCCAGCATTGCCGGATATAGCGATAGCCGTTTTCGTAGACGTCCTGCGGATCAGCAAAGAAATCGCGCCAGACGCGCGTTGCGGCAGCCAGTTCCGGCAGTGCCTTCCCAAAGGCCTCGATCGTCAGCCAGCCCTCATAGCCCCTACCTTTCAGCGCAGCGATCGTCTCGGCTATGGCCGCATGGCCCCTGCCCGGCGTGCCGCGATCGTTCTCGCTGATGTGGACGTGGTTGACGTCGCCGCGATCGTAAGCCCGAAGCAGCACAGCGACCGGGTCTTTCTCTTCAATGTTCGCATGGAATGTGTCGTAGAGAATGCCGAAGCCATCTTCGCCCAGCCGCCCCAGATAAGAACTCGATTGCTCGCACGTGTTGAGAAGGTGGCATTCGAAGCGGTTTAGCGGCTCCAAAGCGCAGATCAGGCCCGCGTCCCGCGCCGGCTGAGCCACCCGGCGGTGGACCTCGGCACAGCGCTCAAGCTCCTGCTCCGTCGGTCCCTGACCGGTGAAGTCGCCAAGCGCCTGGAACCATGGGCCGGCGAGAACCTCAGCCCCAAGCTCATTGCAGCATTCGATAACCCTGAGCAGGTAGTCGCTGGCAGCGCGCCGCGCGGTTGCATCATCCGCGATCGGCGAATGCGCGGGGTCGGGGATCACCGTCACGGCCGTGCGCTTGAGACCCAGATCGTCGAGGCGCTGCGCAAGGGCCCGGTAGTGGCCCGGATCCGAAGGGTCGAACACCGGCACCTCGACCCCATCGAATCCGGTTGCCTTGAGCGCTTGCAGCACCGGAGCCTGCGCATCGGTGACGTGCCCGGTCCAGAGCAGCAGATTTATCCCGATTTTCATACGGACGGCACCTGTGCTGGCGTGACCGCGCTGGCGCGCTTGCGGCGCTCCAGCATCCAGACCACGGCGAATATGAAAAACAGGACCACTGGGATGACGGCGATCGCCTTGAACGAGGTTTCCGCCGCGTAGGCCATGACTTGCCCATATTCCGCCGAGCCGGGCTGGAGGGCGGCGAAAGCGTCAGCGCCGCCAGCCTTGGCGAGTTTCGCGTCGTCGTAGATCACCCCGAGCCTGGGGAGGACGAAGTAGATCGCCATCGCACCCGCAAACCCGATCAGTCCGATTCCCCATGGTCCACTGCGGAAGTAACGACGAGATACCGCCGCCATCATCGTCGGCCACATGAAGCAGACGCCGATCGCCCACAGCGTTGCCGCAAGGACGGCCGTGAACGGCGAATCGGCAGTGCTGAGCAGATAGAGGCCAAGCGCGGCGGGAACCGTTGAGATGAGCAGGAGACCCATGTCGGAGAAAATCCGGTCAAGTGGGCCGGCGAAGTGGCGCATGACGAACATGATCGCCGAAACGTACACCAGCACCAGGATGCCGGGCATCTTCACCGTCTGCGTCAGCGCCACGTCCACCCACGCCCCCGGCGCCAGTTCCGCCGAGGCGGTCAGGAACATGATCGCGAAGAAGACCCAGAATGTGGGCCGGCGGAACGGTTCGGCCAACATCTCGCCGAACCTGACTCCCTGAGCGGTGCTCTCGGTCTGCGGGAAGTGGTGCCGTGCGGCCCAAAGACCCAACACCGCACCCGGCACGATCGGCAAGGCGATCAGAGCCTGCCACGGCAGGTCGAGCATCTGGAAGAACAGCACGCTCAGAAGTCCGCCAAGAACGATACCGGCAGGCCACCATGCATGTAGGTGATTCAGCTTCCCGGTCTTGTCGTCTGAGAAGAGTGTCGCAGTGACGGGGTTGATAGTCGCCTCGCTCGCGCCCCATCCAAAGCCCCAGATCACCATGGCCAGGTTCAGCATGAGGTACAGGGAGCCGCCGAAGAACGGCGATGCGAGCACCAGCAGGGGTCCGACGATGAAGCAGGCGGACGCGAACAAGATCATCCGCTTGGCCCCGATCCGATCAAGCAGCGGGCTCACGACCAGCAGGCTCAGCGCGAAGCCGAGAAAGGAACTGCCGAGCACAGTGCCGATCATCTCGCCCGAATGGTGGGCATCGATGGGATCGAGCAGCGCCGTCTTCAGCGCACCGGCGGCGCCCGCGCGGATGGAATTCGACATTGCCGCGACGAACAGCGCAAGCACGCAGATCCAGAACAGCGCGCGGCGGTTGTAAAGCCGTTCTTCCATGATCATCCCCCTAACGTGACCTGGTGCTTTTGCGTAAGACCCAGCACATCGTTGAGCAGCGCCGGATCGCTGGCGCCGCCGGCAAAGTCGTCGAACGCCTTGTCAGCCTTGCGGATCATGTGGCGCGCAATGAACGGCGCGCCCTCGGCGGCGCCCTGCTCGGGATGCTTGAAGGCGCACTCCCACTCGAGCACGACCCAGCCCTGATAACCGTAATGCGTCAGCTTGGTGAAAATGCCGGTAAAGTCGACCTGACCATCGCCCAGTGAGCGGAAGCGACCGGGCCGTTCGGCCCATGGTGAATAAGAGCCATAGACCCCTGCGCGGCCGCTGGGGCGAAACTCCGCATCCTTGACGTGGAATGCCTTGATCCGCTCATGATAGATGTCGATGAACGCCAGATAATCGAGGTGCTGCAGCACGAAGTGGCTGGGATCGTAGAGAATGTTAGCTCGGGAATGGTTGTCCAGCTCAGCCAAGAACCGCTCGAACGTCACGCCGTCATGCAGATCTTCACCTGGATGCAACTCAAAGCAGACATTCACGCCATTGTCTTCGAAAGTGTCGAGTATTGGCCGCCAACGCCGGGCTAGTTCTGCGAAACCCTGCTCGACGAGACCCGCAGGCCGTTGCGGCCAGGGATAGACCGTGTGCCACATCAGCGCGCCCGAGAATGTCGCGTGGGCGGTGCAGCCGAAACGTTGGCTGGCCTTGGCAGCGAGCTTGACCTGATCGACCGCCCACTCGGTGCGTGCCCTAGGATTGCCGTGGAGGTACGCCGGTGCAAAACCGTCGAACAGCCGATCATAGGCCGGATGGGTGGCGACAAGCTGGCCTTGAAGGTGCGTTGACAGTTCGGTGACCTCGACGCCGTTGTTGGCGCAGATGCCCTTGACCTCGTCCACGTAATCCTGGCTTTCCGCTGCCCTGCGAAGGTCGAACAGGCCGGTTTCCCACGTGGGTATCTGCACGCCCTTATAACCAAGATCGCCCATATAGCGGGTGATGGAATCGAGAGTGTTAAATGGCGCCTCGCTACCCGCGAACTGCGCGAGGAAAATTGCAGGACCTTTCATGGCATGTCCTCTCAAAGGTCGGTCCAGACCGCGCCGGCGCGGCTGGATTGCAAGCTGGCACGGATGAAGTTCATTCCCGACAGAGCGTCGGCGATCGTCGCGAACCCCGGCTCGTCCAAAGCATCTTCCGTCCCGCGAATTGCGCGTCCGAATGCGGAATAGATGTTGGCGAAAGCTTCCAAATAGCCCTCCGGGTGCCCGGCAGGCGTGCGCTGGATGGCAAGGACATCGGGAGCGAGATAGGCTCTGTTGGCACCGGCGTGCCAAATCTCCGTCGGCCGGTCGCGATATCCGATGCGCAATGTGTTCGGCTCTTCCTGGCGCCAGTGGAGGCCGGCGTCGTCGCAGTAGACATCGATCGTCAGGTCATTGATGTCGCCCACGCAAACCTGGCTGGCCATTAGCGTCCCGCGCCCTCCTCCGGAGAGCCGGAACAGGGCGGCGCCATCATCATCGATCCGGCGGCCAGGAAGCATCGAGAGATCCGCACAGATTGCGGATAGCCGCTCTCCGGTGATGAATTCGACCAAGTTCGCCGCGTGGGTGCCGATGTCGCCGAACGCACCCGCTTCTCCGGAGCGCGTCGGGTCGACCCGCCACTCGGCCTGCTTGTTCTCGATCAGGTCCTCAGGGCGCGACAGCCAGTCCTGCATGTAGCGCACCGCAACGCGGCGGACCTTGCCAAACTTGCCGGAAGTAACGAGCCGCCGGGCCTGCTTAACCAACGGATAGCCGGTGTAGGTATGGGTCACGGCGATGCGGCGGCCGGTTTGCTCGGCGGCATCGGCAATCGCCTGCGCCGCCTCCGGGGTATCGGCCAGCGGCTTTTCGATGATGACGTCGAAGCCCGCCTCAAGTGCAGCAATCGCTGGCGCTGCATGCATATGGTTCGGGGTGACGATCGCCACAGCTTCGATCCGCTCCACCGCAGGAAGAGCGGCTTCGGCGGCAAGCATCTCCCGCCACGAGCCGTAGGTGCGAGCGGGGTCGATGCCCAGTTCCAGCCCCGAAGCGCGAGAGACATCGGATGTCGAGGAAAAGGCGCCCGCGACGAGCTGCCAGTTGCCGGCGATAGCCGCGGCAGTGCGATGGACGCCGCCGATAAATGCGCCCTTGCCGCCACCGATCATGCCGTAACGCACTCGTTCCATCAGGCTCCTCCTCGGGTAGGCAGGATGGCGCGCACAACGCGCGATCCTCCCGCTCTTCCCGTTTGCTGCATATCACCGACGCAGCAGCCCTTCAAACAAAATGGACGGACAAGTCCAATTTTCTTTGAAGGGCACAGGCAGATGCGCTAGGTCATCAAAATTGACGCGAAAAAATGCTGTGGGCAAAGCGCGCTTGCACCACTCCGGGAATGCCACGATCATGGGAGAACGTATGTTGAAAATGGTTATCAGCGCCGTTGTCGGCTTGGGGTTGTTTGCGACGGCGGCAGAGGCCAAGGAGCATCAGGTCAAGATGCTCAACAAGGGCACCGAAGGCATGATGGTATTTGAGCCGGCCTACCTCAATGTTGCGCCTGGCGACACGGTCAAGTTCGTTGCGACCAACAAGGGCCACAATGCTGAGAGCATTGCCGGGATGATCCCGCAAGGTGCAGCCCCGTTCAAGGGCAAGATCGACCAGGAGATCGTGGTGAGGTTCAGCAAGCCCGGGCTTTATGGCTACAAGTGCTTGCCGCATCTCGGCATGGGCATGGTCGGAATTGTTCAGGTTGGATCTGCCGCAAATAAGGCGCAAGTTCAGGCTGCTGCGGCTAAGCTGCCTGGGATGGGCAAGACCCGGATGCTCCAATACTTAGGACGTGGGCGGTGACTTGGAGCGGGCCACGAGGAAACTGACGGTGCGAGTATTGCGAGTTATTTGAGCACTGGTAGAGCAACTGCACCGCCGCGTGGGCGCGAAGGTGGGGCACGGGTTGAGGAGCACCTTCCCGCCTCCTCGTGAGCCGGCAAATCCCTTCTATATTTCCTCGTGCCGGGCTTGGTGCTCCGCGGTGTCTTGGTCGCGGTTGCTGTAGACCGGACCGGCAGCACCGGCGCGACTCGCCACGTCTTTGACCCGGCCAAATCGCCGGGATGGGTGGATAGGAGACCAGCTGCTTTTGCCGTTAGAGGACCTGAACGTAGCGAGAGGTGGAATGCCTACTTCTTCGTGTGGTCGAAGCCGTTGAGTTGTAGCCAGCGGATTAGCCCGTCGATCCATCCCTCGGTGGTGGTGGCGGGAAGCCCAAGACCGAAGCCGTGCCCGCCCTTCTGGAACGCGTGAAATTCTATTGGTCGACGAGCGGTGACCCAACTCTGGATCAGGCCGTAGCCCGCGCGACCCGACAAGGGATCATCCGTGGCCATTGCTACAAACGCTGGCGGGGCATCGCGGGGGACTTCGACGGCTTCCATAGGCGGGTAGATCATGGCAGCGAAGGCAGGGCGATCAGCGGCAGCGGCCTCGAGGACAACTCTCAGGGTGGCGCGCGCACCAGCCGAAAAGCCAATCATGCCAACGTGAGCGGGATCAACTTTCCATCGCGCCGCATGAACCCGGACAAACTTCAATGCTGCAATTCCGTCTTCGATGGCAGACGGAGGAGTGGTGATCCGCAGTCCCTCACCGGGCTTGCCTATCCAGTTCAACATGCGGGCGTTCATCGCCTTGCCGAATGCCCCCCAATCCCGGGGAGCAGGCTCTAGGCGATATTTGAGGACGAACGCAGCGATGCCGCGGTCAGCAAGCGCTCGGGCCACTTCCATGCCTTCGTGCTCCCAAGCCAGGGTCATGAATCCACCGCCGGGTGCAACAATAGCAGCGGCACCTGTAGCGCGTGTCGCTTCCGGGAGCACGGGCAGTAAGCTCGCCGTTACGGTGTTGCGTACGCTGATGTTCCCAGGCGTACCGAACCAAATTTCTGGTCCAATCGCGCCAGGCACCTCCCCGGTGCCGAGTGGAATTGCTCGGGCAGTCTCGGCCGGAGGTGTGATTTGGGCCTCTGCGAAGGTGGCAGGGACAATAAGGAAAAGTGAAGCAAGAGCCGAAACCGCAACCGAAGTGCGCATGTGAAACCCTCATCAGAAGCGGCGCGCGCGCGCATCACCTGATTACCGCTTCTGGCAGCTAAGCTACGGACCCGTCAAGGGCAGTACAACACGAAAGGAGCGATATCGTTCAATTAATCGGGGCCTGAGGCAATCGTCGGGCGAATGTCTCCTTGCGAGGCGCGGGCCGAGCGTTTCACGCCGTCCTCTTTTGGTCGATGGGCGACAGGCAGCTTTTTCCGCCCACAATCGTGTCTCCTGCCCTAAAGAGGACCGGTGGCTATCCCCTCTTACCCGCCGGTAAGCCGACATTCCGAAATCGGCCAAACTTCACCTTTGGCAGATGGGCTTTTCCGAATTGTAGGGGCCAGATTACTGCGGTGCCGCTCTGGATCATTGCACAGTTGACCTCGACACCTGCCTCGTTGCTGCAGATCGCCGTCACCCGGTTGTAGCTTGTTCCGGTTCCGTAGCGCGCGCTCCAAGGTCGGCTTCATATGGACAGCGGGGCGGATGCGTCTCACGCGCATCGATGTCGGCGACCCGGATTTTCTGCCCCTGCATCCAGAAAGTGTCGCCATCCACGACGCAGTTGGTGCCCCTGCCCGTGTGGCAGCCGCCGCCTTTTCGGAAACCATTGAAGGCAACCGGCCCCGTGTCCGGAAGTGGGTCAGCGATTTTCAGTCAGTAGTCTGAGAGGAGCCTGTCCCACTGAAATTGGGACAGCGGCTCCAGGGCCGCCCGCACGGGGCAGCAGCCCGCGCGCCTGGACATCCCAGCCCGGATCGACAGCGCCGGTGGCGAGCAGCAGGGTTCCATCCAAGCCTCCCCTCTGCGTGCCTGCGAGAATGGCCTCGGTCACCGCTGGCGAGAGGAAGGCAAGTCGAAGTACTCTCGTCATCCAGGAAGCCGTTACCTTCTCCTTTTGCGCCAAGGTTTTGATGTCGATCGGATGGCCGGATCGACAACGTCGCGCCCATCCCGGCCGATCCTACCGAAACATTCGACATTGGTAACGATACCGGAACCCTGGTCACATCCGAATATGCAGCCAACCCCCGGTTCGACGGCAAGATCCGGAAGATCACCATCGATGTCGCGCAAGACGATCAAAGCGCGGCCTCAAACAACGCTGCGCAATAGTTGACAGGATTGAGTTCATGCAGACCGCGAAAGCCCTCAAACGATCCCGTCTGAAGATCATAGCATCGGTGATCGTCGTGATCCTGGTCGTTGCGGCACTTTGCATCAAATTTCTAGTGATCGACAAGCTGCCGATCTCGCTCACCGCGATTCTGGAGATGCGTCGGGGCGCCGGCGAAGTGGGCGCGTAGCCTGATGGATCCGGTAAGCCCGAAATCTACCTCGCGGACGGCGAGGTGGTCAGGAGGCTGGCGGGTATCCTGCTCGTGCCGCAAGGCGCCCGCCTGATCGG
Source organism: uncultured Sphingobium sp. (assembly GCA_946885845.1). Next base: position 22,851 of record CAMPHJ010000002.1, on the reverse strand, counting down.
CAAGTATGACAGCGTGGTCGCGTTCGGCCAGCGGCGCGCGCTCGTCATCTGGCAGCGGCTGATCCTGCCCGACGGCAGTTCCGTCCGACTCGACAACATGCCGGCGACCGACGCGGCGGGATATGCCGGCCTTGCCGACAAAGTCGATTTCCACACTTGGACCCTGCTCAAGGGCGTGGCGATCGCCACGCTTCTCGGTGTCGGGTCCGAGTTGTCGATCTCCGGCGAGAGCGACCTCGTGCAGGCAATCCGCGAATCCGCGCAGTCCAATACCGCGCGGGCCGGCGACCAGATCACGCAGCGCAACCTCGACATCCAGCCGACGATCACGATCCGACCCGGTGCGCCGGTACACGTGTTGGTGACCCGCGATCTCATTCTTACGCCATGGCGCGGAAAGGCGAGCTGACATGGCCGATCTCAAGCTGGGCAAGTTGCCCGATCGCACACCGGTGAAGCTCTCCATCACGATCACGCCAGATCTCCTGGCAGCGCTCCAGTCCTACGCAGTGATCTACGCAGAGACTTACGGCGTCGAGGAACCCGTCGTCGATTTGATCCCTGCGATGCTCGCTGCCTTTCTTGAGGGTGATCGCAGCTTTGTACGCGAGCGTGACGCACGGATGCGGAGGCCGAGATGAGCGGGGACGAGGACTCCGATCGGCTCATCAAGCTGGATGAGGTCAAGCGTCGGGTCGGCCTTGGAAAGTCGATGATCTACCGGCTCATTCAGGAAGGAAGATTCCCAGCGCCCTACAAAGTATCGTCATTCGCCTCTCGCTGGAGCGATCGAGAGGTGATCGCTTGGATCAACGACGTGAAAGACGGGTTCGAAGGCAAGCGACGGAAATTCTAAGCGCATCTGTCGGCTGACCGATACTTCACACCGTTAGAGTGAGCTATTTTAGCACGACAGTTCGATTGCCATGCCCGCCATCTCAACGCGGACTTAACCCGCAGATATAAAGAGAAAATCCTCTTAAGCATAACGCGTGTGCCTCGGAAAAGACCTCGCCGATGGCTGATTCTGTTCAAGGAACGCCGTCTATACGTTAGCTGGCGATGCACGTCTTCTCAGTCCAGCGGCGCGCACGCCGCAAGGGTAGATCCAAAGTGAATTCTCCTTCACGGAATAAGCGCGATCGATCGCCCGTGACACAAGCTTGGGTTTCAGTCAGGGCTGATCGTCTTCAATTATTCCAGCTTGGCGCAGAACCTCAGAGGCGCCAAGATTGATGTCGATCTCCATTCCAGATCGAGCCAATGATAGACGAAAGGCAAGAACAGCGGATTGCTGGTTCTAAGCTGAAATATGCTGTTCTGAAACTCGCGGACCGACGCGGGTGGAGTGCGCGCGGAACACTTTGAGCAGCCGCGCCACGCTCCGCCGAGGCATTGATTTGTTCTGGCACCCAATGCCGCACCCATGAGGACGCCAGCCGCGTCCTTGCCGTAGGATAATGGAAAAGTCATTAGCAAAGCGGCACGGCGATTGAAGAGGCTTCCCGCGCGAGGCGCCGAGGTATACAAAAGGAGCACCCGGTGAACGTAACGATCTTCAGCACCAAGGCTTACGACCGGCGCTTTCTCGGCGACGCGAACGACGCAGTCGGCGCGCCGCACCGGCTGCGCTACCTTGAGGCGCGCCTGACGCTCGAAACCGCGCCGCTTGCGGCGGGGGCCGATGCCGTGTGTGCCTTCGTCAACGATGTCCTCGATCGTTCCGTGCTGGAGATGCTGGCGCAGGGAGGGACGCGAATGGTGGCGCTGCGTAGCGCCGGCTTCAACCACGTCGATTTGGCCGCCGCCGAAGCTTTGGACATCGCCATCGGCCGGGTGCCGGCCTATTCACCCGACGCCGTAGCCGAACATACGGTCGCGCTGATCCTCTCTCTCAACCGTAAGATTCACCGTGCCTATGCCAGAGTGCGAGAGGGCAATTTCTCGCTCGATGGTCTGCTCGGTTTCGACCTCAAGGGGCGGACCGCCGGGATCATCGGTTTGGGCAAGATCGGGATCGCGGTTGCGCGCATCCTGGTGGGTTTCGGATGCCGGGTTCTGGCCTTCGATCCCGCGCCCGACCAGGACATGGCGAAGATCGGCGCAGAAGCGGTGGGCCTCGACCATCTGCTTGCCGAAGCAGACATCGTGTCACTGCATTGCCCGCTCACCCCCGCAACCCATCACCTTATCGATGACGCTGCGCTTCGGCAGATGAAGCGGGGCGTTATGCTCATCAATACCGGCCGCGGAGCGCTGGTCGATACGGTCGCACTGATCACCGGTCTGAAATCCGGTGCTATCGGCTACCTCGGCCTCGACGTGTACGAGGAGGAGGGAGACCTTTTCTTCGAAAACCTCTCCGACAAGATTTTGCACGACGACGTCTTCGCCCGCCTGCTTACTTTTCCCAACGTTCTCGTCACCGGGCACCAGGCCTTCTTCACCACTGAGGCGATGACGGCGATTGCCGCCACCACGATCGAAAATCTTTCCAGCTTCAAAGCCGACGGCGCACCGCGATATTCAGTAACGATCGCCCGGACGGACTGAGCATCGCAATCCCGCTGGCGCTGGCGCCGACCTGCCGCTCGGCTTGCGCTGGTCAGCGGGAGCTCGGGTGCTGCGGCCGGTTGCTGACGAAGCGATCGAGAAGTAGCGCAGCGGACATCAAAGGAAATCGCGCACAACAGCAAGCAGACTCAGCGCCAGAGCGATCAAGCTGGGGATGATGACCGCCGCACCGCAGATGAAGGCCAGGATGCCGACCCAATTCCAACCATGTGTACGCGTCATCGGATTTTCCTTGATCGCATTTTCGCCAAATATCATCCCCATTCAATAACTCGCTACTACCTGGAGGGTTTCGGCTCGGTCGCGTCATCTTCGACGCTCGCCATTGGCCTGTCGGCACCGGCATCTATGAAGATGCGTTCTGCCGCGCCATCAAGATCGTCATATTGTCCGCTGCGCATGGACCACAGGAAGGCGCCCAAGCCTACCAAGCCCATCGCCAGGGCAATCGGCACCAGCCAGACGAGAGCCGTCATGCCGCGCTCCCTGCTGGAACCAGCGCGCGCTCTCGACGAACCGTATTTGGCCTGGGGCCAGTTTGAGAGGGAATGCGCAGAGCATTTGCCACGACTGTGATCGAGGACAGCGACATTGCGACCGCCGCCAGCAAAGGGCTGACATAACCTGCCAAGGCCATCGGCAGCACCACCAGGTTGTATCCGACCGAAAACACGAGATTCTGCCGGACGAGCCTACCGGCAGCGCGGGAAATACGCAGGGCTTGCGGAATGGCGGCGAGATCCTGTCCGAAAAACACGATGTCGGCGGCCGCACGGCCGATATCGGCGGCATTGGATGGCGCCATGGAAACATGCGCGGCCGAAAGAGCCGGCCCGTCGTTCAAGCCATCGCCTACCATCAAGGTTTTGCACTGCTTGCCAGCAAGCGCTTCGAGACGCTGCACTTTTTGCTGAGGCAGGAGGCCGGCGCGAAATTTCGCGATGCCGATCGAGGCCGCGACCGTCGATACCGCTTCCGGGTGGTCACCCGAAAGCAACTCCACATCGAGCCCAAGCTCACTGAGCTGCCGCACCGCGTCTCGTGCGCTGGTTTTCTCGATGTCCGAAAAGCGAAAATGACCTGCCCGTTCGCCATCGACCGAAAAGACCGTGTGGAGGCTACCGACATCGGCATTGGCGCCGCCCAGCGCCCAATCGGGTCGCCCTATCCTGAATACATGGCCGGCGCGGCACGCTTCCAACCCTTTCCCGGGAAGCTCGGAAAAGCTATCCAGAGTGCCGCCCGCACGGCCCTCGCTACTCGCTGCAATGGCCCGCGCAACAGGGTGGTCGGATCGCGACGCCATGGCCGAGGCGATGTCGCGGTAGCGCTGGTCGATATCGGCTTCGGTCACGCGCAGATCGCCGATGGTCAGGGTGCCTGTCTTGTCGAAAACGACAATATCGATCTCGGCTAGTCGCTCGAGGGCGCTTCCGTCCTTCAAGGCGATTCCGCGTTCGAACAAGCGCTTCGCTGCAACAACTTGTACCATGGGAATGGCGAGTCCCAACGCACAGGGACAGGTAATAATGAGTACCGAAATCGCGATGGTGAGCGACCGATGCCAGTCACCGGTCGAGAGGAACCATCCCGCAAAGGCAGCTAAGGCCAGCGTATGGATGATCGGCGAATAATAGGCCGCCACGCGATCCGCCAGGCGCCGGTAGTGCGCGCGGCCCTGCTCGGCCGCCTCCATCATCACGACCATTTCCGCGAGAAAGGATTGTGCGCTCGTGCTGGTGACGCGGACTTCCAACGAGCCATCAAGGTTGAGCATGCCGGACAGAAGCTTGCTCCCGGCCATCACGGGCGTCGGCATCGCCTCGCCGGTTACCACTGCGGTGTCGACATCGCCCTCTCCGGCCAGGACGACCCCGTCGAGCGGCACGCGTTCTCCTGGAGCGACGACGATGGCATCGCCCACCGCTACGCTGTCGAGCGCCACAAATGTCCGTGAACCATCCTCGGCGATGACCTTCGCGCCCGCAGGCATCATTTTGGCGAGACCGAGCACCGCGGAACGCGCCTTGTCGCGCATCAGATAGTCAAGCGTTCGTCCGATCAGCAAAAAGAAGATCAGCGTGACGACAGCGTCGAAATAGGCATGCGGGCCGGAATGCAATGTGTCGAAGATGCTCAAGCCGAGCGCGAGAAGAATGCCGATTGAGATGGGCACGTCCATGTTGGTGCGACCTGCACGCAAGGCGGACCATGCCGATTGGAAGAAGATGCGCCCCGAATAGGCTACCGTCGGAAGCGCCAGGAGCGCCGATATCGCATGGAAGAGATGACGCGTACCTGGGTCAGCGCCTGACCATACCGACACCGAGAGCAGCATGATGTTCATCGCCGCAAATCCCGAGACCGCCATGGCGACGATCAGCCTGCGTCTTTCGCGGTCAGGTTGGCCCTCGAGATTGCTCAGCAGATTCGCTTCGAAGCCGACTTCGGACAGGGTTTCGAGCAACGGAGGAATAGTAGCCGTTCTTTTCCAGGTGACCGTGGCCCGCCGCGTCGAGAGGTTGACGCGTGCCGACACCACCCCGTCGAGCTGAGCCAGGGCCCGCTCGATTTTCCCCATGCATCCGCCGCAGTGCGCGGTAGGTACCGACAATTGAGTCTGAAGCAAACCATCGTCAAGCACCCTGCTGGCGAGGATGAGCTCGTCGACCGATTGGCGGGTCGATGTCCGTCGCAACGCGACATCGTTCAAAGCGGCGGGCGATGCCATTCCTAGGCGTCCGCTTCGGCGACCGCGCGATAGGCATGCCAGGTGGCATGACCCAGCCATGGGAAAATAACGATGAGCCCGAGAAGTCCCGTTGCCGCGCAAAGAATGAAAAGCGCCAGCACGATCCCTCCCCACACCACCATGGGTGCAAGGTTGTTCCATACAAGCGCCATGCTGGTTCCCATCGCCGTGAGAGCATCGACCTTCCTGTCGAGCAGCATCGGGATGGCAAAAACGCTGATCGCAAAGGCGAACGACGCGAACAGCCCCCCTACCGCGGTGCCTACCCCGAGAATGATCCAACCCACAGGCTCGGTCACGAGAAAGGCGGTAATGTGCGTCAGGCCGGGGAACGGGCGAACGCCGAAAAACAGGGCATAGATGAGGACCGCCGAACGAATCCACAAAAGCATCAGAAGGCTGAGCAGCAAGCCGGTGAAATAGACCTGTGGCCCCGCTGCGGGTTTTACAACAAGCATTCGGCGCAGACCGATTGTCTCGCCCTGCTCGCGGGCCCGGCTCTTTTCATAGAGTCCAACGGCGAGCAGCGGTGCGACGATCATGAAGCCGGCGAGCGCGGGGAACAGGATATAATCTCGCCCGTACAAGGCGAGGATCGCGACCGCAGCGACCGACAGGGCAAAGATGCCCAGACCGTAAAGAAGGCTAGGAACCGGCCGATCCATCAGATCGCGCCAACCCGCTCCAAGCCAGCGCAAGCCGACGAGCGGCGGGAGGTGGCGCTGAAGCCGGGCGTTCCTGGTTTCATCGATCCCCGACGTTTCGGTCAGCAATCCGTAAGAGGCGCTCTCCTCACTCATATCCAGCAACCTTTCAGCATGCCGATTTCGCCGCGCGATACTGGCCGCTCTCGCTCGCTCGCTCCTTCAAATGCCCCACACAATCCGGTTGCGATTGAAAGGCTACGTAAAGGAAATGCGCATTCGCGAGCACAAACAGGAGCAGCCCCGCCGCTACGAGGCTCCAAACAAGCCATCGTGATCTGCTTCGCGTCGCTCTCATGGCGCCGGTAAACTCAGTGAGTGAACATAGAGTGCCAAAATCTTGATATCGGCGGCGCTCAGCCGTTCGTCCCAGGTCGGCATATGGCCTTGGCGACCGCCATGTACCGTCTCGACAATCTGATCGAGGTCGCCGCCATAGATCCAGCGCGCATCCGTCAGATTGGGCGCGCCGACATCGCGTTTGCCGCGCGCATCTTCGCCATGGCAAATCGCGCAATTCGACATGAACACCTCGCGCCCCGACAAGACCGAAGCGCGATTGGCCGCCGTCACGAATTTGGGATGCGACAGGGAATAGATGTAATTGGCCGCCAGACTGACCTGATCGGCGTCGAGAATGCCATCCCGTCCGAACGACGGCATCTGAGAGGTTCGCCCTTGCGGATGCTCGACATTGACTCCCACACGCATGGTCTGGGCGATTGTTTCGAGATCGCCGCCCCAGATCCAGTCGTCGTCGGTCAGATCGGGATAGCCATAGCCACCCTTGGCATTGATGCCGTGGCAGGCGGCGCAATTATCGCCGAAAAGCCGGTGCCCCGTGCTGCGCACGATCGCCATGAGCTGAGGGTCGGCCGCGATCTGTTCGAGGTTCTCGCTTTCGATCCGCTTCATCCAGGCAGCGCGGCCCGCCTGCGCATCGACCAAATGCTTCTCGACCGATGTGCGCTGGTCCGTGTTGAGTATGCCCTTGGTGTAAGTATGGCCCACTGGCCAGGTCGGCATTAGGATCCACCAGGCGAAGGCGAAAAGATGCGTGACGATGAGAAAGATCAGCACGCCTTTCGGAACCGGCGTATCAAGCTCCTTGATGCCGTTCCAGATGTGGCCGGTCGTGTCGCGGCCGCTGACCGGATCGCGTTCTACGTCCACGGCTTGTCATCCTGATCGAGAACGCTTTGCTTGGCTCTGTCGAACTTCTTTCGGTTGGACGGACGGAACGTATAGATGAGCACGCCGATCATCAGCCCGATAAGGTAGAACAGCCCCCAGCTTTTCGAGAATGCGACGAGAGCGTCGTGGCTTATATCCATGGGTCTCTCCTCTTCATTTCACCGGCTCCGGCGGCTTCTGGGGGGCAGCCGTGTTCTTGTACGGCGCATCGGTCAGCCGCCCCAAGACCTGCAGATAAGCCACCAAAGCGTCCATTTCGGTGACTTCGGTCGCCACATCGTCGAACACGCGCACCTGCGTTTCTTGGCCGTAGCGATCCGCAACACCGGACGACGTCGAGCTTTCCGGCGTCGCCTGATCGTAAGCATCGACGCTGGCGTTTTCGATCATCGCGGCGGTGTAGGGGACGCCGGCAGCGCGCAGGGCTTTCAGATGCAAGGGCAGATCATCGAGCCGCAGCGTGGTGCGCGCCAGCCAGGCATAGGCCGGCATGTTTGAATCGGGCACCACATCGCGCGGATTGGTCAGATGCGCTACATGCCAGAAATCCGAATATTTGCCGCCGATGCGGGCAAGATCCGGGCCGGTTCGCTTCGAGCCCCAGAGCATCGGATGGTCATACTTGGACTCGACCGCCAGAGAATAAGGCCCGTAGCGCTCGACCTCATCCTGCAAGGTGCGGATCATCTGGCTGTGGCAGGCATAGCAGCCCTCGCGAACGTAGATATTCCGACCTGCCAGTTCGAGTGGTGTGTAGAGCCGCATGTCAGGCGCCTTCTCCACTGTCTCATCGATCGTGAAGAGCGGGGCGATTTCGACGAGACCCCCGACACTGGCGGCCGCGACAATTGCGAGCACGAAGCCGATGGCGCTTCGCTCAAGCTTGCGATGAAAGAGTTCGGCCATCGCTCAGCCCTTCGCCACCGCTGTGGCGGCATTCAAAGGAACGTCGCCTTCTACCGGCGCGCTAGATGGCGCTGAGCGAATGGTCCTCCACATATTGTAAGAGCCAATCGCCGCTCCGATCAGGAACAAAAGGCCGCCGAGGGTGCGCGCGATGTAATAGGGATACATCGCTCTCAGCGAGTCGAGGAACGAATAGGCGAGCGTGCCTTCCTCGGTGTAAGTCCGCCACATAAGACCCTGGATGATGCCGGAATTCCACATTGCAAAAATGTAGATAAGGGTCCCGGCCAGCGAGAGCCAGAAATGCCACTCGACGAGCGCCGGCGAATACATTGTCTCGCGCTTCCAGAGCGAGGGAACCAGCGTATAGAATGAGCCGAAAGTAATAAGTGCGACCCATCCGAGCGCGCCTGCGTGAACATGGCCCACGGTCCAATCGGTGTAATGGGACAGCGAATTGACAGGACGGATGGCGAGGAACGACCCTTCGAAGGTCGAAATGCCGTAGAACACGGCTGCGACCATCATGAAGCGCAGCGTGGCATCGTCGCGCACGCGGTGCCAGGCGCCATTTAGCGTCAGCAAAGCATTTCCGGCCGAAGCCCAGGACGGAACGAGAAGCATGACCGAGAACGTCATCCCCAGCGTCTGCACCCAATGCGGCAGCGCTGTATAATGAAGATGATGCGAGCCAGCCCACATGTAGAAAAATGTGATGCCCCAGAAGCTCAAGATCGACAGCCTATAGGAAAAGATCGGCCGCTGCGCCCGTATCGGCAGATAATAATAGAGCATCCCCAGAAAGCCGGCCGTGAGGAAGAAAGCGACGGCGTTGTGGCCATACCACCACTGCACCATCGCATCCTGCACGCCCGACCATATCGTATAGCTCTTGGCGTGCCCCAGCGAGACGGGGACAGCGAGATTATTGATGATATGCAGAATTGCGACGACGAGGATGAAGGCCATGAAATACCAGTTGGCCACATAGATGTGGGGTTCTTTGCGGCGCGCCAGCGTCCTGATGTAGAGGACGAAATAGGTCACCCAGACGATCACCAGCCAGATGTCCGCATACCATTCGGCTTCGGCATATTCCTTCGATTGGGTGACACCCAGCAGATATCCGCTGGCGGCCAGGGTGCAGAACAAATTGTAGCCGACAAGGACAAACCAGGGGGAAAGCTGATCGGGAAGCCGCGCGCGCGACGTGCGCTGCACGACATGCAGCGATGTCGCGATAAGCGCGTTGCCGCCAAACCCAAAGATCACGCCGCTTGTGTGAACAGGTCGTAGGCGGCCGAAGCTCGCCCAGGCGCCATCGAATGTCAGATCGGGAAACGCGAGCAGGGCCGCCACCCATACTCCCACAAACATGGCGACCACCGCCCAGGCCATGCTCGCGATGATGCCGGCCTTGATCGGCTCATCATAGTAACTCTCGAGGCGGGATCTTGGCGGCTCCGGTCCCCATAAATCTCGGATTACGACAATTGCGCAAATGGCACCGAATACCAGGATCAACCACCCGTGAACTTCCATCGTGTCTTGGGTGCCTGCGGCGGCTAGAACCAACCCGCCCAAGGCGACAGCGACAGAAATTCCGAGTGCGATCTGTCGCTCGGCTTGGGTCAATGTCAAAATCATGGCCGATCAATCCCCCCTTTTTGGTTGCTGCCATGCGGTTTTTCAGCGCAGCATTGCCTCCGGGGAGCGGGCCACGGAACTTGCGCATAAGCTGCAACACCTTAGTCTGCTCCGGGTTCCCGCCACGGCTGCTCCGACGAGCCAATCGGCACGATGCCGGTCACCAGTCAATTCCTTCACAGCAACCCATGACTGCCTGCCGCGGCGCCGAGAAGCGTGACCACGGCAAGACCCAGAAGCCCGCGATGAACGACCTCCATGCGATCGAAGTCTGCGGCAGGCTGCAACGACTCCTCCATGCGCCGATGAAGAAACAGCGGCTCGATCACGAACAGCATCGCCGCGAAAATCGCCCAGAGGCCAACCATCGCGTGCATCCACCATAAACGCAGATCGGTGAACCGATCCCACATCTGCCCGCGCTCCACCATCCAGAAGCCGCTGACGCCGGCAAGCAGCACCCACACACGCGCTTGCGCCGCGAAACTGCCTTCGAGCTTGTGGAAGGCCGCCAGCCTGTCAGCTGGCGGATGCGCACGGCGAATGGACGGCATCACCACGAGCGTGACAAAGGCCACGCCTCCGATCCAGAACATAACCGCCAGGACATGAATTGCCCGGGCTATGGTGATATCGCCCATCCCCTACTCCATCAGGCTGCCAGCAGTTCGTCCGCCGGGCCGAAAAATTCGTAGTGAATTCGGTCGGACGGCACGCCGGCGAGTGACAAGGTCGAAACCGCGTGACGCAGGAACGGGCGCGGTCCGCAAATATAGTAGTCGGCTTCACCGACCGGCGTGTTGGCGACGAGCCACTCATCGGTGATGATGCCGGCGACATCATAGTCCTGGCCCTGCGCTTCGCCTTCCAGCGGAGTTTGATGGAAATCAGTAACCGACACCGCCTTGCCCTGGCCGGCGACAGCGCGAACATGGTTGCGCATCGCATGCGTGTCGCGATCATGGGTCCCGTGAATATAATGAACGGGTACTTCGGCGCCGCTCTGCGCGAGCGCTTCGAGCATCGCCACCATCGGGGTCAGCCCTACCCCACCGGACAGCAGGATCACCGGACGTTCGACATGATCGGCAAGGAAGAACTCGCCCGCTGGCGCGGCCACCTTTAGCACCGTTCCGGGCCTAGTCTCGTCATGGAACCATCCTGAGGCCAGGCCATGTGGTTCGCGCTTGACCGAAATGCGGTAGGTTTCGCCATTGGGGGCGGCCGAAATCGAGTAGTTGCGCTTGACCGGCGGATGACCAGGAATCTCCAGCCAAAAAGTCAGATACTGCCCCGGCTTGTGCTGCATGACAGGCCCGCCATCGACCGGGCGGAGAATGTAGGAATTGATGATGCTGCTCTCGCGCACGACGTCTTCGACGCGGAAGTCACGCCAGCCATTCCATCCGCCCGCCGCGGCCTTCTGCGCGGTGTAGACCCGCTGCTCTCGTGCGATCAGGATATTGGCGAGGAACCAGTAGGCCTCGCCCCAAGCCGCGAGAATTTCCTCCGTTGCTGCGTCACCCAGCACTGCCTTGATCGCGCCAAGGAGCGCCTCGCCGACGTGCGGATAGTGCTCGGGCAAAATCTGAAGGCCGACATGCTTTTGCGCGATCCGCTCAACAGCAGGCGCAAGCGCACCGAGATTTTCAATATTGCTGGCATAGGCGAGAATGGCGCCCGTGAGCGCACGGGGCTGCGAACCGGTGTCGCCATGATGCGATTGATTGAAAAGATCGCGGATTTCCGGGTTTTGGAACATCCGGGAATACATTTCGTGCACGATATCCAGACCATGCGCTTCCAGCGCGGGAACGGTTGCCTTGACGAGCGCGATGGTCTGATCGCTAAGCGGCTGCGACATGAACTTCTCCTTGTGAAAGGCATTGGAATATACGGGACATCAGCACGCGGGAGGTTGATCGTAGAAATCGACCTGCATCTTCATGGGCCCCATCGGCGTCACGAAATGCGGTTGCTGCGGCAGAACCAATCCTGGCTGATCCGGAGTCAGCACGATCTCCGAAGGCGGATCGAGATAGGTGAGCTTGAGCTCGCCTTCCAAAACGCGGATCAGGCCCCAAACACCAGCCTTGGTATCGTGTCGCGCCCGCAAGGCAGACGGGAGCGTATCCTCGTTGAAAACCGGTGTGGAACGGTAGGGCACGATGTCAGGCATGGCTTTGCACTCTCCGCTGCGGGTATTCCGTCCTGTCGGAATGGCTCGCTGAGCCTTCCGCGCGTTGGCGATCGAGCCGAAAAAACATGGCGAGCTGCAGGCTTTCGGCGATCCGCTTCGCTTTCGCTTGCAAAGCGGCGGCGGCTTCGGGCGACATCATTTCGTTGGTCGTTTCAGCCCAAAGCGTTAGCCATCGGTCGAAGAGCGCCGGCGTAATACGCGATTTGTGCTTCAAATGAGCCGGCACCGGTTGACCCTTGTATCGACCACTGGTGAGCATTACCGATGACCAGAATGCCGCCAGCTTTTCGAGATGTTCCGGCCAATCGCTGATCGCGTCGTTGAAGATCGGCCCCAGCTCCCCATCCTCTCGTACCCGCGCATAGAACAGCGTCACGAGACGGCTCAGCCCTTCTTCGTCAACCTGCCTATCGTCATCCATTGACCGACTCCGAAATCATGTATCTACGCTACATGTATCACCGGGTTTGAAACATGCAACAAAAATGCATATATTAGTGCAGCGTCGATTGGGCGCTGTGACCGGGAAGCGACATGAAGCTCACGCGCTACACCGACTATGCCCTCAGGGTGCTGCTTTACCTTGGAGCGCGGCCTGATCGGCTATGCTCGATTTCCGAGATGGCGGGTGCCTATGCGATCTCGCAAAACCATTTGATGAAGGTGGTTCACGACCTCGGAAAAGCAGGCTTTGTAGCGAGCGCTCGGGGACGTCTTGGCGGAATTCGGCTCGCGCGACCGCCGGGTGAGATTATCATCGGATCCGTCGTGCGGCACACGGAGGATGGGTTCGATCTGGTCGATTGCGGAAGCTGCATCATCGCGCCGGCGTGCGGAGCGACGGGCGTTCTTCGCGAGGCGCTTGCCGCATTCATGGCCGTGCTCGACAGCTACACGCTCGACGACCTGTTGGCGAGGCGGGTCGATATGCTCAGTCTCTTTGCACCCGAAGCGGCATAGAGGCTCTGCCGATGGAGGAGGAATGTGCGCGCTATCGTTGTGAGGGAGAAGATGGCTCGCCGATCACCGTTTTGGAGTTTCAATACTTCGATCAAGTCGAAACGAAAGCCGGCCGACGCCGTTACCCAGGTGCGCAGCGCCTGGCTCTCTCCACCGGAGAGCCTGTCCGGTATATCGACCCCACCACCTTTGAGGTTATTGGCAGCGGGGAACTGCTTCGGCGACGCAACCGCCGCTAAGGCGCGCGCCGCCCTTTGCCAGTTTTCTCGGCGAAACCAGCTCCTCAAAGCGGCAGAGCGGGATCGAATCCGGCCCATCTTTCATGCGCCGAACCCCTTCTCCAGACCAGCGATCAGATCGTCCAAATGTTCAAGGCCAATTGAAAGCCGTAGCACAGCATCGCTGATGCCGGCCACTTGCCGCGCTTCAACGCCCAGTCGGCATGCGTCATCGTCGCCGGGTGCGCGATCAGGCTTCCGACGCCTCCCAGCGATTCTGCGAGCGTGAAGGTGCCGATCGAGCCGATGAAGCGACGCTCCGCCTCCACGCCACCCTCCAGCCCAAAGCTGAGCATGGCGCCGAAGCCGTGCTGTTGGGATGCGGCATGGCATGGCCTGGATGGAAAACGACACTTTCGGCCGACGCATCGTGCACGCTGATCGGCGATGACTAGCGCGGTTGGTCGGACACGGCGATCTTCAACTTCGAGGGCGGATGCTACGCCAAGATGATCCGCTTGTCCGCCGAAGCGGAACCCGAGATCTATGCAACGGCCCGGCGCTTTGGTACAATTCTCGAGAACGTGGTCATGCACCGGCAGCCGCGCGCTTGACCTCGACGACCCGTCGCTCGCGGAGAACAGCCGCAGCGCTTACCCGATCCACTTCATTCCCAATGCCTCGCGTGATAACATGGGCCCGGTTCCGAAGAACCTTCAAGCGGGAACGCCTGAGATCGGCCGCCGAGAGCACTGACGCGTTACGGCGCGGCGCCGGTGCATCGGCATGGCATCGTGTAGCCGCAAACCTGCCCTGCCAAAACCGCTGGCGGGCGCCGGGTGAGCGCCAGGAAAGGACCGCGTTTGACGAACCGGACACCAGTCGTGACAATGCGGCCATGACAATCCGCACCGCTTTCATTCTAATGCTGGCAAGCCTTGCGACATGTGCTTTCGCTGTAACTCGGGGACCCGCAACGCCGACCTTGAGCGCCGAAGCGAACGATCAAAGACTGGTAGAGCGTGGCCTGGGCTTCGCTCAAAGGCATTGCGCCGCATGCCACGCGGTCGAGTCGGGCGGCTCTCCCAATCCGCAAGCGCCGCCATTCGAGGCCGTAATCAATCAACAAGGCCTTAGTGCCGAGACCCTGAAGCCGTGGTTGCGCAACTCCCACGATTTTCCTGCGATGATGAATTTCGCCATCGATCCTGAAAAGATCGATGAGCTTGCAGCCTATATGCTGACGCTAAAGGACCCGGCTTATAGGCCGGCGATACAGTGATCTGCTGGAGCATCTCGAACTCCACCCTCCTGCGGTCTCTCATGAAACCGCCCGGCCGAAGAGGGGCTTGCATCGGCCCGATTGGGGCCGTCGAGGGGAAACCTCGCCGCTACAAGGAACATTCTGCCGATAGGCGAATGACGGTCGGCATGCTCTCGTGCGTGCCCGCCGCTGGAGTGGGGCGGCGCTTGGGAAGTGAAAGATGCCCGTGATTGATGCCGAACTTGCTCGAAACATCAGGTCGCCGGCCAAAGTCCTGCGACCGCTGAGCGAGCGATCGCCCTTTGCAACACGCGATCATCGTGACCGCTGGGAGGCCCATTGACATGACAAACAACAGTCCGCCGCCGCCAAGCGGCACCGGCCCGGCCATTACGACCGAACTTACGACCGGCACGGGCCTGCGATTGAAGGTGCGTCCGGTTACATCCGCGGATGAGCCCGCGCTGGCCAAATTCTTCCGGCAGGTGACAGCCGAAGATCTGCGGTTTCGCTTCCTTACCGCCATCGACGAGGTGAGCCACGCTCGCTTGGTCGAGATGATCAGTGTCGACCAGGATCAAGTCGAAAGCTTCCTTGTTACGGGGCCCGACGAGGCGGGCGTGCTCGCCGCGGCAATGCTCGCGGCCAATCCGGCGGGCGAGCGCGCCGAGGTCGCGATCTCGATCCGTGCCGACTACAAGGGCCGCGGCATTGGCTGGAGCCTCCTCGGTCATCTGGCGGACCATGCCAGAAGGAAGGGCATCCGCATCCTTGAGTCGATCGAGAGCCGGGACAACCATTCGGCCATCGCACTCGAACGCGAGATGGGCTTCACCGCCCATCCAGTCGAAGGCGACCCCGCCCTGGTGCTGCTGAGACGTCAGCTCGCATGACCAGCCGCATCGCAAGCGAGAGCCTTCGGGCGAAGATCATGAACGCGCAGGATGCGGCCGCGCTCATCACCAACGGCATGACGGTGGGCATGAGCGGCTTCACCGGTTCGGGCTATCCCAAGGCGGTGCCACTGGCGCTAGCCGCCGGAATCGAGGCTGAGCATGCAGCAGAGCGGCCTTTCCAGATCCGGGTCTGGACGGGAGCATCGACCGGCCCCGAGCTGGACGGCGCGCTCGCCAAGGCGGACGGGATAGAGTTCCGACTTCCGTACAATTCCGATCCGATCGCCCGGGAGAAGATCAACAGCGGGCGGATGGACTATTTCGACATGCACCTCAGCCAGGTCGCGCCGATGGCCTGGCAGGGCTTTCTGGGGCCGCTCGACGTCGCGGTCGTGGAGGTTTCGGGCATTCGTGCGGACGGCTCGCTGATCCCTTCCTCGTCGGTCGGCAACAACAAGACCTGGCTCGACCGGGCATCGAAAGTGATCGTGGAGGTCAACCGCTGGCAGAACGCGGCGCTAGAGGGCATGCACGACATCTATTACGGCACGGCCCTGCCGCCCAGCCGCGTGCCGATCCCGCTCACCCGCTCGGACGACCGCATCGGCGAACCCTGTTTCCGATGCGATCCCAACAAGATCGTGGCCGTCGTGGAGACGGACACTCCGGACCGCAACCTGCCTTTCACGCCGCCTGACGACGCGGCCCGCGCGATCGCCGGCCATATCCTCGAGTTCCTGCGCCACGAGGTGGCCGTGGGCCGGCTGCCGGCCGCGCTGCTGCCGATCCAGTCGGGCGTCGGCAACATCGCCAATGCCGTGCTTACCGGGCTGGTCGACAGCCCGTTCCACGACCTGACCGCCTATACGGAAGTGATCCAGGACGGAATGCTCGACCTGCTCGATGCCGGCAGGCTGCGCATGGCCTCGGCCACGGCGTTCTCGCTCAGCCCGGAGGCGGCGGCCCGGCTCAACGCGGACATGGGCCGCTACCGCGATCGCATGATCCTGCGCCCGCAGGAGATCAGCAACCATCCCGAGCTCATCCGCCGGCTCGGCTGCATCGCGATGAACGGGCTGATCGAAGCGGACATCTATGGCGCGGTCAATTCGACGCACGTCATGGGATCGCGGATCCAGAACGGGATCGGCGGTTCGGGGGATTTCGCGCGCAACGCGTACATATCGATCTTCATGACGCCCTCGACGGCCAAGGGCGGGAAGATCTCGGCCATCGTTCCGCAGGCGAGCCACGTCGACCACATCTCTCAGGACGTGCAGGTTCTGGTGACGGAGCAAGGGCTGGCGGACCTGCGGGGGCTCAGCCCCAAACAGCGCGCGGCGCTGATCATCAAGAACTGCGCGCATCCCGATTACCGTCCGATGCTTGCCGACTATTTCGCCCGCGCTCGCGTCGGATCCTACGGCCAGCAATCACCGTCCTTGCCCGCCGAGGCCCTGTCCTGGCACCAGCGGTTTATGGAAACCGGCTCTATGTTGTCGTAGGTGGGAGGCGCAGTGACGATCATCTGTCGAGCGCAGAATGCATGATGATCGCAGATTCGCGTCCGATCAGGTCGCCGTCCAGGATGCCGCCGCGGTCGCCGTTGGACTGGGCGTAGACCCTTCGCGCGGGCTCGCGTTCGAAGAAGCCGCCCGGCGGCTTGCAGAGCGGGGGCCCAACGAACTGCGCGCGGCGCCGCCATTGTCCGCCTGGCGCCGGCTGCTGGCGCAGTTTCACGATCCGCTTATCTATCTGCTCATCGGCGCGGTGGTTGTCGCCCTGGCGGCCTGGATCGCCGAGGGGCGCGAGGGCTTGCCCATCGACGCGCTGGTGATCGCGATCATCATCGTCCTAAACGCGGCGCTCGGCTTTGCGCAGGAGAGCAAGGCCGCGAACGCCGTGGCCTCCCTGGCCCGGATGACCGCGGCGACCTCGTCGGTGCTTCGCGACGGCCGGCGCAGCCGCATCCCGAGCTCCGAACTGACGCCCGGCGACGTCCTTCTGCTCGAGGAAGGGGACGCCGTCGGCGCTGATGCCCGCTTGCTCGCGGCAGCCACCTTGCGCGTTCAAGAGGCTTCGCTGACGGGCGAAAGCGAGCCCGTGCTCAAGGACGCGGCCCCGCTCCCCGGGCCCGCCCCGCTGGCCGAGCGGACCTCGATGGTGTTCAAGGGCACGGCCATCGTCCAGGGCAGCGGCCGGGCGATCGTCACCGCCACCGGCATGTCGACCGAGGTGGGCGCGATCGCAACCATGCTCGACGCGACTGAAGAAGCGCCCACTCCACTGCAAAGGGAAGTCGCGCGGATCGGCCGGATGCTGACCATAGCCGTGGTCATCATCGCGCTCATTGTCATCGCGACCGTGCTTGCCGTCTCGGATGTCAGGACGGCCGACGATATCGTCGCGGTGCTGTTGCTCGGCGTCTCGCTGGCCGTTGCGGCGGTGCCGGAGGGGTTGCCTGCCATCCTGTCTCTGGTGCTGGCGCTTGGGTTATCTCTAGTGATTTCGCGGCCTCAAGCAGTTCATCTTGATCAAGATGTGGGCGCCTGTCCTCGAACGCGAACACAATGTAGTTCATTCCCGCCTGACCGCGCAGCCGTCGGCTGCGTCTCTTGTCCTCCATCATGCACTTCTCCCGAGCGCGATCGGAAGCGCGGGGCGTTCGGCGCAAGATAACTTATGGCGTGGCATAATCCATATATACAACCATCAGCTAAGTTGTTAATACTGGATTTTGATGTACTATACATCAGGGGTCACAATGATCACATCACAGCAGATGCGGGCCGCTCGCGCCCTTCTAGGTCTCGATCAGCGTCAGTTGGCGGAACTGGCCGGGCTATCGCTGCCGACCATCCAGCGGATGGAATCGTCCGACGGCCAGGTGCGCGGTGTCGTCGATACGCTGGTCAAGGTGATAACCGCTTTGGAACGCGCCGGTATCGAACTCATCGGCGAACATGCACCGACTACAGGCATGGGTCGCGGGGTTCGCTTGCGCGAGACCGTCAATGGCGCCCGGTCCGGGCAAAGCTCGTCGCTGCTCTATGACAAGACGGCGGGACAAGTGGAAGGGCAGTGAAAACCGCCCTGTTCCGGCCAAAGCTCGTCACCGTCCTGGGCGAGGGTTATTCGGCCCGTTTGTTCAGAGCCGACGCGATTGCCGGTCTGACCGTCGCCATCGTCGCCCTGCCCCTGGCCATGGCGCTGGGAATAGCCAGCGGCGCCTCGCCCGACAAAGGTCTGGTCACGGCGGTCATCGCCGGCTTTTTGATCTCCGCCCTTGGCGGATCGCGCGTGCAGGTGGGCGGTCCGACCGGCGCTTTCGTTGTCGTGATATTCAACGTGATCGCCAAGCATGGCTATGACGGATTGCTGATCGCCACGCTGCTTGCCGGGGTGATTTTGATCCTCGCCGGGGCCTTCCGCCTGGGCCAGATGATCAAATATATTCCGCACCCTGTCGTGACGGGCTTCACCGCCGGGATCGCGGTCATCATCGCGTCGAGCCAGGTGAAGGACTTTCTCGGTCTCGTGGTCGATAAGGTGCCGGCGGACTTCATTCCGAAGTGGCAGGTTTATTTTGGCGCCATGTCGACCGTCAGCATGGCGACCGTGGCAGTAGGGGTCGGATCGCTCGCGATCATCATCGCGCTGCGGAGGGTGTCGCCCAGGTTGCCGGGCTTCCTCATCGCGGTCGTCGTTAGCGCCGTTGCGGTCGCCGTACTCAAGCTCCCCGTCGATACGATCGGTTCGCGATTTCCGGACATTCCGGCGGGGCTGCCAATGCCCTCGCTCCCGGAAATCTCGCTGGCAAAGATCAGCGCCGTTCTCCCGTCGGCATTCACCATCGCTTTTCTAGCAGGCATCGAAGCCTTGTTGTCAGCGGTTGTCGCCGACGGAATGGCGGGAACGCGCCACCGCTCGAACCAGGAACTGATTGGGCAAGGCGTCGCCAATCTTGGCTCTGCCATGTTCGGCGGATTGCCAGCGACAGGCGCGATCGCGCGGACGGCTACCAACATCCGATCTGGCGCGAAGACGCCAGTATCGGGGATCATGCATGCCGTCTTCCTGCTTCTCTTCATCCTCTTCGCGACCGATCTGATGGCCTTTGTGCCGATGGCGGCCTTGGCGGCCATCCTCTTCATGGTGGCTTGGGGCATGAGCGAGTATAAGCGCTTCCTTGCGCTTTTGCGTATGCCGAACGGCGACCGCGCTGTTCTCCTGCTGACCTTCGGCCTCACCGTCATCGTCGATCTCACGGTCGCGATCGGCGTAGGCGTCACGGTGGCCTCGCTCCTGTTCATGGCCCGAATGGCTGAAGCCGTGGAGGTCGACACAAGCGGCAAGATGGATCCGGACCTCGACTCTGAAGACATGCACCAGCGCGATACTTTGCCCGCCGGTATCGAAGTCTTCCGCATAAATGGCCCTTTCTTCTTTGGCGTGGCGGGCAAACTGCTCGATACGTTGCGGCGCGTCGGTGCGACGCCGAAGGGCATCATCCTGCGTATGCGACTTGTGCCTCTGCTGGATGCCAGCGGGGTCCAAGCGCTCGAGGAATTTGTCGAACAGGCCCGTGTTTCGGGCTCGAAAGTCATCCTTTCGGGCGTGCAACCGCAGCCGCGGTCCATGCTCGAACGGGTTCATCTCGGTAGTGCGTCCGGCAAGGTTCTTTACGCGGCGGACTATGCCAGCGCGCAGACGATGGCGATCGACCTTCTCAATGACAAATATGGGCAAGGGCGCAGCGCGCCAGCGGTTTAGTCCGTGCCTTACGCGATCCGCCATGCTGCTTTTTGAACCACTAACAGGGAGGAACTCCTTTGCAGGACGTAGTAATTCTGGCCGGAGCGCGGACCGCGATTGGCGACTTCGGCGGAAGCCTCAAAGATGTTGCGCCGTGGGAGCTGGGCCAGATCGTTATCTCCGAAGCGATCAAGCGCGCTGGGCTCAATCCGGGGCAGATCGGTCATGTGGTTCTCGGCCAGGTGATCCAGAGCGAACCGCGCGATGCCTATGTCTCGCGAATTGCTGCGATTGCGGCGGGTATCCCCGACCGCACGCCGGCGTTGACGCTCAACCGGCTGTGCGGCTCGAGCGTGCAGGCGATCGTCTCCGCAGCGCAGATGATCATGTTGGGTGAATGCGAATTTGCGGTGGCCGGAGGCGTGGAGAGCATGAGTCAGTCGCCGCACGTCGTCAAAGCGATGCGTTGGGGCCGGCGCATGGGCGACGAGGTCATGATCGACGCCATGAACGCCACGCTGAACGATCCCTTCGGCGCGGGGCACATGGGGGTCACCGCCGAGAACGTGGCCGATCGCTATTCGATCACGCGTCAGATGCAGGATGAGCTCGCGGCCGAGAGTCACCGACGCGCCGCTGCCGCCCAGGCGGAGGGCCGGTTTGAGGCGCAGATCGTGCCGGTCGAAGTACGCGCCAAGGGCGGCACGGTTCACTTCAAGATGGATGAGCATGTGCGAGCCGAGCTTTCCGAGGTCGCATTGACCGGTTTGAAGCCGATTTTTCGCGAGAAGAACGGCACGGTCACCGCCGGGAACGCGAGCGGGATAAATGATGGTGCCGGCGCACTGGTGCTCGCGTCGGCTGACGCGGCAGCGCGTCACGGGCTCACGCCACGCGCCAAGGTTATTGGCTGGGGTCACGCCGGCGTGGCGCCCGAAGTCATGGGGCTAGGCCCGGTCGAAGCCGTGCCGATCGCGCTCGATCGCTGCGGATTGCGTCTCGAAGACATGGATGTGATCGAGGCGAACGAAGCCTTTGCCGCCCAAGCCTGCGCCGTTGCCAAGCTTCTTGGATTCGATCCGGCGAAGGTGAACCCGAACGGCAGCGGTATCGGTCTCGGCCATCCCGTCGGCGCAACTGGCGCTATCATCACCATCAAGGCATTGTATGAACTTGAGCGCATTGGTGGTCGGTATGGCCTCGTAACGATGTGCATCGGCGGCGGACAGGGTATAGCGCTCGTGATTGAGCGACTGCCGCAGGCTGAAGCAGAACATGCCACGCATTGACCGCGTTCGGCGGCCTCGACGGAGGCCGGGCACCTTGGAGATCGCGCGCGCCGAGCGTTCGCTTGTCCCGTTGGCGCGCGGCCTGGCTGCTCTGGTCGGGTTCATCGACGCAGCAGGGTTCCTGGCGTTCGGCAACATATATCTCGCTTCTCCAATAGCGAATACCACCATCCTGGGTGTTGAGTTGGCTGGCATGCAGTCCTTCCAACTTGTTGGAACGGCGTTGTTGAGTTTTCTTGTTGGCGTCGTCCTCACCACGCTCTGCGCCCACGGACTTGCGCACTGGCGCCGAACCGCCATTTTGTCGGGAGTTGCGACTGCCACCCTCATCGCGTTCCTGTTTTTTGAAGCGGATGATATCTATCCCGCCCTGGTCCTGTTGGCCGCAGCCGCAGGGGGGCTTCATTGCGTACTGGAGCGCGATCCGCAGCATCTTCAAGAGGGCATGTTCCCCTCCGCGCAGATGATCCGTTTGGGCGACGCATTGGGCTCGCACTGGGATTGCGAGAAATCCAGCTTGATTAGCGACCATTCGTTGTTCTGGCTCTGCTTCGTCGTTGGCGGAGTCTTGGGAACGGCGGCATGGCTAGGCTTGGGCCAGTGGGCTCTAGCGATCGCATCGCTCGGCACGGGTCTTCTCGCGGTCTATGTCTGGTCGATCGAGAGAAATCTGCGCGCCCGATGAAGCCGGTCCAATGATAGAAGGAGTGTATGATGAGTGACGAAGACTATGTGTTCGACGAGGAGACCGGAGACTGGGTTCCCGCCGGGCAATTGCGAGACGCTGAACAGGGCTCAGGCGTGGAAGTGCGCGACGCGGTAGGCAACCTCTTGTCTGACGGCGATCAGGTCACACTCGTAAAGGATCTTGCCGTCAAGGGAGCGGGGCAGACGCTGAAGCGGGGCACATTGATTAAATCGATCAGGCTCACCGGCGATCCGCAGGAGATCGACTGTCGATACGAAGGGATCAAGGGCCTGGTGCTCAGGGCCGAGTTCGTGAAGAAGCGCAACTGATTGATAACGGGATGTGCTGCCCAGCGGCAGCGGCGCGGTTTGGTGTCGCATGGCCCACGGCAATCCGATGGCAGGCACAGTGCCGCGTGACCGGAGACTTTGCACCCAAACTGCGAACGGCAGGAAAGTCCAAAGCCGGTCGTTCAGCGGCCGCCGACAACTTGCTTTGTATCGTGGGTTCGAATACCGTGCACGCAGTCGAACTGAGCCGACAAGTTACGGTTTTCAGGCGAGAAAATTTTCAGAGGTGCTCGAGGTACATTCCGAGGTATCGAACAAAAACCGGGCGCTGATGTTTGCTGTAAATCAGCCGGTTATCGCCTGAGTTCGAATCCCTCCCGCTCCGCCATTTCAGTGCAAGTGCCTGATATTAAACGAAATACTTTGCCACTGAGGTCGGTTTTCGGCCTTTTCTGGTGTCAGGCCTATGAAGCCGACCGTCATTGTCATGCGTGCTCCTCCCTTGCCCGTTCGA
>CAMPHJ010000001.1 GCA_946885845.1 uncultured Sphingobium sp. | reverse complement strand
GACCCCGGCAGGATTCGAACCTGCGACCATTCGCTTAGAAGGCGAATGCTCTATCCAGCTGAGCTACGGGGCCGTGCGGGGATGCGATAGCGGCGCTTGGCGCGCGGCGCAATCATGCGTGCCATTGCATTTGCGCGGCGCGGGGATATGCAGAGGGGCATGACCGATATGGGGGTTCGGAAAATCGATGCGCAGGCGCTCGCTGAGCGGCCGATGCGCTATTTCGATTTTTTCATCGCGGCATTTGTTGCCATCCTGTTGCTGTCCAACCTGATCGGCGCGGCGAAGCTGTCGACATTGTACGGCTTCACATTCGGCGCGGGCATATTGTTCTTTCCGCTTGGCTATGTGCTGGGGGACGTGCTGACCGAAGTCTATGGCTATGCGCGCGCGCGACGCTGCGTCTGGGCCGGGTTCGGCGCGATGCTGTTCATGGCGCTGATGAGTTGGGTCGTGGTGAAGCTGCCCCCGGCGGAAGGCTGGCCGGACCAGAAGGCTTATGAAGCGGTGTTCGGCAATACGTGGCGCATCGTCTTTGCTTCGCTCATCGCATTTTGGGCGGGCGAGTTTGCCAATAGTTTCGTGCTGGCGAAGATGAAGCTGCTGACGCAGGGCAGGCACCTGTGGATGCGCACGATCGGATCGACCATCGTGGGACAGGGGGTGGACAGCCTGATCTTTTACCCGCTCGCCTTTTACGGCCAGTGGAGCAGCGCGCAGGTGCTGACCGTCATGGTCACAAACTGGTTGCTGAAGGTGAGTTGGGAAGCGGTGCTGACACCGGTGACCTATCTGGTGGTGAACAGGTTGAAGCGGGCCGAGGGGCTGGACGTGTATGACGAAGGGACGGATTTTACGCCGTTTCGGACGCGGCTTTAGGTCATGGGCTGGGCTCCTGCCTTCGCAGGAGCACGGCATCTGGTTGGGCTAGGCGGGGTAATTCGCCCTAACGAAATATAGACCGTCCGGCGGCGCGTTGAGGCCTAGCGCGGCGCGGTCTTTTGCATCGCGGGCGGCTTTCATGTCGGCGATCGACCAGCGGCCCATGCCGACCAGCGCGAGGCAGCCCACCATCGACCGGACCTGATGATGCAGGAAGGATCGCGCCTCTGCATGGATTGCGATGCGGTCGCCCTGCCGTTCGACATCCAGCCGGTCGAGCGACTTTAGCGGGCTTTCCGCCTGGCAATGGGCGGAGCGGAAGGTGGTGAAGTCATGGCGTCCGACCAATAATTGCGCGGCCTGCTGCATCGCGTCGCTGTCGAGCGGCTGGATGACCCGCCATACAAGGCCGCGTTCGAAGGTCAGCGGTGCACGGCGGTTGGCGATGCGATAGACATAGGATCGGCCCGTGCAGGAAAATCGGGCGTGCCAGTCGTCCGGCACCGGTTCGCAGTCAATGACCGCGACAGGATGCGGGCGCAGGCGGGCGTTTATGGCCTCCATCAGGCGGAAGGGGGCGATTTCCTTGTCGATGTCGGCATGTGCGCGCATGGCGAGGCCGTGGACGCTCGCGTCCGTGCGGCCTGCGGCATGGATGACGGCGCGTTCACCAGTGACGGCGTGGATCGCGTCTTCCAGCGCTTGCTGCACGCTGGGGCCGTGTGATTGCCGCTGCCAGCCCATGAAGGGGCGGCCGTCAAATTCCACGGTGAAGGCGAAGCGGGTCATTGGATTGGCAGGTGCACCCGAGCCACCGCCGTCATCCCAGCGAAGGCTGGGATCTTGGGAGGCAGCGCGCCACATGGCCTGAGATCCCAGCCTTCGCTGGGATGACGATTGGGTGTGGCGAAGCTAGCCATCGACGCGCGATCCTGCGGGCATGTCGTAGCCGCGCAGCAGCTCGCCCGGCGACATCGCGCCCTTGCCCGCGCGCTGGATCAGCGTCGGGCGGATGGCGCCATGGCCGCAGCCGATGAGAAGGCTGTTGTCTAGCAATTCGCCTGCGGGACCTTCATGTTCCTCCACATGGGCGGCGAGGATGCGGAAGCGTTCACCGCGATATTCCAGGAATGCGCCGGGGAAGGGATTGAAGGCGCGTATCTGCCGTTCGACCTGATGCGCGTCGCGGGTGAAGTCGATGCGGGCCTCGCTCTTGTCGACCTTTGATGCGTAGGTGACGCCGTCCTGGGGTTGAGGCACCGGCGGGTGAGCGGGGAGGTCGTCCAGCACCTCAACCATCAGTTCGGCACCGGCCCGTGCCAATTCTTCGGTCAGCGCGCCTGCGGTCTTGTCCTCAATTGGGGTGACATGCTTGGCGCGCATCGGGCCGGTGTCGAGGCCCGCCTCCATATTCATGATCGTGACGCCGGTTACATTGTCGCCCGACAGGATGGCGCGCTGGATCGGCGCCGCGCCCCGCCAGCGGGGGAGGAGCGACGCGTGGATGTTGAGGCAGCCTTGGCCGGGCGCTTCCAGAATGGCGCGGGGCAGGATCAGGCCATAGGCAGCGACGATCGCCACATCGGCGTTCAGCGCGGCAAAGGCGGCCTGGACGTCGGTACCCTTCAGCGAAACCGGGGTGCGCACTTCGATGCCCATTTGCTCCGCCTGGGCATGGACGGGCGAAGGACGCAGAGCCTTGCCGCGACCGGCGGGGCGGGGTGGCTGGCTGTACACCGCCGCTATTTCATGTCCCGCCGCGGCCAGCGCTATGAGCGCGGGGACGGCGAAATCGGGGGTTCCCATATAGATGATGCGCATGGCGGCCTCTCAACTCTTTTGACCCCGGACTTGCAAGCCCCTATCTCGGTTCCATGGCTTCTCCCGAGATCGATGCGCTGACCCAGGCGCTGTCCCGTCTGCCCGGTCTTGGTCCGCGTTCCGCGCGGCGTGCGGTGCTGCACCTGCTAAAGAAACGGGAAAGCGCGCTGGAACCTCTG
The DNA here is from genome assembly GCA_946885845.1 of uncultured Sphingobium sp. The sequence goes on along the minus strand of CAMPHJ010000001.1, from coordinate 301,136 downwards.
CTGCGCGCGCTCGATGCGGTGAATGATCGGCTCGTGACCTGTCATATATGCGGAAATGTCGACACGGTCGACCCTTGCGGCATCTGCGTCGATGCCCGGCGGGACGCGCGCGCGCTTTGCGTGGTCGAGGATGTGGCGGACCTGTGGGCGCTGGACAAATCGCGGCTGTTTCCCGGGCGATTTCATGTGCTGGGTGGGCGTCTGTCGGCCCTGGAAGGCGTGCGGCCGGAGGATCTTTCCATCGACGCATTGGTCAGGCGGGTGGAAACGGGCGGGATCGATGAGGTCGTGCTGGCGATGAACGCCACGCTGGAAGGGCAGACGACCGCGCATTATCTGGCGGAGCGGCTGGAACGCTTCCCGGTGCGGCTGACCCAGCTGGCCCATGGCGTGCCCGTGGGGGGCGAGCTGGATTATCTGGACGAAGGCACATTGGCGCAGGCGCTGCGCGCGCGCCGTCCGATCGCTTGAAAATCCCGGCCAGAGCGGCTATTTCTCTGTCATGGCCATTCTTCCAATCCTTGAGGCGCCTGATCCGCGCCTGCGTACCATATCGTCTCCGGTGGAGACGATCGATGACGATCTGCAACGCCTGATCGACGACATGTTCGAAACGATGTACGACGCGCCGGGCATTGGCCTGGCGGCCATTCAGGTGGGCGTGCCAAAGCGGGTCCTGGTGATGGACTTGCAGGAACCCGAATCGGATGAAGAGGATGCGCCTGCGGTCAAGAAGCCGATGGTGTTCATCAATCCCGAAATTCTTGAAGGGTCCGACGACCTGTCGGTCTATAATGAAGGCTGCCTGTCGGTGCCCGACCAGTTCGCCGAGGTGGAGCGCCCCGCGACGATCCGCGCAAGCTGGATGGACCGGGATGGGCGGATCCATGAGGAGCAGCTGGAGGGCCTGTTGGCGACCTGCCTGCAGCATGAGATCGACCATTTGCAGGGCGTGCTGTTCATCGATCATCTGTCGCGCCTGAAGCGCGATATGCTGATGAAGAAGCTGGTGAAGGCGCGCAAGGCGGCTTGAGGGTGATGTGTAGGTGAGGAGGGCGCTCTGGCTGGGAAGTCGGGGCGTTTTTTTGTGCGGTGAGGGGGGTGGTTTTGGCCGTTTTTCTGCGACCATGGACCCAGGTGCTCTGATGGCGGGACTGGGCTCCTGCCTGCGCAGGAGCACGAAATGTCATCCCCAACGGTAGATCTGACTGCTGACCAGTAGCGGACGTCAGAGTGCGAACACCCGCATGAATGTCAGCTCTTGTCCTTTTCGTCACCCCAGCGAAGGCTGGGGTCTCAGGCGATTACAGGGTGAGGTGTGAGATGTACCGCCATTCAGCATTGCTGTTCTCAATGCCGCATCTCCGTTTCTGCTTCCACCGACATAGAGGACGCCCCGTGGCTTGTTGGTCACCACGTAGGTGAGCCGCCTCGCGCCATGCCTATTGTTGCGCACCGATGCCTGAGATGCCAGCGTGCGCTGGCATGACGTGAAAGCTATACTGCCAACCTAATCCGCTTCCAGGCTGGCAAGCTGCTCGGTGGCAGCCGACCATTGGTGGACGAAAGCAAACCGTTCGGGCTGAGCCTGTCGAAGCCCGTTACTTCTTTCAAGCCCCGCGCATGAAGAGGAAGTAGAGTCCTTCGACAAGCTCAGGGCGAGCGGAGGTGCCAAGTCTGACAATCCCCCCGTGAGGGAAGAGATCAGCCCACCCCGTCCGTATCCAGCGCATAGCCCGCTGAGCGAACGGTGCGGATGATGTCGTGATATTTGCCGTCGGCGTTGATCGCCTTGCGCAGGCGGCGGATGTGAACGTCGACGGTGCGCAGTTCGATGTCGCTGTCCTGGCCCCAGACGCTGTCGAGCAGCCGTTCGCGGGAGAAAACCCAGCCGGGATGTTCCAGGAAATGTTTGAGCAGGCGGAACTCGGTGGGGCCGAGCGGAACGACTTGTCCGCCGCGCCGGACCTTGTGGCCGACCGTGTCCATCTCAACATCCGCAAAGGTCAGCGTTTCGCCAGCAAGTGCCGGGCGGACGCGGCGGAGGACCGCGCCGACGCGGGCGACCAGTTCGCGGGGAGAGAAGGGTTTGGTCACATAATCGTCCGCGCCGGTTTCAAGGCCGCGAACGCGATCTTCTTCCTCGCCACGCGCGGTCAGCATGATGATCGGCACATTGGCCGTGCCGTTCATGCGGCGCAGGCGGCGGCAGACTTCGATGCCGGACAGGCTTTCCACCATCCAGTCCAGCAGGACGATGTCGGGGACATTTTCCTGCGCCAGAAGCAGCGCTTCCTCGCCATCGACGGTATGCGCGACCTCAAAATCCTCGCGCTTGAAGTGCCAGATAAGAAGTTCTGCGAGCGCCGCGTCATCTTCAACCAGAAGCATCTTGGCTCTCGCCATATTCAGTCCTCCAGGGGCTGGTTGCCGCCGCGCTCGCGCTCCGGCAGGGTCTGGCCGGTCGCGGCGTAATAGACCATCTCAGCGACGTTGGTCGCGTGGTCGCCGATCCGTTCGATATTCTTGGCAACGAACAGCAGATGGGCGCATTCGCTGATCGTTTTGGGATTTTCGACCATGAAAGTGACGAGCGCGCGGAAGACGCTGTTGTAGAAATCGTCGACCACCGTGTCGCGCTCAACCACCGCAAGCGCCAGATCCGCGTCGCGCGCGGCAAAGGCGTTGAGCACGTCATGCACCATTTCCGACGCGACCTGCCCCATGGAGGGGAGCAGGGAAACGGGTTCGAGCATATGCTGGTTGGCGGCGACCATCGGCACCCGCTTGGCGATATTCTTGGCATAGTCGCCGATCCGTTCAACCACGCCAACGATCTTCAGCGCCGCGATGACGTCGCGCAGGTCGTTGGCCATTGGCGCGCGCAGGGCGATGACTTCAATCGCCAGCTTTTCGACTTCCGCTTCGATGGCGTCGATGCGCTTGTCATCGGCGACCACCTGGGCCGCCAGGTCCTTGTCGTTGCGCTGCAGGGCCAGCATGGCCTTTTCAATCGCCGATTCCGCGCGACCGCCCATTTCGGCGATCAGGCCGCGCAGCTTGTCCATTTCCTCGTCGAACGCCTTGATCGTATGTTCAGCCATATCTTTCTCTCCGCTGGTATCGATCCTTTGCGGATCGATACCGGATTTCCTCTGCCGTGATTTCCAAGCCGCCAGATGAGATCATCTGGCTCGAAATCTCTCCGGCTCAGCCGTAGCGCCCGGTGATGTAATCCTTCGTCCGTTCCTGGCGGGGATTGGTGAAGATGTCCGACGTCACGCCATATTCGACGAGTTCGCCAAGGTGGAAGAAGGCGGTGCGCTGCGACACGCGGGCGGCCTGCTGCATATTATGGGTGACGATGACGATGGCGTAGCGACCGCGCAGTTCGTGGATCAGCTCCTCGATCTTTGCGGTGGCGATGGGGTCGAGCGCCGAGCAGGGTTCGTCCATCAGGATGACTTCCGGTTCGACCGCAATAGCGCGACCGATGCAAAGCCGCTGCTGCTGACCACCAGAAAGCGCGGTGCCGCTGTCATGCAGGCGGTCCTTCACTTCTTCCCACAGGCCAGCGCGGCGCAGGGATTTTTCGACGACCACGTCAAGGTCCGCCTTTGAACTGGCAAGGCCGTGGATGCGGGGGCCGTAGGCGATATTTTCGTAAATCGACTTGGGGAAGGGATTGGGCTTTTGAAACACCATGCCGACGCGGGCGCGCAACTGCACCACGTCCATGCTGGGCGCGTAGATATCTTCGCCGTCGAGCGTGATCGATCCTTCCACCCGCGCGCTCGCCACCGTGTCGTTCATGCGGTTGAGTGTGCGCAGGAAGGTCGATTTGCCACAGCCCGACGGGCCGATGAAGGCAGTGACATTGTCCATGTCGACATCGATCGACACGCCGTTGATGGCCTGCTTTTCGCCGTAGAAGACCTTGACGTCGCGGGCCGTCATCTTGGTCGTCGTGTCGGCGGCTTTTAGCGTTTGCGGTTCGTGCATCATGGTTACCACCGTTTTTCGAACTTGTTGCGCAGGTAGATGGCGAGGCCGTTCATCGCGAGCAGGAAGGCCAGCAGGACGATGATGGCAGCCGAGGTCTTTTCGACAAAGCCCTTGGAGACTTCATCGGACCAGAGGAAGATTTGCACCGGCAGCACGGTCGCAGGGTCGGTGATCCCGCCCGGCGGGGTCGCGATGAAGGCGCGCATGCCGATCATCAGCAGCGGCGCGGTCTCACCCAGGGCGCGTGCCATGCCGATGATCGTGCCGGTAAGGATGCCGGGCAGGGCCAGCGGCAGGACATGATGGAACACCACCTGCACGGGCGACGCGCCAATGCCGAGCGCCGCGTCACGGATGCTGGGCGGCACCGATTTGATGGCATTGCGGCCAGCGATGACGATGACCGGCATGGTCATGAGCGCCAACGTCATGCCGCCGACCAGCGGGGCCGAACGCGGCAGGTGCAGGAAGTTCAGGAAGATCGACAGGCCAAGCAGGCCGAAGATGATCGAAGGAACGGCGGCCAGATTGTTGATCGACACTTCGATAATGTCGGTCAGCCAGTTCTTGCGCGCATATTCTTCCAGATAGACGGCGGTCGCGACCCCGATCGGGAAGCTGAGCGCCAACGTCACCAGCATCGTCAGCAGCGACCCCTTGAACGCGCCCCATATGCCCGCCTGCGTCGGATCGGTGCCGTCGCTGCCGGTCAGGAAGCCGGTGTTGAAACTGGTCGAGAGCAAGTCGGCCTTTTTGAGCCGTTCCACGGCGGCTTCGGCTTCCGGCGTTCCCTCGCTCTTGGCGGCAAGGTCGATCGCGGTCGAAGCGGGAAGGGTCAGCGTTTCGGTGCGCGACAGGATTTCAGGGTCCGCCTTGATCGCGTCGCGCAGGACCGTCCAGGCCGCGGGTGACACCCATTCCCCGGCATCGGCGCCGAGCGCTTTCTTCACCACTTCACCGGTCACCATCGGCAGATTGGCGTTGGCGAGCGCCTGGTCGGTGATGGCTGCGGGATCGAGCAATATGGGCGAAGCGGGGAAATCGACCTTCACCGCGATGTCCGTCTGGCTAAAGCCACGCAGGCCGTTGCCCAGCATGCTGAACAGCAGGAAGGCGAGGAACGCGGCGGACAGGATCACCGCGAACATGCCGGTCGCCTTGAAACGGCGTTCGGCAGCGTAGCGCCGCGCGATCCGCTTGCGCATGGCGTCCGATTTCCAGTCGGTGGGAATGCGTTTGGTCATGTCAGGCTCTCCCCCCGTTCCGGGCTGGGCGACGTGGTCAGGTCCAGGGCGGCTCATTCATACGCCTCCCGATATTTCTTCACGACCCGCAGGGCGACGATGTTGAGCAGCAGCGTCACGACGAACAGGACAAGGCCCAGTGCGAAGGCGGCCAGCGTCTTGGCGCTGTCAAATTCCTGGTCGCCGGTCAGCAACTGGACGATCTGGGTAGTGACGGTCGTCACGCTGGCAAAGGGGTTGAGGGTCAGGTTGGCGGCAAGACCGGCGGCCATCACCACGATCATCGTTTCGCCGATGGCGCGGCTGACCGCCAGCAACACCCCGCCCACGACGCCGGGCAGGGCGGCGGGGATCAGCACCTTGCGAATCGTCTCACTGGTGGTTGCACCCATCGCCAGGCTGCCGTCGCGCATCGATTGCGGCACGGCGGCGATGCTGTCGTCGGCCATGGAGGATACGAAGGGAATGATCATGACGCCCATGACAAGCCCGGCGGCCAGAGCGCTTTCCGAAGACGCGCCTTGGATGCCGATGGCGACGGCGAAGTCGCGCAGGGCAGGGGCGATGGTGAGCGCGGCGAAATAGCCGTAGACCACGGTGGGAACGCCCGCGAGCACTTCCAGGATCGGCTTCATCCACTGGCGGACGCGCGGTTTGGCATATTGGGTCAGATAGATGGCGCTCATCAGGCCCAGCGGAATGGCGACGGCCATGGCGATGATCGCGCCGATGAAGATGGTGCCCCAGAAAAGCGGCACCGCGCCGAATGCGTCGTCATTGCCATAGCCCATGGCCGCCGATTGCGGGCTCCACTTCGTGCCGAACAGGAAGTCGATGGGATTGACCATCGAAAAGAAGCGGAAGCTTTCCCACAGCAGCGATGAAACGATGCCCAGCGTGGTGATGATCGCCAGCAGCGAGGCGAGCAACAATCCCGCCATCACCAGCCGTTCGACCCGTGTGCGCGCCCGGAAGTCGGGGCGGACGCGGGTGAAGGCGTAGGCGCCACCGGCGAAGGCCAGGACGAGCGCAAGCGCAGCCCCGGCATAGCCGAATTTCTCGCCAGCCTGACGATAGGGTTCGACCAAGCCCTGCGAGAGCGGATTGAAGGCGCCCGTCTGTCGCCCGGTCGCGATGGCCCGTGCTTCCGCCAGAATGGATGACCGCGAAAAAGCATCGACGGGCAGGTCCTGCGCGGCGGGGCTGGCCAGCACGTCCTGCGTCACCAGGCCCGGCGCGATATTCGTCCAGGCGGCAAGGAAGATGGCGGCGGGAATGATCGTCCACAGTGCGACATACCAGCCATGATAGCCCGGAAGACTGTGGACGGCATCGCGCCGCCCCGACGTCCGCGCGGCGGTTTGAAGCCGCAGTGCGCGGGCGCGGGCGCTGACCCAGGCGATTGCGCCAAGGCCTGCCAGCAGCAGGAAGATTGCAGGACCTGTCATCGTTTCCGCTTATTTCAGCTTCGAACCGTCGAGCGCCTCAAGCGACTTGACCGCTTGTGCGCCCGCCTTGCGCGCGTCCTCCGGCGCGGCGACCATGCCACGCTTCGTCAGCGCGCCATTGGGGTCCCAGTTCGCCGCGAATGTGTTGAGGAACGCCTGGAGGCCGGGAATGGCCTGCATATGCGCTTTCTTCACATAGAGGTAGAGCGGGCGCGCGCCGGGATATTCGCCGGACGAAACTGTTTCATAGGTCGCTTCGACGCCATTGATGGGAACGTCCTTCAGCGTGCTCTTGTTTTCTTCCAGGAAGCTGTAGCCGAATACGCCGACCGCCTGCGGGTTCGCGCCCAGTTTTTGCACGATCAGATTGTCGTTTTCGCCAGAGTCGACATATTTGCCGTCTTCGCGGACGCGGGTGCAGGTCGCCTTGAATTCGTCCTCATTCTTTTCCTTGAGGGCCTTCATGGCCGGGTCGGTTTCACAACCCTTCGTCAGGATGAGTTCGGCCAGCGAATCGCGGGTGCCGCTGGTCGAAGGCGGACCGAAGACGGAGATCGCGACCGCAGGCAGGCTGGGGTCCACATCTTTCCAGGTCTGCGCCTTGTTCGGACCCTTGCCATAGGGATTGGCGGCCAGCGCTTCATAGGCGATCTTGGGCGTGAGCTTCAGGCCGGGACCGTTCTTTGCCTCGGCAAAGGCAAGGCCGTCGACGCCGATCTGGACTTCGATGATGTCCTTGACGCCGTTCTTCTGGCAATCGTCGAATTCGGACTTCTTCATGCGGCGCGATGCATTGGCGATGTCGGGAAATTGAGCGCCGACGCCCTGGCAGAACAGCTTGATGCCGCCGCCGGTGCCGGTCGATTCGATGATCGGCGACTTCATGCCGGGATTGCCCTGCACGAACAGTTCGGCGACCGCTGTGGAAAAGGGATAGACGGTCGAGGAGCCGACTGCGCGAATCTGGTCGCGAGTGCCGCCAGCGCCGCCGCCAGCGCCCTGGTCGCCGCAACCGGCGAGGGTGAATGCAGCCGCAGCCGTGGCGGCGAACAAGGCGAAATGCTTCACGGGAAAATCTCCATCATCCTGGCCGCGATCGCTTCGCCGCCCCCTTCATGGAGACGCGCTTAAACGCGGTACGTCGCGCCTTTGTGACAGTCCAATTGCATTTTTATGACATCAGCCCCGAATGCCGTTTTTTATGCGCCTTTTGCACGACCGCCCAGAGAGGCTTTGTCCTTTTCAGCGCCACGCGGCAGCAGGACGGACACGGTCGTCCCTTTGCCCAGCGTGCTGCTGATATCCAGCCGCCCGCGATGCCGTTCCACGATATGTTTGACGATGGCCAGGCCGAGGCCGGTGCCCCCCATCGCCCGGCTGCGGCCCGAATCGACGCGGTAGAAACGTTCGGTCAGTCGGTGGAGGTGGTCAGGGCCGATCCCTTCGCCCTGATCGGCGACGGAAATGCGCGTCATGCCGCTGGGTCCCGCGTCCAGTGTGACGCGGATTGGTGTGCCGGGGCGGCCATATTTCACCGAATTGTTGATCAGGTTGTGGAGCAGCTGCGACAACTGCGCCCGGTCCCCCTGCACCGGGGGCGGGGTGGAGGCGACGTCCATTTCGACGTCCCGCCCGCGATCGTCGTGGCTGGCGCGGAAGACGCTCACCGCCTCCGTGACCAATTCGGCCAGATCGACTTCGCTGTCGGGCACGCGATATTTTTCCGCTTCGATCCGGGAGAGAGAGAGGAGGTCCTCTATCAACCGCTGCATGCGGCGGGCTTCACCCTCCATGATCTTCAGGAAGCGTTGGCGCGTTTCTGTGTCGCGGCCAAGGTCAGGATCGGCCAGCGTTTCGATGAACCCCAATATGCCCGCAAGGGGGGTGCGCAATTCATGGCTGGCATTGGCCACGAAATCGACACGCATCCGTTCCGCCGCATAGGCGCCGCTATGATCGGCCAGATGCACCAGCCGCCGCACCTGCGCAGGGTCGCCCAACGGCGCGATTCGCATCTGCCAGCGTTGTTCACGCGTGCCCAGTCCGACCAGCTCCACCATCTCCGGTTCGGTCAGGGGCGATTGATTCGCCAGCCTTTCCGCCGCAGCGGGATGACGGATGGCGATGCGCGCATCCTCTCCTTCAATATGGGTGCCCAGCAACCGCTGGGCCGCGCTGTTGGCCCGCAATATCCGTCCGCGATCGATCAACATCAGCGGGTCGGAAATCCCTTCCAGCAGGCTGGAAAAATCGGGGTGGGCGGCGATGTCCGGCGCTTCCGTCGGTTCGACCATCGCCGGAGCCTCAGTGATGGAGGAACCTCCGCGCGACGCGATCAGCAGAATGGCAAGCCCGGCAAACGCGGGTAAAGCCACCGCCAGCGGCGATACGCCCATCATCAGCACGCTGCCCGTGGCCAGCAGCAGGACCGCCAGAGAGGCAATGATCTGGGATATTGTCAGTCGATTCATGGTTACTAAGCTGGATTCCTGCCGCGCTTGCTGCGATGGCTGGTGTAATAGCGTGCAATCTTTACGGTTTGGCAAGGGCGATAGCGGATCAGGAAGATATGAGCGAGCAAGGGCCGGAACATTCCAACGATGCTTCCCAGGAGGAAGGTTTCGATCCAAGCGCATCGTCGCGCCGCCAGTTGTTGATGGGTGGGGCGGTGGCCGCGTCTGCCATCGTTTCCATTCGACCGGCGCTGGCCAACACGGCGGCTTCGGTCCTCAATTGCACCATCAATGTTCCTGATCAGGCGCGGGCGGGCAATTATATCGCCCCCAACGGGCAAATAGTGCCCGCCGGCACGCCGGGCGCTTTTCCGGGAACGGGACGCGGCTTTTCCGGTGAGCAGGTGAAGCAGGCGCTGCGCGGCCGTCCGCTGCCGGGCACCAGCTATGAACAAAATCAGGCCTATCTGAACTATATTCGCCGCCTCCAGTCCGGGACGAGCGGATTTACCTGCTTTGCTTCATTGCAAATGCCGCGTTAGGCACCTGCTTACTCCTCTGCTGTAGAGCGGTGGTGACACACCACGGATCGAAAGCAGGATCGTGACCGCCATATATCGCTATTGCCGGGAAGAACGCGACGCGATTGCGGCCTGCGCGCTGGATGACATCACCCTGCTGTACCATCGCCCCTCGGGTCAGACGCATATGGTGATCAGCCCGGTGCCGGAGATATTGGAGGCTTTGGACGACGCCGCCCCAAGCACGGCGGCAGAGGTCCATGACAGGCTGGCGCATCGTTATGAACTGGGTGAGGCGGACGGTGTGATCGCCCTGATCGATGCTCATCTGGCCGAACTGACGGCGTTGGGGCTGGCGCGCCGCCTGTGAAGCATCAGATCACTTTGAAGATCGGTCCGGCGACATTTCGGATCGGGTCCGCCTGGCGCGATCCGATCGACCATCTTGCGCGCCTATACGCCGCTTATCCGATGTCACAGGGGGGCATTGCCGATTTCAGCGTGCGGCTGGAGCCTGCGGGACCGTTGCGGCAGTGGCTGCGGCCCTCGATCTTCATCACCGGCGACCATGGCCTGGCCGAAGCCGCGCCCATGAGCCTGCGCCATGGCCTGTTGGCCGCGGAAATGGGCATGAACCTGCAGATGGCGCTCGGCTGGCGGCGGCATCTGCTGCTTCATGCCTCCAGCGTCGAAAAGGACGGGCGCGTGCTGGTGATGACCGGCGAATCCGGGTCCGGCAAATCCACGCTGGCCGCGCAACTGGGCGAAAGAGGCTGGCGGTTGATGGGCGATGAGTTCGCGCTGCTGGACCTGACGACGGGACAGATATTTCCCTTTCCCCGGCTGGTGTCGCTCAAGAACGGCGCGATTGACGTGCTGTCCGCTGAAGTGCCGACTGATCGAATGGGGCCTTTGATGGCCAATACGGCGAAGGGCGACATCCGCCATCTGGTGCCGCGCGGCGGCGCGATCGATCGCATGGAAGTGGGGGGGCAGCCCGCCCTGCTGCTGTTCCCGCGCTTCGGACATATTGCTGACGCGCGCGCCGTTGGGCAGGCGGAAGTGTTCATGCGGCTGACGCAGGCATCGACCAATTATGTGGCGCTGGGTGAAGCCGGATTTCTGGCGCTTGGCCGGATGGTCCAGCATGTGCCCGCCCATGCGATTGACTTCCCGTCAGGCGACGAAGCCATCGCCATGGTCGAACGGCTATGGGAGGAGCAAGCGTGAGCGCGGCCTTGCTGGTGCGGACGCTGCGCGATCCCGCGTCGGTGGCGGCGCTTGATGCGAAGGGATGGAATGCGCTGGTCGCCGCGGCGCGCGCGGAGCGATTGATTGGCACGCTGGCACTGCGCGTTGATGAGGGCGTAGGGCCAGACGCGGTGCAGCCGATCCTGGCTGACGCGCGGGGGGATGCAGAAAGGGAAGCGCGGCAGGCGCTATGGGAAGCTGATCGTGCGGCGCTGGCGCTTGCCGATTTCGATGGGCCTGTCGTGCTGATGAAGGGGACCGCTTATGTCGCGGCTGGGCTGCGTGCGGGAGAGGGGCGCTTTATCGGCGACCTCGACATATTGGTGGCGCGATCGGCTATCGGTGACGTCGAGCAGCGCCTGATCGCGGCGGGTTGGGAATGGGTCAAGGAAGACCCCTATGACGACGCCTATTATCGGCAATGGATGCATGAACTGCCGCCGTTGATCCATCGCGACCGCGATCGAATGATCGACGTGCATCATACGATATTGCCGCTGACCGCTCGGCCAAAACCCGATGCGGATGCTATGCTGGCGGATGCGGTTCCCATTACCAAACGATTATATATTCTGTCCGCTGAAGACCGGGTCTGTCATGCGGTGGCGCATTTGCTGGCGGACGGCGATCTGGCGGGAGGATTGCGCAACCTTTGGGACATTCACTGCCTGTTGCCCGATGCCGATCAGGCCAAGTTGGTCGCCCGTGCGGAGCGGCATGGAATCGCCGCGCATGTGCGGCAGGCGCGGCGACTGGCCGACAGGCTTTACGGCACGGGCCGGGAGCGCGTGGGCATATGGGATCGCCTTGTCATCCGACGGCTGCTGGCGCGGGATGGCTGGGGACGGGAAACGGACAAGCTGCTGCGTTTCGGATTTTACCTGCGGTCGCACTGGCTGCGGATGCCGCCGCTGATGCTGGCACGGCATCTGCTGACCAAATGGCGCAAGGGGCATCGACCGGTTTAAGGGTGGGAAGAGGAACGCCTGTGCATGTTTTCTCTCCACCGCCCTTGGCGGTCCCCCTCCCCATGCCGACAGGGGAGGATGGGAGGCTTCAATCCCGCTTCAATATGTCCAGGGCCAGCACGGTCATGGCTTCGCTGGCGGTGGCGATGACCTTGTCGGCTTGCGGCGCCCAGAAGGGGCTGTGCAGGGACGGAAGGGTGGCCTGACCAGCGGCGGCCTGGGCCATCTGGTCCGCAGGGACGCCGCCGACCCAGAAAATGAAGCTGTTGATGCTTTTGTCGGCGCGGTAATAGCGGCCGAAATCCTCGCCACCCATGGAAGATTTTACCTCCATGACCGCGCCGTCGGGGAAATGCGCCTTTAGCCTGTCCGCCATCTGATTGGCGAAGGCGGGCGGATTATAGGCAGCGGGGGTGAATTCATCCTTCACCGTGACCACGGGCATCCGGTCGTCGGGCATGCCCGCCGCAATCGCTTCGCCGCGCGCGATGCGTTCTATGCCCCGGATCAGCTTTTCACGGGTGTCATCCGAATAGCTTCGCACGGTGAGTAGCAGCTTTGCTTCATCGGGGATGATATTGTGCTTGGCCCCGCCCATGAAGCTGCCGACCGTCACGACAGCAGGGTCCAGCGGGTCCTGTTCCCGGCTGACCAGCGTCTGAAGCGACGACACGATTCGCGCGCCCAGCACGATGGGATCGCGCGCGGTTTGCGGATAGGCGCCATGCCCGCCCGTGCCGCGCACCAATATGTCGACGCTATCGACATTGGCGAGCGCATAGCCCGGCGTATAGCCGATCTTGCCCGCTTCCAGATTGGCGGCATCGTGAAAGGCCAGGGCGTGGGTCGGGCGCGGGAAGCGCGTGTAAAGGCCATCTTCCAGCATCAGCCGTGCGCCCCGACCCACTTCCTCCGCAGGCTGGAGGATCATGACCAGCGTGCCTTTCCAACGGTCCTTCATCGATGACAGGAGGCGGGCGGTTTCGATGAAGGCGGTCATGTGCGTGTCATGGCCGCACGCATGCATGACGCCCGTTTCCACGCCTTCAGCAGTCTTTGTCCTGACCTTCGAAGCGAAGGGGAGGCCGGTCTGTTCGGTGACGGGCAGGCCGTCCATGTCGGCGCGGATCAGAAGCACTGGCCCGCTACCATTCTTCATGACGGCGACGACGCCGGTGCCGCCGACCTTTTCAGTCACGTCGAACTTCATCGCCTTCAGCCGTCGGGCGAGTTTCGCTGCGGTAGCGCTTTCCTGTTCGGACAGTTCGGGGTTGGCGTGCAGGTCGCGGTAGAGCGACATCAGCCCGTCCATGTCGCCGGCAATGGTCGCGGCGATTTCATTGGGTCGGGCGGACGCGTCCACCGCGCCCGTCGGCGAAGTCTGCGCCACGGACGGAGATGAAAGGCTGGAGGCCGCGACCAGGGCCGTCAACGCGTGGCGCATGATTAAAAAGCTCCGTTTCTTCGGGGAGCAGCATAGGGTCATATGCGCGGGAACTTAAGGGGATTTCGCCCCGTCGCGGTTTCGGCAAACCATAATATCCAACCAAGCCACCCTGCCTTGGCATCATGCCAAAAAAGAAGGCGCCCGTCGTGAGACGGACGCCTTCCCCTGATCGCTATGGGAGTGATCAGAAGTGGAAAATCACACCCGCCGTCGGGCGGAAGCTGTCGAAATCATAGGTTTCGGTCTGGAAGCGCAGGCGAATGCCGCTGTTGCCGGTGATGCCGCCCAGGCCGATATCCTTGGGGCCGACTTCAACGCCGACGCCGTACATCCAGTCCTTGCGGTTCGGCCAGCCCTGCTTGCCTTCAACCCACTGATAGCCAGCCGACGCGAAGATCATGCCGCTGTCGCCTGCACGGGCGCCGAAGCGGCCCTTCACGCCATATTCCCAATCGATGTCGGCCCAACCCTTTGTAACATTGCCTTCGACACCGACGAAGACAGGGCCGAGCGGCACGTTGACGCCCGCAACGCCGCTGACGATCGCGCCGCTCATGATGGTTTCGCCGGGCACGCTGCCAAATTCCGACCGGCGGTCGAAACTGTGCCAGCCACCCAGGACGCCGACATAGGGTTCGACGCCGAATGCGGGGGTGCCGTCAGGCGCGGTTTCTTCCTGAGCATGGGCAACGGACGGAAGAGCCGCCATCATTGCGGCTGCGAAAAGAAACTTCTTCATGGGTAACTCCCTTTTGTCTGCTTCAAAATATGAAAGCGTCGGGAGGGAGAACCGAGCGCGGGAGGGATGGTTTCCCGCGATAAAACAAATGGTTCGAACCGTGATAAATTTGCCACAACGAAAACAGGCGACGAAACGGCGTGAGGTGTGAATGGTGCGCTGCCGCAAAACAGCGGCGGCGCGCGCTTTATTGAGCGGTCCAGCCGCCATCGATGGTCATGTTCGCGCCCGTGATATTGGCGGCCGCATCGCTGCACAGGAACAGGGCCATGGCCGCCACCTGGTCGACCGTCACGAATTGCTTGGTCGGCTGACCCGCAAGCAGCACGTCGTTCATCACTTGCTCGCGCGTCATGTTCCGCGCCTTCATCGTGTCGGGGATCTGATTTTCGACCAGAGGGGTCCAGACATAGCCCGGCGAAATGCAGTTGGCGGTGATGCCAAAGGTCGCAAGTTCCAGCGCCAGCGTCTTGGTCAGGCCGGTCAGGCCATGTTTGGCGGTCACATAAGCGCTTTTGAACGGGGACGCCGTCAGCGAATGGGCGCTCGCGGTCTGGATGATGCGGCCCCATTTCTGCGCCTTCATATATGGCACGGCCAGACGGGAGGTGTGAAATGCGCTGGTCAGGTTGAGCGCGATGATCAGGTCCCATTTTTCCACGGGAAAATCTTCGATCGGGGCGACATGCTGCATCCCGGCGTTGTTGATCAGGATATCGACGCCGCCGAATGTGCTGGCGGCTTCTTTCATCATCGCTTCGATTTCGGCTGGCTTGGTGAGGTCATGGCCGCTGTACAGCGCCTTGGCCCCGCTCACCCGCTCCAGCGCTTGCCGTTCCTGTTCGATGGCGGCGGGGTCGCCAAAGCCGTTGATGACGATGTTGGCGCCCTGTTCAGCCAGCAGCTTTGCATAGGCAAGTCCAATGCCGGACGTGGAACCCGTGATGAGGGCGGTCTTTCCGGCGAGGGACTTGGTCATGCATTCTTCTCCTTGAGATGATCGGGCGCGTCGAGGTCGAAGGTGGCGCTTTTCCCGTTCAATATGTTGCGCGCGATCAAGTCGCCCTTGTGCATGACTTCCTGCACCGCGTCCCGCCCCTGGCTCCAGTGGTCGAGCATCGTCGCGCGCGAAAATTCGAAGTCGCGAGCGCCGCTTTCCCAAGCGCGGCTGCGATAGATCAGGTGGACGATGTTGACCGAACCCCGATCCAGGCACTGACGCAGGCGGACCGCATCAGGATCGTCCTTAAGGTCCGGCGGCAGCTTTTCGAGCAGCGCGGCAATGGCGCGATGTTCGCGGCGCAGGCGCAGATACTGGTCGGTCACCTGGCGCGTGCGGCTGGAATATTGAATGTCCTTCGTCCGCGAATAGACGTCGGTCATCTGCTGCGGCTTGGGGCCTTCTGCGGGAAAGAGGTCCACCTGGAAGACGAGCATGTCCTCGACCTGATGATCCAGCACATGCGCTAGCGGCGTGTTCGACACAATGCCGCCGTCCCAATACCAGCGGCCATCGATCTCAACGGGAGGAAGGCCGGGCGGCAGCGCGCCGGACGCCATGATGTGGCGGGCGTCGATGCGGGTTTTCCCATTCGGCCCGCGCGTGTCCCAATAGGCGAAGTTGCCGCTTTCCACGTCGACGGCGCCCACCGACAGGCGAACCGGGCCGTCGTTCAGAAGGTCCCAGTCGATGCAGGCGTTCAACGTGTCCTTGAGCGGCGCGCTGTCGTAGAAACTGATTGCTCCCGGCGAACCTTCCGGCATCAGCATCGACGGCCACAGGCGGGGACGGAACATGCCGGGCACGCCAAAGGTCGCCACCGCGCCCGCCGCCATCAGATGAGCAGCTTCCCGGATATGGTCGATTTCCGGCAGAACCACATTGGGCATCCCGCCCGACACTGTCAGCCAGAATTTCTTCAACCGGCTGATCCGCCGGTGGGGAAGGTTGCCCGCGATGATCGCGGCATTGACCGCGCCGATGGAAATGCCCGCGACCCAGCTGATGTCGATGCCCAGAAGGTCGAGCCGTTCATAGACGCCCGCCTGGAACGAACCCAGCGCGCCGCCACCCTGCAACAACAGGGCGACTTCGCTAGGCAGGGGGAGAGGCGTGCTGCCGCGCCGGCGGATGGGGGGATCAATCTCGGCCATGTCGCAGTGCAATATAAACAATGTCAGCCGCATTCCAACAGATGTCATGCGATTATTGAGCGGTCAGGCAACCAACCCCGTATCGAAGCCGTTCCAACTTTCCGCCAGAACGGCTAGCTAGGGCGGGATCAGGGAGGACGACATGCGGCTGGACGATGAACGGGAAAGCTCGAACTTCGAGGTTCAGGATGGTCGCGCGGGCGGATTTGGCGGCGGGATCGGCAGTGGACTGGGCATGTTGCTGCCTTTCATCGGTAGCCGCTTTGGCTGTGGCGGTATTGTCGTCGCCCTCATCATATTGGCGGTGATGGGCGTGAACCCTTTAAGCCTGCTGGGCGGCGGAGGCGGGCCGGTCCAGCAAAATGCATCCGTCAGCCGCGACCCGCAGAAATTGACCGACATCCAGCGTTGGTCCCTGCGAGTACTGGGATCGACCGAGCGCGTGTGGGAGCAAATATATAGTGAGGCGGGGCAGCAATATCGGCCGACCGTGCTGTCCTTCTATTCGCAAAGCGGGTCATCAGGCTGCGGCGCGGCGCAAAGCGCCATGGGGCCATTTTACTGCCCCAACGATCAGAAGGTCTATCTGGACACCGATTTCTTCACCGAACTTCGACAGCGCTTTGGCGCGCCAGGGGACTTTGCGCAGGCCTATGTCATCGCGCATGAGGTCGGTCATCACGTGCAGGACCTGCAAGGCACGCTGGCCCAGGTGAACCAGCGCCAGCGCGCGGTGAGCGAAGCGGAAGGCAATGCGCTGCAAGTGCAGGTGGAATTGCAGGCGGATTGCTATGCGGGCGTGTGGGCGAAGCGCACCGGCCTGATGGAAGCAGGCGATCTGGAGGAAGGCATGACCGCGGCGCAGGCGATCGGCGACGATACGCTGCAAAAGGCCGCAGGACGCCGCCCGGTGCCCGAAAGCTTCACGCACGGGAGCAGTATCGAACGCATGCAATGGCTGAACAAGGGTCTGGAAAGTGGCGATCCTGCCCAATGCGACACATTTTCCCGCTAGCGTGGCGGGAGCGAAAGGTGGACGTTTGCCCGGTTAGTGGCGGTCCAGCTTCCTGAGCAGGTCCATCATGTCATCGGGCACATTATCGCGGCGCGCGGCGAAAGTCGCACGTAGCGCATTGCCTACACCCTCATAAGGCTGCGGCAACCCGACCGTCATGACGGAACGGCCGGAAGAATTCACTTCCTCCGCCGACCCTCTCAACGATTTCCGTGGCATTTCCATGCCTATATAACGGCCGGGATTGGGAAAAGTTGCTGGCGTTCCTATTGAGGTGGCGCAATAGCGGACGGACCGGTGGGAGAGACGCGAGTGACGGATTGGACGGCGGTGGCAGCGCGGATGCAGGGGCATTCGCCTTTTCTTTCCCGGCAGATGGACCGTTTTCCAGCGCTGGTCGATCTGCTGGCGGCGGGTGATTTCGACGCGGCGTTGACGGCGGCGCACGGGGTCGCGGACGAAGGCGATGGCGTTGCCCGGTCGCTGCGGCGACGCAAGGGCGCGCTGGCGCTGGTGACTGCCGCCGCCGACCTGTCGGGCGCCTGGGACCTGGATCGGGTGACGCGCACCTTGTCCGACTTTGCCGACCAGGCGCTGGAGGAAGCGCTGGCGACGGCCTTTGCCGAACGTTATCCCGACGCCGCGGCGGAAGGCTTCGTCGTGCTGGCGCTGGGCAAGCATGGCAGCCGCGAGCTTAACTATTCGTCCGACATCGACCCGATCCTCCTCTACGATCCCACCCGCTTGCCTCATGGCGATCGGGAAGATGTGGCGGATGCGGCGGTCAGGATTGGGCGGCGGGTCAGCGAACTGCTGAACGCCCGTGATGGCGATGGCTATGTCTTTCGCGTCGACCTGCGCCTGCGGCCCTCGCCGGAAGCGACCCCCATTGCGTTGCCGGTCGAAGCGGCGATCGGCTATTATGAATCCACGGCGGTGGGGTGGGAGCAGGCGGCCTTCATCCGCGCCCGTCCGGCGGCAGGCGATCTGGCGCTGGGCGATTATTTCATGCAGCAGATCCGGCCCTTCGTCTGGCGGCGGAGCCTGGATTTCGGCGCGATCGACGCGATTGTCGATATTTCGCGCCGGATTCGCGACCATTATGCGCAGGGGCAGGCGTTCGGTCCGGGCTATGACCTGAAGCGCGGTCGCGGTGGCATCAGGGAAGTGGAATTTTTCGCGCAGGTGCATCAGCTGATCCATGGCGGGCGCGACCCGGTGTTGCGGTCCGGCAATACGCGTGAGGCTCTGCGTGCCCTGGTCGGGGCAGGCGTGTTGGAGCAGGATGACGCCCAGCGGCTGGATGACGCCTATGTGCTGTTCCGAACCGTCGAGCATCGGCTGCAGATGGTGGAGGACCGCCAGACGCATGAATTGCCCAAGACGGGCCAGGCGATGGACAATGTCGCGCGGCTGCACGGCGTTGCGGATGGCGCGGCCCTGCTGGACCTGCTGCGGCCGCATGTCGAATGGGTGGGGCGCAATTATGACAAGCTGACCCCCGCGGCCAAGGATGAGGCCCTGTCGCATGATGAGGAACGGCTGACGGCGCAGTTGATGGAGATGGGCTTTGCCGATCCGCAGACGCCCGTGGCGCGGATCGCCCGCTGGCGCAGCGGCACGATACGGGCGCTGAGGAGCGGACCTTCGCGCGAGGCGCTGGAAGATTTGCTGCCGGGGCTGATGCGCGCGCTGGCCCAGGCGCCCGACAGCGGGCGGGCGCTCAACCGGCTGGACGACATGATCGGACGGCTGCCGAGCGCGATCAATTTCTTCAAGCTGCTGGCGGCGCGACCGGGACTGGTCGGTTTGCTGGCGGAGCTTTTGAGCCACGCCCCGACATTGGCCGATGCGCTGGGACGGCGGGCTGAATTGCTCGACGGGCTGATCGACACGTCCGCATTCGACCCGCCGCCGCCGGTGGATGTGCTCGCCAATCAGTTCGCCCAGCTGGAGGCGGGGGAGGATTATCAGGAACTGCTGGACCGTGTGCGCCAGCGGGTGAATGACCGCCGCTTTGCCCTGGGCGCTCAGATTATCCGGGGCGGCGATCCGCTGGAGGCCGGGCAGGGCTATTCCCGCGTGGCGGAGGCGGCGATCGAAGCGCTGGCCCGCGCGACCGTTACGGAATTCGAGGCTGCGCATGGCAAGGTGCCGGGCGGCGAAATGCTGATATTGGCGCTGGGCCGCCTGGGCGGAGGCGTGCTGACCCACGCGTCCGATCTGGACCTGGTGTTTCTGTTCACCGGCGATTTCCAGATGGAATCGGATGGGGCAAAGCCGCTGGGCGCAACGCAATATTTCAATCGGCTGGGCCAGCGCATCACCAATGCGCTGTCGGTGCAGACCGCCGCCGGACGGTTGTATGAGGTGGACACGCGGCTTCGCCCATCCGGCGCGCAGGGATTATTGGCGGTCAGCCTGGACAGTTTTGCCCGTTATCAGCGGGAAGAAGCCTGGGCGTGGGAGCATCTGGCGCTGACGCGGGCGCGGCCTGTCTTTGGATCGGACGAAGGACGGGCGGCGTTGAGCGCGATCCTTGCCGAAACGCTGGAACGGCCTCGCGACCCTGACGAACTGGCCCGCAGCGCCGTGAAGATGCGCAGCGACATCGCCAAGCATAAGCCGCCGTCGAGCGAGCTGGACGTCAAGCTGGTGCCGGGCGGGCTGGTCGATCTGGAGTTCCTGATCCACGTCACGCAGTTTCAGCATAATATGGCTTTCGACCCGGACCTGCGGTCGGCATTGGCCCAATTGGTGGCGGCAGGCCATCTGCCAGCCGGGCTGATCGAAGCGCATGACCTGATCACGCGCTTTCTGGTCGTGTCGCGGCTTGTGTCCCCCGGATCGACCGAACCGCCAGAGGCGACGCGGCCTGTGGTCGCACGGGCGTGCAGCGTGGAAAGTTGGGATGCGCTGCTTGAAAGCTATGCCAAGGCCCGGCAAGGCGTGCGCGATGCCTGGGCGGCGGTGGCCGCGCGCTTTGAGGAGGAATGACGATGCTGGAAGCCGGGGATGCCCTGCCCGAAGTGGCGCTGAAGGATGCCGAAGGCGCTGATTTCAACCTGGCGCGCTATAAAGGCGCGCCTGTGGCCGTCTATTTCTATCCCAAGGCGGATACGCCCGGCTGCACCAGTGAAGCGAAGGATTTCACCGAACTGGCGGATGATTTCGCCGCAATCGGTGTGCCCGTCGTCGGCATATCGAAGGACAAGCCCGCCAAGCTCAAGAAATTCGCCGACAAATATGGCCTGACCGTCTCGCTCGCGTCCGACGAACCGGGCGACGCCTGCGAAGCCTTTGGCACATGGGTCGAAAAGTCGCTTTATGGCCGCAACTATATGGGCATTGCGCGCGCGACGTTCCTGTTCGACGCCAGCGGCAAGGCGGTGCGGGTCTGGCCCAAGGTGAAGGTGAAGGGTCATGCCGCCGAAGTACTGGAGGCAGCGAAGGCGCTTTGACGTTGCGCCCGCCAATAGTTACCAAATGCTTGTAAAACGCCATTTTCGAGGCGGCCTGAAACCACGGTTCAACGACTCAGCGCGTCGACAAGCCGGTTTAACGCTGGAATATTACGGAGCGCTTGCACAATGAGCCGCAATTTGGCCTTTTAAATGCACGGGGGCGGCTCAGGTCGCATTTGGTCACACGGGGAGCACCGAAAGGCTACAGCCTTCGGTGGATAGTCGGGGTCGCAATGTTGGTTCGATATTTGGTCAATGCGCGCCGGGCGCTATGGTTCCGGTCCGCTTTCAAAATTATGGGAACGGCAGGTCTCGCAGGCATGCTGTGCGCTACCGCTCCGGTTCAGGCCAAGAGCGTCGAGGATGATCCTTACGGCGATGCCTCCGAAATCAACGCCAGCCCGCTTGGCCCGGCAGACGTGGGTTTTTCCAATCTGTTCTCCAGCCTGCAGCGCCTTGATGGCGAAGCGAAGCAGGCAAATTATATTCCATCGGGCCGTCCGGTTGAGAAACTGTCGCTGACATCCAACTTTGGCGCCCGGTCCGATCCGTTCAATGGACGCACGCGGATGCACAAAGGCGTCGATATCCCCGGCCCGGTGGGCACGCCGATCTACGCGACCGCCGACGGCATCGTCAGCCGCGCCGGATGGGCCAGCGGCTACGGCAATCTGGTCCAGATTTCGCACGGTAGCGGTATGGAAACGCGCTACGGTCATATGTCGAAGCTGATCGTCGCTGCGAACAGCTATGTGCGTCGCGGCCAGATGATCGGCCTGATGGGTTCGACCGGCCGGTCGACCGGCAGCCACCTTCATTACGAAGTGCGGGTCGATGGCCAGGCGATCAACCCGATCCCCTTCGTCGCAGGACCCGATTATCTGGTGGCGATGAACACCAAGCCGCCGATTGCGATGGGCGGCCCGACCAAGATTCAGGAACGTGCAGCCGACTGATCCGGCGCCTTTCTTCACGTGCTTTCGAAAGGCCCGGCGCGTCATGGCTTGCCGGGCCTTTTGCTTGACCCTATCTAGTGGCCATGGCCGACATTGATCTTACTCCTTCCGCCGCTGCCCGCGTTGCGGCGATTGCCACCAAGCAGGGCAAGCCCGCTATCCTGCGGCTGGCGGTGGAAGGCGGCGGCTGTTCGGGTTTCCAATATCGTTTCGGACTGGCCGATACGGTGGAGGCTGACGATATCAGCGTGGAACGGGACGGCGTGACGCTGGTAGTGGACGATGTCAGCCTGGACCTAGTGCGCGGGGCGGCGGTGGATTTCGTATCCGACCTGGGCGGCGCGGCGTTCAAGGTGACCAATCCCAATGCGACCGCGGGTTGCGGTTGCGGGTCCAGCTTTTCGATTTAATCGACGCTCGCCCTTGTCGAAGCGACGCTCCTCCTTTTAGGGAAGTGCGTCAGGAGAAGCTGTCCCATGCGCATCGCCACTTACAATATCAACGGCATCAAGGCGCGGCTGCCGCGCCTGATCGAGTGGTTGAACGAGACGCAGCCGGACATCGCCTGCCTTCAGGAAATCAAGACGTCCGACGAAACCTTCCCGGTGAAGGATATCGAGGATGCGGGCTATGGCGTGATCTGGCACGGGCAGAAGGGATTTAACGGCGTCGCCATCTTGGCGCGGGGCGAAACGCCGGTGGAAGTTCGTCGCGGCCTGGACGGCGAGCCGGAGGACGAACATAGCCGCTATATCGAAGCCGATGTGAAGGGCGTGCGGGTCGCCAGCATCTACCTGCCCAACGGCAATCCGCAGCCCGGCCCGAAATTCGACTACAAGCTGCGGTGGATGAAGCGGTTGCGTGACCGCGCCCGGCAGATCTGGGCCGAAGAAGTGCCCGCCATCCTTGCGGGGGACTATAATGTGATCCCGCGCGACAAGGATGTCTATTCGGTCAAGGCGATGGCGGACGACGCGCTGATGCAGCCGGAAAGCCGCGCTGCCTATCGCCGCATATTGGGGGATGGCTGGACGGATGCGATCGTCAGCAAGCATCCGGCTGGCGGCGTGTGGACGTTCTGGGATTATCAGATGAACGCATGGCCGCGTGATGCGGGCTTCAGGATCGATCATCTGCTGTTGAGTCCGGCTGCCGCCGACCGCCTGATCGATGCGCAGGTCGACAAGGACTTTCGTGGCAGGGAAAAGGCCAGCGATCACGCACCGACCTGGGTGGAATTGGCGGAGTAGCCTGTTCGGGCGCCAGTTCGACCTCAGGCCTGCGCCATTTTCGCCACCCGCATGCCCGCGCGCGCGGCGGGATTGGCGATGATTTCATTCGCTTCCCAGCCTGAAGGCCCGCGATGATAGGCGACATGGTGGCCGCGCTGAAAGCTGGCGCCGTCCCAAACCACGACTTGCAGCTCAATCCTGTCATTACGGTGGACGTGTAGCCAGTTGAAGCTTTGCGGTTCGGCGTTGCGTAACCGGATCGATGTCGCCGTGCCCGCCTGGATGACCAGCGCGCCGCCCGCGTCAGCGACCATCTTTTGCGCGGATTCGGCATAGGTGCGGTGAAAATGACCGGCCAGCGCGATGTGAATGCCCGCCTCGTCCGCTGCCGCCACGGCATCTTCATGCCGCCCCACGGCCTCGCTCAATTCATTGCCCCTGCCGATCGGCATGGCGAACAGAGGATGATGGGTGACGAGGATGCGCGTTTTATCCGGCGCGACCGGAGCGAACCTTTCACGCAGTAGCCCCATCTGATCATGGTTGATGCGGCCATCCTTGATCGTCAGCGAACGGGCCGTATTGATGCCAAGGATCGCGACTTCCTCATCTTCATACCATGGGCACAGGTCATTGCTGATATAGCGTTTGTAGCGCTCCAGCGGCGCCCCGAACCGGCGGATGACGTCGTACAGGGGTACATCGTGATTTCCCGGTATGACCAGCAATCGCAGGCCAGCCGCGCGAAGGCGATTGAGCCAGCTGGACGCGTCCCGAAATTGTCGTAGCCGCGCTCGCTGGGTCAGGTCTCCGCTGATGATCACCAGGTCGGGCTGTGCCTGCTGGAGCCAGGATTCGGTCGCGGACACGATTTTGGGATCGTGCGCGCCGAAATGAACGTCGGACAGATGAGCGATACGGGCCATGATCTTCCAACGAGCGCAAGAGCGATATTGTTTCGCACGGGAGCCGACCAGCGGTTGGCGTGTTGTTGAGGCATGGAAACAAAATCCCTGCCGCGTGAGGCGGCTCTCATCGTCAATGTCCACAGTCGCAGGGGCGAAGCAACTTTCGAACAAGCCAAGCAAAAGCTGGAGGATGCCGGGGTAAAGTTGATCACGGCGGAGGCTGTTACCGATCCTGACAGGTTGCAGGATTGCGTGCGTCAGGCGGTGGCGGCGGGCGCGCCGATGGTGATTGTGGGCGGGGGAGACGGCTCCCTGTCCGGCACAGTCGATGAACTGGTGGGGAAGGGGTGCGTGTTCGGTGTGTTGCCGCTGGGAACGGCGAACAGCTTTGCCCGCACGCTGGGCATTCCGCTGGATATCGACGGCGCGGTCGATGTGATTGCATCGGGCCAGCGGCGGCGGATCGACCTGGGCATGATCGACCGGGACTATTTCGTCAATGCCGCTTCGCTTGGCCTGTCACCCATGATCGGACGGACGGTGCCTGCAAAGCTCAAACGCTATCTGGGGCGCGCAGGCTATCTGGTCTGGGCCGTTAAATGCTCCATCGGGTTTCGGGCGTTCCGGCTGATGATAGACGATGGTATGCGGGAAAGGCGCATGTGGTCGACGGAGGTCAGAATATTGAACGGCGCTTATCATGGCGGGGTCGAATTGTCGGATCGCGCCGATGTCGATAGCGGCGAGCTGGTGGTGCAGGCGGTCGTGGGACGAAGCCATGTGCGGTTGGCGTGGGACTGGTACGCCAAATTCTTCAAGCTGCGCGACCGGAATTCCCATACGGAGGAATTTCGCGGCAAATCCTTTCGCATAGAAACGCGTCCCCGCCAGCGCATATCAATCGATGGCGAGGTCCTGGCGGCGACGCCCGCAATGGCGAAGGTGGCGGCGGGCGCGATCGACGTCGCGGTGCCGCGCTGACACAGTGCCTTATCGCCGGTGGCGGGCGGCGTCAGAGGTCCTTTTCGTAGATCTGGTAAACCTTGTTCACCTTGCTGCCGATGGCGTCGGCGATGGCGTTCATGCCCTGATTGTCGTCCAGCACCCAGCCGATCTCGCTCCGGGTCGCGCCATAGCGAGTGATCGCGGCAATTCGGATATGCTCGATCATCATGAAAGCCAGCTGACTGGCGAGGCGGGACGCCTGAAGCCGCTGGACCACGCCCATCAACGGCACGCGCATGGTGCGCACCTTGGGCTTGCGAAGCCACCAGAGCAGCTTGGCCCAGCCAAAGGGAAACAGTGACCCGTTGAGAGGCGCGGTCGCTTCATTAAGGTCCGGCAATGTCATCATGAAGGCGACAGGTTCGCCGTCCAGTTCGGCAATCATGATCAGGTCTTCAAAGACGATGGGCTTTAGCTGCTTGCCGAAATGCGCGACTTCTTCGTCCGTGATCGGCACAAAACCCCAGTTGCGGCCCCATGCATCGTTCAAAATGCCAAGGATGATCGCTGCCTCGGCATCGAACCTGCTTTTGTCCACCTTGCGGATGCGGATGCGATCGCTCTTTTCACCAGAGGCGATGATGCGTTGGATCAACGGAGGAAAGGGCGTGGTGATGCCCAGATCATAGGTCTTAAGCTGCTTGACCGCCCGATAGCCCGCGCCTTCGATCATTGGCTGGTAGCTGGGCTTTGCATGACCCATCATCACCGTGGGCGGGTGGTCGAACCCGTCGATCAGCAAGCCCGGCTCTTCCCAGATCGACAAGGATATGGGGCCAAGAACGCGGGACATGCCCTTGGACCGCAACCAGTTTTCCGCTGCTGCAATCAGGGCCGCGCCCGTTTCCGCGTCTTCCGCTTCGAACAGGCCGAAATTGCCCGTACCCGGACCCATGCCCTGTTCGGCTGGCTGGCTGAGCGCGATATGGTCGATATGCGCGGACACGCGACCCACCACCTGCCCATTGCGGCGGGCGAGGAAATATTGCGCCTCCGCATGGCTGAAAAACGGGTTCTTGCCCGGCGTGATCAGCGCCCGCACTTCATTCTTCAACGGCGGCACCCAATGGGGATCGTCCGCGTAGATATGCCAGGGCAGATCGACAAAAGCCTTGCGATCCTTCTTGGACGCGACAGGGGTAATCACCAGATCGGAATGGGCCACGGTGGAGCTTTCGCTAAGAGATGGAAGCAGTTCGCCGCTTGAGTCGCGATTGTCAATCGGGCTGTCACAAAGGCGAAAGCGTCATTTTGCTGCCACGATGTCAGCGCAATTGGTTTATAGGAGCGCGGACATGACTGTGCATGATCCCATCATTGCGAGCGCTTCGGACAATCGCAAAGTGATTCCCGACGATGCGACGATGCTACGCGCCGCCGCTGAGCTGACGCGTGAATATTCGAAAGCGGACCCGGCGATTTATTGGCCGGACATGCTGGCGTCGGCGCTGGTCGGCTATGCGGCATTGGCGACCGCCATATTGGCTGAAAGCGCCGCGCTGGCGCTGGCAAGCGGCCTGGTTGCGATGCTGGCATTATATCGCGCGGCCAGCTTCGTTCACGAACTCACCCATATCCGCAATGGCGCCTTGCCCGGTTTCCGGCTGGTCTGGAACCTGATCGTGGGCATTCCGCTGATGATCCCGTCCTTCATGTATGAAGGGGTGCATACCCAGCATCATGCGCGCACGCGATATGGCACGGCGGACGACCCGGAATATCTGCCGCTGGCGCTGATGAAGCCATGGTCATTGCCGCTGTTCATCATTGTGGCGTCGCTTGCGCCCGTGGGGCTGATCCTGCGCTTTGCCGTGCTGACACCGATCAGCATGATGGTGCCGCCATTGCGTCGTATCGTGCGAGAACGTTATTCGGCTCTGTCGATCAACCCTGCCTATCGCCGCCGCGCGCCGGAAGGTGCATTCCGCCGCCAATGGTTCTGGCAGGAGGCAGGCGTGAGCCTGTTCGCTCTGATGCTGGCGACCAGCCCGCTGTTTGTGGGGTGGAAGCCGTTGCTCGTCTACATGGCTGTGCATTCCAGCATGACCGTCATCAACCAGCTGCGCACCCTGGTCGCGCATCTCTGGGAAAATGACGGGGCAGCCATGACGGTGACGGCGCAATATCTGGATTCGGTGAACGTGCCGCCGCCATCGCCACTGGCCGCCATCTGGGCGCCGGTCGGCCTGCGCTATCATGCGCTGCATCATCTGCTGCCCAGCGTTCCCTATCATGCGCTTGGGAAGGCCCATGCGCGGCTGATGGCGACGCTGGACGGCCAATCGCCCTATCGGCGCGGCAACTATGCGGGAATGTGGCCGCTGGTGGGCAAGATCGCCCGGAGCACGATGGTTAAGCGGTAGGCCGGGCTGCGCTTATTCTTCCGTGCGGAACAGGACGGTTTCGCCGACCAGCAGGAACAGGAAGAACGGCGCCCACGCCGCCAGGAAGGGCGGGTAAGCGCCCAGATTGCCCATCGCGAGCGAGAAATTGTCAGCTACGAAATAGGCAAAGCCCAGCGCCATGCCCAGCACGGCGCGAAGGAACAACTGGCCTGAGCGCGCGATCCCGAAGGCCGCGACCGATCCCAATATAGGCATCAGCAGCGCGGACAAAGGCCCCGACACCTTGTGCCACAGGCTGCCTTCCAGTTCAGCGGTGGGTCGGCCCGCGTCGCGCAAATCGGTGATGGCGGCGCGCAGTTCGCCAAAGGTCATGGCGTCGGGATCGACCTTGGCCAGGGTGAATTGTTCGGGCCGGATGTCCCGTCCGAAGCGGACTGTGCCGACCTGTCGTTCCGTGCCGCGCGCTACGTCGAACTGGCGGGCATCCTCCAGCACCCAGCTTTTGGTCGCAGCGTCATAATGGCCCTTGGGCGCCTGGACGATGGTGACAAGGCTGTTGTTCACCCGGTTGAAGATTTCCACCTTGCGCAACTGCACCGCCGTGCCTCGCCCGGCCACGATGGCGGCGCTTACCAGATTATTGCCGTCGCGCACCCACGGGTTCGTCTTGATCCCGCTGTCGCGTGGCAGCGGGCCGTAATCCACCGCCTGCCAGGCGCTCAGGCGTGCGGTCGACCGCGCCACGATGCGTTCGTTGAAGGCAAAGCTGATCAGCGCGACGACCAGCGCAGATGCGACCAGCGGCGCAAGTATCTGGTGAGCGGAAAGCCCCGCCGCCTTCATCGATATGACTTCGCTATTCTGGTTGAGGCTGGCGAGCATGATGAGCGTGCCGAGCAGGACCGAAAAGGGCAGGAACCGCGCGATGATCTGCGGCGCGCGCAACCCGACATAATGCCACAGCTGCGCGTCGCCATTGCCTGCATAGGCCAGAACGTCGTTGGATTCGCCCAGCAGATCCAGCGTTTGCAGTACGACGACGAGCAGCGCCAGCACCGCGAAAGTACGGGTGAAGAACAGTCGCGCCATATACCAGCTGAGCTGGCGAGAGGGGAAAAAGTCGAACTGCATCAGGTCAGGTAATCCCTTCCGCCGCAAGGTTTGGCTTGCGCCGCCGCCCCAGGCGCAGGACCTTGCCGATCTGCTTGCCCAACTGGGCAAAGGCATATTCCAGCGCGCCGATCGGCTGACCGCCCGGACGATGTGCGACGACATGATACATCCACAGGATCAGGCATGCGGTCAGCAGGAACGGCACCCATAGGGCGATGATCGGATCGATCCGGCCAAGCGCGCCCACGCCCTGCCCATATTCGTTGATCTTGTGATAGGTCACGATGAAGACGATCGACAGGAACACCCCCAGGGCGGATGTCGACCTTTTCGGTGGAATGGCAAAGGCCAGCGCGGCGAGCGGTAGCAGCAGCATCATCGCGACCTCTACCATGCGGAAATGGAAGTTGGCGCGGATTTCATTGCGCAGCTTGGGCTTGAGCGTGGGGTCATGGCCGAGCTTCGCCAGTTCGATGATGGTTTTTTCCCGGTCGACATTACGGCCGCGGAATCGTTCGATCTGCGGCAGGTCGATGGGCAGGTCGTGGCTGGAAAAGGACAGGATGCGCGGCGAATGATATTTGGGCGCGTCATTCACCAACACCCCGTCGCGCAGGCGAAAGATGATAGTGTCGGGATCGTCGGTAGCCAGGAAGCTGCCCTGCGCCGCTGTCACCGCCACGGTCTGGCCATCCTTGCCCGCGGCCCGCACGAAGATGCCCTGCAAATTGTGCCCGCCGTCCAGGCTGCGTTCGATCCGCAGGGTCATGCGCTTGCCCAGGCTGGTGAACTCTCCCACCTTGACCGATGCCCCCAACGCGCCCGATCGCAGTTCGAAACGCAACGCTTCATAGGCATGACGGGACAGCGGCTGGACAAAACCGACGATCCCGAAATTGAGCAGCGCCAGCGCGATCGCATACATATAGGGCACGCGCAGCAGGCGGCCGTAGGACAGGCCCACGCCACGCATCACGTCCAGTTCCGATGACAAGGCCAATTTGCGGAAAGCGAGCAGGATGCCCAGCATCAGGCCGATCGGAATACCCAGCGACAGATATTCCGGCATCATGTTGGCCAGCATGCGCCATACGACGCTCACCGGCCCGCCTTCTGCCGCCACGAAGTCGAACAGGCTGAGCATCTTGTCGAGCACGAGCAGCATCGCGGAGATTATCAGCGTGCCGAGCATCGGCAAGGCAATCAGGCGGGCCAGATATCGGTCAGTGGCGGTCAGCATTCTCTATGTGGTCGTCCCATCACCATGATTTGGCCGCAAACCCCCCCCATAGCTGAAACCACGGAAACAAGTTTGCGGGGCGAACAGGGGCTCGCCGTCCGATGTCATGGGCGGCTATAGCTTCACGGAGTCGGATGGTCATGTTCAAAGTTTCGGTGGGTCTGTTACCGGTGGCGTTGTTAGCCATCACCCCCGCAATGGCTCATGGGCAGGAAATCAGCAACGATCTTGGCCGTTGCGGCGGATCGGCCAAGGGGCCAGCCGTGCTGGTCGATGTGCGTGGTTTCGCTGCCCCCACGGGCAAGGTGCGCGTGCAAACTTACCCTGCCACAAAAAATGCCTGGCTTGCCAAGGGCGCCTGGCTCAACCGTATCGATACCGTTGTCCAACCCAGCAACGGGACCATGCGTTTCTGCATGCCTGTGCCGGAAGCGGGGCGATATGGTATCGCCGTGCGTCACGATCGTAACGGTAATGGCAAAACGGACATTTCGCGTGACGGCGGCGGATTTTCCAACAACCCGTCGATCAGCATCTTCAACCTGGGCAAGCCATCGGTCGAAAAGGCTGCGGTGCGGGTCGGGCCAGGTGTGACGCGCATCACCATCAACCTGCAATATATGTGATAATTTATGGTCCGCGTCGCGCTCCTGTCCAATCCCAAATCCACGGGCAACCGGCAGAGCCTGCCGCGGGTGCGCAGTTACTGCGCCAGCAATCCCGACATTTTCCATTATGAAGTGGAGCATGTCGACCAGATCGGCCGGGCGTTGCAGACCATCGCCCGCGTCGATCCGGTGGTCATCGTCGTCAACGGCGGCGATGGCACCGTCCAGGCGGCGTTGACGGAATTATATCAGGGTGAACATTTCAAGGGCCGCGTCCCGCCGATCGCGGTGCTTCCCAATGGCAAGACCAATTTGATCGCGCTTGACCTGGGCATCCATGGCGACCCTATCAAGGCGCTGGAACGGATTGTCCAGATCGCCAAGGCGGGCGTGGACGACCATGTCGTGGCGCGCGAATTGATCGCCTTGTCCGACGGCGGCGCGGACACGCGACCGGTGCTGGGCATGTTTCTGGGCGGCGCGGGCCTGGCCGATTACATGCTCTATTGCCGCAACCGCATCTATCCGCTGGGCCTGTCCAATGGCCTTAGCCATTTCCTGACGGTGCTGGCGGTGCTGGCCACGTTGATCTTTGGCATCAGGGCGCGATTTCTGCCGCAGTCGAGCCGTCCGGTACGCATCTCGCTGATCCGCGACGGCCAGCTTGCCGGCCGGTTCGCCGTGCTGATCGTGACCACGCTGGAACGGCTGCTGCTGGGCGTGCAGCCGGGCGACAGTCGGCGCGGCAACATGAAGCTGATGGCCGTGGACCAGAATCTTGGTTCCCTGCTGCGGTTGGGCTGGGCCAGCGCCACCCGCCGGGTGGGCAAGGCAAAGATGCAGGGCATCCATCTGGAACAGGGGGACGTCATCCGTATCGAAGGCGACCATAGCAGCGTCATCCTGGACGGCGAACTGTTCCAGGCGTCGGAAGGCAAGCCCATCATATTGCGTTCGACCCAGCCAGTGCCTTTCCTGCGGCTGGCGGCCTGAAGGCTGCAAGGTGTCGGCTGAACAGCCGACTTTCCATTTTTTTCAGCAGTGGATGCGACGGATCGGAAGTGTCGGTTGCCCGATGCCCGTCGTCCCGGATAAGCACGGTCAAATAAGCGCATTTCCATGGACGGAAGATATATGACCAGATGGCTAAGTGCGATCCTGCTTCCAACGATGTGTGCTACGTCCTTGGCTTCCGCTCAGGTTATTCAGCCACCCGCACGGTCCATGACGAATGCGACCGAGGTTCAGGTCGGTTCATATCTTCAGCCGCCTTCTTATCGGTCATATCTTCAGGCGCCGACCTATCGACTGTGGATCGGTCGTGCGGAAGGGGCGTCCGGTGATGAAGATTCCCAAACGCCGACGCTGACGGTATTCCGGCCCTATCCGGGACATGATAACGGAACGGCCGTTATCATCGCGCCCGGCGGTGGCTATATGGCCTTGGCGGCAACCTTGGAGGGGCGACAGGTCGCCGAATGGTTTGCGTCGCGCGGCGTCACTGCGTTCGTCCTGAAATATCGGGTCGGCAAGGCTGCGCGCCTTCCGATCCCGCTGGCCGATGGGAAGAGAGCGGTACGCTTCGTTCGCGCCAATGCGGCGCAGCTCAAAGTTGATCCCGACCGCATAGGCATGATGGGCTTTTCAGCGGGCGGGCATCTGGCCGCCATGACCGCGGCCCAAGCGGACAAGGGGGCGGCGGCAGACCGGGACCCGGTGCAGCGTGTGAGCAGTCGCCCCGATTTCCTGGTGCTGGCCTACCCATGGTTGGAAGCTACCGTTCTGGATGCCAAGGGCCAGTCGCAATATTGCACTTTCGCCCGCCAGGATTGCGTCGCGAAAAGCTATGAAAAATATATGCCGCTGCGGTTCGTGACGAACGACATGCCGCCGACCTTTCTTTATCATACGACAACCGACGCGCTGGTGGATGTAGGGGGAAGCTTGGCCTTCTACGATGCGGTACGGCGAAAGGGAGTTCCAGCGGAATTGCACGTGTTTGCCAAGGGCGAACATGGAACGGGACTGGGAGGGTCGGACCCAGCTTTGGAGCGATGGCCCGAATTGCTGGGCAATTGGCTTCGCGCCTTGGGAATGTTTGATAAAGAGCCGAAAGCGAAATAGCCGGGCCACCCCCTGTCACTCTTTCGATTTGAGCGCCTCTGCCAGCGACACGGTCGCACTGCCACGACGGGCGGGTTGGGCCTGGCTTGGATGTGGTTTCCAGCCGCTCAGATATAATATCGCCATCTGTTCTGGGGTGCGTCCATCATTGTCGGCGGCGGCGGCGAACTGTTCAGCCGCGCCGATCAATATGTCGCCTCGCAACGCAGGGGGCCGCGATGTCAGGACATTGGCCGCCCCCATTCCACGCAGGTCGTGCATCAGGCGCAAGATGTCGCCATAGCGCACGGTCAGCGTCTCCCCATCCGCGACTGGCATGGCGAAACCGGCGCGGCTCAAAAGGTCGCCGGCGGCGCGCACATCGACCTGCGGATGGATGTGCTGGGCGGGGCGGTCGCCTTCGGCCGCCATCAGTGCGGCGCGCAGGCGGGGCAATGTGCCTGCGCCGGTGAAGGCGGCCAGCATCAGTCCGTCAGGACGCAGGATGCGGCGCATGAGGATCAGCGCACCGGGAAGGTCATTCACGCTGTCCAGCGTCCCGCAGGCGATCACCAGGTCGAAACTGTCGTCGGCAAAGGGCAGGGCGTCTTCATCCGCCTGCACGCCGCCCTGCTGCCGGGCGGCGACGAAGCCGGGGTCCGCGCAGATGACGCGCTTGCCCATGGCTTCCAGCGCGGCCCGACCGCTGCCGTCGGGGCAGCCGATCAGCAGCGCTTCGGGAAGGTCGCGCTTCACGTCGGCCAGCCGGTCCAGCAGCTCGTCCAGCATCGCCCGATAGAGGAAATCATGATCGGCAAAGCCGTCCATCATCCGGTCCCGGCGCCTGGCTCTCAATCCGCGGTCGAATATGTCGGGCTGTGTCATGGCGGGCCTTGTGCATCGCAGGCTGAGCGGGAACAAGGGCGATCATGCCGGTCCTGACCTTTCTCAAACATGTATCGCGGCCCGTCGTCGACTATGCCCTGCCGCCCCGTTGTCCGGGCTGTGGAGTGATTGTCGATGCCGACGACGCTTTTTGCCTTAATTGCTGGAACGGGATGCGATTTCTGGGCGAGCCCTGCTGTGCCCGCTGCGGCCTGCCGTTCGACCATGACATGGGGTCGGGTGGCACGTGCGGTTCATGTCTTGCCGACCCGCCGCCCTTCGACAGCGCCCGAGCGGTTCTGGCCTATGACGAAGTTGCGCGCAAAGTGGCGCTGCGGCTGAAATATGGGCGGCGCGTCGGGCTGGCCCGTCTGATCGCGCGGCATATGGCGCGGCATGTCCGTGTCAGCGATCCACCACCGCTGATCGTCCCGGTGCCGCTGCACCGCTGGCGATTATGGTGGCGAGGCTTCAACCAGTCTGCCCTGATCGCCGATCATCTGGGGCGGCTGACGGGCCTGGACGTCGACAAGCACGGCCTGATGCGCGTCCGCGCGACGCAGCCGCTGCGCGGCGCTGATCCCCGGCGGCGGGCAAAGGCGGTGCGTGGCGCTTTCGGGCTGGCAAAGGGGCACAGGTTCAGGGGCCGGACTGTCATATTGATCGACGATGTGCATACCAGCGGCGCGACCGCCGCCGCCTGTTCACGCGCGTTGAAACGAGGAGGAGCGTCCAGCGTTCACCTGCTATGCTGGACGCGCGCCTTGCCGGGCAGGGAAGATGCGGCTGATTGACAAAGGCGCGCTCAACCACAATTTCACTGGGCAAGGAGTTATGAAGCCGATGGCGAAAGTGGAAATCTATACCAAGGCGTGGTGCGGCTATTGCGCGCGGGCCAAGGCGTTGCTGCAGGGCAAGGGCGTCGGCTTTGAGGAATATGACATCACCATGGGCGGACCACGGCGCACGGAGATGCTGGAACGCGCCAATGGTGGAACCACGGTGCCACAGATTTTCATCGACGGACGCCATATCGGCGGCAGCGATGATATGGCCGCGCTGGACCGGCGGGGTCAGTTGGACCCCCTTCTGGGCATGTGAATCCCATGCGCGCCGCGATATTCCAGATGACGAGCGGGATCGATCCTGCCGTCAATGCCAGTGCGATGACGGACATGATCGCGCGGGCAGCAGGGGAGGGCGCGGACATGGTCTTCACGCCTGAAATGGCGGGCTATCTGGACCGCGACCGGCAACGCGCGGCGGCGACCCTGAAGTCGGAAGCCGACGACCCCGTGCTGGCCCGGATTTGCGAAGCAGCGGCCAAACATGGCATTTGGGTGCATATAGGATCTCTGCCGCTCAAGGATGAGCGGGCCGACGGCCGATGGGCCAATCGCAGCTTCATGATCGATGCGGCGGGCGAAATCCGCGCCCGCTATGACAAGATTCACCTGTTCGATGTGGACCTGGCGACGGGTGAAAGCTGGCGGGAATCGTCGGTCTATGGCCCAGGGGAAAGGGCCGTAGTCGTGGACACGCCCTGGGCGCGTATGGGCATGACCGTCTGTTACGACATGCGCTTTCCCGATCTTTATCGTGCGCTCACTGATGCGGGGGCGTCCGTGCTGCTGATGCCCGCCGCCTTCACCGTGCCGACGGGGCAAGCGCACTGGCACATATTGCTGCGCGCACGCGCGATCGAGGCGGGTTGCTTCGTCATTGCCGCAGCGCAGGCCGGCCGCCATGCCGACGGGCGGGAAACCTATGGCCATAGTCTGATCGTCGACCCATGGGGGGACGTTTTGTTGGACATGGGCGCGGAATCCGGCATGGCCCTTGCCGACATCGACTTCGCCCGCGTAGAGGACGTCCGCGCGAAAATACCCGCGCTCGCCAACCGGCGGACCATAGCCCAGGACGTGATAGTGTCGTGATAGTTTTCGACTTGAAATGCAGCGCTCAAGGTCATGTGTTCGAAGCGTGGTTCGGATCAAGCGCTGACTATGAAGACCAGACGGCGCGTGGCTTGCTGGTCTGCCCGCTATGTGGCGACACCCAGGTGGCAAAGGCGTTGATGGCGCCGGCCGTCCCGCGCAAGGGCAATAGCCGCGCACCCGCAATGCGTGAGCCTCAGGATCAGCCGACCGCGGTCGCAGTCACCGGCGACGAAGCGCGCATGCGGGAACTGATGGTCAACCTCGCCAAGGCGCAGGCCAAGGTGCTGGAAGGATCGACCTGGGTCGGTCGGGGCTTTGCCGAACAGGCGCGCGCCATTCATTATGGCGAACAGGACAGCGCCAGCATCCATGGCGAAGTCGCGCCCGAAGAAGCCCGCGCCCTGATTGCCGAGGGCGTGGACGTGGCGGCTTTGCCATTTCCGGTCGTCCCGCCCGAAGCGAAGAATTGACCACGCGGCTCGCGCGCAATAGAGCCGTCGGCGGGCACCCGTAGCTCAGCAGGATAGAGCATCAGATTCCTAATCTGAGGGCCATGGGTTCGAATCCCGTCGGGTGCACCACCGTAACCGCCAACTCCCAATACCGCAGGAGGTGGCGTTCAACGGGCCGGTTTGACCGCTTCGTCAATCCGGCCGTTAAAAGCCAACCTATTTCTGCGCCTTGGCAATGCAGGCTTTGACCGCCGCCATGCCCGCTCGCGCCTTCATCAACATGTCGAAGTGGAAACGTTGCCGCGCGGATCCGATCGCAACGGCTCCGTCGATAATCCTTCGATTGTTGGGCCACAACCGGTGACTGTTGCTCGCGTCGCGTGGGACGCAGGTGTCGAACGACATGTCGGCGCGACGTCCGATCCGGTCACTAATTTCGCGCATCAATAGCTGGCCGGGGGCATAGGCGCGATATTCTTCGTCGAAGGTCATTTTGAAACCATGGCCCCAGGACGGCGATTCAAACCAGCTTGACATGGCGATCACCCGGCCATTGACCGACAGGCTGGCAAGCCGCGCGCTGCCATTCTCATGGCCGCGCTCGATAACAGTGCGAAACAGGGCCTCGGTTTCGGGGGCGCTGCCAAGGGCGCTGCCGTTGCGTCCCTTCCAGCCCGATGCCTCCATTTCCAGAAAGGCGTCGATCCAGGATGTGCACGGCTGGGTTGGATCGAATATGGTAATCGCGACCGAACCATGATCACGCTCGATCCGCCGCAACAGGCTGCGAAGTCGGCTCCGCACTTTGGCGTCGCTGCGGTCTGCGGCGTCATCGCCCACCCGATAGGCCGGGCGGTTGAAGCGGTGGATGATGTGAAACGCCCGGCCTTCGTGGCTGCAGCGGTCCAGCAGCGCGATGCTGATCGGATCATCTGCATCGAATGCCCCGAAATGCAGCAATATCTCACCGCTCGCCTGTCGGTCGAGAAACGCCAGCAAGCTTGCCCAGAACAGGTCAGCCGATTGCGCCGCCACCAGCGGCATGCCCAAAAACTGGCTGGTGGTCGACCACCCACGCCAGATGCGTGCAGGCCAACGCCCAAAGCGCGATGCGGTAACCAAGGGC
Source organism: uncultured Sphingobium sp. (assembly GCA_946885845.1). The sequence continues at coordinate 264,514 of CAMPHJ010000001.1, read as the reverse complement.
ATCACGCCCAACCACGGACCGCTGTGATGGCTGACAACGGCCAGCATCGCGTCGCGACCGTCAGCAGCATGACGAAGCGCGGCATCCATAAACCAGTCCTGGGCGAACACATTGGCAGCCCCGGCATGCGCCGACAGGGCCGCCCAGCGCGCCCGGTCATCAGCGGTCAGATCGGCATGACGCACCATGCGGACTGTCGGCTGGCCCGTATCCGCCACCGGCCATGCATGGCTGCGGTCCACCTCAAAGGCGCTGGCGGGAGGCAGATGGCTCACAACAATCGTGCCTTGCGGGCGACACGACAACCCAGGGAACGCCATTTCGGCGCCTTGGGCCATGTCGGCATGTTTCCGGTTGGCAAACCCCACCGCCGCAGCAGCGGATTGACATGCATGGCATTGCCAACCGCTTCGCTCCACTGGCTCTGCCAGGTTATAGATAAGGAAATTGACGGCTCTGCGCCTGCTTTTACCCAATGCGGCGACGCATAGGGCACGAACAACGCGTCCCCCGGCTGCAGATGATGGACGTCCGCCTCCGCCTCATATGCGTCGTTCCACGGCAGCATATTGCCGCCTGCGCCATAATAGGCCTCATGGCGGTCGAATGGCAGCCACGGCGGGCCGGGATGATAGGTTGCGAAGTGCTTGTCGCCCGCGATCTGGAACAGCATGTTATATTCGCAGTCGAAATGAAACGGGGTCAGCGTGCCCGGTGCAGAAATGAAGATGAACCCTCTTACGGTCAGGCCGGGACCGGTCGAGGGAGCAATTGCGGGGCCGATCTGGTCCATCAACCTGTCCAGCAACTCGCGATAGGCGGGCAATTGTTCGACGAAGCGGAGCATGACCCAGTTGCCGCTGGTGTCGATCGACCGAATAACATTTGCGACATTGGCGTCATCCGACCCATCCATCTTGAACTCGCCGCCCTTTGCGGCGTTGCCGATCCGGCGTTCGACATATTCGGGCGGCAATTCAGTAGCTGCCTTGGCCAGCGCCTCGACTGACAACAGGGGCTGGCCCATCAGGCTGTGCCGCAGCATCGTTGGCGACAAAGGGTAGGCGTCGGCGAAAGAGCCGAGGCTGGCCGGGGCGAGGAAGGACATGATGGCTATTCTTTGACGACGGCGGAATGATCGCCCCAATGTTGCGGCCGACTTTTGAAAATTACGTTAATGTGGGCAGATTTTCCGAGGCGGGAGCCAGAGCCTCCGAAGGCCGCAAATATGATCAATGTCCCTTCGCGGCCAAGGCGGATGTTCGTTACGGGTGCAACCGCTTTGCCCTGTGCTGCGTTTGATGACCGGATTTTTCGAAGCGAAGTGGTGCCTGCCGATGATCGACCCGAATATACGTGTCTCAACAGGTAATAGCGGTCTCGATCTGGTGCTTCGGGGCGGACTGCCGACAAATCGGCTTTTTCTGGTGGAAGGCATGCCAGGATCGGGCAAGACGACCCTGGCGCTCGAATTTCTGCTCGAAGGCGTTCAAAAAGGCGAGCCGGTTCTTTACATCACTCTATCCGAAACCAGCGAAGAATTGGACGTCGTTGCCAGGTCGCACGGCTGGTCGCTCGCAGGCATCGACCTGTTCGAACTCGCTTCGGCTGATGAAGTGCTTGGCGTCAGTCGTGACCAATCCATCCTTCACAGCTGGGAAATGGAACTTGGGGGCATGATCCAGCTGATCCGCGAGGAAGTCGAGCGTGTGAAGCCCAAGCGGATCGTCTTCGACAGCCTTTCGGAAATGCGGCTGCTGGCCCAGGATCCGTTGCGTTATCGTCGGCAACTATTGTTCCTTAAACAATTCTTCTCTGGTCTCGATACCACTGTGTTGCTTGTGGACGACATGACTGGATCGATCGGCGGGCGTGACAATCACTTGCACAGCCTGTGCCACGGCGTGATCACGCTGGAGCGGCTGACGCTTGATTTCGGGGCGGCGCGGCGGCGGATGCAGGTTCAAAAGATGCGTGGCGTCGATTTTGTCGCTGGCTATCACGACATGATTATCCGCAAGGGCGGCGTTGATATCTTCCCACGGCTGATCGCCGCTAATCATCACACCCCCTTTATCGGAGATTCTGTCCAAAGTGGCATAGGTGAGCTGGATGCGATGCTGAACGGCGGGCCGGCGCGGGGGACATCGACGCTCATCACCGGGCCGGCAGGCTCGGGCAAGACCACGCTGGCGCTTCAATATCTGGCGGCTGCATGTCGGCGTGACGAAAAAGTGGTCATATATGAGTTTGACGAACGTATCGGAACGCTGATTTCGCGCGCGACGGCGTTCGGGATCGATCTTGAAGGAATGATCAGCTGCGGTTCACTGGCAATCCGCCAGATCGACCCCGCCGAGATTTCGCCCGGCCAATTTGCAGCGATGGTGCGCGCCGAGATTGAGGAGAATGACGTTCGGGTCGTGCTGATCGACAGCCTGAGCGGTTATCTTTCCGCGATGCCGCAAGAGCAGCAGCTGATCCTGCAACTTCACGAACTGCTTTCCTACCTGAACCAGGCTGGCGTGGTGACGCTGCTCATCAATCCGCAGGCAGGTTTCTTCGGAACCATGCAGACCGGTGGTCTCAATGTTTCCTACATCGCTGATATCGTCATCCTCCTGCGCTTTTTCGAAAGCGAAGGGCGCATCCGCAAGGCGATATCGGTCGTCAAGAACCGCAGCGGCCAGCATGAGGATACGATCCGCGAACTGCGTATCGACGCGCAGGGCATCCGGGTCGGCGCGCCGCTGGCGGAATTCAGGGGTGTGCTGACCGGCACGCCTGAATATGTTGGCGCGAAGGGCCCGTTGATGGAAGATCGCGGCTAAGTGCATCGGACCGCAACCGAAGGCCGGCGCGTCCTGGTCAGCGCGCCATATGGCAATGATGCAGCGAGCGTTGCCAGGCTGTTGACATCCCAGGGCTATGACGTCGGAATATGCGCCACGCTGAATGATGTCGCGGACGGGATCGACCAACATGTCGGCGTGGTGCTCCTTACCGAAGAAGCTCTGTTGACCGATCTCGGGCCATTGGACCGCAGGCTGGCAGCGCAGCCTTCCTGGTCCGACGTCCCGTTTGTATTGCTTGCCGGGCGTCAGGCAGGGCGCAGAGTGTCCAGTGAGGCCGTCCGCCGACGCCTGCCGGAAAGTGCGATCAGTGTCGTCCTGCTTGAACGACCGCTGAGCAGCGAGTCACTGCTCAGCGCAATTGTTTCGTCGATGCGCGCCCGTCAGAAGCAGTTCGAAATCCGTGATCGGCTTGCCGAACTGGACAGCCAGCGCGCGCGTCTGACCACATTGCTCGATACGCTTCCAGTGGGTGTGGCGTTCGTGAATGCCGACGGTTCGACTTTGCTGTCGAATCCTGAGTTCCGCCGCTTCCTCCCTACTGGCGAGGTGCCGTCGCGCGATTCCAGCTTGGCGACCCCGTGGGAAGGCTATGAAGCCGACGGCAGTCCTATCCAGCGCGATCGATATGTGATTGCACGATCCTTGCGCGGGGAACGGGTTGCGGGCGTCGATTTCCTCCACCACCCGGTCGTCGGTGAGCCGATCTGGACGCGGGTCAGTGGCATACCGTTGATGGACGGGGACAGGATCACGGGCGCGATTTCGGTGATCGTCGACATCGACGAACAAAAGCGCAGCCAGATTGCACTCGCGCAAGCTGCCGATAAGCTCGAACATCAAGTGGAGGAACGGACAGAGGCGCTGACAGAAGCGCTCGCCAGGCTTGAGGCTGAAGCCGAAGAGCGCGAACGGGCCGAAGCAGCCCTGCGGCAGTCGCAGAAAATGGAAGCCGTTGGCCAGTTGACCGGCGGGATTGCGCATGACTTCAACAATATGCTGACCGGCGTGCTGGGCGCCATCGACATCATGAAGCGGCGGATCGCGTCCGGGCGTCTGGACGATCTCGACCGGTTCATGGAAGCGGCAAGCACGTCGGCGCAGCGGGCAGCGGGACTGACCGCGCGTTTGCTGGCATTTTCGCGTCGGCAATCGCTCGACAGCAGGGCGACTGATGTAAACAGGCTGGTGTCCTCGCTTGAAGATTTGCTGCGCCGAACGATGAGTGAGCAGATCTCTGTATCGATCCGTCCGGGTGACAATGTGCCGCCGGCGGTCGTGGACGCCAACCAGCTAGAAAGTGCGATACTCAATCTCGCGATCAATGCCCGCGACGCCATGCCCGAAGGGGGCGCGTTGATCGTCGAAACAAGCGCAACGACGCTCGATGCCGCCTATTGCAACAGTCATCCGGGTATCGCACCCGGTCGATATGTCGTGATTGCCGTGTCCGACAGCGGTGTCGGCATGGAACAGGCGACTTTGGAAAAGGTCTTCGACCCATTCTTCACGACCAAACCAGTGGGGCAGGGAACGGGGCTGGGCCTTTCGATGGTCTACGGCTTTGCCAAGCAGTCCGAGGGTCAGGTCCGCATCCATTCCACGCCGGGTGAGGGCACATCGGTGAAATTGTTTGTCCCGGCGGCTGAAAACCAACTTGCCCATGAGGCCGACGCGCCAGAGGCGATCCATCACGGCGATGGCGAAACCGTATTGTTGGTGGAAGACGACCCATCTGTGCGCCTGTTGGTTCGCGAGGTTCTGAATGAGCTTGGCTATAAAGCAGTGGAGGCAGCGGAGGCGCAGTCGGCGATCCGCCTTCTGAACAGCGGCCGCAAGTTTGATCTGATGGTCACTGACGTTGGCCTGCCCGGAATGAGCGGCCGTCAGCTCGCCGAAGTGGCGCGGGAACATTTACCCCATTTGCCGATCCTGTTTGTCACTGGATATGCCGAAAATGCCGCGATCCGCGCGGGCTTTCTGGGCACAAACATGCAAATGATCACCAAACCGTTTCAGATCCAGCAGCTCTCAGCCAAGATTTCGGAGATGTTGCGCTGAAATCCAGGGCGTGGCCCCCTGATTTTTTGGGTTCGCCAAAATCTTTGGCCTTGCACCCGCTAGCTGCCAACCATGGTAAGTCATCCACAATCGCATTTGTGTAACGGCGGGCTTACTGACAGATTGCCGCGCAGATATGGCAACGCGCAAACTATCCGGGTTCGCACCGATCCACCCGCCGGTCGGATTATGGCGTTCTTTGCGGGAAAGATGGCGGATCAATCCTTCGCCAGACAGGCTCATTTCCACCGGCAGGCTGGTGGCGGTGCTCTTTGCCGCTCTCGCCATCTATCTGGACCCCACACGGCCCGCCGGGTTCCTGAATGAAGCGCACTATCTGCTCGCGACCTATCTGGCATTTTCGCTGCTGCTGGTGGTGGCGCCGCCGTCCTGGCCACTGGGCAGCGGCCTCCACCTGATTTTCCATGCCGTCGATGCGCTTGCCCTGGCGGCGCTGGTCTATCTTACCGATGAATTGAACAGCCCCTTTTTCCCGTTTCTTCCATTCATCCTGCTGGCAGCGACCCTGCGCTGGGGAATATTGGGGGCGGTGATCGGGGCGCTGGCCATGGAAGCGCTTTTGTTCGCCATCGGGTGGAAGGATCTTTGGGACGGAGATTCCGAACTCAACCTGTTCATCATGCGGTCCGCCTATTTCCTGGTGGCGGCAGCGATGCTGGGTTATTTCGGCGCCTGCCGGGCCAGCAACAGCCGACGTTTTGCGCAACTCGCCAGCTGGTCCTTCGCTCCTGCCACGACCGACGCGCAGATTTGGCTGACGGATTTGCTGGGTCACGCGTCCGGCCTGTTGCGTGCAGAGAAGCTGGTCCTGATCTGGCAGAGCAAGAAGGGGGGCAACGGTTCCGTGGCGCTGTGGGGGCCAGACGGACTACGCTATAGCGCGGTCGATGACCCGTTATTCTGGCGCGCCCATGCCGCCTGCCTTTCTCAAGGCGCGCTGTCCCGGAAAAAGGCGACGGCCCAATTACAGGCGATCGGCGCTTCCCTTGGGTGGCCTGACCTGATCGTCGATTCTGCGATGGTACGTTCCGCGCCTTTCATGGGCGCGACCGCGATCGGGCGCTTCTACGTGGTCGATGCCAGCAACCGTCATGAGGATGCGCAGCATCTGACCCAGATTACCGCACTCAGGATCGGTCATGAACTGGAGCGCCTGGCCCTGATCCATGCCATCGCCGACAATGCGCGCGATCAGGAACGGGTGCGCCTTGCGCGCGACCTGCACGACAGCGTCCTGCAGGAACTCACCGCGGCCTCGCTGAAACTGAAAGCCGCGCGGGCCGCCATGCCGGAAGACGCGTGGGAACCGCTGAACGGCGTCAGCCACATCATGGCCGAACAGCAGCGCCGCATCCGCTTGTTCGTGGAGAACAGCCGCACGCTGGAATCCATGCCCGTGCGCGACCTGTCCTTCTCGCTAGCTGAAAAAGCGGATGAATTGTCCGGCCAGTGGGGTTGCGATATCGCGCTGTCGGTGCACCCCCCCGACATGGAGGCCCCCGGCGGCTTCCACCGGGAACTGGCGCAGTTGTTGAGTGAAGCTACTGCCAACGCCGTTCGCCACGGCGGGGCGACACGATTGGCGGTGGAGCTGAAACAACAGGAAAAGGGATTGTGCATCACCATTGCAGACAATGGATGCGGCATGTCCCCGCCCATTGGAGAGGAGCCGACATGGCCGCGGTCGCTCCGGGCGCGCGTGCATGATATGGGAGGACGCCTTGGGATTACCCGCTATGCGCCGGGGCTTGCCATGAAGATTGAGGTGCCCTTGCCATGACCCGGTCGGTCTTCCTGCTGGACGATCACCCGGTCGTCCTTCGCGGCCTGGCCGATCTGGTGGCCATGGAACCCGATTTTCAGGTCGTTGGCAGCACGACCGAAGGCGCGAGCGCCTTTGCCATGATCGACCGGTTGCGGCCCGACATCGCCATTCTCGACATCAATTTGCCCGATGTCAGCGGTCTTGCGGTGCTGCGACGGCTTCGGGCGGCGAACTTGCCCGTTCGCCCGGTGTTTCTGACGTCGCTGATCACTCCAGCGCAACTGTCCGAAGCCATTGCCAATGGCATATGGGGCATCGTCCTGAAGGAAGCGGCGCCAGACACGCTGGTCGACTGCCTCCGCGCCGTGGCGGCGGGTCGGCGCTGGCTGCCCAGCGAGATAGCCCATAAGGCCGACCCGTCGTGGGATGAGGATATGGCGTCCTCCAACTTCGACGCGCTCACACCGCGTGAGCGCGAAATTGCCAGCCAGGCATGCCGTGGCCTTTCCAACAAGGACATCGCGCGGGAACTGGGCGCCAGCGAAGGTACGGTGAAGATCCACCTGCACAACATCTTTCAAAAGCTGCGCATCACGAACCGCACTGCCATGGCCGCCATCTATTTCGAGCATCTGGGCGAGGCAAAGGGGGATGCCCCAAATGGATAGGCCGGTGCTCCTTCGAAGTATATAAATCCATGGATTCCCGCCGTCTTCGCCAGACCATAAACATGTTCCCATCGACGTTCAGGCGAAGGGGAACCGAATATTATGGCCACGCAACTCAGGCCGGATTTGCCGTCCACCTTCGCTGAAAATCCCAACATCCTGACATTGGACCAGGCGCTCAGCCTGGACGTGCGCGAATCCAATCGCCTTTACGCACGTCATCTCAATCGCCATTTGCTGGAAATCTATGCGATCCTGGGTCTGGACGACCTGGATGTGCGCGCTGCTAAGGGGACGGTGCTGCACCTTGCCGACGGTCGGCGCATACTTGACTTCTCCACCGGCATGGGGGCCGTCGGACTGGGTCATAATCATCCGCGCGTCATAGCTGCAGAGCGCCTTTGCCATGACCAGGCGGTGCTGGATATAATCAAGCTCGCACCGCACAAGCTACAGGCCGCGCTGGCCTATAATCTTGCTCAAATCCTCCCTGATCCGCTGGACACCAGCTTCTTCGCTACGTCAGGGGCAGAGGCGAACGAGGCCGCGATGAAGCTGGCCGAGCGGGTCCAGACCCCGAAGGGCAAGACCAAGTTCCTGTGCATGCAGGGCGCTTTTCATGGCAAGACGCACGGCGCGCTGTCGCTCACCACCGCCACCAATGTGCATAGCGGCTTCCTGCTAGGCGTGCCCAAGGAGAATGTCCTTTATATCCCCTATGGCGATATCGAAGCGATGCGCGCGGCGATCGCGCGGGAAACGGGGCCAAAGGGCAACGGCATCATCGCCGCCATCATCGAACCGATACGCGGCACCGCCTGCGAAGTGCCGCCACCGGGTTATCTGACACAATTTGCCGACCTGTGCCGGACGAACGACATATTGTCGATCTTCGACGAGGTGAAGGTGGGGTGCGGGCGCACCGGTCGCTTTTGCGCATTCATGCACGAAGATGTCGTGCCCGACATCGTGACGCTGGCAAAGACGTTGGGCGGTGGAAAGCGGGCGATCGGCGCGATGGTCACGTCTCAGGCCCTGTTCGCAAAGGCCTATGGCAATCGCAATGATTGCACCCTGCACAGTTCGACCTTCAGCGGCATTGGCGAAACCTGCGCGGTGGCGATCGAAACGCTCAACGCCTTGTATGAAGACGGGCTGATCGACAACGCCCGGACGATGGGCGGCTATCTGGAAACGCGGCTGGAAGAGTTGCGGACCAAATATCCGCGGACCCTGCTGGAGGTTCGGGGACGGGGACTGTTTCGCGCGATCCGGCTCAACTTCGGAGAGGAAATGGTGTCGAAGCTGGTCGATGTATCGGGCAGCACGCTGTTCCAGACCTATCAGACGGTGCTGATCGGCGCATTGGCGCGGCAGTTGTTCGAACGGCATGATGTGATGGTGCATTTCCAGCCGGGCGCGCGCGACATGCTGCATTTCATGCCACCTTTCATCGTGACGAAATCGCAGATCGATCAACTGATCGACGGACTGGACGACATCCTTGGCCGCGGGATCGCCGAATCCGCGCTGCGTTTCGTCGCTGGCAATGTGAAGCGGATCATTTCCAGCCGGGGGAAAGGATGATGGACATGTTCGCTCCATCCCAAACGCTGACGGAAGTGAAGGCCAAAGCTGACCCGGATCGTTTCTGGGCTGTGGGCTTTCCGCTGCTGGCGGTCCTGCTGTTCCTGCTGTCCACCCATCAGGGGATCGGGATATGGCCTGACAGTGCGCGCTACATGAACATGGCGGCAACGCCCTGGGACGCGCCGGCCTATGCTGCCCTGCTCCATTTCGTGGCGTTGAGCGGCCTGGATATTGTTGTCGGCGCCTGGGGAATTGGACTGGTTCTCAGCGGGCTGAACGCTTTCCTGACCTGGCATATCCTTCGCGTGGCGACCAGTCGGACGGCCTATGCCGCGCTTGGCACCGCGCTGGTCGTGATCGCGCCGCAGACAGTGACGCTTCATGGGCTGGCCATGTCGGAACCGCTGTTCCTGACCGTAATCTTGGCAACGTTGCTGGCTTTCCTGCGCTATGTTCAAAGTGGTGAGACGCGTTGGCTGATCGCCGTGGGCGTTGGCATCGGGCTGGCGTCGCTCGTTCGCTTCACGGCGCCTGCGCTGGGCGCTGCCATCGCCCTGTTCCTGATTATCGACCCGCGCCATGATGCCAAACGCCGGGTCGCGGACGTGGCCCGCATTTTCATTCCCTCGGCAGTCATCTTCCTGGGCTGGGCCATTATCGCTGCTGAAGTCAGCGGGCGATCGACGGGACGTCCAATGGAATGGCTGGGCAATATGACCGCCAGGGAGTGGTGGCTCAGCTTCAACGCCCTGGCCGCATGGATAGCGCCCGATGAAGTGCCGACCGTGATACGGCGCATCCTGTTCCTGTTGGCGATGTCGGCCAGCCTGCTTGTCCTTGTCCACCATGCACGCAGCGTTCTGGATCGGGCCGCCAAAGGTCATGCGGAACCGTCATTGATCGCCATTCCGCTTGGCTTCTTCTTCTTCACCTATCTGGGCTTCATGGTGCTCGCCACCGCGATTGAGACCAACCTGCACCTCAACGGCCGCTATGCCTTTCCGATCTACTGCACCAGCATCATGGCGGTGACGATTGCGATGGCGCACGTGAAAATCGCCGACCCTGCCATCAGGTGGCTGCATAGCGCGCTCATCGGCCTTGCCTGCGTGATGCTGGTCAGTCACGGCCTGCGCAGCGCCGTTCGCGTGCACCAGGCATGGCAGGAAGGCGTCGGTTTCGCCTCCCTTGACTGGGCGCGCTCGCCTACGCTTGCCGCCGTCGATAAGTTGCCGCGCGACGCCATGCTCTACTCAAACGGCTCCGACGCCATCGGCTATGTGCTGCGCCGCCCCGCGCGCGACATTCCCGCGCACATCATGCTGCGCACCGGTCGAGAGGATCCCGATTTTCCCTATCAGGCGCAGCTTGCCGGAGCGCGAACGGATCTCGCGCGCGGCAATGCCTATGTGGTGCTTTTGAACACCATCGATTGGCGCTTCTACATGGCGTCTGAACAAGAATTGATCAGGCAGTTGAACCTCGTTCCGTTCGCGAAACTGGAAGACGGGACAATTTATCAGCGGGCTATAAAAGAAGAGAGGCAGCAATGATTGACAAGGCGATGACTGCTGGACCCATCCCAACGTCGCGGGGCCGCTTCCGCGACTATGTCGCCATAGCCCGCCTCGACCATATGACGAAGCATGTCTTCATTCTGCCCGGCATAATCCTGGCCTATGTGCTCCTTCATCCCGTCGTTCAGGCGGGGCCGTTCAGGATTTTCCTGGGGTTGCTGAGCGCGGTGGCCATCGCTTCAGCCAATTACGTCATCAATGAATGGCTCGACCGTGAATTCGATGCCTATCATCCATTGAAATCCGCGCGCACGGCGGTTCATCGCAGCCTGTCCGCGCCGGTCATCTATGCCGAATATATGCTGCTCGTGACCGCTGGCCTTGCGCTGGCCATGAACCTGGGCATCGTTTTCGCCTGGACGGCTATCGCCTTCGTGCTGTCCGGCCTGGTCTACAATGTCATGCCGGTGCGGACCAAGGATCGCGTCTATCTCGACGTGCTGAGTGAAAGTATCAACAATCCCATCCGCCTGATGCTGGGATGGAGCATGATCGCGCCCCACACCTTTCCGCCGGTCAGCCTTCTGCTCACCTATTGGATGGGCGGCGCGTTCCTGATGGCGGCGAAGCGTCTGGCCGAATATCGCGACATCACCGCGCGTGGGGGCGCGGAACTGCTGCCGCGCTATCGCCGGTCTTTCGGTCGCTATACCGCGGAAAATCTGGCGGTATCCTGCCTGCTCTACGCGATCCTGTCCGCCTTCTTCCTCGCTGTGTTCCTCATCAAATATCGGCAGGAATATATTTTCGCTCTTCCCCTGATCGCGGTGCTGTTCGCCAGCTATTTCTGGCTCGCGATGCTGCCGGATTCCGTGGCGGCGCGCCCGGAACGGCTGTTTCGTTCCAGGCGGCTGATGCTGGCGTCGTTCGTGGTCGTGGGATCGCTTACCGTGCTGACCTTTGTCGACATGCCGTTCCTCAATAGCCTGTCGGAGCCAAGCTTCCTGCGGGTCGGGCTGTGAGCATCGCTATCCCTTGGGACAGCTTGGACCTTATCGTGTTCGACATGGACGGGACGCTTTACGACCAGCCGCCGCTGCGACGCCGGATGGCGGGGCTGCTCGCGCGGGAAGCGATCCGCGCACGCAGCCTGGCGGTGGTGCGGACGCTTGCCGCATTTCGGCGGCAACGTGAATCCCTGGCCCATGCGGTGACGACCGACTTTACCGTCGCACAATATCGCCTGCCGGGCCAAAGCCCCGATTTCGTGCGCGCCACCGTGACCGACTGGATGGAACAACGCCCGCTCGCCATGCTGCGCGACTATCGCACGCCGGGCGCGGGGGCGCTATTCAGGCGGCTCGCAAGCAGCCACATGGTCGCGATCTTGTCCGACTATGCGGCGCAGGCAAAGCTGGCGGCACTGGACCTGTCGGCCCACTATTGCGTGACTGCCGAAGATGTGGGGCGGCTAAAGCCAGACCCCGCCGGTCTGGTATGGCTGATGGATCAGGCAAAGACCGTTCCCCAACGGACGCTGATGATCGGCGATCGTGATGAACGCGACGGCGAAGCCGCACGCCGCGCTGGCGTCCGCGCATTGATCCGCGGCCGGGATTTCCGGCACTTTCATGACCCGATATTCAATGATGTTGCCTGATTTCGATGCGACGGTTTGCGCCATTGCCGACACCGTCGCCAATCGGGAGCAGCGACCCGACGACACTGCCCGGCAGGCGAGCGCTTTCGTACTGGAAAGCTTCGCCGGTTTGCCCGCCTATCTTCGCCCACCCCTGCGAGCGGCGACGCTGATGTTCGACGCTTGGCCGCTCATTGGGCAGCGGGCGTATTTTCACGACCTGCCCCCGGAAAAAAGACAGCGGCTGATCGAGGCATGGGAGCGTTCCTCCCTTGGCCCGGCCCGCATGCTGATGACATTTTACGTCAGCTTGTCGCTGTTCGGCCTTTGGCCCGACGGGGCGCGAAATGACTGATCGCCAGCGCGCCAAGGTCGCAATTCTGGGATCAGGTCCCGGCGGGGCCATAACGGCTCTGCTGTGCGCAGAGGCGGGTCATGACACGCTGTTGATAGAGGAAGGGCCGGACCTGCCGCTTGATTCCTGCGCCCATTATTCGGGCCAGGAAATTCTGAGCAAATATCGCAACAGGGGATTGAGCCTCGCCTTCGGCAATCCGTCGATCAGCTATATGGAAGGGCGCTGCGTAGGTGGTGGCAGTGAGGTCAATCGCGGCCTGTATCATCGCACGCCGTCTTATGTCCTGGAACAATGGGCCAGGGATTTTCAGGTGGACGACCTGACCGCCGCTTCAATGACGCCGCATTTCGAAGCCTGTGAGGCAGGGGTCGGCGTGGCCGATATACCCGGCGACGCCCCACCATCGTCCCAGCGGTTAAGCGATGGAGCCGCGCGCCTGGGATGGGATGCGATCCGCGCGCCCCGGCTATTTGATTATGAGGCCGGACGAAAACAGTCGATGAGCGCGACCATCATTCCCCGATTTCTTCGCGCGGGCGGACGATTGCTGGCCGATACCCGCGCCGTGCGTGTCCGCCGGACCGGCCATCGCTGGGAAGTCCGCACATCGCATCAGGGCAGGCCGATGTCGATCGATGCCGACGCGCTGTTCGTCGCTTGCGGCGCGGTGCAGACACCCGCTCTTCTCCGTCGATCCGGTTTCCGGCACAATATCGGGAACAGCCTGCGCTTTCATCCGATGCTGAAGGCGGTGGCCCTGTTCGACAGGCCGGTCAATCGCCCCGGCGATCCCGATCCGGTGCACCAGATCAAGATGTTCGAACCGCGCTTCGGCATAGGTTGCTCCATCAGTTCGCCTGCCCTGTTGGCGCTTGCGCTGGCCGGGAATGGCGAAATGCGGGCGCATATTGCCAATGATGCATCGCGCATGGGCATTTATTATGTGCAAAATGGCAGCGGCCATGCGCGGGTGCGTGGCCTGCCGGGTGTCCGCGATCCACTGATAACCGTTCGCCATGACGCAGCGGACCTTGATGGTCTGTACGATGGCCTCAAACATTTGGTGATGGCGTTGTTCGCTGCCGGGGCGGAAGCGGTCCAGCCCTGTATTCCGGGGCTGCCCTTGCTCCGTTCGGAGGCAGGGATCGCTGCCTTGCCCCAGCACCTCCCCCGCAAGTCGGCCATGCTCACGTCGGTCCATGTCTTTGCGTCCTGCCCCATGGGGGAGGATCAACGGCGGAGCGCGACTGACAGTTGGGGCCGTGTGCATGACGCCGACGGGTTACGGATTGCGGATGCTTCGTTAATGTGCGGACCGACCATCGCCAATCCGCAGGGGTCGGTCATGGCGATCGCGCATCGCAATGCGCTGCACGCGATAGAAAGGCGCTTCGTTTGAGGACTCATCTGATCACTGGCGGCTCCGGCTTCATCGGCGCGCGCCTGGCGCGGCGGCTGGCCGAAGAAGGGGAAGCCGTGCGCATCCTCGACCTGATCCGCGACCCCGACCTTCCTGAAGGAATCGCCTTTCATCAGGGCAGCATTTGCGACCGGGCCGTGGTTGCCAGCGCGATGAAGGGCGTGGATGTGGTCCACCATCATGCCGCGTTGGTGGCGCAGGCCGGGGCCGGGCGCGCCTATGACGCGGTCAATGTGCAAGGAACGCGCATCGTTGCGGAAGAAGCCGTCCGCGCAGGCGTCGGGGCCTTCGTCCACGTCAGCAGCACCGCTGTTTTCGGCCTGCCACCCATCGGGGCGATCACCGCGGATACAGTGCCACGGCCCTTTGAACATTATGGCCGCTCCAAACTTGCCGGTGAGCATCTGGTGACGGACATTTGCGGTCGCGCAGGCATGCCGCGCATCATCATCCGCCCGCGCGCGACCCTGGGGGCGGGTCGGCTTGGCATATATCAGATCCTCTTCCAGTGGATCGCCGAAGGACGGCGTCTCTACATTATCGGCGACGGGCATAACCGCATCCAGTTCATCCATGCCGATGATCTGATCAGCGCCATCCTCCTCACGCTTTCGCAAGGCCAAGGCGGCATCTATAATGTCGGGACGGATCGCTTCGGCACATTGCGCGAAGATCTGGAAGGGTTGGTCGCCTATGCGGGCAGCCGCTCCCGCATCACAGGTCTGCCGGTCTCCCCAGCCATGGCGGCGCTCGGACTGCTGCGCACAGCCCGGCTGTCTCCGCTCGTGCCGTGGCAATATCGGACATATCATCGCGACTGCTGGTTCGATGTCGAACCGCTAAAGGCGCTGGGATGGCGACCGCGCCATTCCAATGCGGACATGTTGGCAGAAAGCTACGACTGGTTCCGCGCCAACCGCGCCTCCCGCAAGGGCGCTTCTGCTCATCGTTCGCTGATCGGGCAGCAGGCGCTGGGGCTACTTCGCCGCCTTTCCTGAACGGTTGAGCATCAGCCACAGGATCGCGAACAGGGCCGTCGGCGCCCACAGGAGCATGTGAGCCAACAGCAGGACGGCGGCGGCAAAGTCAGGCGCCACGCCGACGCGGGAAAATGCTTCCAGTCCGAACAATTCGAACGTGCCGAAATGACCGGGCAGGCCGGGGAATAATGTGCCCAGCGTGCTCGCTATAAAGGCCGCCATCGGCGCGACCCATTGGCCAATCGCTCCGCCCAGGCTGAACCATGCGCCCAGTATCACCACCGCTTCCAGCAGCCAGCAAACCAACGAAATGCCGGTCAGGTTCAGAAGTAATCGGGGCGAACGCAGCAAGTGAAAGCAGCCCAGGGCCGCGACCAGTCCGGCCAGCCACTTCCAGCGCATGCCATCGGCTCGCCCTGACAGCACGGTGCCGATAAATATCACCGCTCCTGCGCCTGCGCCCAGTAACGCCAGCAGCCCCAGGCACAGCATCGCATCGCCCAGATGCCATCCCAAAATGGCGATAGCGAGTATCAGCAGGGCGAAAAGATCAAGGAAGCGTTCGATCATCATCGAACCCAGGACAATGCTGGGGCGCAGGCCCATTTGTCGTTGAAACCACAGCAGGCGAAACACGTCTCCCGCCCGTAACGGCAGCAGGTCGCTTATGCCGAAGCTGGCAATGAACGGCCCCGGCACGGCGCGCCAGGGAAGGCGCTGGGCAGACGCCTGCTGCAACAGCATCCAGAAACGCAACGCGCGGAGCAGGAAATCGACCGCATAGGCGACCAGTGCGATGGCGAGCGGCAGAATGGCGGCACCCGCAACAGCGGAAATTGCGTGGCCCAAATTAACCTGTCGCAGGAAAAGCCAAAGGAAAATGGTGCCGATCGTCAGGTGCAGGGCTGTGCGAACGGCAGGTCGCTGCGCAAACCGCACACAGCGTTGGCGCAATGAAATGCAGTGCCCCACCGTGAAATTCCACCAGGCCGCATGTGTCGTCATTCCGGGAAGCTAGTCCAGAATGACCCCTGCGTCCGGTGCGCTGAAGTCTTACCCATTAATGATATTCAAAATGCCTCTTTCGATTGCGGCCCAGTGGCCACCAAGCAATGGGGGATTGCGTTTCTCCCCATCCTGGTTGCACAACCCATTTCAAGATATTGATAAATCGATGCAGGAGCGACCATTGACCGAAAGCTCATCTGGCGAGGCGCGCAAGCCACGGTCGCCTGGTATCAAGCTGTTATTCGCGTCGCTGGTCGCGCTGGCGCTCATCATCCCCTTGATGCTGGTATATGCTCTGGTGTGGGATCGGCAGAGCCAGTCGCAGACGGCACAGGACGCGATTAACGCGGGCTGGGGCGGGCCGCAGATTATCGCTGGTCCCGTTATCGTCGTCCCGTTCCGTGTCACGCAAATGCAGCAGGAACAGGTCAACGGTCAGGCCGTGTCCCGCGCCGTCGAAATCGAAAAGCTGCTCTACATCTCTCCCGTTGAAAATGTCGTGACGACCGTGGTCAGGCCGGAAGAGCGCCGCAAGTCGATATATCGCAGCGTCCTTTACGATGCGCGCATCAAGGGGACCGCTCATTTCGCGCTGCCGGCCGACTTGCCGCGTTTCGGCGTCACCGCCGACCGACTGCTGTGGGATCGTGCAGAATTGCGCGTAGGCGCTTCGGACGCGCGGGGGCTGACCAGCGGAGGATCGCTGGCCGCCGATGGAAAGGCGCTGGCCGTGCAGCCGGGCAAGGGGCCGGGGTCGACCGGTGGGCAAGGATTCTTCGCCTTCTTGCCATGGTCCGGCGAGGGGAAGCTGGCCGTGACTTATGACTTCGGCCTGCGGGGAAGCCGGTCGCTCAGCCTGGTGCCCAGGGGCGGCAAGACGGTCTGGGACATATCGTCCACCTGGCCCAGCCCCAGCTTTGGCGGGGCGTTCCTGCCCGAAAAGCGGGACATCGCGGACAGCGGCTTTACGGCGCGATACGCGGTCGACAAACTGGCGCTCGGCCAACCAC
This sequence comes from uncultured Sphingobium sp., assembly GCA_946885845.1. The sequence goes on along the minus strand of CAMPHJ010000001.1, from coordinate 247,625 downwards.
CCGTGGGCATGGAGGAACTTGGCCCGCCGCTTGTGGATCATGACGCCGGTTATGCGATGACCGCCGTCGTCGACAGCGGCGCGGCTGCTGGGGGCCGGGGCGCTGGCCAGCCGCTGGAAACAGTCAGCGGCAATTCGCGGGCGGTGACCGTCGGCCTTGTCGAACCGATCGACCTTTATTCCAAGGTCGACAGGTCGGTAAAATATGGCTTCCTGTTCATCGGCTTCACCTTCCTCGCGTTCCTGTTGTTCGACATTGTCGGTGGGGCGCGGGTCGCGGCTGCGGAATATCTGCTGACCGGGGCGGCGCTGGTCCTGTTTTTCGTGCTGCTGCTCGCCTTTGCCGAAGTGATCGGCTTCACCGCCGCCTATATAGTGGGGGCAGGCGCGATCATCGGCCTGCTGTCGGCCTATAGCGCCGCTGTGCTGCGAAGCTGGCGACGCGGTCGGTTCGTCGGCGCGTTGCTGGTCGGGCTTTATGCATTGCTCTTCGTGCTGCTCAATCTGGAAGCATGGTCGCTCCTGATCGGTTCGGTGCTGCTGCTGATCGCCCTGGCCAGCGTGATGTACGCCACCCGCAATGTGGAATGGAGCAATGTGGGGCAGGGAAGGGGCGTATAGGCCCTGAACCTGAGCCCATCACGCCCCGTCGGGCCTGGCTGGACGCCGTCAGGGTGACGCCGCGTGCTCCGCCGATTTTGAATTTCGTCCGACCTATGCTATTGCAATTTTGCTGAACGTCGCGCTTTGACGGATATTGGGCCGGTTCGGCTCTTCTTTGTCCCATATTTGCTTCTTAAAGCCGGGCGCGCGAATGATCGCGTGTCCCTTTCTTACTTGGGATATTGGAGACCCACATGATCACCGGAACAGTCAAATTCTTTAACGCCGACAAGGGCTATGGCTTCATCGCACCGGAAAGCGGCGGCGACGACGCCTTCGTCCACATCTCTGCGGTGGAACGTGCCGGTATGCGCACCCTCGAAAAGGATCAGCGCGTATCCTATGATCTGGAAAAGGATCAGCGCGGCAAGACATCGGCTGTCAACCTTCAGGCAGCCTGAAGCACATCGGGCGGCTTCGGCTGCCCGACCAGCAACCGAACGAGATTGAAACAGGAAATTTCTCTGCATGAAAAGATATAAAGAGCCTCACTTCCAGGATCGCATCGCCGCAGCCGCGCGTGCCCGGGCAGAGGTTCTCGAACGATTGCCTGAAAAGGCGCCCGTGGATGAGGCCGCCGTGGCCGAACGGGCCGAACGTCGTCTCGCAAAGGAAGCGGCGGCGCGCGAAAAGCGCCAGAACGCCTTGCGTGAAGCCAAGGAGCAACGGGCCGCCAAACGCGCGCAGGCTCTCGAAGCCGAAGCCGCCAAGGCTGCAAAAGTGAAGCCCGAAATGACGGAAGCCGAGCGCAAGGCCGCGCGTGATGCGCGATATCTGGCCCGGAAAAAACGCGCATCCAGTTAATTGACGAGCGTGCTGAACATGTTGCAATTTGACGGCCTTCCCAACCAGAAGCGCGCCTGTGGCGCCCGCCCCAAATTGCGAATTGTCCTTGAACAGTTTGTCCTAAGGCAGCTTGTTCCTGGACGGGGCAGTCACGCAAAATGTGATAAAGATATACGCGGCATGAGCCGCAAGGACATTGATATGAACTTTCCAAAATCCATCGCCCATGCCGGTTTCCGCCAGCTTTTTCGCAAAGCTTCGGAATCGCAGGCGACGCCCGCTCGTTCGGCCACGCTCTCAAATGGCGAACTGAAGCAGATCGTCGCGGCCATGCTGGGCTGAACACCATGTCAGCGGCGGGCAGTTCCGCCGATTTTTCGCGTCGCAATCAGGAGGTTCCATGAGCCGAGAAATAATCCGTCCGTTTTTGATCACCAAGGATGAGGAGGGTGCTTTCCGGCTCACGGTCCGTGAGACGCGCTACAATTCTCAAGGCTATCCGCTGGTGACAGCTCACCTGCAGGAAGAAACCTTCAAGACGGCTACGGCAGCGCGCAATTTCGCGCGTGACACGTTCAACGCCGAACCGGGGCAATATGCCACGAAATGAAGGGGCAAGGGCAGGTTTCGACCCGATCCTATCGGGTAGCCTGCTTTGATCCTTTCCTTCTGTCCGGGATATGCCGGCCGCCGATGGCCTGATTTCGAAAAACGTCCCGACGTTATCGAAAATCGCTCTCAATCCTTCCCCGCATGACAAACCATGCCTGGGGCCAGGCAATGCCTGGCACGGGGACGGTTTCACTATGGACAATGCGATGCTGGCAATTCCCGACGACGGTGAGGCAATTCCCGTCGAACTGATCGACGTGGCGGAATTACCGGACGGCGGGCAACTGCGCCTGTTGCGTCGCGGCGATGATTATTCGATCCGCTTTGGCGACAATGAACTGATGGGAAACCAGGTTCGCCATTCGGAAGAAGCGCTTGCCACCTTGGTATGCCAGCGTCTGGTCAGTCCCGACAGCCGAATTCTCATCGGCGGATTGGGCATGGGCTTTACGCTGGGCGCGGCTCGACGATCGCTGCCATCTACAGCCATGATCACCGTGGCGGAACTCATCCCGAAAATCGCGACATGGGCCAATGGCCCCTTGGCGCATATCTTCGGAGACTCCCTCGCCGATCCTCGCGTCACGCTCCAGATGGATGACGTGCACAATGTGATCGACAGAGGAAAAGCCGCCTTTGACGCCATTTTGCTCGATGTCGATAATGGGCCGGACGGGCTGATCCATCTGGCCAATGAACGGCTCTACTGCAACTGGGGACTGCGTGCGGCGCATGCCGCGTTGAAGCCCCAGGGCATATTGGCAATCTGGTCGGCCTATACGGATGCCGACTTCGTCACCCGCCTCGAAGCCGCAGGCTTTGCCGTTGAAGAAGTCAGCGTCGCCGCCGTCGTCGATGGAGAGGACCTAACCCACACCATCTGGCTTGCATCCAGGTAGGAATGATGATGCGACCGGACCGATGCCTGCCCTGCTCCCGCTCGGTCAGGTGACGGTCACGACCCTGGCCCGACCGACCCGGTCCATCGGCTTGACCACGACCTTGTCGCCCATGCGGTCGAACGCGATGTCCACCTGCGCTTCGCCCACCACCAGTCCGTAAAGCTGCAATTCATCCAGAAAGCGGGGCAGGGCCGGTTCGTTGAGCGTGATCTCCGCTCCCGCAACGTTGAAGCCCAGGCCAAGGCACGACTGGACCAGCGACAGCGGCGCGGCGGCTGACCATGCCTGGGGACTACAGGCAACCGGATAAAAGGTCGGCCCCTGCGCGCGGCGACGCGGGAAGCCGCAGAACAGTTCGGGCAACCGCATCATGTCGACATAGGTGGCCGCCGCGAACAATCCTTCGAATATCCGGGCAGCCTGCGCGCGGTAGCCATAACGCGCAAAGCCCGCCGCGATCAGCGCGTTGTCATGGGGCCATATCGACCCGTTATGATAGCTCATGGGATTATATCGCGCCTCGGTGGACGCGATGGTCCGCACCCCCCAGCCGGAAAAGGAAGACGGCGCCATCAACGTCCCCACCACCTGCGCCGCGCGTTCTTCCAGCGCCAGCCCCGTGAACAGGACGTGCCCGGCATTGGATGACCGCACCCGGCAGGGCCGCTTTTCGCCGTCCAGCGCCAGCACATAAGTGCCCAGTTGCCCGTCGAAAAAGGCTGCGTCGAACCGCGTCCGCAAATCCTGCGCCCGCGCCCGATACTGAATCGCGCGCTCCTGATTTCCGAACGCCGCATAGATCGCCTCCGCTGCCGTCCACGCGCCGTAGATATAGGCTTGCACCTCCGCCAGCGCGATCGGCCCACGCGCGATCGAACCGTCGGCGTGAAAGACGGAATCGTGGCTGTCCTTCCATCCCTGATTGATCAGCCCCTGATCGGTCAGGCGGCCATATTCGACAAAGCCGTCGCCGTCGCGGTCGCCATGTTCGTCGATCCATTGCAACGCCGCTTCGATGTTGGGCAGCAGCGACGTCAGATAGGCAATATCGCCGGTGCGCTCCAGATACGCGCCCGCCAGCATGACGAACAGCGGCGTGGAATCGATGCTGCCGTAATAGTGGCGGAACGGCACCTCGCCCAATTCGGCCATTTCACCATGCCGCACTTCATGCAATATCTTGCCCGGCTCAGCATCGGCGGCGGCGTCGAATTCATGCGCCTGGTGCGCGGCCAGATAGCCCAGGACGCCACGGCTGATGCTGGGGTCCAGCCATAGCATCTCCAGCGCGGTGATGATCGCGTCCCTGCCGAACACGGTGCTGAACCAGGGGATGCCCGCATAGGGATAGGGGCCATATTCCGTGTCGGTGGACAACATCGTTATATCGGCAACCGACCGTCGCGCGACTTCATTGAACAGCTGGTTCGACGACCGGACGGTCGCCGACCTGGCGCGCGACGCTTTGAGCGCCTGCATCGAATCCCGCAGCGATTTCAGGAACGGCCGCAACAGCGGTTCGCCCGTCAGCGCCATTCTTTCGCAACTGATCCGCATATAGAGCGTGGCCCGCTCACCCGGCGGGACCGTAAGCGTGAACCGCGCATGGCTGTGGGTCAGCTCCTGCGGCGGCGGGTCAAAGCACAGGTGCGTTTCGCGCGTGCGCGCATCCCGGCCTTCATAGCTCAGCAGGACATCGGCCTCGCCCACCTCAGGTTCATTCATGACCCCCTTGCGCAGCCGGGTCATGCCGCGAATTTCGAACAGGTCGGCAAAATCAGCGGCAAAGGCGATGTCGACCGTGACGGTTCGCGGCTCGGCATCGAAATTGCGGATGGTGATGCGTTCCTGGACTGCGCCTTCCCACAGGAAGCGCGTGCGGCGCAGGTGGATCAGGTCATGTTCGACCTCCACCCGCCCATCGCCGCCCGCAAAATCGGGATTGGTCAGATCGCACGTCAGGATCGCATTGTCGTCCCGCAGGGCGGAACTCAGCAGGATGGGCCGCAGCCCGTTGATCGTGAGATAGAGATGCGACAAATGACGCGTGTCGCGGTGATACAGCCCCTCCGGGCTACCGGGTCCAGCGATGGCGTCGCCGCTATGGTCGAACACCGCGAAGCTGTCGCCATGCTTCATCGTCCGCGGCCTGCGTTCATGCAGCGAAGCGGTGGCGGGGATGAAGAATTGCATCTGCGCTTGCGACAATATCTGCGCTGGCTCTGGGGCTGGCAGGTCGGGCTGCACCTGGCTCGCGGTCATGCGTCCATCCTTATCCGGCGGCCTGAAAGTGATGTTCCGCCTCCTTGCCCCGCCGATCGGGGAGGCGAGCGACCGGCGCGCGCGCTCCGGCCAGGTCCTGATAGATGGCGACATAATCCGCCGCCATACGGTCTGCCGTGAAGCGTGCGTCAAAGGCGGCGCGCACCCTGGCGCGGTCCAATTGGTTCAGCCGCCCGACCGCATCGACCGCCTGGTCTTCATCGCTCACGATGAATCCCGACACCCCATGGTCGATAACTTCGGGCACCGACCCACAGCGAAAAGCAATGACGGGCGTGCCGCACGCCATCGCCTCGATCATGACAAGCCCAAATGGTTCGGGCCAATCGATGGGAAACAGCAGGGCGCTCGCATTGCCCAGAAACGCGGCCTTTTGCGCTTCGTTGATTTCGCCGATAAACTCGATATTGCGATAGAGGTCGAGTAGCGGCGCGATTTCGCTTTCCCAATATCCCCGGTCTACATTGTCGATCTTCGCCGCGATTTTCAGCGGCTTTCCAGACCGGGCGGCGATGCGGATCGCCCTGTCGGGTCGTTTTTCAGGAGAGATGCGGCCAAGGAAGGCCAGATAGCCTTCCTGCCCCCCGATGCGGGGCGACAGCAGATCCGACGGCAGGCCGTGCAGCACCGTACCGGCCCAGTTCACCGGCGGCATCGGCAACCGTTGATTGTCGGAAATGGACACCAGGCTGTGGTTGGGAAAGCTGCGGTAAAATGCAGGCAGGTCGGGCAGGTCCAGCCGCCCGTGCAGGGTCGTGACCGTGCGACCGATAAAATCCTGCACCATGGGCATGTGCAAAAGGTCGATGTGGAAATGCAGGGCGTCGAATTCATCGGCGCGCTGCCGCACGGCGTCCAGCAACATCATGTGATAAGGAATTGGGTCCTGGACGAGCGGGTTCAGGCGCAGCGCCGTCTTCGTCACCGGCACCAACTTGGCGCGGGTCGTGGAATCGCCGCTGGCGAACAGGGTTACGTCATGTCCCTGGTCGACCAGGGCTTCGGTCAGGTAGGAAACGATCCGCTCTGTGCCGCCGTAAAACCGGGGTGGTACGCTTTCGGCCAGGGGTGCGATCTGGGCAATCTTCATGCGCGTTTCCTACTGCAAGAAAAGTCGCTTCGGCTCCGTGGGCGCGAAACGATGGCGTGGGTAGAAAGCGCGACGCCCGCCCGGAGTTGCATGAACTGGCCGCTCGCAACAAATATTGCCGGGGTCGATCAGTGCCCTCTCCGGCAAAATCGCTCTATGGCTATCAGCAATATTTTGTAACGACCGGCAAATTTCAGGGACATTCATCCTTCGTAAGGCCTTTGCGATCGGATCTCTGTCTGCAAGGAAGATGCAATGCTGTCCCTCCTCGCCTTGGCCAACTGCGAATGACATCGCCGTTGATACTGGTGGCCGACCGGCATTCGGACAATCGCCAGCAACTATGCGTGTCCCTGGAGGAAAACGGCTTTCGCGCCATCGGCGCCGGGTCCGCGCCGGATATATGGCATGTGCTTGACAACATGCCGGTCAACGCGCTCGTGCTCGACGGTGACATGCGGGGGGCGGATGGCATGGACCTGTGCCGTGACGTGCGGGAACGCAGCCAGGTGCCAGTCATCCTGGTCAGCGCCAATTGTACCGAGGTTGATCGCGTCGTCGGGCTGGAACTGGGCGCGGACGATTATATGGCCAAGCCCTGTTCCACGCGGGAACTCGCCGCCCGGCTTCGCGCGGTGATGCGGCGGGGGAAAATGGAAAGAGTGTCTGGCCTTCGTTGCCAGAGCGAGGCACGCTTTGGCCAATGGGCCGTCAGTTTCGCGCGGCGTGAAGTGCTGGGTCCCGAAGGCCGCTCGATCCACCTGACAGCCGCGGAATTCTCGCTGCTGGCCATATTGATCGATAATGCCCAAACGGTGATCGCCCGCAATCAGGTCATGGAATTGGCTGGGGTGCGCGATGCGCCTTCGTCCGACCGCAGCATCGACGTGCTGGTCAGCCGCCTGCGCCGCAAGCTTGGCCGGAGCGGCTGCCCCGCGCCCATCGTCACCGTCCGGGGGGCCGGATATATGTTGAGCGCGGCGATCGACCGGCGCTGATCTGAAAAAATGGCCAGACACATAATTTAACAAAAGCGCTGCGCCGCAGCAAAAACGACTTCCTATCCTTCACACTTAGACCGGTCTGCCCCCTGACCGGCCAAATTTATGAAGGAAAGAAGCCATGAACGAGCTTATCGGTCGCGTCTTCAGTTTCGAGAAGCATGTCTTCCCGAACCAGAGCGTACTCTATAACCGGCTCGCCAGCGATGGACAGAGCCCCAAGGCGCTGATGATTTCCTGCGCCGATTCCCGCATCGTGCCCGAACATATCATGCAGGCCGATCCCGGCGACCTGTTCGTGTGTCGCAATGCCGGCAACATCGTCCCCCCATATGCGACGCAAAATGGCGGCGTATCGTCGACCGTGGAATATGCGGTCATGGCGCTGGGCGTGCGCGACATCATCGTATGCGGCCACAGTGATTGCGGCGCGATGAAGGCGCTGGTCAATGAAGCGCCGCTCGCCGCCATGCCCAATGTCGCCGCTTGGCTGCGCCACTCTCGCGCCGCGCAGAAAGTGTGCCAGGACAGCTATCCCGACGATGTGAGCGACGCTGAAAAGATCCGCAACATGACGCTGGAAAATGTGGTGGTCCAGCTTGCGCACCTGCGCACCCACCCTTCGGTCGCGTCCGGCATCGCTCGCGGGGAAATCGCCCTGCACGGTTGGATGGTGGACATTCATGCCGGTCAGGTCCTGGGCCTGGATGGAGAGACGGGACGCTTCGTGCCGCTCCGCGAAGGCGAACCTTTGCCGGTTGCCCTGCCTCACGCACAGCGCCTGGCTGCGGGCGCGCCTGTAGCGCAGGCGGCGGAGTAAGCGCATGATGAAGGCCCTATCCGGCGGCACGTTCAGCCGTGACTTCACTGCCTCTATCGTCGTGTTTCTGGTGGCAATGCCGCTGTGCATGGGCATCGCGGTCGCTTCGGGCGTTCCGCCGGAAAAGGGGCTGATCACCGGCATCATCGGCGGTGTGATCGTTGGCCTGCTGGCAGGTTCGCCATTGCAGGTCAGCGGCCCGGCGGCTGGTCTTGCCGTCATCGTCTTCGAAATCGTGCGGGAACAGGGCCTGTCGGCGCTGGGGCCGATCCTGATCCTGGCAGGCGCCATTCAGGTGGTGGCCGGGCTGTTGCGGGTCGGCGGCTGGTTCCGCGCCATTTCACCAGCGGTCGTGCATGGCATGCTGGCGGGTATCGGCGTGCTGATCGTCGTGGGGCAGTTCCATGTCCTGTTCGACGATAAGCCGCTGTCCAGCGGGCTTGCCAATCTGGTCGCGATGCCGGGGCAGATTTTCGGCCTCAGCAACCAGGATGCGGCCACGGCCTTCGCGATTGGCCTGGTCACCATCGGTGGCATGATCGGTTGGGAAAAAATTCGGCCTGCCTCGCTCAAATTGTTGCCGGGTGCGCTGGTCGGCGTGGTTCTGGCAACACTGGTCGCATTCCTGCTCAGCCTGCCGGTTGCGCGCGTGGTTGTGCCTGAATCCATCACCGCGGCGATCTCCCTGCCCGGCGAGGGTCTGCTGCAACTGCTGCTCAGCCCGACGGTCATCACCACCGCGATCGCCATCGCCTTTATCGCCAGCGCCGAAACGCTGCTGTCGGCGGCTGCGGTCGACCGGATGCACGACGGCGTGCGCACCAACTATAATCGTGAACTCAGCGCGCAGGGCGTCGGTAACCTGCTCTGCGGCTTTGCGGGCGCGCTGCCGATGACCGGTGTCATCGTGCGAAGCTCCGCAAACGTGCAGGCGGGTGCCAAGACGCGGCTTTCGACATTCCTGCACGGCATCTGGATCCTGGGCTTCGTCGCCCTTCTTCCCTGGCTGCTGCGCGAAATTCCGATGGCCGCTCTGGCAGGCATATTGGTGGTGACGGGCGTAAGGCTGGTCAGCCTCGATCACGCAAAGCATCTGCTGCACCGCTATGGCCCGCTTCCGGCCATTGTATGGGCTGCGACCTTGATCATGGTCGTTGCGGTGGACCTGCTGACAGGTGTTCTTGTCGGCATCGGCCTGTCGCTGCTTGAACTGCTGCCGCATGTGCGTCGCCTGCGCCTGGGCTTCGATGAAGATCCGCATGGCGACACGCATGAGCTCGCCTTGCATGGATCGGCGACCTTCCTGACGCTGCCCAAGCTGTCGGCGAAGCTGGAAGCTGTTCCTGCCGGACGCCATGTGGTCCTGAACGTCGAACGTCTGGGTCACATCGACCATACCTGTGCAGAGATGCTGCGTGAGTGGATCGATCGTCGTCGCGGCGGGGGAGCGCCGGTCGAACTGTCGGGGGCAGGGCGCTTGCGCAATCTGGCCGCCTGATCGTTCTTCTTGACCAACAGAAAGAGCCGTCGCGCCCAATGGTGCGGCGGCTTTTTTGTCTCAATGGCTTGTATGGAAATAAGTCAGAAACAATATGGAAGTATTACAGCAATAAACTGTGCTTTCGGGGGCACAGGTGTTGATTGTCTTCGCAGGTGCGGAAAAAATTATTCTCCTGACGGCCTAACGCGCCTATCAAGAGCTTGATCCACCGGTATTGAGGGCGAACAGATCCTCGAACCTTGGTTGGACGCAGGACGGAACATTCTTACCATTGAGGGGAATGTTTCATGAAATATCAGATCGCCTGTGCAGCTCTCGCATTGATGTCGAGTGCACCCGCCTTCGCTCAGGAAGAGCCTGCTGGCCCCGTTACCATTTCGGGCAGCGTTGCTCTCGTTTCCGACTATCGCTTCCGCGGCGTGTCCCAGACCGACAAGGGCATGGCCATTCAGGGCGGCATCACCGCAACCCATGAAAGCGGCCTTTATGCTGGCACCTGGGCTTCCAACCTCGGCGGCTGGGGTCGTTTCGGCGGCGCCAACATGGAACTGGACCTGTTCGCAGGCTACGCAATTCCGCTGGGCGAATCCGCCACGCTGGACGCGGGTCTGACCTGGTACATGTATCCGTCGGGTGCCGACGAAACCGATTTCGCTGAAATCTATGCAAAGCTGTCCAGCCAGCTTGGCCCGGTCAAGGGTCTTCTGGGCGTCGCCTACGCTCCCAAGCAGCAGGCACTGGGCAAGGTTTGCAGCGATGCAGCCTGCACCGTGTTCGATCCGGGCGACAAGGAAGACAATCTGTACGTCTGGGGTGACATCAGCGGTTCGGTTCCGAACACGCCTGTGACGCTGAAGGCCCATCTGGGCTGGTCGAACGGCAATTCCGGCCTTGGCCCGAACGGCACGTCGATCGCACCGACCGGCAAGTATCTCGACTGGCTGGTGGGCGCGGATGTCGCGATCCCCGGCACGCCGCTGACGCTGGGCGTCGCTTATGTCGACACCGACATCGCGCGTTCCGAAGAAAACTACATCCGTCCGAACTTCATGGTCAACGATGGCAAGGCCTTTGGCGAATCGATCGCTCGTGGCCAGGTGGTCTTCTCCCTGTCGGCTGCCTTCTGATGCTTGGTGCCGGGGCCGGTTCGCCGGTCCCGGCATATCCGTCAATTTCCGTGACAAAATGTTGCTGATCGGGCGGGGAACCGTTGCTGAGGGCATGGTTCGGTTGACCGCCCCGGATACGACCCTTAATTCAAAGCCATGAACGCAGATTTCAGCACGACGACGATTGCGGCATGACCGCCCCGACGATCATCCTGGTAGAGGATGACCCGCCCCTTCGCACGCTGACCGCACGGGCGCTTCAGGAACATGGCTATCAGGTGCGGCCTGCTTCGTCTGGACCTGAAATGTGGGTCGCCTTTGACGCAGGACCTGTCGATCTGGTCGTGCTGGACGTCATGCTGCCGGGCACCAACGGCATCGACCTGTGCCGCCAGATCCGCCGCAAGAGCGACGTTCCGATCATCTTCATCAGCGCCAAGGGCAGCGAAACCGACCGGATCGTCGGGCTGGAACTGGGCGCGGACGACTATCTCCCCAAACCCTTCGGCACGCGTGAACTGATCGCGCGCATCCGCGCCATCCTGCGCCGCGTCGGCGTTGAGCGCGGCCCGGACGAACATCGCGACAATGAAGCGCGGTTCGATGGCTGGGTCGTCAATTTCCCCCGGCGCGAACTGCGGTCTCCCACTGGCGGGATCGTCGACCTGACCGGGGCGGAGTTCGACCTGCTGGGCAGCTTCCTCAGCCATCCCCAACGCGTGATCGCCCGCGAACGGCTGATCGAATTGTCGCGCACCCGCATGGGCGACAGTTCCGACCGCAGCATCGACGTGCTGGTCAGCCGCCTCCGCCGCAAATTGTCGATGGAGGACAGGGCCGCGCCGATCACCACGGTCCGCGGCGTCGGCTACATGTTCAACGCGGAAGTCAGCCGCGCTTGAGGCTGCACGTCAGCCGGTCGCTGGGCCTGGTCGGCCGCCTCTTCGCGATCCTGCTGCTCGCGCTGACGCTGGAATTCGCGGTCGGCACGCTGATCTATGAGCGGGCCGGGCATCTTTCGCTGCAAGATGACGAAGCGCGCCGCCTGGCCGAACATCTCGTCATCGCGCGCAAGCTCGTCGCCGAACAGCCCGTCGCCGAACGGCACGCCCTGGCAATCCAGCTGACCACCGACCGGTATGACGTGCACTGGACGGCGTCATCCCCGCCGCCCCCGCCGCTTGCCCCTGAACTCCAGCGGATGCGGCGGCAGATCGTCAACTGGGAACCCAGCCTCGAAAAATCCCGCCTGTGGCTGCGGCTCGCATCGCCGGGGCGGGTGTCGGAAATCAATGGCGGCCTGCAATTGCCGGACAAGAGCTGGCTCTATTTCGGCATGCACCATAGCGGCGGGAAATGGGGGTTCACGATCGGGCGAATGGGGCTGGCGCTGATCCCCGTCGTTGCGCTGCTGGTCGCCGGCGGGGTGATGATCCGCCGCACCCTCGCGCCGCTCAAGGATCTGACGAAAGCGACCGAACATATCGGCCTGTCGGATGAGGTGGTCGTCACCGAAAGCGGCACCAGCGACGTGCGCGACCTGATCCAGGCCTTCAACACGATGCAAAAGCGCATCCATCTGCTGATCACCGAACGCACCGAAACGCTGGCCGCCGTCGGCCACGACCTTCGCACGCCGCTGGCCCGGCTACAATTGCGGCTGGAAAATCTGCCCGACGCCGAAGCGCGAGAAGCGATGAGCGGCGACGTCAGGGAAATGGCCGAGATGATCGAATCTCTGCTGGCCTTCCTGGGCGGAGAGAAAAATGGCGAGACGCCGGTGCGCACCGATGTCGCGGTGACGGTCGCGACGGTGGTCGATGCCTTTCAGGATGAGGACAAGGACGTCACCTATGAAGGGCCGGATCATCTGGAGATGGAGGCGCGGCCCATATCACTGCGCCGGGCGGTGATGAACCTCATTGAAAATGCGCTGCACTATGGCGTCCGCGCGCGGGTTGGCGTCGAACGGCAGGGCGATGAAGTGATAATCCGCGTGGATGATGACGGCCCCGGCATTCCCCCCGACAAGCTGGAGGAGGTTCTGAGGCCCTTCGCCCGGCTGGACGAGGCGCGGCAACGCAACACAAAGGGGCTGGGGCTGGGCCTCGCCATCGTCGCCGCCGCCGTGGAAAGGGAGGCAGGCCGCCTGCTCCTGATCAACCGGCCGGAAGGCGGGCTGCGCGTGGAAATCCGCCTGCCCGCTCCGCTAGCCGCCCACTGATTGGCGACCCCGGCGGGCGAGCAAAAGAGAATCTCGCCCGGCCCAAGCAAAACTCGCATATCGCAACGCCCCATGTCGGGCTATGCCGTGCCTGTTCAACATCGAGGCGCATATGACGGACGCGGGCGAAAGCGAAGCTCCCATCCCTGACAGCTATTGGGACATCGACCGGCTGGCGACAGAGCTGGGCGCGGTACGAAGCCAGTGGCGGCAGGAACAACGATATCATGCCGAATATGGCGCGGAGGGCTTTCCGTCACGCGCCAATCTGGTGAAGGTCATGAACTCGCTGTGCGCCGCGCTATTTCCCCTGCGTCTGGGGCCCAGCTTCGTCCGCCTGCATAATGAAGACGCCTTCGTTGCGCAGACACTCGACACCGCGCTCCATCGGCTCCATGCGCAAATCCGCCTTGAGCTGCTCTACGCGGTGCAGGACAGCGCGGGCCCCGACGCCAATGCGCAGGCCGGCCGCATCATGCACGATTTCGCGCAAAGCCTGCCCACCTTGCGCGTCCTGCTGGACAGCGACGTAAAGGCTGCGTTTCTGGGCGATCCCGCCGCCCGCAGCGTGGATGAAGTGCTGATCTGCTACCCGTCGATGCTCGCGATCATCCATCACCGTCTGGCGCACCGCCTCTACGAACTCGGCGCGCCGCTGGTCGCCCGGATCATCTCGGAAATCGCCCATTCCCGCACCGGCATCGACATTCATCCCGGCGCGCGGATCGGTCACAGCTTCTTCATCGATCATGGCACGGGCGTGGTCATCGGCGAAACCGCGATCGTGGGCGAACGTGTGCGTCTGTATCAGGGCGTCACTCTGGGCGCGCGCAGCTTCCCCTCGGACGAAAAGGGCGCGCTGGCAAAGTCGCTGCCGCGTCATCCCATCATAGAGGATGACGTCGTGATCTACGCGGGCGCCACGATATTGGGGCGCATCATCATCGGCAGCAAGTCTGTTATCGGCGGCAATGTCTGGCTGACCGACAGCGTTCCGGCCAACAGCAATGTACGGCAGGCCAAGGCGCAATATGAGGTGACGAGCCGCATCGAAGTGTCGGCGCCGCACCGCGTCCATTCCCTGGCGGAAGGACAGGGCGGCGCATTCGCCGACAATATCTGATCATTTGCCCGCGCAGCTGTCTCCCTCGCCCGCGATCAGGTCCAGGCAGCGCCCGTCAATCTCATCCTTCGGCACGGGCAGGTCGATCAGGGCAGCCAGGGTCGGAAGGATATCCGCCGTTTCCACGCCCAGCGGCTGTTCGAACGGGCGCATGCCCTTGCGCCAGAACAACATCGGCACACGACGGTCCATGTCCCACGGCGACCCGTGCGTCGCCACATAGCCCGGAAAGGGATTGGAAATAGGCATGACGCGCGGCTTGAGCAGCAACAGCAGGTCGCCCGACCGTTCCGGGTCGAAACTGGCGCGCGCTTCCTGAATCAGGCTCCAGCTTTCGGGCGGTCCTGACGGCGAAGGCGTGGCGGCAATCTGCGCCTTGGTGAATACGACCTCGACCTGACGATGGGCGCGGAGCAGGGCCAGCGTCGCGGATTCCACCTTGGCCCGCTCGGCGCGCGTCAGGCTGCGGTCGAAATACAGGTCACCCGAAGGCCCGTCGCCATGGATCAGGGTCTTGCCGCTGATACCCGTGCTGGCGGCAACCGCCCGCCCCAATGCTTTAGGCGCCAGCGCAGGGTCCACCCGCTGTTCTTCCGGCATGGCGTTCAGCTGATGCCGCTCAGGCAGGTCATGGCCGCCATGATCGGCGGTCAGCACGACTGCATAGTCGATCCCGTCACTGTCCAGCCGGTCAAAGAAAGCGCCCAGTTCCCGGTCCAGCCGGTCGATCTGGATGCAGCTTTCGGTGCCCTCGGTGCCGTAACTGTGGCCGATATAGTCCGTGGCGGACAGGCCGATGGCGATAAGGTCGGTCTGTGCCTGCCGACCCAATTCCATGCTTTTGATCGCGGCGGCGGCAAATGCCAGGGTCATTGCGTCCAGTTCGGGCGATACACGGAAACTTGCCGCTGTCCCGGCTGCGCGCTCAAAACGGCCAGTGCCGACGGTCTTGTCCTTGCCGATGCTGACCGGGAAATCCTTTGCCACACATTGTGCTGGCAGTTCAAAGCCGGGATTCCCCTGCGCGATGCGCTGCGCATAGGCTGCGTTCACTTGCTGGACCAGCGGCGGGACAGGCACGCCAGCATAGCTCACAAAGCCCTTGGCACTCATCCACCAGACATGATCCGCCTTCGGCCCCCCCATCATGACCGCCGCCCGGTCCTTGCCCGCGACGGACACGACCCGCGTCGCCGGGTTGGCGGCCTTCATCCGGTCGCCCAGTGTCGGAACGCGAAGATGTATCGGTGAAACGACATAATTGTTGCTGCTGGTGCCCGGCTGATTTTCATCCTCGGCGCAATAGATGACCTTGTCGGCGCGGTTGGCCGTCAGGTCGAACCAGCTGTTGGCGATGATGCCGGTGCGCGACGGACGGCTTCCGGTCAAAATGGTGCTGTGACCGGGGCAGGTTTCGGTCGCGGCATGGCTTTGATAGCCCCGCGGAAACACGGCCCCCTGCGTCAGGCGTTTGAGGCCGCCCGTATAATAGGGGCGATATTCGCTGAACAGGTCGGCGGAAAATTGATCGACGGCGATGGCGACGATCAGCCGGGGCGCGGGCGTCGCGGCGGTCGGCTGCGCCGCAGTCTGGGCAATCACAGGCGCGCTGGTGGTCAGGATCAGTGCTGCCAGGACTTTTTTGATCATTGAAAGAACCCCTCCTCGACCTTGACGGCGAATGCAGGCGGACCTAGCCCAAAAGCCGTTCACCCGACCAGAGGCCCGATGCGGATTTTTCATGTCCTTCTGATGACGTTGGCGCTCGTCACCGCTTCGACGGCGGGCGCGCAGGGCGCTTTTGCGACCCGCGACACGCATATCAGCGCGACGTTGGTGGCGGAAACGCCCGCGCCAGCGCCGGGCCGGACCAGCAGCATCGCCTTTTCCATGACGCCGGATGCGGGGTGGCACGGCTATTGGGAAAATCCGGGCGATGCAGGCGTCGGCATGACCGTTAAATGGACGCTGCCCAAAGGCGTCACCATCGGCGCGCTACGCTACCCGGTGCCGGAAACGCTGCTGATATCCGGGCTGATGAACCATGTTTATGAAGGGCCTTATGCTCTGCTCGCGCCGATCAGCGTCGCGGCGGACGTCCGGCCTGGAACCCTGCTCCCCATCCGGGGCAGGGCGGAATGGCTGGCCTGCACGGACAAGGTTTGCGTCCCGGAAAGCGCTGATCTGGCGCTCAATCTTCGGGCGGGCGACGGGACGGTCAGCTCCGCAATGGCGGCGCGCTTCGACCAGTGGCGCGCCCGAATGCCGCGACCGCTTGGCAACGAAGCCGATTATGCGATCAGCGACGGGCGCTTCCGCCTGTCGGTGCCCTTTCCGACAGAGGCGATGGCCCGCGATGTTCACCTGTTTTCGCTGACGGAAGGGGCGGTCGGCTATGCCGCCCCGCAGACCGTGACACGCGAAGGCGACCGCCTGTTGCTGGAAACCGATGCCGGGGAAGATTTCAAGGGCGGGACCATCAACGCGGTTTTACGCACCGGCGATCATGTCGGTTTCCTGTTGACCGCACGACCCGGCGACGTGCCGGCAGCCAAAAGCGGTACGCTGCGGACCACGCTGATCGCCTTGGCGGGCGCTGTGCTGGGGGGCTTGCTGCTCAACATCATGCCCTGTGTCTTTCCGATATTGGCGCTCAAGGCGCTGAAGCTCGCGCGGGCAGGCGGGGATGAAGGCGCGGTGCGCCGCGAAGCGCTGGCCTATGGCGCGGGCGTGGTGCTGACCTGTTTGATCCTGGGCGGTTCGCTGTTGGGGCTTCGCGCAGCGGGGGCCGCCGTCGGCTGGGCATTTCAGTTGCAGGACCCGCGCGTCATCCTGCTGCTGTTGCTGCTGGTGACGGCGATCGCGCTCAATCTGGCCGGGCTGTTTCAGCTTGGCGGCTTTGGCGGTGGCGAAAGGCTGGCGGGCAGGGGGGGCGTCGTGGGCGCATTCTGGACCGGCGCGCTGGTCGCTTTTGTTGCAACGCCCTGCACCGGGCCATTCATGGGCGCGGCGATGGGCGCGGCGCTGGTGCTGCCGGTGCCAGCTGCTCTGGCGCTTTTCGCCGGATTGGGGATCGGCCTTGCCGCGCCCTTCGTCCTGCTCGCCTGGGCGCCTTCGCTGCGCCGCCGCCTGCCGCAGCCGGGGGGCTGGATGGAAACATTCCAGAAAATCCTGTCCGTGCCGATGTTCATCACCGCGCTTGGCCTAGCATGGTTGCTGGGGCAGCAGCGGGGTGTTGCGGCCATCACCACCGGCCTTGGCGTGGCTTTGGCGCTCGGCCTTCTGCTCTGGTGGCTGGGCGTTCGCCAGCAACGGGGCAGAAGGGGCGGCTTGGTCGTGGCGCTGGGCGCGGCGCTGCTGCTGGGCGCGGGCATCGTCCTGCTGCCCGGCCGGACGCCCGCCACTGCCACCGCCGCCGTGGATGGCACGGCCATCCCCTTTGATGAAGCGCGGCTGGCCAGTCTGCGCGCACAGGGAAAGCCGGTTTTCCTCTACTTCACCGCCGACTGGTGCCTGACGTGCAAAGTCAATGAAGCCGCCGCCATCGACCGGGCGGAAACGCGCGACGCCTTCGCGAAGGGCGGCGTGACGGTGATGGCTGGCGACTGGACCAATGCCGATCCCGCCATCACCCGCTTTTTGGAGGCGCGGGGCCGGTCTGGCGTGCCGCTCTATCTCTGGTACGCGCCGGGCAGGGACGCGCTGGTCCTGCCGCAATTGCTGACGCCCGCCACTCTGACGGGGCTGGTGCGCTGATGGCAAAGCTGCGCGCCGACCAGCTGCTGGTGGACAGGGGCCTCGCCGAAAGCCGGGCGCGGGCACAGGCGTTGATCCTCGCGGGCCTCGTGTTCCTTGGCGACAGGAAAGTGGAGAAGGCCGGGCAGCAGGTCGCCCAGGATGCGGTGCTGGATGTCCGGGGACGGGATCATCCCTGGGTGTCGCGCGGCGGGATCAAGCTTGCCCATGCGATCGACCATTTCGGCATCGACGTGACCGGCATGGTCGCGATTGACGTGGGCAGCTCCACTGGCGGCTTTACCGACGTGCTGCTCAGCAACGGCGCAGCGCGCGTCTATGCGGTCGACAGCGGCACGAACCAGCTCGCCTGGAAACTGCGATCCGACCCGCGCGTCATCGTGCATGAACAGACCAGCGCCCGGATCCTGACCGCCGACCATATCCCCGAAACGGTGGACATCATCGTGTGCGACGCCAGCTTCATCTCGCTGGCCAAGGTGCTGGAACGCCCCCTCGGTTTCGCTCGCCCCGGCGCGCAGCTGGCCGCTCTCATCAAACCGCAGTTCGAAGCGGGGCGGGATGAAGTGGGCAAGGGCGGCGTCGTGCGCGACCCGCAAGTGCATGAACGAGTCTGTGAACAAGTGAGAATCTGGCTGACAGCCCAGGGCTGGACCGTCACCGGCATCACCCCCAGCCCGATCACCGGACCGCAAGGCAACATCGAATTCCTGATTCATTCACGGTTTCGCGATTAACCTCGCCACCAAATCGAATGACAAAACGTTACATTTCGCGACAAATCCCCCGGTTGTCTCGTCCGCAAAGGCTCGCTAGCCCTTTCTCATGCGCTCCATCCCGTTCCTGTTCCTTTCTGCCCTGATCCTCGCATCCTGCGACGGGGAACCGGAAAACAAGCCCCGCCCCGCCGCGCTTGTCGAGGCGCAGCCCATTCAGCGCGCTACCTTCACCGACAATCTGGAAGCGGTCGGCACCGCACTCGCCAATGAACAGGTCGTGCTGTCCGCACCCGTGACGGAACGGATCACATCCATCAATTTTGCCGACGGCGCCCACGTCAGCCGCGGACAAGTGATCGCGACCCTTGCTGTAGGGCAAGAACGGGCGGAGCTGGCCGCTGCCGAAGCGCAGGCATTGCAAGCAAGCCAGCAGCTGAAACGGATTCAAGCGCTCAAAGATAGAGGCTTTGCGACATCCGCCAGCCTGGACCAGCAGGTCGCAGCCGCGAATTCTGCCCGAGCCAGTGCGCAACTGGCCCGTGCCTCCATTGGCGACCGGGTCATCCGCGCGCCTTTTGCTGGCTGGGTCAGCCTGCGCACCGTGTCGCCCGGCGCGATTGTGAGCGCTGGCACGGCAATCGCCACGGTCAGCGACATTTCACGCATCAAGCTGGATTTCACCGTGCCGGAAACCCGCCTATCGCTGATCCGCGAAGATCAGCCGATCAAGGCGGTCTCATCCGCTTATCCCGATCGGCCCTTTTCCGGCGCCATCGCCACGATCGACCCGGTGATCGACCCGGCGACCCGTGCCGTCAGGGTCCGGGCAATCCTGTCCAACCCGGATCGGATGCTGAAGCCGGGTATGTTGCTGACGGTCAGCGTGATCGCGCGGCAACGCCAATCGCTCGCGGTGCCTGAGCTGGCGGTGGTAGGGGACGGCGACAATCGCTATCTTTTCATCGTGGCGGAGGGAAAGGCGAAGCGGGTTAAGGTGGAGACCGGCATTCGCCAGAACGGCCTTGTCGAGATATTGAGCGGCGTAGAACCGGGGCAAAGGGTGGTAACCGAGGGCGTCGTCAAGTTGAACGATGGCGCTCCAGTGCGCCTGGTCGGTGAAGATGCGAAGCCCCGCCCCAAAGTTGCGGATCGTCCCGCGGCCGGTAGCTGAAGGACAGGCCGATGCAATTGTCCGACCTGTCCGTTCGCCGCCCGGTCTTTGCGGCGGTGATCGCCGTGCTGATGTGCATCGTGGGCATCGTTGGTTATATCAGCCTGTCGGTTCGTGAATATCCCGATACCGATCCACCCATCGTGTCGGTGGAGACCACCTATACGGGCGCGGCGGCGTCGGTCGTCGAAACCCGCATCACCCAGATATTGGAGGATTCGGTCGCCGGCGTTCAGGGCATCCGCAACATAACCTCTGCGTCGCGTGATGGCACGTCGACGATCAGCATCGAATTCGATCCGTCCCGCGACATAGATTCCTCCGCCAACGACGTGCGCGACCGGGTCGGCGCGGTGATCGAAGATTTGCCGGAAGACGCGATCGCGCCCGAAATTCGCAAGGTCGACGCCGATGCGCGGCCGATCATGTACATTACTTTCAGCAGGCCCGGATGGTCCCCGGTCCAGATTGCCGATTATCTCGACCGCAACATCGTTGACCGTTTTGCCGCCATCAACGGAGTGGCGCGCGTGAACGGCGGCGGCGACCAGCGACCCGCGACCCGTATCTGGCTGAATGCGGAAAGGCTTGCCGCTTTTTCGCTAACGCCTGCCGACATCGAATCCGCCCTGCGTGCCCAGAATGTGGAACTGCCCGCCGGTCGTTTTGAATCGAAGGACCAGAATCAGACGCTGCGTGTCGAGCGCGCCTTTTCGACGCCCGATCAATTTGCGCAGCTCGTCGTCGGCCGGGGCACTGACGGCTATCAGGTGAAATTGGGCGACGTGGCGCGGATAGAGGAGGGGCCGGAAAATCCCTATGTGTCCTTCCGTGCCAACCAAGCCACAGCGGTGGGCTTGGGGATCGTTCGCCAGTCGGGGGCGAACACGCTGGATGTCGCCGACCGGGCCAAGGCATTGATCGAACAGATCCGTCCCGACCTGCCAGAAGGGATGGTGGTGAACATCGGTTCGGATGAGTCGCTGTTCATCAGCCGGGCCATCGAGAATGTCTACGATACGCTGCTGGAAGCCGCGATTCTGGTGATCCTCGTCATCTTCCTGTTCCTGGGGTCGATGCGGGCGACCATCATTCCGTCGGTCACGGTGCCGATCTGCCTCCTCGCTACGTGCGCGGTGCTGTGGATGGCTGGCCTGTCGATCAATCTGCTGACCTTGCTGGCGTTCGTACTTGCCATCGGTCTTGTCGTCGATGACGCCATCGTCGTCCTGGAAAATGTCTATCACCGGGTCGAACAGGGGGAAGACCCATTGGTCGCCGCATATCTCGGCACTCGGCAGGTGGGCTTTGCGATTATCTCGACGACGTTGGTGGTCTGCGCGGTGTTCGTGCCCGTGATGTTCCTGGCCGGGCAGACCGGCCTCTTGTTCCGTGAACTGGCGATTGCAATGATCGCGGCCATCGCCTTTTCAGGTTTCATCTCACTCAGCCTTGCCCCGATGCTCTGTTCAAAACTGCTGCGACACAGTGAGCGCGGGCGGCTGGCCAAATGGGTGGACAATCGTTTTCAGTCGCTCGAACGGGCTTATTCCCGACTGCTCGACAAAGCGCTTAGGCGGCCTTTTGTCGCGCTGATCGCTCTCGCTGTGTTCCTGGGCGCTGCGGGCGCTGTGTTCATGACATTGCCCAACGAACTGGCGCCAGCCGAAGACACAGGCGTCGCGGACGGCCAGATTACCGCTCCCGAAGGAACGGGTTTCGACCGGATGCAGGCCTATATGCGCGGGCTGGAGGATGATTTGTCGCCGTTGCTGAAAGACGGTCAGCTCAAAGTGCTGATTACGCGCACGCCGGGCGGCTTCGGATCCAGTGACGATTTCAACAGTGGCAATATCATCGCGTTCCTGCGGCCATGGGAGGAGCGGACGGTTACGACCGCCGAGGTCGCCGATGCGATCAACAAGGCCATCGCGAATCAACCTGGCGTGCGCGGCAATGTCGCGCCCCGTTCCGGGCTTGGACGTGGCAGGGGCTTGCCGGTGAATGTCGTGCTCACCGGATCGACCTATGAAGGGCTGGTCGCCGCCCGTGACCGGATCATGGCGGCGGCCGCGAGCAATCCGGGGTTGATCAACCTCGACAGCGACTTCAAGGAAACCAAGCCACAGATGCGGGTGGAGGTGGACCAACAGCGCGCGGGGGATTTGGGCATATCGGCAAACGACATCAGTCAAGCGCTGCAAACCCTGCTCGGTTCGCGCCGGGTCACCACTTACGTCGATCGCGGCGAGGAATATCGCGTGCTGATCCAGGCGGAAAAGGAAGGGCGGCAGACCCTTGCCGACCTGGAACGTATCCAGGTGCGCAGCCGCACGGGCGCGCTGGTGCCGCTGTCGGCGGTGGTGACGGTGAGCGAAGTCGCCGGGCCGCGCCAGCTCAACCGCTATAATAAATTGAGGGCCATCACCTTGTCGGCGGGGCTTGCGCCCGGCTATTCTCTGGGTGAAGCGCTCACCTATCTTGAGGATCAAGCGCGCCAGTCGCCTGAAATACTCGCCATTGGCTATCGGGGTGAAAGCCAATCGTTACAGGAAACAGGCGGGTCAATCTGGTTGGTGTTCGGGCTGACGATCCTGATCGTATATTTGTTGCTTGCCGCCCAGTTCGAAAGCTTCGTCCATCCCGGCGTCATCATCGCCACGGTTCCACTGGCGGTGGCAGGTGGCGTGCTGGGGCTGGCGCTAAGTGGCGGGTCGATCAACCTCTATAGTCAAATCGGCATTGTCATGCTGGTAGGTCTGGCAGCCAAGAACGGCATCCTGATCGTTGAGTTCGCCAACCAACTGCGCGACGAAGGGCAGGAAATCGGGCAAGCCATCAGGCAGGCAGCGGCGCGCCGCCTGCGCCCCATCCTGATGACGTCGATTGCAACGGTGGTCGGGGCCCTTCCCCTGGTCATCCGGGGCGGCGCGGGCGCTGCCGCGCGCCAGTCGATCGGCGTCGTGGTCGTGTCCGGCGTTTCACTGGCGACGCTGATCACGCTGTTCCTGATCCCCATCCTCTATTCGCGGGTTGCGGGGCGAACCGTTTCACCGCAAACCGTGGGCAGGCGGCTTGACTCGGCACTGAAGGATTCGCCCCAAGCCGCGAGTGACGATTAGTGGAGTGGCCTGCCGATGAACGAGATCGCGTCCCCCGGTCAGCTAAGACTTGACTATCTGCGCTGGGCGCTGGTCACCGTTCCCGCTATTCTATTCTTGGGCTTTCTATCGGGCAGGATCGCCAATAGCGGCTATGGCAACCGCTGGTTCGATGCGCTGGAAAAGCCCGCTTTCATGCCACCGGGCTGGGCGTTCGGTGCCGCCTGGACCATCCTTTATATCCTCATGGGCCTGGCGCTTGCGATGATCATTCATGCGCGGGGATCACGGGGGCGGGGGATCGCCATCCTGCTCTTTCTCGCTCAACTGGTGATGAACCTGCTTTGGTCGCCGCTTTTCTTTCGCGCGCATCAGGTCGATAATGCCTTCATCCTGATCCTGCTGCTGATCGCTACCGTGGCTGCGACCGCTTTGCTTTTCTGGAGGATCAGGCCTGCGGCGGGGCTGCTATTGCTGCCCTATCTTGCCTGGCTGGGCTTTGCTTCGCTGCTTAATTATGAGATCGGGCGGCTTAATCCTCAGGCTGAGACCCTTGTCGCGCCCGCGCTCAAGGCCCAGATATAGGTCAACGGCGCTTTGCCGCGTTAAAGACAGGATATAGGACCATGCAGAGCGAAAACCGCTTTTTCGACGACCTTGCCAAGCTGGTGAACGGCGCCGCCGGGACAGTTGCTGGCATGAGCCGCGAATTCGAGACCAACGCGCGGGAAAAAGCCAAGCAATGGATTGGCGGCGTGGACTTCGTCAGCCGCGACGAATTTGATGCGGTAAAGGCGATGGCAGCCGCGGCGCGTGAAGAGGTGGAACTGCTCAAAGCGCGAATCGATGCGTTGGAAGGCCGGGCGGCTGAGCCAGTCACCAAGACAGTCCGGCCATCGAAGGGGAAATCGGCCGACGCCCCATAAGGGCTGCCTCCATCTGTCCATTCGATTTCTGCAACGATCCACGGGTTTCGAGCATTTTCCCGATTCGATTGGTTTCCTCCTGATCGGGAAATGCTCTAAGGCCAGCCGATGATGGACAGCGACGAATATGAAAATGGCGGCCAGGAAGCCGCACCGATCGACATGCTGGCCGCCTATTTCGAAGCGCATGGATGGAGCTTCGAACAGGTTGGCGAGGATGAGATCGTCGCGAGCACCCAGGGGTCCTGGGCGCAATATGAATTGCGCGGAATTTGGCGGGACGAAGATCAGGTGCTGCAATTGCTTGCGTTGCCTGACATCAGGGTGAGCGATGAAAAGCGACCCGCGATTTACGAAACATTGGGACTGATCAACGAACAGCTTTGGCTCGGCCATTTTGAATTGTGGTCGTCGAGCGGGATCATATTATTCCGCCATGGTGCGCTGCTTGGCGCGGGTGGCACGCTGACCCTGGATCAGGCGCAACTTCTGGTCGAAACCGCAATTGATGAATGCGAACGCATCTACCCGGTGTTCCAGTTCGTGCTGTGGGGCGGCAAGACGCCCGCAGAGGCGATTTCCGCCAGCCTGATCGAAACGCGCGGCGAGGCCTGATTCTGGATGTCTATCGCCTGGCCCGCTCATCTTTTCCTGGTCGGTTGCGGCAACATGGCCGGGCAGATGCTCGCCCGCTGGCTTGCATGCGGACTTGATCCTGGCAGAGTAACAGTCCTGCGGCCTAGTGGACGCGCCGTAGCGAACGGTGTTCGGGTGGTGACGGAATATCCTGACGCTCTCCCTGCCGGATCGACCCTATTGTTGGGCATGAAGCCTTACCAGCTGGCGGATGTGGCGGCGTCATTGGCGCCAATTTGCAATGTCGATACCTGCCTTGTGTCGATCCTGGCCGGTACGCCAATCGCAGATCTGCGCCGCCATTTTCCGGCGGTACGTGACATCATTCGCGCTATGCCTAATCTGCCGGTGGGCATTGGTGGCGGCGTGATCGGGCTATGTGATGACGATGTGACCTCGACGGCGGCCTATGACGCTGTCGAAGCTCTTATGACCCCGCTGGGGCTGGCCGAGCGAATATTGGACGAAGGCCAGTTCAATGAAGTCACCGCCCTGTCGGGTTGCGGCCCGGCTTTCCTGTTCCGTTTCATAGACGCCTTCGCGCGGGCGGGGGAGGCCATTGGTCTGTCGGCTGAGCAGTCGTCTCGCATGGCGCTGGCTACCGTCTGCGGATCGGCTGACTTGGCGAAACAGGCTACGGACAGCCCCAGCGTGCTCGCCGACCGCGTGGCGAGTCCGGGCGGCATGACGCGGCAGGGACTGAATGTTCTGGATGCCGATGACAGGCTACTCAACCTGATGATTGACACCTTGACCGCTGCGCGGGACCGGGGCGAAGAAATTGCGCGGGGCGGTTAGGTCAGTGATATGATCGCAGCGCCGCTAATTGATGCTGCCGATCTCTTTCCGTGCGGAGCCTTCCTATGCTGCCTGCCGATACACCCATCCTGATCCTGACCACGGGTGGTACGATCGACAAAATCTATTTCGACGCCCTGTCGGATTATCAGGTGGGGGAGACCGTCATGGCCAAGCTGTTGGACATAGCGCGGGTGAAACGTCCGTTCCGCATTGAGGAGGTCGTTCGAAAGGATAGCCTTGAACTGGATGATGTGGATCGGGCTGACATTCGCGACCGGGTGGCCGCTGCTCCCGAAAATCATATCATCATCACACACGGCACCGACACGATGACGGATACGGCCAAGCTGCTGAGCGCAATTGGCGGCAAGACGATCGTTCTGGTGGGCGCACTGGCGCCCGCGCGTTTTGGTGAGAGCGACGCCAGCTTTAATCTGGGCATGGCGTTCGCCACGGTCCAGACCGCCGCGCCCGGCGTCTACATCACCATGAGCGGATCGGTTTTCCGGGCTGACAACGTGGTGAAGGACCGGGCCAGGGGCGCATTTGTCTCGGTGGAGCCGAAGGGCTGAACCATTTTGGTCGCTTAGCGAGGCCCCGGTTGAGGAAGGTCACCCCACAAAAAAGAGCGCCCGTTGAGGCGCTCTTTCCTTGTTCAGTGGGCCGCTAAAGGCTCAGCCAAGATTGTTCAGGCTTCCACCTTCACATATTTGGGTGCGGCTTCGTTCAGAATCCGCAAGATCTTCTTGAGCGCGCTGGGTTCATCCGTCTCTTCCATGGCGGCGAGTTCACGTGCCAGGCGGCTGGAAGCGGCTTCGAAAATCTGACGCTCGGAATAGCTCTGCTCAGGCTGATCATCAGCCCGGAACAGGTCGCGCGTGACTTCGGCGATCGACACGAGGTCGCCCGAATTGATCTTCGCTTCATATTCCTGGGCACGGCGCGACCACATGGTACGCTTTACCTTGGGCTTGGCCTTGAGCGTTTCGATTGCTTCTTCCAGGGTCTTGTTTGACGACAGCTTGCGCATGCCGACCCCTTCCGCCTTATTGGTAGGCACGCGAAGGGTCATGCGTTCCTTTTCGAAGCGCAGGACATAAAGCTCAAGCTCCATGCCCGCGATCTGCTCCTTCTGAAGCTCCACCACACGGCCAACGCCATGCTTGGGATAAACAACATAATCACCAACATCAAAGGACAGCGCTTTGGCAGCCATTTGCAACCTTTCTAATTGAGCGGAGACGGCGACCGTTTGGACCAGTTGCGCAAAGTGCGGCACAGGGAAAGGCCCACGGCATTACCGTGAGGACATGAGGCGAATTCTCCAGAACGGATGCGACCTATCCGTCTTTCACCGTTCTTTTAGCAGATTCGTAACAAAAATTCCACCCCCCGCCACAATATCGAGCGGCGGAGGACAGAATGATGCGCAATGCCTAGTTTTTAGATGCCGGGTTAAGGAAGGCGCGGCAGACAATCCATCGCTGCGTCAGCGCTCGCCAACCCGCCGTCAGTCGCCCGAACCTGGTTCCGGTGAGAAGAACTGTTCCAGCTTGTTTTCCACGCCCTTCATGTCATCGGCATCGGCCGGGGCTTCGCCCTTGACGGTGATGTTGGGCCATTCGGCGGAAAATTTCGTGTTGAGTTCCAGCCATTTTTCCAGGCCGTTTTCCGTATCCGGCAGGATCGCTTCAGCGGGACATTCCGGTTCGCAAACGCCGCAATCAATGCATTCGTTGGGATTGATGACCAACATGTTCTCGCCCTCGTAGAAACAGTCCACGGGACACACCTCAACGCAATCCATATATTTGCAGCGGATGCAATTGTCGGTCACGACATAGGTCATGGGTCAGCACTCAATAGGGATTGGACAGCGGCGGCCCTGCTATGCCCGGCGCGCGCGAAGGTCAATGAGGATATTTTTGCCTGCCTAATCGCCCAGCTTCAGTTCCTCGTAACAACATTGTGCTTCGGGAGCGGGGCCGCGTCGACCGGGCAACTGGATAATGCGGACGACCCGCACCCCGCTGGGGTGAGGAAAGGTGATGAGGTCGCCAGTGCGAACCGGGGCGTGAGCGCGCTCGACACGGCGACCATTCAGGCGGATATGGCCATCTTCTGCCAGCTTCTGGGCAACCGACCGGCTTTGCGCCAGCCGGGCGAACCAGAGGAACTTGTCAATGCGCAGGCTGGGGCCATGGCCTCCAGGTGCCGACGCGTCAGCCATTGCGACCGAGCAGGTCGGCAAGCCCCGCGAAGGCGTGGTTGCCCAGGGGCGCAGCTGACGATGCGGGAGCAGGGCGAGCGGACCCGCCTCGACCGGGCGCGGCGCGTTTTCCCTGGCCGCGCGGCTGCTGCTGGTCGGAACGCGCCTTCTGCCGCCCACGGAATGCCCAGTTCGCTCCGCCTTCTGCCGGAGCTTCCACCGGTCGGAAGCCGGAAAGGCGCATCAATTGCAGGAATGACGCCTCATCCAGCCCCAGAGAGACAATCTGGGGGCTTTGGGCGGTGAAAGCTTCGCCCTTTGCTATGATCTCATGCGCCGTCCGGGCCATGCGTTCGGCCATGTCGATGCGCAACATCTGTTCTCCAAAGCCACGGAAACCGGCGATGCGCGCGCCCATCTGCTCAGATTTCTCGCCCGCCTTGATGAGGGTGAGGCCCGGCTGCGGCAGCGGAAGGCACGGTTTACCCAGTCTGGTCGCCAGCAAAGCTGCGCGCCACCGGGCCGCTCCGGGCTTCAGCAGGCCGGGATGATAAATGTCGAGCACGCCGATATCGATGCCCGCACGGCGAAGCAGATGCCGCTGCTCCTTGTCCAGATGTCCCAGCGCCGAATCGAGATCGGTGCGCGCAATGATCCCGCCCGCATCCGCCAGCTGGGCAAATACTGCGCGCACGACCGCGGGAACGTCTGGTTCGGAGGAGCTGGCCACCATTTTCACGAGTGGAAGGAGGTGCTTTTCCTTCTGGCTGTCGAACCATGTTGAAAGACGCGTGATCACCTGCTTCTGCATGTCCTGACCCAACGTCAGAAGCGCGCGATCAAGCCGTATTTCTGGCGCCAGCAACGAAGAACCGGGCAGCAGTGTAGCAACGATGTTGCCCTGCCACGAAATGCCTGGCGCCTGTCCTGCTTCGTCCATGAGCGCAAAATCGGTATCGGGCGCGCCCAGCAATTCGTCAGCCTTCACTCGCAATATCCTTCCAAGGCGGCGCTCAGCCGCCGCCAGCAACATCTTTCTGTCTTGATGCCGCGTAGCCGGATCAACCGAGAAACGAAATCCGTCAAGTCGCCCGATCGTCTCTCCATCGACGCAGACTGTCCCGTCCGCGTCGATTTCGACGGGCAGAGTGCTGGCATTCTGCCCGATGTCGCGCAGCAGGACGGCGGTGCGGCGGTCCACAAAACGTTGCATCAGCGCGGCGTGGAGCGCGTCTGACAGCTTTTCCTCCAGCGCACGGGTCCGCTCGGCCATTTCGGCGGGATGAGCAAGCCAATCGGCGCGATGCGCTATATAGGACCATGTGCGCGCCGCGGCGATCCGGCCCGATAATGTGTCGATATCGCCCTGAACCGAATCGAGCCGGGCGATCTGCTGTGCGAACCAGTCGCGCGGGATATGCCCATGGCCTTCGGACAGGAAACGCCAGATGCGGTTGACGCTGCGGGCATGATGATCCGCGCCCAGCTTCTGGAAGTCTGGAATACCGCAAGCGGCCCACAGCCGTTCGACCTGTTTTTTGCCCTTCGCGCGTTCGCTGACCAGCGGATCGTCGGCCAGTCTTTTCAGCACGGAAAGGTCAACCGCTTCGGGCGCGGCGGCAAGTTCCGGCCGGTCTGGCCGCGCCTCCAGGTCGGCGATCAGGTGGCGGACACTGTCCATGCCCGGCGTGCCGTCGCGCCAATATAGCCGGTCGATGGCCGGGAAACGGTGCGCCTCGATCGATTCGATTTCCTCTGGCGTGAAGGCGGCGTCACCATCTTCATGGCCCAGGCTGCCAAAGCTGCCGTCCTGATGATGGCGGCCTGCGCGCCCGGCGATTTGCGCCATTTCCGACACGGTCAGCCGCCGTGTGCGTCGTCCGTCGAACTTACGTAATGACGCGAAGGCGACGTGGGCGACATCCAGGTTCAGCCCCATGCCGATCGCGTCAGTGGCGACCAGATAATCGACCTCTCCGTTCAGGAACATCTGGACCTGGGCATTACGGGTGCGGGGGGACAGCGCCCCCATGACGACTGCCGC
The DNA here is from genome assembly GCA_946885845.1 of uncultured Sphingobium sp. The sequence goes on along the minus strand of CAMPHJ010000001.1, from coordinate 218,149 downwards.
GCCACCCCGAAACCTGCGCAGCATTTCTGCGACGGCATAGACTTCTTCGGCGGAAAAAGCGACGACAGCCGACCGCCGGGGCAGGCGGGACAGCTTTTTGGCTCCAGAATAGGAAAGGGTGGAAAAGCGCGGGCGGCTGACGATTTCGGCGTCTGGCACCAGTGACCGGACCACCCGGCTGATGCTGGCCGATCCCAGGATCATCGTTTCCTCCCGGCCCCGCGCGCGCAGCATCCGGTCAGTGAAAATATGGCCACGTTCGGGGTCTGCACCCAACTGCGCTTCATCCAGGGCAACGAAAGCGAAGTCGCCATCGACCGGCATCGATTCGGCAGTGCAGAGATAATAAAGCGCGCCCTGCGGCACGATCTTTTCCTCACCCGTGATCAGCGCCACTTGATGAGGGCCCTTTATCGCGACCACTCGATCATAGACTTCGCGGGCCAACAGCCGCAGCGGAAAGCCCATCATGCCGCTGGAATGGCCGCACATGCGTTCGACCGCCAGATGCGTCTTGCCAGTATTGGTGGGACCCAGCACGGCTGTGACAGGCGATCGCGCGAAATGGGCCATGTTTCTCTATGTCGGGGAGGGCGTGTGCAAGGGCAAGGGGGAAACGGGCGGCGTGACATCCTTCTGCTATGCTGCCTGCCGTTGAACGAACCAGTGGCACGTTTCGTCGCGCAAATGGTCAGGAAAAACGCATCTTTATTTGACTTTAACCCTATGCCTTCACAACAACCTTCATGAACGCGCGACGGGGGTCGTGCGGGTTGCAAGCCCTCGGGGGGCCTTTCAGACGTGTTTTATGGTAGCCAGTCAGGTCCTCAGCAGGGCGGCGCATCGGCGTCCCTGTGGTTGCTGGATGCCATCGGAAAGGGTGGTGTCGCTGCTCAGGGCCAGCGCGACTGGCGCGTTCGTCTGCGCGATTGGGCAGAGGATGTGGAACTGGTCCCCGACCTTGGCCAGCGGGTAGGCAGCGCCACTTGGTTCAGAGGTCTGGCGACCTGTTTCGGGCTGTGCGCATCCGCCCTCTATCTTTCCCCCGGTTTCCACGCGCTGCCCGGTGAACCGCAGCCGTTACTGGCGCAATCCCAATTTGATGAAGTGCGCAGCCAGATGATCACGCCCTTGGCGCTGGGCGCGGATAGCGGACGGCGCATGGGTCCGACCGATGCGGTGCAGCCGCTTCGTGACACGCCAGAGCGCCCGCAAATCGAATTGCGCGCCCAGATCGGCGGTAGCGATTCGCTGGGCCGGGCTCTCGCTCGAGCTGGCGTGAGCAGTCGTGATGCCGCCGCCGTGATGAACCTGGTTGGCAGCGACATAGCGTCAGGCATTAAACCGGGCACCCCGCTGGACATCATCCTTGGTCGTCGCGCCAGCCGCAACATGCCCCGACCGCTGGATCATCTCGCCTTCCGGGCCAGGCTCGACCTGGCGCTGGAGGTCAATCGAACGGGGGACGTTTTACAGGTCAAGCGCACTCCCATCCATGTGGATCGCACGCCTTTGCGCATCCAGGGGGTGATCGGCGACAGCATTTACCAATCCGCGCGCGCCGCGGGTGCGCCTCCCAAAGCGATCCAATCATTCCTGCGTGTCATCGCGCAGCAGGTGGATCTGGGGTCGGTTCACGCTGGCGACCGGTACGACATCATCACGGAATATAACCGCGCCGAAACAGGCGAGGCCGAGGTGGGCGACTTGCTGTTTGCGGGTCTCAGCCGGTCCAACGGTCGCGGCATCAACATGCTCAAATGGACGAGCGAAGGGCGCAGCCAGTGGTTTGAAGCATCCGGCGTCGGCCAACGACGGGGCGTGCTATCGGCCCCTGTCTCTGGCCGCATGTCGTCCGGCTACGGTATGCGCCGTCACCCGATATTGGGTTACACCCGCATGCATGCCGGCATCGACTTTGCCTCACGTTATGGATCGCCCATCTATGCTGCTACCGACGGGGTTGTGTCTTATTCGGGGCGTCATGGCGGCCATGGCAATTATGTGCGGCTGGACCATGGTCATGGCCTTGCCACCGGCTATGCGCATATGAGCCGCATCGCCGCACGATCTGGTCAGCGGGTGCGGCAGGGACAGGTGATCGGCTATGTCGGTTCCAGCGGCCTGTCGACCGGACCCCATCTGCATTACGAGCTTTACCGCAATGGCCGCACGATCAATCCGCTGTCGGTCAAGTTCACCACCACGGCGCAATTGGAAGGCCGCGAGCTGGCGGCGTTCCGCGCGCGGCTGGCCCAGCTTAAAGGCCTGCGTGTCGGATTGCCGACGCAGCTGGCCCAGAATAACCGGTCGGTTTCGGCGCCGGTCACGCTCGCCAATTAACTGCTTCCCGTCTTGCGAAGGCTTCGCTAGGCGGCCCGCATGACTGATATCGTCGCCATTTTGCTTGCCGGATCACGTCCCGGCACCGATCCATTGGCTCAGGCAGCAGGGGTCGCGATAAAGCCTCTGGTGCCCGTGGCGGGTGAGCCGATGATCAACTACCCCGCGCGGGCATTGCTGTCCCATCCTGCGGTCGGTAAGCTGCTGATCCTCACGCAGACGCCGGACCTGCTGACCGACCATCCAGCAACAGCCTGGATCGCTTCGCATCCCAAGACGATGTTCGAAACGAGCGGCGCAGGAATCGCTTCCACCCTGATGACGCTGATCGACCGACCCGGCATGACTTTTCCGCTGCTGGTCACGACGGCCGATCATGTCCTGCTGGACTCCGACATGCTGGACCAGTTTGTGGGGGAAGCGAAGGGGGCGGACCTGGCCGTCGCTATGGTTGAACGCGCGACCTTGCTTGCCCGCTATCCTGCATCCCGCAGGACCTGGCTCAAATTTCGCGACGGCTGGTGGTCGGGCGCTAACCTCTTTTGGTTTGGCGGTCCGCAGGTGCGGCCAGTCCTGGCGCTATGGCAGGAAGTTGAACAGGACCGGAAGAAAGGGTGGAAGATATTGTCCGCCTTTGGCCCGGTCGTGCTGCTGGGGGCCTTGCTGCGTATCCTGTCCCTGCGCGCAGGAATCGCACGGGTAGGACGACGCTTTGGGCTTGCCGCGCGGCTGGTCGCCATGGCGCGGGCTGAAGCCTGTATCGACGCGGACAAGGTCGACGATGTGATCCTGATTGAACGGATATTGGCCGAAAGGCGCGACTGATCTCCATCACTGTCGCCTTCAAGGTTCGTGGACGGGCTGTTTCGCTTTTGCCCTTTGATGGGTGGTAAAGGTCGTAATCAGTCGCTAAGGGCTTCGCCTGCGTGAGCCGAACGACTATCGGCGCGGATGGAGGACATCGTAAACCCATGGCCGAATTCTCTCTGCCCAAGAACAGCAAGATTTCCGGTAAGGGCGTCGCTCATAAAGCACCTGACGGCGCGAGCAACGTCAGGAGCTTCAAGGTCTATCGCTACGATCCCGACTCGGGGCAGAATCCGCGCTACGACACGTTCGACATCGACCTCGACACTTGTGGGCCGATGGTTCTGGACGCGTTGCTCAAGATCAAGAATGAATATGATCCGACGCTGACCTTCCGCCGGTCCTGCCGCGAAGGCATCTGCGGTTCCTGTTCCATGAACATGAACGGCAAGAATGGTCTGGCCTGCACCACCGCCATTGACGAGTGCGCTGGCAAGGAAGTCCGCATCACGCCGCTGCCGCACATGGACGTGATCAAGGACCTTGTTCCTGATTTCACCCATTTCTATGCGCAGTACAGCTCGATCAAGCCGTGGCTGCAAACTGTCACGCCCCCGCCAAGCGGCAAGGAGCGGCTTCAGTCGCCCGCCGACCGTGAAAAGCTGGACGGACTGTATGAGTGCATCCTGTGCGCCTGCTGTTCGACCAGCTGCCCCAGCTACTGGTGGAATTCCGACAAGTTTCTGGGTCCCGCTATCCTGCTCCAGGCCTATCGCTGGCTGGCGGACAGCCGTGATGAATATACGGGTGAGCGTCTGGATGAGCTGGAAGATCCGTTCCGCCTCTATCGCTGCCACACCATCATGAACTGCGCGAACGTTTGCCCCAAGGGCCTCAGCCCCGCCAAGGCGATCGCGGAGACCAAGAAGATGATGGTCGAACGGCAGCTTTGATGCGGTGAGCGGCGATGCTGGACCTGTAAGCCGGGTGCCGGACGGCCCTTGGGCTGGGTGGCTCGTCTGGACCGATCCGATGCAGGGCACCTTTCTGGATACCTGCATCGGTCCCAGCTATTCACGTAGCGATGGCGAAGGCCGCGCGACGGTGATGCTGGAAACCCGGCCCTATCATGCCAACCGCATGGGTGCGCTGCATGGCGGTTTTCTCGCGGGATTTGCCGATCATGCTTATTTCGCCGGGTTGGCTGCCATGGGCCGACCAGAACAGGCCTCCGCCGTGACGGTGGACCTCGGCATGCAATATTGTGGATCAGGTGACGTCGGTCCGCCGCTGCGTGCCGAAGTGGAACTGCTGCGTGAAACAGGACGTCTGATGTTCATGCGGATGACGATCCATCAGGGCGATGGTCTGGTCGCAGCTTCGACCGCAACAGTGCGCAAGGCGCCCATGCCGAAATGAACAGCGTAATTGAGCGCTATCGCGCACTGGTTACGGCCGGTGAGTTGCGCGCCGACCCTGATCAGGAGCGGGCGGCGCGACGTCTGGACCTGTTGCAGCAGGAACTGGAAGCGGCTCCGCCCCGCGGCTCAACCCTGTGGCGGCTGTTGCGCAAGGCGCCCGAACCACCGCGCGGCCTCTACATGTGGGGCGGCGTTGGACGGGGCAAGTCGATGCTGATGGACCTGTTTTTCAGCACGGTGAAAATCCAGCGCAAGAAGCGGGCGCATTTCCACGAATTCATGCTGGATGTGCACGCACGACTGGCGGATGCGCGGAAGTCGGAAAAGGGCGATCCCATCCCGCCCGTGGTGCAATCCCTGGCGGACGAGGCGCGGCTGCTGTGCTTTGACGAGATGGTCGTCAACAACATGGCTGATGCCGCGATTATGTCGCGATTGTTCACAGGACTGCTCGACTCTCAGGTCACGATCGTCACGACGTCCAATCGCGAACCTGACGAGCTTTATAAAAACGGCCTTAACCGTCAGCTTTTCCTGCCATTCATTGATCTGATCAAGGATCGGCTCGACGTCATGACGCTCAATGGGCCTACCGATTACCGGCTCGACCGCCTCGGCGATGCGCAGCTTTGGCATTCGCCCAATGGGCCAGAGGCGACGAAGGCGCTGTCTGATGCCTTTTTCCGCCTGACCGATTATCCGGTCGAAGATCGCGCCAAGGTTCCTTCTGACGATATTCCGGTACAGGGCGGACGTACCCTGCATGTACCCAAAAGCCTGAAGGGGGTCGCGGTATTCTCCTTCAAACGGCTCTGTGCGGCAGCACGGGGTGCGCCCGATTATCTGGCGATTGCCCGCCGGTTCCATACCGTGATCCTGGTCGGCATTCCGGTGCTTGGCCCCGAAAATCGTAACGAGGCCGCGCGCTTCGTGACGCTGATTGACGCGCTTTACGAATATAAGGTGAAGCTGCTGGCCTCTGCTGACGCACAGCCTGCCTCGCTTTACCCCGTAGGTGATGGCGCCTTTGAATTTGAGCGTACCGTGTCCCGGTTGATGGAAATGCAATCGGACGATTACCTGGCGTTGGGTCACGGACCCAAATAGGCGCGCCCCTCGTTTCAGAGGACGAACGCCCCCTTTTTCAACCCTCTAAATGGCCCGGACGCTTCCCCAATGAAGGGAAGCGTCCGGCAGGTGGCCGCTGCGGGACGATCGAACGCCAGGGTAGGGACGTACGACAACAGGGCGATCTGCTATTAATGCAACTGCGAATGAATTGCAAAGATAATTTGGATGTGCCGCTGATCCACTGTTGAAACCTTAACATTATCGGCCTAAGCGGGCGGGCAATTCCAATATTCCGTGCTTGGAGGATGATTGCATATGGCCCGTAAGAAGATCGCGCTCATTGGCGCTGGCAATATCGGCGGCACGCTGGCGCATCTCGCCGCGCTGAAGGGCCTGGGCGACATCGTCCTGTTCGACGTCGTCGAAGGCGTGCCCCAGGGCAAGGCTCTTGACCTGTCGCAGTGCGGCCCGGTCGAAGGCTTCGATGCCAAGATCACCGGCACCAACGACTATGCCGACATCAAGGACGCCGACGTCATCATCGTCACCGCCGGTGTCGCTCGTAAGCCCGGCATGAGCCGCGACGATCTGCTGGGTATCAACCTCAAGGTCATGAAGGCCGTGGGTGAGGGCATCAAGAACAATGCCCCCAACGCGTTCGTCATCTGCATCACCAACCCGCTCGACGCGATGGTGTGGGCGCTTCGCGAGTTCTCTGGCCTGCCGCATAACAAGGTTGTCGGCATGGCGGGCGTCCTCGACTCCGCGCGCTTCAGCCACTTCCTGGCCGAAGAATTCCAGGTGTCGGTCAAGGAAGTGAACAGCTTCGTGCTGGGCGGCCATGGCGACACCATGGTGCCGGTCGTGCAATATTCGACCGTTGCCGGTATCCCGATCCCCGACCTTATCAAGCAGGGCCGCTCCACCAAGGAGCGCATCGACGCCATCGTGCAGCGCACCCGTTCGGGCGGCGGCGAGATTGTCGGCCTGCTCAAGACCGGTTCCGCCTTCTACGCCCCCGCGACCAGCGGCATCGCCATGGCTGAAGCCTATCTGTTCGATCAGAAGCGCCTGCTGCCTTGCGCCGCGAACCTGACGGGCCAGTATGGCGTCGACAACCTCTATGTCGGCGCTCCCGTGATCATCGGCAAGGATGGTGTCGAGCAGGTTGTCGAGATCGAACTGGACGATGAGGCCAAGGCCAATCTTCAGGTTTCGGTCGATGCGGTCAAGGAACTGCTGGAAGCCTGCAAGGGCATCGATTCCTCGCTCGCCTGAGCTCAAGAGCTGCACCAGCACGTCCCAGGTGGGTGAGCAGCCTGGGACATGCTGCCTTTCATCTGAAGTGCCACGTCCACAGAATGTAAAGGGACTGACATGTCCATTCTGGTGAACAAGAACACCAAGGTCATTACCCAGGGTATGACCGGTGCCACCGGCACCTTCCACACCGAACAGGCGCTGGCGTATGGCACGCAGATGGTTGCTGGCGTCACGCCCGGCAAGGGCGGCACCAGCCACATCGGCCTGCCTATGTACGATACCGTTGCCGAAGCAAAGGCAAAGACCGGCGCGGATGCTTCGGTCGTCTACGTTCCGCCGCCATTCGCGGCTGATTCGATCCTGGAAGCGATCGATGCGGAAATCCCGCTGATCGTCTGCATCACCGAAGGCATTCCGGTGCTGGACATGGTACGCGTCAAGCGCGCGCTCTCCGGCAGCAAGTCGCGCCTGATCGGCCCGAACTGCCCCGGCGTGCTGACCCCTAATGAGTGCAAGATCGGCATCATGCCCGGCAGCATCTTTAAGGCGGGCAGCGTCGGCGTCGTTTCGCGTTCCGGCACCTTGACCTATGAAGCCGTGTTCCAGACCTCGAACGCAGGCCTGGGCCAGACCACGGCTGTGGGCATCGGCGGCGACCCGGTCAATGGCACCAACTTCATCGACGTGCTGGAACTGTTCCTGGCCGACGACGCTACCGAATCGATCATCATGATCGGTGAAATCGGCGGCGACGCGGAAGAACAGGCTGCCCAGTTCCTGATTGATGAGGCCAAGCGTGGCCGCAAGAAGCCGATGGCAGGTTTCATCGCGGGTCGCACGGCGCCTCCGGGCCGTCGCATGGGCCATGCCGGTGCGATCGTGTCGGGCGGTAAGGGCGATGCTGAAAGCAAGATTGCGGCGATGGAAGCCGCCGGCATCAAGGTCGCGGCCAGCCCTTCGGAGCTTGGTTCGACGCTGGTGGAAGTGCTGAAGGGCTGATCTGAAGCCTGCAAGGTGGCCGGGCTGCACCCCGGCCGCTTGTTACCCCGATCCGCGACTGCACGCGGGTGGCATGGGACGCAGAGAAATGGGTTACGAGAACCAGGATTTCGAAGTCGAGCACGGACCCAGTTGGGCCCGCAGCAACTGGCCGCTGAGCGATACGGACGACCTGACGGGGGCGATGGACCCGACGCAGATGCAGGTCGCGGTAAAGGCTGCGGCCAAGGCTTCGGGCAAAGCCGTGTCGGACGCGGATGCAGTCAGTGCCGCTGACGATGCCATCCGCGCGCAGATGCTGATCCGTACCTATCGCGTTCGCGGTCACCTGGCCGCCAATCTCGATCCTTTGAGCCTGTCCCAACGCGACCTGCCAGCTGACCTTACGCCGGAATATCACGGCCTGAACGATCCTGAGAAAAAGATCTATCTCGGTGGAACGCTCGGCCTGCAATATGCGACGGTGCGTGAGATCGTCGCTATTTTGCGCGCCAATTACTGCGGCAATGTCGGCCTTGAATATATGCACATTGCCGATGTTGAGGAGCGTCGCTTCCTGCAGGAACGGTTGGAGGGCAAGGATAAGGAAATCCAGTTCACGCCCGAAGGCAAGAAGGCGATCCTGGCAAAGGTCATCCAGGCCGAACAATATGAAAAGTTCCTGGGCCGCAAATATGTCGGCACCAAGCGCTTTGGCCTGGACGGCGGCGAGTCGATGATCCCGGCCCTGGAAGCCATCATCAAATATGGCGGCGCGCTGGGCGTTCGGGAAATTGTCTACGGCATGGCCCATCGCGGTCGCCTCAACGTCCTTGCCAACGTGATGGCCAAGGGCTTTCGCGTTATCTTCCATGAATTTTCCGGCGGCACCGCCAACCCGGAAGACGTCGGCGGTTCGGGCGACGTCAAATATCATCTGGGCACCTCCACTGACCGTGAGTTCGACGGGATCAAGGTGCACATGTCGCTGGTCCCCAACCCGTCGCATCTTGAAACCGTTGATCCGGTCGTGCTGGGCAAGGTCCGCGCGCAGCAGACCTTCCGCGACGATCTGGGCAAGCATGAGCAGGTGTTGCCTGTTCTGATCCACGGTGACGCGGCCTTTGCAGGCCAGGGCATCGTCTGGGAATGCCTGGGTTTTTCGGGCGTCAGTGGCTATAATACCGGCGGTTGCATCCACTTCATCGTCAACAACCAGATCGGTTTTACGACCTCGCCCCAATTTTCACGCGGATCGCCCTATCCGAGCGACGTGGCGAAGGGCGTCCAGGCTCCGATCCTTCACATCAATGGCGACGATCCCGAAGCGGTGACCTTCGCGTGCAAGCTGGCGATCGAATATCGTCAGACCTTCCATCGCGACATCGTGATCGACATGTGGTGTTATCGCCGCTTCGGCCACAATGAGGGCGACGAACCGAGCTTCACTCAGCCGCAGATGTACGCCAAAATTCGCCAGCACGCGCGGGTCAGCGATGTCTATTCGGCCCGGCTGAAGGCAGAAGGCGTGGTCGACGACGACTTCGTGAACCAGGTGACGGGCGACTTCGTCAATCATCTGGAGCAGGAGTTCGAGGCCGCCAAGAGCTATAAGTCCAACAAGGCGGACTGGTTTGCCGGCCGCTGGTCTGGCTTGCACAAGCCTGCTGACGCGGAAACGGCGCGGCAGAATGTCGAAAGCGCGATCAGCCAGAAATTGTTCGACAGCCTGGGCAAGACGCTGACGACGGTGCCCGAAGGACATAATGTCCACAAAACTTTGCAACGCGTGATCGATGCAAAGGCGGAGATGTTCAAGAACGGTGTGAACTTCGACTGGGCGACCGGCGAAGCGCTGGCTTTCGGTTCGCTGTTGTCGGAAGGCTATGGCGTCCGTCTGTCCGGGCAGGACTCCGGTCGCGGAACCTTCAGTCAGCGCCACGCTGTCTGGGTCGACCAGGATAGCGAGAATAAATATATCCCGCTGTCCACCGTTCCCCATGGCCGGTTCGAGGTACTCGACAGCCCCTTGTCGGAATATGGCGTGCTGGGCTTTGAATATGGCTTTGCGCTTGCCGATCCCAAGAGCCTGGTGCTGTGGGAAGCGCAGTTTGGCGATTTTGCCAATGGTGCGCAGATCATATTCGACCAGTATATCTGCTCGTCGGAAACCAAGTGGCTCCGTTCGAACGGTCTCGTCTGCCTCTTGCCCCACGGCTATGAAGGACAGGGGCCGGAGCACAGCTCGGCACGCCTGGAACGCTTCCTGCAACTCTGCGCGGAAGGCAATATCCAGGTCGCCAATTGCACGACGCCGGCCAACTATTTCCATATCCTGCGCCGACAGATGCTGCGCCCGTTCCGCAAGCCGCTGATAATGATGACGCCAAAGTCGCTGCTGCGGCACAAGCTGGCCGTCAGCACGGCTCAGGACTTCCAGGGCAATACCCACTTCATGCGCATCCTGTCGGACATCAATCCGGCGCCGGACGCAGAAACAAAGCGGTTGGTGCTCTGCTCCGGCAAGGTTGCCTACGACCTGATGGAAGCCCGCAACGCGGCAGGTGATAAAAATACTCAGGTCGTCCGCATCGAACAGCTCTATCCCTTCCCCGCTGAGGCCCTCGCCGTGCGTCTGAAGCGCATGACGAACCTGGAGGAAGTGATCTGGTGCCAGGAAGAACCGCGCAACAATGGCGCCTGGTCATTTGTCGAGCCATATATTGAGGAAGCGCTGGCGCAGGCGGGCAGGGCTCCGATGCGTGCCCGCTATGCCGGGCGCAAGGCATCGGCATCGCCCGCAACGGGCCTCGCCAAACGCCACGTCGCTGAACAGGGCGCGCTCGTCGCCGATGCGCTGGGTCACAGCGTCCGTGAAGAAATCCGCCGCCAGAAGAAAGGCTGACCAAGCTCATGGCAACAGAAGTCAAAGTCCCTACCCTGGGCGAATCCGTTACCGAAGCGACCGTTGGCCAGTGGCTGAAGAAGCCTGGAGAGGCCGTGCAGGCCGATGAGGCGATCGTCAGCCTGGAAACCGACAAGGTTGCCGTCGACGTGCCCGCGCCAGTCGCTGGAACGCTGGGCGACATCATCGCCAAGGAAGGCGATACCGTGAACGTCGGCGCGCTGCTGGCGATGATCAACGAAGGTGCAGCCGCTGCCGCCAAGCCTGCCGCTGGCGCCGCACCGGCCCCCGCTGCCAAGGCGGAGGCTGCCGCGCCCGCTCCCACGGCTTCGGCCCCGGCCGAAGAAGACGAAGGCGGCAACCTGACGCTGTCGCCGGCCGTACGCCGCCTGGTCCTGGAACATGGCCTCGACCCCAGCAAGATCAAGGGCACGGGCAAGGACGGTCGCCTGACCAAGGATGACGTGACTGCTGCTGTCGCCGCTGGCACTGCCAAGGCTGCGGCTTTGGCCCCTGCCGCCACCCCTGCTGCGGCTGCTCCGGTCGCTGGTCCCAGCCGCGCGCAGGAACGCGTCAAAATGACCCGCCTGCGCCAGACGGTCGCCAAGCGCTTGAAGGAAGCGCAGAATACGGCGGCGCTGCTGACGACCTATAATGACGTCGATATGACCAACGTCATTGAAGCGCGCGCAAAGTATAAGGACTTGTTTGAAAAGAAGCATGGCGTCCGTCTGGGCTTCATGGGCTTCTTCACCAAGGCCGTCTGCATGGCGCTGCGCGACATTCCGGGCGTTAATGCGCAGATCGATGGCGACGAGATCGTCTATAATGATTTCGCCGACATTTCGGTCGCCGTTTCCGCCCCCAATGGCCTGGTCGTGCCGGTGATCCGCAACGCGGAAAGCCTGAGCGTGGCGGACATTGAAAAGACGATCGGCGGCTTTGGCAAGAAGGCCAAGGAAGGCACGCTTACCATGGAAGACATGAAGGGTGGCACCTTCACTATCTCCAACGGTGGCGTCTTCGGTTCGCTGCTGTCGAGCCCGATCATCAACCCGCCGCAGTCGGCCGTGCTGGGCCTTCATCGTATTGAGGACCGTCCGGTCGTCCGCAATGGCGAGATCGTCATTCGTCCGATGATGTATCTGGCTCTCAGCTATGATCATCGTCTGGTCGATGGCCGCGAAGCGGTGACCTTCCTCGTCGCGGTGAAGAATGCGATCGAAGATCCAACCCGTCTGTTGATCGACCTGTAAGGTCGGCCGTCTTTCCGTTCGGGCCGAGCCTGTCGAAGCCCTGTCTCTTTTTCCCCAAGGGACGAAATAGCTAGTGAAGCCCCTAGACAGGCTCAGGGCGAACGGAGATTCTTATGGCAGACTTCGATTATGACGTTCTGGTGATTGGCGCGGGGCCGGGTGGCTATGTGGCGGCGATCCGTGCTGCGCAACTGGGCCTCAAGACAGCCTGCGCCGAAAGCCGCGACACGTTGGGCGGAACCTGCCTCAACGTCGGTTGCATCCCGTCGAAGGCGCTGCTGCACGCGTCCGAATTGTTCGAGGAAGCATCAAGCGGCGCACTCGCCAAGCTGGGCGTCAAGATTGACAAGATGAGCCTGGACCTGGGCGCGATGCAGGGCCAGCGCAAAGACGCCGTCAAGGGGCTGACGGGCGGTATCGAGTTTCTGTTCAAGAAAAACAAGATCGACTGGTTGAAGGGGCGTGCCAGCTTCACCGGCGCGAACACGGTTGAAATAGCTGGCAAGACGGTCACGGCGAAGAATATCGTCATTGCCACCGGATCTTCGGTCACGCCATTACCGGGCGTCGAAGTCGACAATGACAAGGGTCTGATCGTCGATTCGACGGGTGCGCTGGAGCTGGACAAGGTGCCCGGCCATATGGTCGTGATCGGTGGCGGCGTCATCGGGCTGGAACTGGGTTCCGTCTGGCGTCGTGTGGGCGCAAAGGTAACCGTGGTCGAATATCTCGACCAGATCCTGCCTGGCATGGACGGGGAAGTCCGCAAGGAAGCGAACAAGATATTCAAGAAGCAGGGCTTCGAATACAAGCTGGGAACCAAGGTGACGGGCGCACAGGCGCATAAGAAGGGCGTGACCCTGACCGTCGAACCGGCTGCTGGCGGTGATAATGAGACGATTGAGGCCGATGTGGTTTTGGTGTCGATCGGCCGCCGTCCCAATACCGACGGGCTGGGTCTGGACAAGATCGGCCTGGAGCTTAACGGTCGCGGCCAGATTGAGACCGATCATGATTTCGCGACCAAGGTGCCTGGCGTCTGGGCGATCGGCGACGTGATCCCCGGCCCCATGCTTGCCCATAAAGCCGAGGATGAAGGCATTGCAGTCGCGGAGAATATCGCTGGCCTGACCGGCATCGTGAATCACGACGTGATCCCGTCGGTCGTTTATACCAGCCCGGAGATTGCTGGGGTGGGCTTGACCGAGGAAGCTGCCAGGGAAAAGGGCGTGATCAAGGTCGGCAAGTTCCCGATGATGGCAAACAGCCGCGCCAAGACCAATCACGAACCTGACGGCTTCGTAAAGATCATCGCCGATGCCCAGACTGACAAGGTGGTTGGCGTGTGGATCATCGCTTCGGTCGCGGGCACCATGATTGCGCAGGCCGCGCAGGCCATGGAGTTCGGCGCATCGAGCGAGGACATCGCCTATACCTGCCACGCGCACCCAACGCATAGCGAAGCGATCAAGGAAGCGGCGATGGCGGTAATGGGCAAGCCCATCCATATGTGATCGAACCAAGATTACCGCGAGACAGGAAGAGGCTGCCCATAATGGGCGGCCTTTTTTCACTATCGGGCGCTGGCCGCCGCGGGTGTGGTCGCGGATTTGAAATTGGGGTGGGCAACGGCGCGCGATACGCAAACCTGATTACGCCCCCGCGATTTCGCCTTGTACAATGACTCGTCTGCACGGGCGATAGTATCGTGGATGGACGTATCGGCACGCCGGACGGTGGACAGACCGAAGCTGGCGGTCAGGCTGCGCATGAGTGGCAATGTCGACCCGATGTCGCGGGTGAAACATTCCCGGATGTCATTGCAATGGCGGCGGCGCAGGCGGCATCGGTGCCTGGCAGGAAAAGGACGAATTCCTCCCCTCCAAAACGGGCCGTTATTGTCGTATCGGGTGTCTTGTGTTCCAGCATCCTGGCCAGTGCTACGATGACGCGGTCACCCACGGCATGGCCATGTTCATCATTCACGACCTTGAAATGGTCGATATCGCAGACGACGACGCTACCCGATCGAGCCGTCGTGCCCAGTTGCATCACCGCGTCGTCAAATCCCCGGCGATTGAGCAAGCCTGAAAGCGGATCGATCATCGCATCGCGTTCATAACGCGTGAGCAGGTCGAGCACTTGTGTGGCAAGAGCCGCCAGCGCCAGGAACATCCCGAATATGCAGGCGAGCGCCTGGGTCAGAAAGGCGTAATCGCTGACCAGGTAATCGATGCCCTGTGCCAGGGTTAGCTGGATAGTGCTGCCTCGCACCAGATTGTCGATCGCCACCAATGTGGCCGCTGCGAACAGGGTGCGATCCGCACCGCTGGTCAACTGACCCCTGGCTGCGATCAACGGCAGGGCGATGAGCAGGAAGCAGCCGAAGTCGGATGCGGCAAGTTCCATGGGCAGATTGCCGACAGCCAACGCCGTGGCGCACAGAAAGCAAGATAATCCCCAGATGGCGACGCGGGCAGGCCGAAGCCAGAAGGGGCGCCACCGCTGGAGCAACGCTTCGCTGAAGAACAGGAATCCCGTTGCAAACAATATGTCAGCCAGCAAGCTCCAGAGGGGCGTCGGGACGGCTGAATAAACGACAGGGGTGGTGAACCCACCCGCGACGCAGAGATAGCCTGTGCTCCACCAACCGGCTACGCGCATGCCCCTGCTGTAAAGGATCAGAAAAGCGATGCTGAAGCTGGCCAACATGACGGGCAGGAAGAAAGCAAAATTTTCTCCCATGCCGAGTGCCTTTATCCTTCACTTTCTGCTGGTTACGCACGACGCGTGCAGCGCGCGCCCGGCTGGCACGTATAACCTCACCCTTAATAAATACTTCCAGAATCGATGAAATATTCATCCGATATGGATGTAAACACAGAGTTTTTAGTTCAGCTTTGCCAATTTTCCAGAAGCGGCACCAATTCATCGAAATGATCGATCACGGCGTCGGCCTGTAATAGTTCAACGGGACCATCCAGAAAGCCAAAGCTGACCGCGATGCTGGGAATGGCGGCGTTACGCGCGCCCGCAATGTCGTTGATGGTGTCGCCCAGGAATATGGCCCTGCCGCCACCTGCGCGCGCGACCATCTCATGGATCGGGGCGGGGTCAGGTTTGGAAACTTGCAGAGTGTCGCCACAGACAATGCTGGCAAACCGTTCCGACAGGCCGATCTGGTGCATCAACGGAATGGTAAAGCGTTCCGATTTGTTGGTGCAGATGGCGACCTTTACGCCCACTTGCTCCAGTTGGTCTATTGCTGCGATCGCACCGGGGTAGGGGACCGAGTGGACAGCAAGATTCTGCTCGTAATAATCAAGCAGGATCGGCAGCGTTGCGGTAATCAGCCCGTCATCGCACGCGCCCGAAGCGGCCAGCGCCCTTTCCAGCATCACTTTTGCGCCCTTGCCGACAAAGGGATGAATGGCCTCCACCGGGAACGGCGGTCGATCCAGTGTCGCTAGGGCATAATTGACCGCTGCGGCCAAGTCGCCGCTGGTGTCCAGTAAAGTGCCGTCCAGGTCGAAACCGACGACGTCGAAAGGAATCCGTGCCATGGGGCGGCTCATGCGGCCAGCGCGGTGGCAAAGGCAAGTCAAACGTGGCAGAGAGCCTTCAGATTCTTGACCTCTTTATCTTGCAGGAAGGAAGCGTTCCGCCGTGACCGCCAGCCGCCCGATCGCCGTCATCATCCTTGCCGCGGGGCAGGGGACGCGCATGAAATCCGCCATGCACAAGGTTCTGCACCCGGTCGCGGGACGCCCCATGCTGCTCCACCTGCTCGCCAGTGTTGCCGGACTGAAGCCAGCGCGGCAGGTCGTGGTGGTTGGTTCTGGCCGTGAACAAGTGGAAGCGGCGGTGGCTGGAACCGGCGCCGTGATCTCCGTGCAGGACAAGCAGTTGGGTACAGGGCATGCCGTCGCTCAGGCGCATGATGCGCTGGCGGGGTTCGCTGGCGACATATTGATCCTTTATGGCGACGTTCCATTGGTCCGGCCCGAAACCATGCGTGCGATGCTCGACAGATTAAACATGGGGGACGAACCACGCGCGGTTGTGCTGGGCTTTCGGCCTGAGGATGCTGCCGCCTATGGCAGGATCATCACCGATGGGCAGGGCGCCATCGAAAAAATGGTGGAATATAAGGATGCCGATGCCGGCGAACGTGCGGTGACGCTGTGCAACTCCGGCTTGATGGCCGTGCGTTCGACCGATCTGTTCGTGCTGTTGGACCAGATTGGCAATAATAATGCTGCGGGCGAATATTATCTGCCCGACATCGTCATGCTGCCCGGCGCGCAAAGCGTGGTGATCGAAGCGGAATCGTGGGAAGTCGCCGGCGTTAACAGCCGTGCGGAACTGGCAGGGGTCGAAGCGGACTGGCAGGACCGTCGCCGTATGGAGGCGATGCGCGACGGCGTTACGCTGGTTGCGCCCGAAACTGTCTACTTTGCGTATGATACGGTGCTGGGGCGGGATGTGCGCGTGGAGCCCAATGTCGTGTTCGGCCCGGGCGTGAACGTGGCCGACGATGTCACCATCCGCGCCTTTTCGCATCTGGAGGGAGCGTCTATCTGTGCGGGGGCGGAGGTCGGACCTTATGCCAGGCTGCGTCCGGGCGCGAAGATTGGGCCGAAGGCAAAGGTAGGCAATTTCGTTGAAGTGAAGAAATCGGAACTGGGCGAAGGCGCGAAGGTCAATCACCTGTCCTACATCGGCGATGCCGTCATCGGTCCCGGTGCCAATATCGGGGCGGGCACCATTACCTGCAATTATGATGGCTTCTTCAAATATCGCACGGAAATAGGAGCGGGGGCGTTCATCGGCTCCAACAGCGCGCTGGTCGCACCGGTGAAGATTGGCGATGGTGCGATCGTGGCGGCGGGCAGCGTGGTCACTAAAGAGGTCGACGCCGACGCCCTGTGCCTGGTTCGACCCGTGCAGGAGGGTAAGCCCGGTTGGGCCAAACGCTTCCGGGCCAGGATGCAGGCGCGCAAAGCCGCCAAGTGATAGGCCGGACTTCGCCCCGGCTGGCCATACTGCTGGTCATGCTGTTGTTGGCTATCGGGACGGGTCTTTGGCTGATCGACAATGCGCGGGCGATGCCGGTCGTGCGGCGGTTGGAGATCGCCCTGCCTTTCCCCCCGGATGCGCCGTACAAGTCAGTGCGCGTAGCACTGATCACCGACACGCATCTGTCGGGTCCTGACAATAGTCCCGAACGGATGGCCCGCATTGTCGCGATGGTGAATGGCCTGAAGCCAGACCTCGTCCTGCTGGGCGGGGACTATATCGGCGATGAAAAAGGCGGAGGGACTTATGACGCGGCCGAAAGCATCGCGCCCTTGGCCGCGCTGCGTGCGCGCCTGGGCGTTGTGGCAGTGCTTGGCAATCATGACGACCGCCGCCATGCGCTGGTGAGCCAGAAGGAGTGGCGACGCCTGTTCGCCGGGATCGGAGTAGGCCTGCTGGACAATGAAGCCAGTAGGCGCGGTCCGCTGGCGATTGGCGGGCTGCGCGACTTTTACACTGGAAAACCGGATATTCCCGGCACCCTGGCGGACATGAAGGCGCTGGGCGGCGCGCCCCTCATCCTTTCGCACGGCCCGGACATCTTTCCAGCCTTGCCCGATCAGCGGTCGCTCACGCTCGTAGGGCACACACATTGCGGCCAGGTGGCGTTGCCTCTGCTGGGCATCGTCTATGTTCCATCACGCCTCGGCACGCGCTACGCCTGCGGCGTGTATGGGCAGGGCGAAAAGACCATGATCGTGTCGGGAGGCGTGGGGACCAGCGGCCTTCCAATTCGCATGCTCGCGCCGCCGGACATCTGGCTGGTTACAATTCGCGCGAGATGACACAGGCCCCTGTCGTTTCGCGTGCGACCGTGGCATAGCTATGGACGTGGCGACAGCTAATCGCTTGTTTTTCAGTTTTCTGGGGCATCACAATCCATGTGCGGAATTATCGGTATCGTCGGCAAGGACGGTGTGGCGGAGCGGCTTGTCGAAGGTCTGAAGCGGCTGGAATATCGCGGCTATGACAGCGCGGGCGTGGCGGCCATCCATGACGGCGCGATCGAACGCCGCCGTGCGGAGGGCAAGCTCGCCAATCTGGTGAAGGAACTGGAAGGCAACCCCTTGCCGGGAACCACAGGCATCGCCCACACGCGGTGGGCGACGCATGGCGCGCCCACGACCAGCAATGCGCACCCCCACGCGACCAGGGAAGTCGCGCTGGTTCACAACGGCATCATCGAAAATTTCAAGACGCTACGGGAAGAACTGACCGCGCGGGGCCGCGTGTTCGACAGTGAAACCGATACGGAAGTCGTCGCTCATCTGGTCAGCGAACTGGTAGAGCAGGGCGCTTCCCCACGCGATGCGGTGGCCCAGGTCCTCCCCCGGCTCCATGGCGCCTTCGCGTTGGCGATATTGTTCCGCAGCAGCCCGGACATGCTGATCGGCGCGCGATTGGGGTCGCCGCTGGTGGTGGGATATGGCGAAGGGGAAACCTATCTCGGCTCCGACGCGCTGGCGTTGGCGCCGCTGACCCAGCGCATCGCCTATCTGGAGGAAGGCGACTGGGTGATCGTCACCGCTCAGGGCGCGGAGATTTTCGACAAGGACAATATTCCCGTCGAACGGCCGATCACCATTTCCGGCGTCACGGGCGAACTGATCTCCAAGGGCAATCATCGCCACTATATGCTCAAGGAAATTTATGAGCAGCCTGTGGTCGTCGCCCAGACCCTGCGATCCTACCTCCGCCGCCTGGAGGATCAGGTGTCGCTGCCGGTCCCCGATTTCGATCTGGGTACAATCCGCAGGGTGACAATCGTCGCCTGCGGCACCAGCTATTATGCAGGCATGGTCGCCAAATATTGGTTCGAACAGCTCGCCCGCGTGCCGGTCGACGTCGATGTGGCCAGCGAGTTCCGCTATCGTGCGCCAGTGATGGAGGATGGCGGGCTGATGATCGTCATCAGCCAGTCCGGCGAAACCGCCGACACGCTCGCCGCGCTGCGCCACGCGCGGAGCGAGGGGCAGAAAATCGCCGCCGTCGTCAACGTCCCCACCAGCACGATGGCGCGGGAGGCTGACCTGCTGCTTCCCACCCATGCCGGGCCGGAAATTGGCGTCGCATCGACCAAGGCATTCACGTGCCAACTCGCCGTGCTGGCCGCCTTCGCCGCCAATCTCGCGCGAGCCAAGGGGCGACTGGACGCCAAGGCGGAAAAGGAACTGGTACGCCACCTGGCCGAAGCGCCTGCCGCGTTGAATGCGGCGCTGGCCTATGATGAATCGATCGAAGCCATGGCGCATCTGATCGGGGCGGCGCGGGACGTGCTTTATCTTGGGCGTGGTCCGGATTATCCCTTGGCGCTGGAAGGGGCGCTAAAGCTGAAGGAAATCAGCTATATTCATGCCGAAGGCTATGCCGCTGGCGAAATGAAGCATGGTCCGATCGCGCTGATCGATGACAAGGTGCCGGTGATCGTCCTCGCCCCCAGCGGGCCATTGTTCGAAAAGACCGTCAGCAACATGCAGGAAGTGCAGGCGCGCGGCGGCAAAGTTGTGCTGATTTCCGACTATGACGGCGTGCAGGCGGCGGGCGAGGGGTGCATCGCCACCATTACCATGCCCAAAGTCCATCCACTGATCGCGCCCATGGTCTATGCGGTGCCGGTGCAGCTGCTGGCCTACCATGTCGCCGTGGCGAAGGGGACGGACGTGGATCAGCCGCGCAATCTGGCCAAGTCTGTCACTGTCGAGTGAAGGGATAACGGTCGCGGATACTGCGATTGAAGAAGCCACCCTTGGACGAGGCCCTGGTCATCTCCGCTGCTAGCTGTTCCGGCACATCGAAATAGCTGTAGCGCCTTCCGCTAACGAACTGCACGTCCAGCCGATGTTCGGCGGCGTCATAGTGAAAGTCGCGAATGGCGGTCGAAGGCATGTTTCATGAAATGAACGATCGCTGGAGATGTTGCGTAGAGATGCACTTTCAGATCAATGAATCGACACCGTCAGCGAACGACCATTTGCCGTTAGGCACGCCGTGCTCCTGCGACGGCAGGAGCCCAGTTCAGACGTTGTAATAATCTACCCCGGACGGACGAAGCTCCTGCCTTCGCAGAAGCGCATTTCATCCAGCGCGAACATCAATGCCCGCTCTCCACCCAAACCATCGGTCCATCACCCACCCCCAGGCGAATTGTGGCCGCCTGCCGGTACAGGGCCGCCGCTGGGCGCATGGGCATGGTCGGGGCTGCTATCCCAATCGATATGATAAAGGTCGAAACGGCGGTCGCGCAGGTTGCGCACCGTGCCTTCCGCGCGTGCCCAGCTAAGGTCGGCCAGGTTTACGTCGGCCATGGTCAGGGTTTCGACATTTTCCGTTGATTCCGCCGCGATGCCGTCGCGGGCGAAGGGCAGGTCGCAGGGCGTCAGGATCGCGCTCTTGGCATATTGAATGTCCATATTGTCGACATTGGGCAGGTTGCCCACATTGCCGGACATGACGACATAGCATTGATTTTCAATCGCCCGCGCCTGCGCGCAGTAGCGCACGCGCATATAGCCCAGACGGCTGTCGGTGCAGAAGGGGACGAAGATGATACGCGCGCCCTGATCTACCAGGCGGCGGGCTAGCTCTGGGAATTCGCTGTCATAGCAGATGAGGACGCCGATCGGGCCGCAGTCGGTCTGGATCACGTCGAGCGAATCGCCGCCCTTGATGTTCCACCAGAATGCCTCGTTGGGCGTCGGGTGGATTTTTTCCTGGGTGTGGACCGAACCATCCCGCAGGGCAACATAGGCGATGTTCTGAATATCGCCGTCGTCGGCCCGGGTCGGGTGGGAGCCGCCGATAATGTTGATATTATATTCCAGCGCCATCCGCGTCAGTTCCTTCGTCAGGCGCGGCGTATAGTCTGTCAGCTTGTCGATTGCCTCCAGCGGGGAAAGCTTCTTCGTTTCGAAAGACAGCAAGGGTAAGGTGAATAATTCCGGGAAGACAATGAAGTCCGATCGATAATCTGCCGCGACATCAACGAAATATTCGATGTTCCTGACAAATTCATCGAAGTCTGCAACGGCGCGCGCCTGTAGCTGGCAGGTCGCCAGACGGACGCTTTCCACCCCGCGCGGGACGCGCATTTCAGGCGCTTCGTCGGGATCCACATAGGGATTGCGCCAGACCAGATGGGCGGCATGTCCATCGGACTGCTTGTCTTCGGGAAGATAGTTTTCCAGCACACCCAGCGGTTCGAACTGATTTTTCAGCTGGAAACTGACGACCTGGTCGCGGATTTTCCCCTGCACGACCTTTTCCAGATAGTCGGCGGGGCCGTCGACCCGCCGCCGGGCGCGGGCATAGCCCGGCATGCGCCCGGCGATGACGATGCCGTGCAGGTCCAACTGCTCGGCCAGTTCCTTGCGCTCATCATAAAGACGCTGGCCGATGCGCAGGCCGCGCAGTTTCGGGTCGACCGCCATTTCATAGCCGTAGAGCCATTCGCCCGCCGCGCTGTGCCGCGTGCCAAAGCCATTGGCCGTGATTTCTTCCCAATCATGAAAGGAAAAGGCCATGCCCTTGCTCACCCGCATGGTCGCGCAATATCCCACGACCTTGTTGTCGTAGAGCGCCACGAAGCAGCCGTCGGGAAAGTTGTTGATCTGGCCTCGGACCGTTGCCGGGGAATAGTTGGGCATGCCCGGATAGACCCGCGCGATCAGGCGCAGGACCGCGCGGACATCGCTGGGGACGGCGACGCGCACTTCCAGCCGCTTTCCTGCCTTGGTCGTCATCAATCATCTCCCCGCAATGGAAAAGGCGGCGCTGTTGGAACAGCGCCGCCTCATTTCGCCAACGTACTGATAAGCCGCGAACGGCCGATCGGTTCCCGTCAGATCAGGCCCATTGGCCCATGGCTTTTTCCAGGTTGGCGCGGATCGCTTCGAAGAACTGCTCCGTCGTCATCCATGCCTGATCGGGGCCGATCAGCAGCGCCAGATCCTTTGTCATCGCGCCGCTTTCCACGGTTTCGATGCAGACCCGTTCCAGCGTTTCGGCGAACTTCGTGACTTCCGGGGTATCGTCGAACTTGCCGCGATAGGACAGGCCCTGGGTCCAGGCAAAGATCGACGCGATCGGGTTGGTCGACGTCTGCTTGCCCTGCTGGTGCTGGCGATAGTGGCGGGTGACGGTGCCGTGCGCGGCTTCGGCCTCGACGGTCTTGCCATCGGGCGAAAGCAGGACGGACGTCATGAGGCCCAGCGAGCCAAAGCCCTGCGCTACGGTGTCGGACTGAACGTCGCCGTCGTAATTCTTGCACGCCCACACGAACTTGCCGCTCCATTTCAGGGCGGAAGCGACCATATCGTCGATCAGGCGATGTTCGTAGACGGTGCCCTGCGCCTTGAACTGATCGGCGAATTCATTGTCGAACACTTCCTGGAACAGGTCCTTGAAACGACCGTCATAGGCCTTGAGGATGGTGTTCTTGGTCGACAGATACAGCGGCCAGCCGCGGCTGAGCGCATAGTTCATGCTGGCACGGGCGAAGTCGCGGATCGAATCGTCCAGATTGTACATGCCCATCGCGACGCCCGGGCTGGGGAAGTTGAAGACGTCCTTTTCGATCTTCTCGCCATTGGCGCCGTCCCAGATCATGCGCAGCTTGCCAGGGCCGGGGACCAGGAAATCGGTGGCGCGATACTGGTCGCCGAACGCGTGGCGGCCGATGACGATGGGGTCGGTCCAGCCGGGAACCAGGCGGGGCACGTTCTTGATGACGATCGGTTCACGGAACACGACGCCGCCCAGGATGTTGCGGATCGTGCCATTGGGCGACTTCCACATTTCCTTGAGGCCGAATTCCTCGACGCGTGCTTCGTCCGGGGTGATGGTGGCACACTTCACGCCGACCCCATATTGCTTGACCGCATTGGCGCAATCGACGGTGATCTGGTCGTTGGTTTCGTCGCGCTTTTCAACGCTCAGGTCATAATATTTGAGGTCGATGTCGAGATAGGGGAGAATGAGGCGTTCACGGATCCACTGCCAGATGATCCGCGTCATTTCGTCGCCATCAATCTCTACGACCGGGTTCTTGACCTTGATCTTCGCCATGCGCCTCTTTCGCCTTCTTTGTTCAGGTGGATTTGCGAAACGCCCTACGGAAAGCGAAGGCAATGTTCAACCGGGCAATGGCGGTGACGGCAGCGGCATATTTACCGGCCCCCGCAGAGGCATCGACCGTTGTCAGTGCAAGTGACTGTCCCTAAAGACGTTGCCATGGAAAATGACGAAATGACCGTCGCGCTGGGCGGCAACGTGAAATGGCGCTTCCCATCGGTTCATCCCGAAGGTGTGAAGTTCGGCCTGATTGCCGCGGCGATCACCTTGGCTCTGTTCCTGATCGGCTGGGAAATTCCCGGCTGGTTGATGGTGATGGTGACGATATGGGTCTTCGCCTTCTTTCGCGATCCGGTTCGCGCAGTGCCCCAGGATGAACGCGCCATCATCGCGCCAGCCGATGGGCTGGTCACACTCATCCAGCGCGTGCCGCCGCCGCGTGAAATGGCGGGGGCAGATGGGTTGGGCGACCGGCCTATGGTCCGCGTGTCCATCTTCATGAGTGTGTTCGACGTGCACATCAACCGCACGCCGATCGGTGGGACCGTCAAATCGGTCGTCTATATTTCGGGCAAATTCGTCAACGCCGACCTCGACAAGGCGAGCGAAGACAATGAACGGCAGCATATTTTGGTCGAACGGCATGATGGCGTGCGCATCGGCTTTACCCAGATCGCGGGGCTGGTCGCGCGGCGGATCGTCCCATTCGTGAAGCCGGGCGACATGATCGCTGCGGGGCAGCGCATCGGCCTGATCCGCTTTGGCAGCCGCGTCGATGTCTATCTTCCCGAAGGGACGGCGCCGCGCGTCGTGCTGGGCCAGCGGACGGTGGCTGGCGAAACGATCCTGGGCCAGATGGGCGACATGCGGGTCATTTCGGGAATTCAGCAATGAGGCAGCGGCGCCCCATTCCGCGCGGCATGCGTCGTGGCATCACGCTGCGGATGGTCGCGCCCAACGCGGTCACCGCCATGGCGCTGTGTTGCGGTTTGACCGGCGTGCGCTATGCCGTTGCCGGACGGTGGGAACTAGCGGTGACGCTCATCATCATCGCGGGGATATTGGACGGGCTGGACGGCAGGATCGCGCGGCTGCTGCGGGGCGAAAGCCGTTTTGGGGCCGAGCTTGATTCCCTGTCGGATTCGATCGCATTTGGTGTTGCGCCAGCACTGATCCTGTATCTGTGGGCGCTGCATGCCATGCCGAAATTCGGATGGATATTTGCGCTGGCCCATGCCCTGTCCTGCGCGCTGCGTCTGGCGCGGTTCAATGCGAATATCGATGCGGATGAACAGCCGCACAAATCGGCGGGATTTTTAACCGGCGTTCCGGCACCGGCGGGGGCGGGGCTTGCCTTCGTTCCGCTCTATCTGTGGCTGGTTACGGGCGAAGACATATTCCGGGCCTGGTATGTCGTTGCGCCCTGGGTGGCGTTCACTGCCTTCCTGATGATCTCCAACATCGCGACATATAGCTGGTCGGCGCTGCGCCTGCGCAAGCGCATCCGTTTGGAGGCGATTGCCGTTGCGGGCTTGCTGGCGGCGCTCCTGATTACCGATCCCTGGCTTACATTGCTGTGCCTGTCGGCCGCCTATGTGGCGACCATTCCCTTCGGCGTCATGTCCTATGCGCGTGTGCGCAAACAACAGCAGGCGGTGAAAGCCGCCGACTGAAACCCGGTATCAGGCGGCCAGCATCGATTTTGGAGAAGGTCGCACGACCAGCCGATCACGCGGTGCTGCGCGGCGGCGGCTGACCCGCAGCCGATAAACGGGTGCTTCCAGCGGAATAGGTTCGAACAGCAAGGCTGCGATCATCTTGTCACGATAAAGCGCGAACATGCCGACGATAGTGGCTGCGGCCAACAGGAAGGCTGCAAGGAAAACGGTGGCTGCAATAATGGTGAACATGGTGCGCTCACTTTCCATTTGCGACAGAACGAGGGTTCCGGATTGTCGGTCCAAACGGGCTTGAACCGCGCTTGGTTCCGAATGTTCTCTATATGTTCCCCGCATAGACGCAAGTCAACCCCCTTGCATCGCCCGACACCCCGCGCTAATGGCCGCCCCATTCCACATGGGAATCGCACATATCCGGTGCTGAAGGCGTGACGCCGCAGTTCCTGATTCCCAGAGGCACAACCGGAAGGAGAAATATTATGGCGGCTCCTGTCGTCACCATGCACCAATTGATTGAGGCTGGCGCCCACTTCGGCCACCAGACCCACCGCTGGAACCCGCGTATGAAGCCATATATTTTCGGCGATCGCAACGGCATCCACATCCTCGACCTTTCGCAGACCGTGCCGCTGTTCGGCCGCGCGCTCGACTTCGTTTCGGCGACCGTTGCCGCCGGTGGCAAGGTGCTGTTCGTGGGCACCAAGCGCCAGGCGCAGGACCCGATCGCTGACGCCGCTCGCAAGTCGGGCCAGCACTTCGTCAACCATCGCTGGCTGGGCGGCATGCTCACCAACTGGAAGACCATTTCCGGTTCGATCAAGCGTCTGAAGACCCTGGAAGAGAAGCTGTCGGGCGACACCCACGGTTTCACCAAGAAGGAAGTGCTTCAGATGACCCGCGAGCGCGAGAAGCTCGAACTGTCGCTGGGCGGCATCCGCGACATGAACGGCATCCCCGATGTCATGTTCGTGATCGACGCCAACAAGGAAGAGCTCGCGATCAAGGAAGCCAACACGCTGGGTATCCCGGTCGTCGCGATCCTCGATTCGAACGTCTCGCCTGACGGCATCGCTTTCCCGGTTCCGGCGAACGATGACGCCAGCCGCGCCATCCGCCTCTATTGCGACGCCATCGCAGCTGCCGCCACCAAGGGCAACCGTGGCGCGCAGCAGGCTTCGGGCGTCGACCTGGGTGCGCTCGACGAACCGCTGGCTGAAGAAGTCGTCGCCGAAGCCTAAGGGCGTCGCACGACTACAGGAATGACAGGCCAGGGCGCGCTCCTTCGGAGACGCGCCCTGCCGTTTATTTGAAACATCGAACATTAGGAGCCTAAGCATGGCTGAAATTACCGCCGCCGCCGTCAAGGAACTGCGCGACCGTTCGGGCGCGGGCATGATGGACTGCAAGAAGGCGCTCGCCGAAGCCAATGGCGACATGGAAGCCGCAGTCGATTGGCTGCGCGCCAAGGGCCTTGCCGCCGCGCAGAAGAAGTCCAGCCGCACCGCTGCTGAAGGTCTGGTCGGAGTCGCCGTCGCTGGCACCAAGGGCGTTGCCGTCGAAGTGAACAGCGAAACCGACTTCGTTGCCAAGAACGATCAGTTCCAGGATTTCGTCCGCACCGTCGCACAGGTGGCGCTGGACAGTGGCGTCAACGATGCCGAAGCGCTTTCGGCGCAGGCGCATCCGGCTGGCGGCACCGTGTCGGAAAAGCTGGTTTCGAACATCGCCACCATTGGTGAAAACCAGACGCTGCGCCGCATCGGTCAGGTTGAAGTGAGCCAGGGTGTCGTCGTTCCCTACGTGCACAATGCCGCTGCTCCGGGTCTGGGCAAGATCGGCGTTCTGGTCGCGTTGGAAGGTGACGCGCCCGCCGACGTGCTGGAACCGCTGGGCAAGCAGATCGCGATGCACATCGCTGCTGCCTTCCCGCTGGCGCTTTCGGCTGCGGACATCGATCCCGCCCTGTTGGAGCGTGAACGCGCCATCGCCGCTGAAAAGGCCGCCGAATCGGGCAAGCCTGCCGAGATCGTCGCCAAGATGGTCGATGGCGCCGTGGCGAAGTTCGCCAAGGAACAGGCACTGCTGTCCCAGCTGTTCGTGATGGACAACAAGACCCCGGTTGCTGACGTCGTTGCCAAGGCGGCGAAGGAAGCTGGCGCGTCGATTACGCTGACGAACTATGTCCGCTTCCAGCTCGGCGAAGGTATCGAGAAGGAAACGAGCGACTTCGCCGCTGAAGTCGCCGCCGCAGCGGGCGTCTGATCACCTGCCGCTGTTGCCGCCCTATCTGACAGGGCGGTCGGTTCGGACGATGTCGAGAGGCGCAGCTTCTCGACAAGTCCGGGCCAGACGCTAAGGAAGTTCAGGGCGTCAAAAACCCCGCTTCACATCATGGCGCGTGCTGCCTAAGGTGCGCGCCATTTCCTTGCCCGATTGTAATGGATTATTCCGCCGCATGACTCGTCCGCCCTTCAAGCGCATATTGCTGAAACTCTCGGGCGAAGTGCTGATGGGGCAGGGGCAATACGGCATCGAACCGGAAACCGTGAACCGCGTCGCGTCCGAAATCGCGGCGGCCAAGGACGCGGGATTTGAAATTTGCGTCGTCGTGGGCGGCGGCAACATCTTCCGTGGCCTTGCGGGTGCGGCCAAGGGGTTCGACCGGGCCAGCGCCGATTATATGGGCATGCTGGCCACCGTCATGAACGCGCTGGCCGTGCAGAATGCGCTGGAAAAGATCGGCTATGACACACGGGTCCAGTCCGCGATCCCGATGGCGTCGGTGTGCGAACCCTATATCCGTCGCAAGGCTACGCGGCACATGGAAAAGGGCCGCATCGTCATCTTCGCGGCGGGCACAGGCAGCCCGTTCTTCACCACTGACACGACTGCGGCGCTACGTGCGGCGGAAATGAACTGCGACGCATTGTTCAAGGGCACCAGCGTGGACGGCATCTATAATGCCGACCCCAAAAAGGTGCCCGACGCGGCGCGTTACGAACAGATCAGCTTCGACCGGGTGCTGAACGATAATCTGAAGGTCATGGACGCGAGCGCCATTGCGCTTTGCCGTGAAAATAATATTCCCATCGTTGTGTTCAACATCCGCGAAACCGGTAACCTGGCAAAGGTGCTGGCCGGTGACGGGGTCGCGACGATCGTGCAAAATCAGGAGCGCTGAAAACATGGCCCAATATGACAAAGCCGATCTCGAACGCCGCATGCACGGCGCCCTCGAATCGCTGAAGGGCGATTTGGCTGGCCTGCGCACCGGCCGCGCCAACATCCAGTTGCTCGACCCTGTGACGGTAGAGGTTTACGGTGCGCACATGCCCCTGAACCAGGTCGCGACCGTTTCCGCGCCCGAACCGCGCATGTTGTCGGTGCAGGTATGGGACAAGAGCAATGTTGGCCCGGCTGACAAGGCGATACGTTCGGCGGGCCTTGGCCTGAACCCGATTGTCGACGGGCAGACCCTGCGCCTGCCTATCCCTGACCTGACCGAGGAACGGCGCAAGGATCTGGCCAAGCTTGCCAGCAAATATGCCGAAGGTGCGCGGGTTGCCGTCCGCAATGTCCGTCGCGACGGGATGGATAGCCTGAAGACCGATGAAAAGAAGGGCGAAATCAGCGAGGACGAGCGCAAGCGCCTGGAGACCGAGGTGCAGAAGCTGACGGATAGCGCTATCGCCGACATCGATTCCACGGTTGCCGCCAAGGAAAAGGAAATTCTCGGCCACTGAGCCGGGGTCTTTCCGCCTGTGCCCACTGCGCATCCGAACCCCTGATGGCCAGCCAAGCCAAGCCCGATATTCGACATAGCGCGCCGGTCCATGGCGCGCGCCACGTCGCTATCATCATGGACGGCAACGGCCGGTGGGCGAAGAAGCGGTTCCTGCCACGTATTGCGGGGCACAGGGCCGGGGTGGAAGCGGTGCGTCGGGTCGCGCGCGCCGCGCTGGACCTCCAACTCGAATGCCTGACCCTCTACGCTTTTTCTTCGGAAAACTGGAAGCGCCCTGCCGCCGAGGTTGCGGACCTGATGGGGCTGCTGCGGCATTTCATTCAGTCCGATCTGGATGAGTTTGACGCCAACGGCATTCGATTGCGGATTATTGGCAATTACAAGGCGCTCGATCCGTCGCTGGTCGACCTGATCGAAGCGGCAGTCGCCCGAACTGCTGGAAATGGCGGTCCGGTCGTGGCGATTGCACTCAACTATGGTGCGCAGGATGAAATGGTCCGTGCCGTGCAAAGCCTGGCCAGCCGGGTGAGTGCGGGCGAGATGACCGCTGCCCAGATTGGCATCGATGATATTGACGCCAATCTGGACACGGCGACCCTTCCGCCCCTCGATCTTTTGATACGAACGTCCGGGGAACAGCGGCTGAGCAATTTCATGCTGTGGCAGGCTGCCTATGCTGAACTTTATTTCACCGATATATTGTGGCCTGATTTCGATGGACGTGCGCTGGCGGAGGCGCTCGACGCCTTCCGCATGAGGGATCGCCGGTTCGGCGGGTTGTGAGCACCATGTCGAACGAGCTTCGCACCCGCACCATCGTCGGCATCATACTCATCTTTATGGCGTCAGCTGGCCTCTATCTGGGCGGCTTGCCATTCTGGCTGTTGCTGGTTGTGGCCGGCGTGCTGATGCAGGGTGAATGGGGCGGCCTGATTGGCGCTTCGGCAGATCATCGCAGACTGGGAATGTTTTCCGTTTCGGTGCCGTTGGCATTGCTATGCCCGATTGCGGCGGGCGTGTCCTGGATCGCTTTCACGTCGATGGCGGCCGTCTTTTTCTTCGTGATGTTCGTAACGCGATCGGTTCGGTTGGCGCTGGGCATCGTCTATGTCTGCCTGCCGGTGATGGCGCTGTTGTATCTGCGGGAACAGACGCCCGACAGCTATGGCTTGATGTTGGCATTCTGGGCGCTTGCTCTAGTCTGGGCGACCGACATCGGGGCCTACTTCGCCGGGCGATCAATCGGCGGGCCGAGGCTGGCCCCCAGGATCAGCCCGTCAAAAACCTGGGCGGGGTTGGGCGGCGGCGTTCTGGCGGCGCTGGTCATCGGCTTCCTGTTGCATCGCTTTGGCAATCTGCCAATTCAACTGGCAGCAGCGAGCGGCCTGTTGGCGGTCGCCGCGCAGTTGGGCGACCTGCTGGAAAGCGCGATGAAGCGCAGGGCAGGGGTAAAGGATAGCGGCATGTTGCTGCCCGGACATGGCGGTGTTCTGGACCGGTTGGACGGCGTTGCGGCGGTCGCTCCACTGGCCGCGCTTCTATATTTGCTACTGGTGTTGCCGTGATGCGGCGGGTTTCGATCTTCGGCGCCACAGGCTCTGTAGGCACGTCGACACTTGATCTGATCCGGCGTGAACCTGAAGCCTTTGAAGTAGTGGCGCTCACGGCCTTCAGCGATGTGGACGGCCTTGCCGCCGCAGCTCGTGAATGTGGCGCACGGATTGCCGTGATTGGCGATGAACGGCATTATTCGGCGCTCAAGGATGCGCTGCAAGGATCAGGTGTCGAAGCCGCCGCAGGGGACGATGCGCTGGTCGATGCGGCGCAGGCGGGCGCGGAATGGAGCATGGCGGCGATCGTGGGCTGCGCTGGCTTGCGCCCGACCATGGCGGCGCTGAAGGCGGGCGGGACAGTGGCGCTCGCCAACAAGGAATCGCTGGTGTCGGCGGGCGCGCTGATGATGGATCAGGCCACCCGGTCGGGCGCCACCCTGCTGCCAGTGGATAGTGAGCATAATGCCATATTCCAATGCCTTGCGGGCAGTCGTTTGGAAGATGTTGCAAGGATCACTCTGACCGCCAGCGGTGGCCCTTTCCGCACTTTCACGCGCGAAGAGATGCGCGGTATCACCCCGGCGCAGGCCGTCGCTCACCCCAACTGGTCGATGGGCGCGAAGATCAGCGTCGATAGCGCGACGATGATGAACAAGGGGCTGGAACTGATCGAAGCGGCCCACTTGTTCCCCATCGGACTCGATCGGATCGAGATATTGGTGCACCCGCAATCGATCATCCATTCGATGGTCGAATATCGCGACCGTTCGACTTTGGCACAGCTTGGCTCGCCCGACATGCGGATTCCGATCGCCAGCGCTCTTGCCTGGCCGGTACGGATGACGACGCCATGCCAGCCGCTGGACCTGGCGCGGATCGGAAGGTTGGATTTCGAGGCACCTGACGAAGAGCGATTCCCGGCCCTTCGTCTCGCGCGGCATGTGGCAGGGCAGGGCGGATCGGCGCCCGCCATCCTGAACGCGGCCAATGAAGTCGCGGTCGCCGCCTTCCTGAAAGGCGAGATCGGCTTCCTTGATATCGCCATGATTGTGGAGGATGTCCTGAACCGCTATAGCGCGCCTGCGCCCGGCCGGATCGAAGACGTGCTGGACGTCGATGCGCGCGCGCGAACCATGGCGGGCCAAGTGATGGAAAGATTGACTGCTTGATCCAGAATCCGGGTTTCCTGCTGACCGTCCTTGCCTTTGTTGCGGTCATCGGCCCGCTCGTCTTCGTGCATGAGCTGGGCCACTATCTGGTCGGTCGCTGGTGCGGCGTGAAGGCGGAGGCTTTTTCGATCGGATTTGGGCCGGAAATCGCGGCATGGGTGGATAGACGCGGCACCCGCTGGCGCATCGGCGCTCTGCCGCTGGGCGGCTATGTACGGTTCAAGGGCGATATGAACGCCGCGAGTCAGGCCGACCCGGCCTGGCTGGAAATGTCCGCTGCGGACCGGGCGGAAAGCTTTCCCGCCAAAGCTTTGTGGCAACGCGCGGCTATCGTCGCAGCCGGTCCGCTCATCAACTTCCTGTTCGCCATCGTCATTCTGGGCAGCTTCGCCTTTGTCTATGGCGAAAGCCGCACGCCAGCGGTCGCTGGCCAAGTGCAAACGGGTAGCGCCGCTGCGGCCGCCGGGATCGTGACGGGCGACCGCATCATTGCGATCAATGGGCGGGAGATGGCGACGTTCGACGATATCCGTCTCTACGCGCAAATTCGCCCAGGCGAGCCGGTGTCGATTCATGTCCAGCGCGGCAGCGAGCAGCTGGTTCGGCAAGGGCGAATTGGCGCGGTTGAGGAAAGCGACGGCTTTGGCAACAGCTTCAAGATCGGTCGGCTGGGTATCGCGCCCGGCGATCCGGTGATCGAACCGGTCAGCCTGTGGCGCGCGCCGGTGGTGGCGATCGAGCGCACCGGGCAGATCATTCGCACGATGGTCGAAACACTGGGCCAGATTTTGGGCGGCGGCCGGTCGGTCAAGGAACTGGGCGGGCCGCTCAAGATTGCGGAAGTGTCCGGTCAGGCGGCGACGCTGGGGGTGGAAAGCTTCATCTTCTTCATGGCGCTCATCTCGATTAACTTGGGGTTCATCAACCTCTTGCCAATCCCGATGCTGGATGGCGGACATCTGCTATTTTATGGATTGGAAGCGATTCAGCGCAAGCCGGTAAGTCCCGCAGTGCAGGAATGGGCCTACCGGTCGGGACTGGCGGTGCTGCTGGCCATGATGATGCTGGTGACATTCAACGATCTAACGTCTTTCGGTCTCTGGGAGCGCCTGTCCGGCTTGATCGGTTGAACCGTATCGGGCAGGGAGGCGCGGCGCGCAGCGTCTTTCCAGACGTGAACGAGCA
The DNA here is from genome assembly GCA_946885845.1 of uncultured Sphingobium sp. The sequence continues at coordinate 185,626 of CAMPHJ010000001.1, read as the reverse complement.
TTGCTTATTTGTAAAAGGGTGAAGCGGGTGACAGCGATAATGAGCAGCAAGAGGCAGCGCCCGATTGTCGCGGCCCTTCTGGCGACAACGATGATCGGCGGCGTTTGTGCCAGCCCCGCTTTGGCTCAGGATAGCGCGCAGCCTGCCGCGCCTGTTGCCCAGCCCGTTCCCGCCGCCGTCGCTCCGACCGGCACCATCAGCAGCGTCACCGTCACCGGCCAGCAGCGGCTGGAGCCGGGCACTGTCCTGTCGTACACCAAATTGCGGGTGGGCCAGCCCTACACACAGGAACTGCTCGATCAGGCTCTGCGCGATCTTTACGAGACGGAACTGTTCGCCGACGTTCAGATTCGTAACGACAATGGCGCGCTGACGATTGAGATCCGGGAAAACCCGGTCATCAACCGCATCGTGCTGGAAGGTAACAAGCGGTTGAAGGACGACAAGATCCGTCCAGAAATCAAGCTGTCCCCGCGCCAAATCTATACCCGGTCAAAGGTGCGCGCCGATGTCGCCCGCATCATCGAACTATATCGCCGCCAGGGCCGCTTTGCCGCCACGGTCGAACCGAAGATGGTTCAGCTGGACCAGAACCGCGTCGACATCGTCTTCGAAATTTCCGAAGGGCCCAAGTCCAAGGTCCGGCAGATCAACATCATCGGCAACGACAAGTTCGACGATGGCGAATTGCGCAGCCAGATGGTGACGAAGCAGTCGCGCTGGTTCCGTATCTTTTCTTCGGGCACCAGCTATGACCCGGATCGTCTGGCCTATGACCAGCAGAAGCTGCGCCAATATTATTTGACGCAGGGCTATGCCGATTTTCGCGTGATTTCGGCGGTGGCAGAGCTGACCCCGGACAAGCAGGACTTCATCATCACTTATGTGGTGGAAGAAGGACAGCGCTACAAATTCGGCGATGTGAAGGTGGAAAGCGATATCCGCGACCTGTCGGGCGCGACGCTGACCAAGACGCTGCCGATGAAGAAGGGCGATTGGTATAACGCCAAGCAGGTGGAAGACACCGTCGATACGCTGAGCGAGACCGCGGGCCTGTTCGGTTATGCTTTTGCGGAGGTCCAGCCGGACTTCAACCGCGACAAGGACAGTCTGACGATGGGGATTGATTTCCGCATCGGCAACGCGCCGCGCGTCTATGTCGAACGCGTCGATGTCAATGGCAACACGCTGACGCAGGACAAGGTTGTGCGTCGCGAGTTCCGCCTTGCCGAAGGTGACGCGTTCAACAGTTTCCTGGTCAAGCGTTCGCGCGACCGCATCAATTCGCTCGGTTTCTTCCAGGAAAAGCTGGAAATCGAACAAAAGCCCGGTTCCGCGCCCGACCGCATCGTGCTGGAAACCAATGTGCAGGAAAAATCGACGGGCGAATTGTCGCTATCGGCCGGTTTTTCCTCGCTCGAACGGTTCATCGTCGCGGCGTCGATCACGCAGCGCAACTTCCGCGGCAAGGGTCAGGAACTGCGCACCAGCGTCAATTACTCCAGCTACTCCAAGTCCATCGAACTGGGCTTTACCGAACCCTATTTCATGGACAAGAATATCGCGCTCGGAGGCGACATCTATCGTCGAGACCTCAACAGCTTCCGCTATTTGGGCAATTCCAACGATCGCGACACGACCTACAAGCAGACCACGACCGGCTTCCAGGTCCGGGCGGGCGTGCCGATCACCGAATTTATGTCGCTGGCGCTGCGCTACAGCCTCAACCTGGACGATGTGACCCTGGATGAGGATACTTATTACACTAACGGCGTCTGCGACCCGATCCTAGCGGGCCGTTATCTGTGCGACGCCATCGGCAAGCGGACGACTTCCTCGCTCGGTTATTCGCTGATTTACGACAACCGCGATAACCGAATTCGGGCGACGCGCGGCCATAATGTCGTGCTGAGCCAGGACTTCGCCGGGCTGGGCGGTAGCGTGAAATATATCCGCACGCGGCTTAACGGCAGCAAATTCTGGTCGCTGGGCGGCGGCTTCATCTTCTCACTGTCGGGTGAGGGCGGCTACATCCATTCACTGGAAGGCGATCGCCGGGATGCCACTGGTGCACTGGTCGATCCGATCCGCCTTACCGACCGCTTCTTCCTCGGCAATCCCCAGATGCGGGGCTTTGATATTCGCGGCGTCGGGCCACGGGTGCTTAGGCGTTCCTACTCTACGACTACAACTGGCGGCGTCATCACTGGCGTCCCCAATGATAGCAATGATAACAACCGCACGAACGACGCGCTGGGTGGACGCATCTACTATCTCGTTCGCGGCGAGGTGGAGATACCGCTCGGCTCCGGCGCGCGTGAGATGGGGCTAAGGCCTTCAATCTTCGTGGACGCGGGCGCTGTTGGCGGCTTGAGGGATCCAGTGCCCGTGGGCGGAGCGGGAGGTTTCCCCGGCTATTGCTCGGTCACAAGTGGAACTTCTACCACCACGACACCAGCAGGCGGGAGCGCCGCCAGGCCTACCTGCCCGACCGGCGGCACGCATCTTAGCGGTACTGGCTTTGTCGAAAATTACGTCGGCGACACGCTTAAGCCGCGCGTATCCGTGGGCTTCGGCGTCAATTGGAATTCGCCGTTCGGACCGTTCCGCATCGACATCGCCAAGGCCTTGCTCAAGGAACCAGGGGACGACACTCAGCTCATCAGCTTCAACGTAGGGACTCAATTCTAATGAACATGATCCTCAAGGCGTCGGCTCTCGCCCTCGCGCCCATGACTGCCATTGCTCTTGCCAGCACGCCTGCCGTTGCCCAGTCGAAGACCGGCATCGCCGTCGTCGATGTTCAGCGCGCTGTCGCCCAGAGTTCGGCCTATACGACCGCTCGTTCGCAGATTCAGACGACCTACAAGGCGCAGATCGACAATTTCAACGCGCGCAAGAATGCGATCGACACGGACCTGCGTTCGAAGGGCACTGCCTTGGAAACCGCGATGAAGGCCGCTGGGAACAAGCCCACCCCGGCGATCCAGACCCAGTATGAAGCCTATCAGAAGGCGGGTCAGGCCGGTCAGGCCGAATTGCAGCGTCTGGGCCAGCCGATCGCGCTCGCGAACGCCTATGTCGAAGAGCAGATTTCGGCCAAGCTGTCCGACGCGCTCAAGGCTGCCATGACCAAGGCAAAGGTCGACCTGATCCTGGCGCCGGACGCCACCGTTTCCTATCAGCCCGGCGTTGACGTCACGCAGCAGGTTGTGACTGAACTCAATACCCTTGTGCCCAGTGTCGGCATCACGCCGCCAGCTGGCTGGCAGCCCGGTGGTGCACGTGGTCAGGCCCCGGTTCCGGCCGCAGCCGCTCCGGCCAACCCGTCGCAGCAGCCCACGTCGCGCTGATCCGCCGATGACGGTTGAAACTGACGCGGCGCCCGCCGCCATGGGTCCCATCGATATTCGTGGGGTCATGGCGGCGCTGCCGCACCGTTATCCGATGCTGCTCGTTGACCGCGTGATCTCGCTCGTACCCCACGGCGCGATCCACGCGGTCAAGGCCGTGACGATCAACGAATCCTTCTTCCAGGGCCATTTCCCTGGTCGTCCGATCATGCCGGGCGTGCTGATCATCGAAGCAATGGCGCAGGCCGCCGGGGTGCTGACGGTCGAAACGCTGGAACTGCGCGGTTCCGGCAAGCTCGTCTATTTCATGAGCATCGAAGGGGCGAAGTTCCGCAGTCCGGTGGAGCCAGGTTGCCTGCTCGACCTGCATGTCGAACTTCTCCAGATTCGCGGTCGGGTATGCAAATTCGTTGGGAAGGCGACCGTTGAAGGCAAGCTTTGCGCCGAAGCCAACTTCGTCGCGATGATCGCCGACCCGCCTGTCGACTGACGCAGGGGTGGTAGTGGTCACCCCTTGCTTTCGCGTGCAAAGCCATGTAACCGCGCGCCTTCGCAATTTATCGCATCCATGGCCGGTCGGAAACCGGCCCATAGACGGAGCAGACCCATGAAGGCCGACACGCATCCCGACTACCACTTCATCACCATCCAGATGACCGACGGTACGACTTTCCGTACCCGTTCGACCTGGGGCAAGGAAGGCGACACGATGGCGCTCGACATCGATCCCAAGTCGCATCCGGCGTGGACCGGCGGCCAGCGTCAGCTGGAGCAGGGCGGCCAGGTGGCACGCTTCAACAAGCGTTTCGGTGGGCTGACGCTGAAGAAGTAATTGCTCCGTCAGATGAGCAGATGAGAAGGGCGCCCGATGAGGCGCCCTTTTTATTTGGGGAGAGCTGCGCCATGCAGCCGTAAAGGATTCCGTGCTCCTGCCTGCGCAGGAGCACCACAATTCAGGGCAGACCCCCGACAGCAAGCCGACCGAGCGGGGCCGACTGTTGTGGACGTCAACTCACCGCAAACTTGGCTGAATGTCGGCGCTTGTTCTTATCGTCACCCCAGCGAAGGCTGGGGTCTCGGGCGTCTCCAGACACCCTGTTCGGCTGTCAGCCTGCTGCCCGATCCTCGTCCAGAAACGCCGCGACATCATCCAGCACGACATCCTTCGACAGGAAGGTCCGACCAATGCCGCGCGCCAGCAGGAACGGAAGGGTGCCCGCCGCCATCTTCTTGTCATGCAGCATATGCGCCACCAGCGCGGTCCCGTCCGCTGTCACATGGGCGCTGGCCAGGTCATGGGGCAGGCCCATTTTTTTCAGATGCGCCGTCACCCGTTCGGCCTCTGACGCCGGGCAAATCCCCAGCCGCGCGGAATAGCGGAAGGCGAGCGCCATGCCCGCCGCGACGCCTTCGCCATGCAGGAGCAGATCGGAAAAGCCAGTGTCAGCCTCCAGAGCATGACCGAAAGTGTGGCCCAGATTCAGTAGCGCACGCCGCCCCGACGTTTCCCGCTCGTCATCCGCGACGATGGCAGCCTTTGCCTGCACACTGCGTTGGATGGCATATTCGCGCGCATCGCCATCGCCGTCCAGCAGTCGCTGACCTTCCGATTCGCACCAGGCGAAGAAGTCTGGGTCGTCGATCAGGCCATATTTGACGACCTCCGCATAACCGGCGCGGGTTTCGCGGGGGGGTAGACTGTCCAGCGTCGAAGGATCGATCAGGACCAGGCCGGGCTGATAAAAGCTGCCGATCAGGTTCTTGCCAGCCTTTGCGTTGATCGCGGTTTTCCCACCCACCGAACTATCGACCTGCGCAAGCAAGGTCGTAGGGACCTGGATGAAGTGGCAACCGCGTTTCAGGATCGAAGCGGCAAACCCGACCAGATCGCCGATCACGCCGCCGCCCAACGCCACGACATGGTCACCGCGTTCGATTTCCAGGGCCAGCAACTGGTCGAGCAGCTGTTCCAGATGTCGCCAGCTCTTGGTCTGCTCTCCTGCGGGCAGGATGATGGGGTCCACGGCTATGCCCGCCCGGTTCAGGCTGGTCGCCAATCGGGGCAGCTGCGCCTTCGCCACATTGGCGTCGGTCACGACGGCCATCCGTCCCTTGCGCGCGTAGCCAGCAAGGTGCGCATCGGCCCGATCAAGCGCACCCTGTTCTATGATGATGTCATAGCTGCGCGAACCCAGCGCGACGCGGACTAATGCCATGCGACCAACTGCTCCAATATGCTGTCCACCGTGACTTCGTGCGGGGCGGCGATGCTCTTGATGTGAATGGGGGCGAGTGCGTAGACGGGATTGCGCGTCGCGGCCAGTTCGGTCAGCACTTCGCGCGGATCCTTCCCCTTCAACAGCGGCCTGCCCTCCCGCCGCGACACACGGTCGACCAATATGTCGATATCGGCGTCCAGCCAGATGGCGGTCGCATGTTCCAGGATCAATTGGCGCGTATCATCCTGCATGAAAGCACCGCCGCCAGTGGCGATGACCTTGGGGCTGCCGTCCATCAGCCGGGCGATGACGCGCCGTTCGCCGTCGCGGAAATAGGATTCGCCATAGCGTTCGAACATTTCCGTGATGGTCATGCCTGCCGCTTTTTCAATCTCTTCATCGGCGTCCACGAAAGCGACGCCCAGGCGCGCGGCCAGGCGGCGGCCCACGGTCGACTTGCCGACGCCCATCATGCCGATCAGGACGATGGGACCGCGCTTCAGGGCGGTAGAGGCGGATTTGCTGTTTCGCTGCATGCAGAGCGGGGCTATACATCCCCCCGTCACAGAGGCAAATCGCAACTTTCCTCAACTTCCGGCTTGGCCGCACAAGGATCCATGAGAAGCAACCGTTCCTTCAGCAACTTTGAAAGCAGTTCGCGCCGTCGTGGCAAGCGGCTGCCCATCATCCCCATCATCCTGATTGCCGTGCTGGTCGCATTGATCCTGCTCATGTGGTCGCGCGGCGGGGAACAGCCTCAGCAACAGGTGGAAAAGGTGATTCCCGCCGAAAAGCTGGGCCAATAAAGGGCATGCGTCGACGTCGGGGGAATGCCAGATGGACGCTGGGCACGCTTGCGATCGCGCTGGCGCTCCCGGTCGTGGCGCAGGAAGCGCCTGAATCCCTGCTGCCGCCCGGTTTCGGTGATTCTCCCGCTGCGCCCGCTCCCGCCGCTCCTCAGCCGGGACGGCCAGCAGGCCCAACCGCGCCGGTGCCCATGGTGCAACCCTTGCCACCGACGTCGGCACTGCCGGGGGATGACGCGACGGACAATGCGGCCCAGGACGCGCTTTCCGAAGAAGAACTGGCCGCGCAAAAGGCCAAATATGATCTGCCCGCGGGCGCCCAACGGTCGTTGGACCGTGTCGGGGTGCTGACCCCCGAACAGCGTGGCTTTGCGCCCGATGATTTTGGCGGCCAATCCGGGCAATATCTCGCAACGCTGATGAATGAGACGCGAGCGCCGATCACGTCGCGCTGGGCGTCGATACTGCTCCGTCGAGCGCTTTTGTCGGCAACCGATACGCCGCGCGATATCAACGGCGCTGACTGGGTAGCGGAACGCGCCTGGCTGCTGTTGCGCATGGGGGAAGCGGATAGCGCGCGCCTACTGGTGCAAAGCGTCGATTCGGATCGTTTCACGCCCAGGCTCTATGCCGTCGCCATGCAGACCTATCTCGCCACTGCCGATCCGGCCGGGCTGTGTCCGCTGTCGGCGGGCGCGCTTCGGACTAGCAAGAAGCCGGGCTGGGATATGACCCGCGCCATCTGTCCCGCGCTGTCGGGCGATCAGGGTTCGGCAAGTGGCGCTCTCAACCAGGCGCAACGGCGCGGGGTGGTGCGCGGGATCGATTATCGGCTCGCTGAAAAGGTGGTGGGGACTGGCTTCAACGCTCGCCGTTCGGTGAAGATCGAATGGGACACGGTCGATCGTTTGACCGCCTGGCGATTCGGCCTGGCCACAGCTCTGAATGTCGAGATACCCGACGCCCTTTACGCGACGGCCGGCGAACATGTGCGCGCCTGGGAAGCACGCGCCCCGGCGTTAAGCGCCGTGAAGCGTTTGCCCGGAGCCGAAGTCGCGGCACGGCTTGGCGTCTTTTCCAATAAGGCGCTCGTCGGCTTCTATAGCCAGCTCGGCGTTGAGGGCGAAGCGCAGCCAGAGGTGGCGGATCGTATCGATGCGCTGCGCACCGCGCATGTGGGCGGTAGCGTCGAAGATCGTCTTCAGGCGATGCGCAGTCTGTGGCGCGACAACGGCAATCCCGATTATGTCGGGTTGATCGCAACGGCCAGGGCGGCTGCCGCGCTGCCGGTGCGCCAGATCGATGCGCGCGATGCGGCCAATCTGGTCGCCGCGATGCTGACTGCCGGATATGACCGGAGCACATTGCGGTGGACCTCTGCAGCGAAACAGGCCGAAGGCGATGGCGCCAGCAGCCTGTGGGCATTGCTGGCGGTCGGCGCGCCCACCCCGGCGGTGGAGATCAGCGACAGCCGCATGTCCGGCTTTATGGAGGATGCGGGCGCGGTGAAGGGGCGGCTGTTGATCGCCGCGTTGGCGGGCCTGGCGCGGGTGGACGCAGGGAAAGCCTCTGCCCTGGCACAGGACAACGGCTTCCGGCTTGCGCCTGATAGCCGCTGGGCACGGGCGATCGGACAGGCTGCTGCGCGCGGTGAGAAGGCCAGCGTCGCCTTGCTGGCGGCGGTGGGCATGCAATCGCCGCAATGGAGCCGCTTGCCGCCTGCCCATCTCTATCACATCATCGCTGCCTTGCATCGTGTCGGGCTGGACCCCGAAGCGCGGATGATCGCGGCGGAGGCGATTACGCGGGCCTGATGCGTGAGTGAGGATGTGGCCCTCATCGACCGCTTTCTTGAGATGATGGCGGCGGAGCGTGGGGCTTCGCGTAATACCCTGCTTGCTTACAGAACGGACCTGAGGGGGGCGGCCCAGATCATGGGCGGCCTGTCCGGCGCGACCAAGGCCGCCGTGGGTGAACTTGCCGGGGCGTGGGCGCAACTGGCGGCGTCCTCCGTCGCGCGAAAGGCGTCGGCATTGCGCGCTTTCTATGCTTTTCTGGAAGAGGAAGGGTTGCGCGCCGACAATCCGGCTACTGCCTTGCCGCGCCCTGTCACGCGCAGGTCGCTGCCCAAGATATTATCGGCCGGGGAAGTGGATTCCCTGTTTGCCGTCATCGAAGCAAAGCTCGCCGTCGAGCATCCAGCGCCGCTGGACCTGCGGCTGTCGGCATTGATCGAACTGCTTTACGGATCGGGTCTGAGGGCAACCGAACTGGTCGCGCTGCCCCGTCGGGCGCTTGCCGCTGACCGGCCATTCCTGATCCTGAAGGGCAAAGGCGCGCGCGAACGGCTGGTGCCCATTTCCGACCGCGCGCGATCAGCCGTGTCCGCCTGGATCGATCATGTGCCGCAGGACAGCCCATGGCTTTTTCCGTCGGGGAAAAGCCATGTGAGCCGCATCCGCCTTTATCAGATGGTGAAGGCGCTGGCTGCCGCCGCGGGCATCGCGCCTGAACGGGTCAGCCCACATGTGCTTCGTCACGCTTTTGCCACCCATCTGTTGGAAGGCGGCGCTGACCTGCGCGCGCTCCAGTCTATGCTGGGGCATGCGGACATAGGCACGACCCAGATTTACACCCATGTCGACAGTCGCAGGCTGGTCGAATTGGTCAATAGCCGCCATCCACTTGCAACGATGCGCCATCGCCTCGTTGACGACGGGACTTCTGCGCCCTAACGCCGTCGGCCATGGTTAGCTTTCTGGAATTTGAAAAGCCTATCGCCGAGTTGGAGGCGCGCGTCATCGAATTGCGCGCGACGGCCAGCGCCGGGGATATCGACATTGGTGGCGAGATCGAAAAGCTCGAACATCGCGCGGCCAAGTTGCTGGTCGACACTTATGCCAAGCTCACGCCGTGGCAAAAGACGCAGGTCGCCCGCCACCCGGACCGTCCCCACTTCAAAGATTATGTGGCGGGGATGTTCGACAACTATATGCCGCTGGCAGGGGACCGGGCGTTTTCCGACGATCAGGCGATCCTGGGCGGCTTTGCGACACTAGGGGATCGGCGCGTCATGGTCATTGGCCATGAAAAGGGCGACGATACCGCCAGCCGCGTGCGCCATAATTTTGGCATGGCAAAGCCGGAGGGCTATCGCAAGGCGATCCGCCTGATGCAGTTGGCCGACCGTTTCGGATTGCCCGTGGTGACGCTGGTGGATACGTCCGGCGCTTTTCCGGGCGTGCAGGCGGAAGAACGCGGTCAGGCGGAAGCGATTGCCCGCTCGACCGAACAATGCCTGGCCCTGGGCGTCCCGATGGTGGCTGCGGTGGTCGGCGAAGGCGGATCGGGCGGCGCTGTCGCGCTGGCAGCCGCCAACCGCGTGCTGATGTTCGAACATGCCGTCTATTCCGTCATCTCACCCGAAGGGTGCGCGTCCATCCTCTGGCGCACGGCGGATCGCGCGAGCGATGCAGCGACCGCGATGCAGGTCACGGCGCAGCATCTCAAGGCGCTGGGCGTTATCGATCGGATTGTGCCGGAACCAGCGGGGGGTGCGCATCGCGAACCGATGCAGGCTATCGCCAGGCTGGGTGTGGCGATCGGTGAGGAACTGGATTCGCTCGCCGCGATGAGCGCGCCGGATCTGCGGACAGACCGCGCCGATAAGTTCCTGGCGATCGGAGCCTGATTTCTCACCTTTGAGTTGAGCGGTGGAATGCTTGCCGCAGAAGGCTGCGCTTTTGGTGGGACTATGGATTGTGGCGTTAGCTATCTCGCCAATCAGGCAACAGAAAAGGGCGGCGGAATTTCTTCCGCCGCCCTTTCTTTTCGAACTTACTCGAAATTAATCGAGGTTGTTCGAAACATTGTTGAAGGTGTTGGTCAGCTTGGTGCCGATGCTGGACATGGCACCAATGGCGGCGACTGCGATCAGAGCGGCGATCAGGCCATACTCGATAGCGGTCGCGCCCTTTTCATTCTTCAGCATCTTACGGATGAACTGCATTGCAAATCTCCTTGACTAAATTCCGGTTCAACTATCCCCGCCGCCCCGATGAATTAGGTCAGCTATGGACGGTTTACTTGTGGTAGGTTGATAAAGATTTAACGACATAGCCGGTTAGTTTCGGTATGATGGTTAATGACTGGTAACTTCCGTCGCGACATTATCCCACATGTTGATCGTCTTGTCGGCGACGTTGGTCACTGCGGAAATGATCGCCAGTGCAATCAGTGCCAGGATCAGCCCATATTCGATTGCCGTCGCGCCGCGTTCGCAGCGCAGCAGCGTCATTTTCGATATGGCTCCGATCAGTCCGCCCATGCCACTTCCCGATTATTGCAGACAGCACCGGACGGCGTTGTAATAGGGGCAAGTTAATAACCCCTTTCGCTGGACCGATATGACGACAATCAATCCCCTGCTGGTGGTGGCCGCCGCACTGGTCGATGCCGATGGCCGTGTGCTGTTGCAGCAGCGTCCGCCAGGGCGGGCGATGGCCGGATTATGGGAATTTCCAGGGGGAAAGGTTGAAGAAGGAGAAACGCCCGAGGCCGCACTAATTCGGGAGTTGGAGGAAGAACTGGGGATTCAAACCCATGCCAGCTGCCTGGCCCCCGCCGCCTTCGCGAGCGAACCTCTGGGTGACCGTCACCTGTTGCTGCTGCTCTATATCTGCCGCAAATGGCAGGGCCTTGCTCAGCCCAACCATGCGACGGCCCTGCAATGGGTCAGGCCTGCCCAGATGTATGCGCTCGATATGCCACCAGCGGACCTGCCGCTGATCGGACTGCTCGACGCGCTGATTTGAAGGGGGGAGGCGGGGTAAGCGTGCCGGATTTGCTACCCCACCCGCTGCGTCATTCTTCCGCTGCCTTGCTCTGCAGCTGGATATAGTTCTGAATGCCCATACGCTCGATCATTTCGAACTGGGTTTCCAACGTATCGACATGTTCTTCCTCGCTCTCAAGGATCGACTGGAACAGGTCGCGGCTGACGAAATCGCGGACGGTTTCGCTATAGGCGATGGCGTCCTTCAGCACTGGAAGCGCTTCATATTCCAGCTCAAGATCGGACTTCAGGATTTCTTCGACCGTTTCGCCGATCTTCAACCGACCCAGCAGCTGGAAATTGGGCAGGCCGTCAAGGAACAGAATGCGCTCCGCCACCTTGTCGGCGTGCTTCATCTCATCGATCGATTCCTCATATTCGAACTTCGCGAGCTTTTCGATGCCCCAATGGTTGAGCATCCGATAGTGGAGGAAATATTGGTTGATCGCGGTCAGCTCATTTTTGAGGACCTCGTTCAAATAGTCGATGACCTTGGGATCGCCCTTCATGGCTTCATGCTCCGGCTGTTTGGACAGGCCGGGGACTATAGGCTCGTTACAGCCAATTGTTAACTGGAAAGCCGCGGAAATTCGCCATATTTACAAGATGATATTGCGATATGTTCGCGCTTGTCATCAGCCATTTGATGCTGCTGATTATCAATCGTTAGACGGACGCGCGTTCCGTGGCGATGATCGTACGGGCAAAGGGGACGCACTGGCCGCATTTGGGACGACGGCCAAGCCGCGCATAGGCGCTGCAAGGTGTGTCGGCCCCGCCGCGTACGGCTTCCTTCAGGTCTTTTTCCCGAATGGCATTGCAAACACAGACGACCATCGACTTCTCCTGATTCGGAGATAGCGTAGATGATAATAGCTCGCAATAGTCTTTCAGCTGCTCTTGCGAATCTTTTGCGGCTTCCCGCGCGCCAGGCTGCGCCATAGCCATTCCGTCGGGCCAATGCCGAATCGCGACAGCCAAGGCGTTGACCATATCAGCATGACCAGCCAGGCGCCGAGCAGCAGCAATGGAAATTGCACGGGCCGCAGATGGGCGAACAGGCCCAGGCCCCATCCATAGAAGATCGCGCACATGACCAGGCTGGTGCCCAGATAATTGCTGAGCGCCATCCGGCCCACCGCGCCGATCCGCAGGGCAAGCGGATGATCCCGGTTTCGGGCCAGCAGCCACAGGATCAACGCGGCCCAGCCAACGGCCAGCGGTATGCGGAACGGGAAGGACCACGCAATCACCGCGCCATAAGTCGGCAGAAGCGGGAAGTCGCCCAGGATCAGCCATGCGGCAAGGCCCGCCATCGGGATAAGTCCAATGACGAAACAATGGATGGCGGTCCGCTTATATTGATCGGGGTCCCAACGCCCGGTCAGGAACCCGCCTTTCAGCATGGCCATGCCGATCAGCATGAACCCCAATGTGTCGAAACCGCTAAACAGTAGGCCGCGAGGCCATTCGTCGGCGAACAGGGCAAGGTGATGACGCAGGATAGTGCCGAAACCGCTGCGATAGGTCTGTATGTCCGACTGGATGGCGGTGCTACGTGGATCGGTGAAGGATGCGGCGAAGCTCGCATAGCCTTCCCGCACGGTCTGGGCGGCACCGGGACTCGCCGCTGCGTCGGCCCATCCATAGAGGGTGACAATGGAAAGCGTGCAGATCAGAAAATGCGCTAAAAAGAAGAGAAAGGCCCATTTCATCAGGGAAAGCGGTTCTTTCCCCACGAACGGCAGGGCGGCCACACCCACCAGCGCATAGATCATCAATATGTCGCCCCACCACAGCAGCAGATAATGGGCAAGGCCGATCAGAAACAGCCAGGCGGCGCGGATCATCTGCACCTTTCGCCCGTCGCGCCCGGCCAACTCCTCCCGGTCGATCAGCAGCAGCATCGACGCCCCGAACAGGATCGAAAAAAGCGCGCGCATCTTGCCGTCGAAAAACAGAAAACTGATCAGCCAGAACAGCATGTCACCGATGGACAGCGGTCCCGCGGCGCGAGGATTGAAATAGCCCGCCTGTGGAAGGGCGAAGGCGCTGATATTCATCCACAATATGCCCATGACGGCGCAGCCGCGCAGCACGTCCATGGCGGGAATGCGGAAGGATGGGGCGCTCATGCGACGGGCGTTCCTTGAAGACACTGGAAAAGCGGTCTTTGCTCTGCCATGCGACTAGTGGATTGATTTTGACATTTGCATCCCGCTGGCCGGATAGGAAGGTCGCAAATGTCAAAATCGTAAAATCCACTAGATTCATATAGTTGCTAGTGGTCCTGAAAGATTCTGACATTTGCTCACCACTTAGCCGATAGAGATGCCAAATGTCAGGATCGGACCACTAGCCATGAACAGCCGCCGCAAGCAACGGATAAGCGACGCATTCGGCGCTGCTGCCGCCCGCTATGACGATCATGCGGGGCCGCAACGCGCTGCGGCTGGTCTGGTCGCCGATCTTGCCCAGCGGCAGATGCCCGGACCGGTGGAGCGTATCCTGGAAATCGGGTGCGGAACCGGCTTGCTGACCCGTGATATTCGACGGCGCTGGCCGTCTGCTGAACTGGTCGTAACGGACCTGTCGCCCGATATGCTGGCCACCGCGGCAAAGGGCGGGCTGGTCGCCGGCACCTTCATGACCATGGACGGCGAAGCGCCCGTGTTTGAAGGGGAGTGGTTCGACCTCATTCTGTCCAGTCTTGCCTTTCAATGGTTCGAACGGCTGGAAGATGCCATCGCCCGCCTGACGGGACTGTTGCGGCCGGGCGGAAGCCTGATTTTCTCGACCATGGGTGCGGGCAGCTTCGCCCGATGGCGGGCGGCGCATGTAGCGTGCGACCTGGTCCCCGGCGTCCCCGCTTATCCCACCCTTGACGACCTGCGCGCGATGTTGAGCGGCTATGACGATGCCTTCGCCTTTGACGAGGATTATGCCCTGCCTTGCGAGGGTGCGCGGGGGCTGATCGCGCACCTCAAAGGAATAGGCGCAGTGGTGCCCGGCGATGGCAGAAAACCGCTGCCGCCTGGACAGTTGCGCCGGGTGATGGCGGCGTTCGACCAGAGCGGCGGGGATGACGCCTATCAACTGCTGTTCGGTCGGGTGACTCGCCCGAAAATCTGACGGGTTCGGGCGGGGAAAATTCTCTCTGATGGACGCTTAAAGTTCGGCGTCCATCAGGTTCGGGAAGAAGCCTTCATGCGCGTTGCGTAGGTCGCTGAGCGCAACGCCAGCCACCATGGCGCCACCAGTGGTTCCGATGCGAATCGCGCCTGCTATTTCCACATCTTGCGCAGCCGTAACGACATAACGCCCCTGATCCTCGCCAAAGGCGGCGGCGGTGGACAGGGCAACGGTCAGTTCCGCACCCATCCCCCCTGCGAGCGCCATTTCCGCAATCGTGACCAACAGGCCGCCGTCGGAAATATCATGCACGGCGTTCACCTTGCCGTCCGCTATCAGGCTACGAACCATGTCCGCGTTGGCGCGTTCGGCGGCCAGGTCGACCTTCGGCGCATCGCCCGCTTCCCGGCCCGCAATTTCCCGCAGCCAGATCGACTGGCCAAGATGCGATCCCAACGCTCCCTCGGTGCCGCCGACCAGCCAGATCGCGTCGCCCTCATTCTTGAAAGCTACGGTCGCCATGACATCGACATCCTTCAGCAGGCCGATGCCGCCGATTGCCGGTGTCGGCAGGATCGCGGAGCCGCCCCCGGTCGCCTTGGATTCATTGTAGAGGCTGACATTGCCCGAAACGATCGGGAAGTCGAGCGCACGGCAGGCGTCGCCCATGCCATCAAGGCAGCCAGTCAACTGCGCCATGATCTCTGGCCGCTGAGGATTGGCGAAGTTCAGGCAGTTGGTGACGGCGAGCGGATGTGCGCCCACCGCGCTGATGTTGCGATAGCATTCGGCGATGGCCTGCTTCCCACCTTCATAGGGGTCGGCGTAACAATAGCGTGGGGTGCAATCGGTGCTGATCGCAATGCCCTTTTGCGAACCATGGACGCGCACCACCGCTGCGTCGCCACCGGGGCGTTGCACCGTGTCAGCGCCGACCATATGGTCATATTGTTCCCAGATCCAACGGCGGCTGGCGATGTCCGGCGACCCCATCAGCTTCAGCAGGTCGGCCCCGATGTCTCTGCTTTCGGCGATGTCGCCCAGCGGCTCGACCTTTGCCCAGACCTTATATTCGTCCTTCGGCATTGACGGGCGGTCGTACAGCGGAGCATCGTCGGCCAGCGGCGCGAGCGGAATGTCGCACACGACCTCGCCATTGTGGACCAGAACCATGCGGCCCGTGTCGGTCACTTCGCCGATCACGGCAAAGTCGAGTTCCCACTTGCGGAAAATGGCTTCGGCAAAGGCTTCCTTGCCCGGCTGGAGCACCATGAGCATGCGTTCCTGGCTTTCCGACAGCATCATTTCATAGGCTGTCATGCCGGTTTCGCGCTGCGGCACCATATCCATGTTCAGCTGGATGCCGACGCCGCCCTTGGACGCCATCTCCACGGAGGATGAGGTCAGGCCAGCCGCGCCCATGTCCTGGATGGCGACGATCGCGTCCGACGCCATCAGTTCCAGGCAGGCTTCGATCAGCAGCTTTTCGGTGAAAGGGTCACCGACCTGCACGGTCGGGCGCTTGGCGTCGGCGTCGTCGCCAAAGTCCGCCGAAGCCATGGTCGCGCCATGAATGCCATCGCGGCCGGTCTTGGAACCGACATAGACGATCGGATTGCCGATGCCCGACGCCGCCGAATAGAAAATCTTGTCCGTATCCGCGACGCCGACCGTCATCGCATTGACCAGGATATTGCCGTCATAGGCGGGGTGGAAGTTCACTTCCCCGCCCACGGTCGGGACACCGACGCAATTGCCATAGCCGCCAATGCCGTGGACCACGCCGCTGATGAGGTGCTTCATCTTGGGATGATCGGGCCGACCGAAACGCAGCGCGTTCATGTTCGCGACCGGGCGCGCGCCCATGGTGAACACATCGCGCAGGATGCCGCCCACGCCCGTCGCCGCGCCCTGATAGGGTTCGATATAGGACGGGTGGTTATGGCTTTCCATCTTGAAGATCGCGGCCTGCCCATCGCCGATATCGACAACGCCCGCATTTTCGCCGGGACCGCAAATGACCTGCGGGCCTTCCGTCGGCAGCTTCTTCAAATGGATGCGGCTCGACTTGTAGGAACAATGTTCCGACCACATCACCGAAAATATGCCCAGTTCCGTCAGATTCGGTTCGCGACCGAGGGCGTTCAGAACGCGGTCATATTCTTCCGGCGAAAGGCCATGTTCGGCGACGATTTCCGGGGTGATCTGGGTGGCTGCTGTCGACATGAGCGCGCCTTTAGCCGGGGCGCGGCGGATAGACAATCCTTGCGCGCGCGTGACGGACAAAACATGATAGGAAATACAGGTTCAATCTGGCCGGGGAGAGTGCAGGATGGAATGGATGCTGTTGCCACTACGTCGCTACGCGAAATTTTCCGGGCGCTCCCGGCCAAAGGAATATTGGATGTTCATCCTGTTCCTGATCCTGTGTTTTATCGCCATCGGCATCGTGGAAGGGCTGCTGGGCCTTGGCACCACTGAACATTGGGCGCGCCGTGGCGACTGGTGGTTCGACACAGGCTACCGCACCAGAGGCGGGCCGTTGACCGGGCTGTTCGGCCTGGCGGTGCTGATCCCCTGGATCGCCGTGGCGGTGCGCCGATTGCACGACAGTGACAGGAGCGGATTTTGGCTGCTGATCCTTTTTTTCCCGATCATCGGCAGCCTGGTTTTGCTCGTCTTCTTCATAATGAGCGGGACGCGTGGTCCCAATCGCTTTGGCCCCGACCCGGTAGAGGTGGGCGAACCGGAATTTGCGAAAGGCTGATATGAAAAAGGCCGGGCCTCCGCATGGGAGACCCGGCCTTGGAAAAACCGAAAGGACCAGCCTTACGCCTTGCAGCTAAGCGCGTCCTTGCCCGGCAGGGTGACGGTGATTTCCTTGCCGGCGCCCTCCACCGAATATCCGTCCGCAGTGAATGCTTCGCCGGGGTTGGCAGCGACCAGCTTCGTGGGCGCACTGTCCCTTTTCAGGCGCAGGTTCACGGTCTTGTCGTCGCTCATGAAGTCGACGAAGATCAGGCTGTTGTCCTTGCAGCGGTACTGGTGGCTTTCCTTCACCGAAGGGGGCAGCTCGACCGGCGCGGCGTTGGCCAACTGCTGCGCCATGGGATCGGCGGGGCCGCCCACGACTTCAGGTTCGTCATTCTGGTTGCAGGCGGACAGCAGGCTGAGCGCGGCGGCGGTGATCAGGGGGAGATAATATTTCATAGCGGTCCTTCTATGTGCATCTGCCACAGTCAGCGTCAACGCAAAACTGCCAAAATACCGCCAGCCGCGTGGCGAAACGCCATGACATTTTCATGACGCAGGCGAACTAATGGGCGCGTGCGGGCGCAGCGGGCTTGACCGGGCGGGCGGCGGTCGCCAATGCATGACGCATGGCCGAAGAGAGCATGACCCAGGCGGGCGACACGTCTCAATTGTCTTTCGAGGATGCGTTGCGCGCCCTTGAAACGATTGTCCGCCGGTTGGAAAGCGGCGACGTTCCGCTGGACGAATCCATCTCGCTCTATGCGCAGGGCGAAGAATTGCGCAAACAGTGCCTGGCCAGGCTGCAAGCGGCTGAGGCGCGCATTCAAAAGCTCACCGTCGATCCCAGCGGGACCGTGACGGGCGCACAGCCATTCGGCGCGGACTGAGCGCGCTCGCCATGGAGGGCGTGACTTCGGGCGCGGCGCTCATCGCCAGCCGTTCCGCCATCGTCGCAGCAGAGGTGGACCGGGCGTTCGACGCTTTGTTGAGCGTTCCTGACGACCCGCGCGCGCGCCTGTATGAAGCCATGCGCCATGCCGCCATCGGTGGTGGCAAACGGCTGCGCCCGCTGTTGGTCCGGGCCGCAAGCGACCTGTTCAACATATCGGGCGAATCGGCGCTGCGCGTTGGCCTCGCGGTGGAATGCATCCATGTCTATTCGCTGATCCACGACGACCTCCCGGCGATGGACGATGACGACGTGCGCCGGGGCAAGCCGACCATCCACAAGGCGTTCGACGAAGCGACGGCGATCCTGGCCGGGGACTGCCTGCACGACCTGGCGTTTCAGCTGATCGCCGATGAAGAAACCCATCCCGATCCGTTCGTCCGCATCGAACTGGTAAAGGCGCTTGCCGCCGCCAGCGGGCCTGCGGGCATGGCGGGTGGACAGATGATGGACCTGGAAGCGGAAGGGGCGAATTTCGACCTTGCCACCGTCACAAGGCTGCAACAGCTCAAGACCGGCGCGCTCATCGCCTTTTGCGTCGACGCCGCCGCCATCATGGCCCGCATCCCGTCCGAAGCACGCACCAGCCTGCACGGCTATGCCCGCGACATCGGGCTGGCGTTCCAGATTGCGGACGACCTTCTGGATGTAGAGGGCGACGTGGCGGTCGCGGGCAAGGCGCTGGGCAAGGATCAGGCGGCGGGCAAGGAAACCTTTGTATCGCTGCTGGGCGTCGAACGGGCGCGGGAACAGGCGCGGATGCTGGTGCAGCAGGCAAAGGCGCATCTCCATGCGCATGGAGCGCAAGCCGACCTGCTGCGCGCCATCGCCGACTATATCGTGGAAAGGGACCGTTAGGATGAGCAGGCAAAGGGTGGGGGTCTATCCCGGCACGTTCGATCCGATCACGCTGGGCCATATGGACATCATCCGGCGCGGGGCGAAGCTGGTGGACAAGCTGGTGATCGGCGTCACCACCAACATTTCCAAATCGCCCATGTTCTCCGACGATGAACGTCTGGAAATGGTGCGGCGCGAATGTGCCGACGTCGATGCGCAGATCGTCGTAACCGGCTTTAATTCGCTGCTGATGGACTTTGCCGAATCGCAGGGCGCCAACGTCATCATCCGTGGCCTGCGCGCCGTGGCGGATTTCGAATATGAATATCAGATGGCGGGCATGAACCAGCAGATCAATTCCCGCGTGGAGACTGTCTTCCTGATGGCGGACGTGTCGCTGCAGCCGATTGCATCGCGCCTGGTCAAGGAAATCGCGCTTTACGGCGGCCCCATCCACAAATTCGTCAGCCCGCGCGTCGGTGAGGAAGTCGTCGCGCGGGTTGCCGAGGTCGGGCGCAAGGACGGCAAGTAAGCGACGCGCTCAGCCTTCGTTCAGTTGCCAATCGCGAAGAGCGCGTTATCAGGGCCACATCGCCTTATCGGGCAAATATCAGGGAATGCTTATCCATGCGGTTCACGTCGGCGATCAAGACCGTGGCGATCGGTTTCGCTCTCTATGCTTCCAGCGGCGCAGCTTTGGCGCAGGCGGGGCAGGGTGCGGACGCGACCAAAAAGGCTGAAGCCGCCGCGCGTGCTGAGCAAAATGCAAAGACGATGGGGCAGGACGCCGCCATCAAGCTGCCGCCTGCGACCGTTCCTGCCGATCCGCAGAATATCTGGGACCTGGATCTGTCGAGCGGCGGTCGCGTGCGTATTCAGCTGCGCCCCGACATCGCGCCCAACCATGTTGAGCGGATCAAGCAACTGACGCGCCAGGGCTTTTACGACGGTCTGAAATTCCACCGCGTGATTCCGGGCTTCATGGCGCAAGGGGGCGATCCCAAGGGCGATGGCACGGGCGGATCGACGCTGCCCGACATCGCGGCGGAATTCAATCCGATGCCCCACCTGCGTGGCACCGTTTCCATGGCCCGCGCGCAGGAAGAAAACAGCGCCAACAGCCAGTTCTTCATCGTGCTGCTGCCCCGCATGCAACTGGACAAGAAATATACCGTGTTCGGTCGCGTCATCGACGGCATGCAATATGTCGATGCCATCACACCGGGCGAGCCGCCCGCGAACCCATCTGTCATTTTGCAGGCGTCGATCGAAAGCGATGGGAAGCCGCCGGTGACCGCGCTGCCAACGCCGCCTGCTCCTCCGGTCGCCACCCCGGCGTCGGTTGCTCCGGCTGGCAAGAAGGCGGCGAAGCGGAAATAGCTCGCCACCGGGCGGCTTCATCATGCGCGTCGATCTTTTCGATTTCCACCTGCCGCCAGAGTCGATCGCGCTCCGTCCGGCTGCGCCACGCGATTCCGCCCGGATGATGCTGGTCGCGGGCGACGCACCCATCCAGGACTGGATCGTGCGCGATCTGCCATCGATGCTGCGGCCCGGCGACTTGCTGGTGTTCAACGATACGAAAGTGATCCCGGCCCAGCTGGAGGGAATGCGTGGGCAGGCAAAGGTCGGTGCGACGCTGCACAAGCGTATGGGGCTCCGCCAGTGGCAGGCATTTCTGCGCAACGCCAAAAGGGTGCGGGACGGCGACCGGATCGACTTCGGCGCGGGTGTCACCGCCATCGCCGGTCCTCGCGACGATGAAGGCGGCTGCACCCTCAACTTCGAAGGCGAAGATCCGGTGGAGCTTTTGCTGGAGCGGGCAGGGCAAATGCCATTGCCGCCCTACATCGCCAGCAAGCGCCCAACCGACGCGCGCGACCGCAGCGATTACCAGACCATGTTCGCGCGCGAGGATGGCGCCGTCGCCGCGCCCACGGCTGCGCTGCATTTCACGCCTGAACTGATGGCTGCGCTGGACCAGGCCGGTATCGGATCGGAAACGCTCACCCTGCATGTGGGCGCGGGCACGTTCCTTCCGGTCAAGGCCGACGACACGGACGACCACCGCATGCATGCGGAATGGGGGCGGATCGACAAGGATACGGCCGACCGGCTGAACGCGGCCCGCGCGCGAGGCGGTCGCTTGATCGCCGTCGGCACGACCAGCCTGCGTTTGCTGGAAAGCGCGGCGGATGAGCAGGGACGCATCCACCCCTTTGCTGACGAAACGCGGATATTTATCACGCCGGGTTACCGCTTTCGCGCGGTGGACGGGCTGATGACAAATTTCCACCTGCCCAAATCGACATTATTCATGCTGGTCAGCGCCTTGATGGGGCGTGATCGGATGCAGGCTGCCTATGCCCACGCCATCGCGCAGGGCTATCGTTTTTATTCCTACGGGGATTCCTCCCTGCTGCTACCGTAGGGATCGAAAGCCGCCTGCCCCTTATGACCGCCCAACGAACAGAAATCCCACCGCCGCCATGATGCACAGAAAGGCGGCAAGGTGGCGCCAGTGCAATGGTTCGCCCAAAACCATAACCATGAATCCGCCAAAGACGACCAGGGCGATGGCTTCCTGAGCGATCTTGAGCTGTCCCGCGCTCCATCCGCTGGCAAAGCCGATGCGGTTTGCGGGCACCGCGAAACAATATTCCACAAATGCGATCGCCCAGCTGATCAGGATGACCAGCATCAGCGGTTTGGTCATGCTGCCTTTCAAATGCCAATACCACGCTGCGGTCATGAACAGGTTGGAAATGACCAGCAGTAATATGGTTGGCATGAGGGGCCTCGGTCGAAGGAAGATGCCGCTTTCCCACGCGCGCCTCCGCTGTGCAAGGCGCCTCCGCATTCGCCCGCCTGACGTGCAGAGAGGCCCAGCCTTGCGACCGGGCCTCCACTGTCACTTTATCGGGTCTTCAGTGTTCAGCGATAACGGTTCGACTGACCCTGTGAACTGTTCGAACTCGCCCCCTGGCTACCCCATCCGCCACGGTCATCCCGGCCGCCGAACATCGCATTTTGCTCCCGCTCGGTCCGCCATGCCATGTGCGCTTCGTCAGCCGTTTTCTCGATCGTCACCTTTTGGGTGTCAACAGAGCGTATCCAGGACGATGGGATGGAATGATGCATGCCATCCGCATCCTGGTCGGTCTTTGTCAGGATGATGCGATCGCCGCTCAGCTTGTCGACAGTGCCGACATGTTCGCCGTCGCTGCCTACGACTTCCATATGTTCGCGCACTTGCTGGACCGCCTGCCGCTGTTCACTGCGTTTGGTCCGCCAGCTGCCGAACTCATTGTTGAAACGTTCGCGATGTTCCTGCTGATATTCCGTATAGTCCCGGTCCAACTCGTCGATGCGCTGCTTCCGCCACGCATGATAGTTGGCGTCGTGATGTTCTCCATAATCCTGCGACGGGCCAAAGGCGCGGATGCGGTTGCCATGGTCTTCGCTGCCATAGCCGCTGCGTTCGCCCGTATATGGGGCATAGCCGCGACCGGGCAGATACTGGTTACTGCGGGACGCGGACGCATATCCCATCCGACTGCTTTCATCGCGCGGATCGCCATAGGTGCGATTATAATATTCATCATATTCGCGGCGGCGCTCCGCCTCTTCATCGCCGAACCAGCTGCGGACTTCATCGCCCGCCCGTTCAAAAAAGCCACGCTCATCCGGGTCATAGTCTTCGCGACCGCGACGGGGGTCAGGGCCGCTAAATTGTCCGCGCGTACCGTAACGTGAATTGCGGTCATCCTGCCACTCGCGCTGTCCGCGATAACGATCCGAGCCTCTGTCCCAATCGCCCCGATTGCGATCATATTCGCCATAACGGCGTCCGCCTTGATAGCCCATCGTCTTTCTCCTTTTGCTCTGGAATCTCCTTCGATGCCGAAGGGGCCATTGCGCTATTAATGAGCGGTCGGACGCATCGTTCCGGCCGTTACGCGTCGGTAATATCCGCGCTGATGACCGGCCTGCCGCTGTCGCCTGTCACATTTCCCGATGGCGAACAGCATGACGCAGCGTGGAAGAAATGGGGGGTATCTGCGCGCAAAAGACCGTTGCAAGGCCATGGGCGCTCGCTTATAGCCAGCGCTCCTTTGGGGCCGTAGCTCAGCTGGGAGAGCGCGTCGTTCGCAATGACGAGGTCAGGGGTTCGATCCCCCTCGGCTCCACCAATTTTCCTCTGTTCGCCGACTGATGAATGGCAAATATTTTGCCGCAGGTGCATTCCTGACCTAAGGCGACAAT
This sequence comes from uncultured Sphingobium sp., assembly GCA_946885845.1. Next base: position 162,473 of record CAMPHJ010000001.1, on the reverse strand, counting down.
CATGTCTCGAAATGTTGGTGAAGGCCGCCCCGCGGCAACGGTGGTGATCGTCCGCGACATGCCCGGATCGCCGCCGCACATCCTGATGATGGAACGGGCGGCCCACATGGCCTTTGCGGGCGGCGCGCTGGTCTTTCCCGGCGGCGCGGTCGATGAAGCGGATCGTACGCTGGCGGCTGCGGTGAAGGATGGCGATGTGGACGACTTCGCTGCTCGGATCGCCGCTATCCGCGAAACCCTGGAAGAAAGCGGCCTGGGGGTCGGTTTCAGGACACCCATAGCCTCGGCGCAACTCATGGACATGCGCGCCGCCCTGGCACAGGGCGAAAGCCTGGCCGCAATCGCCGAAGCCCATGGGTTGGAATTCGCGCTGGATCAGCTGGTGCCGTTCAGCCGCTGGCACCCGGCGGCGGCAGAACATGTGACCCGCATTTTTGACACCCGCTTCTATCTGGTGCGCGCCCCCCGCGATCAGGAACCAAGGGTCGACGCCACCGAAAATGTTCGGCTGTTCTGGAGCGGCGCGCAGGAAACCATCGCGCGTTGTGACGCAGGGCAGGGGCGCATCATCTTTCCGACCCGGCGTAATCTGGAACGGCTTGCGCTGTTCGACAGCTTTGACGCCATGGCGGCGCACGCATCGTCCACCCCGATTGAGATGGTGCGACCCTGGATCGAAGATCGGGCGGGGGAGCCTCATCTCTGCATCCCGGAAAATATCGGCTATCCGGTGACTTCGGAACCCTTGGGCGGGGTTCAGCGTGGTTAGCCTATGCGTCGCTTTCATATCTTCGCCCGCCGGATCGTCCTTGCTGGCGCGATCCTGTCATTGCTGCTTGTTGGCTATGCCTATCTGAAAAAGCGGCCACAGGACCTCCCCTGGACCGGGCTAGACCTTGCGCAGCCGGTCGGAATGTTCACGGGGCGCAAGATTGCGGCATTGGGCCAGTCGCCGGATCAGTGCCGCGCGCTTCTGGACAGGGCCGGGGTCGCCTACACCGCGATGCCGCCAACCGGCAGCGGCCAATGCCGATATGGCGACGCGGTGCGGCTGAAAGGCGACAAAGACGCCGTCGCTTGGTCACCAGCCTCGGTCGCGCCATCCTGCCCCGTGGTCGCAGCGTTGAAATTATGGGAATGGCACGTCGTTCAGCCAGCCGCCCAGCGCCATCTTGGCCAGCCGGTCGGGACGATATCCCATTTCGGCTCCTTCAGCTGCCGCCGCCTCTATGGCCGGTCCGAAGGCGATTTCAGCGAACATGCGACCGCCGATGCCATCGATATAGCGGCGTTCACCCTGGAGGATGGGCGGCGTATCAGCGTGGTGAATGACTGGACCGGTGCGGACAAGGACGCCGCTGCATTCCTGCGCAGCGTTCGCGATGGCGCGTGCGGGCTGTTCTCCACGGTCCTGTCACCCGACTATAATAGCGCACATCGCGACCATCTTCACTTCGATCAGGCGGATCGCGGTGCGTTCGGCTGGCGGGCCTGTCGATAAGCCCGTTGCTTTACTGGCCGAACCGCGATTCCCGCGCCAGCGTCACCGCTTCCCGCGCGGCGGCCAACAACGCGCCGCTCTTCGCCTCGCATTCCCGCAGCTCATATTCAGCGGTCGAATCCGCCACGATGCCCGCGCCCGCCTGCACATGCATCACGCCGTCCTTCAACACGGCGGTGCGCAGGACAATGCAGCTGTCCATGTTGCCATCCGGCCCGAAATAGCCGACCCCGCCGGCATAGGCTCCGCGCGTTTCCGGTTCCAGTTCGGCGATGATCTCGCACGCCCGCACCTTGGGCGCGCCCGACACGGTTCCAGCGGGGAAGCCCGCAAACAGGGCGTCCAGCGCATCCTTGCCGGGGGCAATCTGCCCGACGACATTCGATACGATGTGCATGACGTGACTGTAGAATTCGACCGTATAGCTATCTGTGACCGTCACCGTTCCCGCCGCGGCGACGCGACCCACATCGTTGCGGCCAAGGTCCAGCAGCATCAGATGTTCGGCCCGCTCCTTGGGATCGGTTAGCAGGCTTTCGCGATTGGCGGCATCCTCGACAGCGGTCTTGCCCCGTGGACGGGTGCCCGCAATCGGTCGGATGGTGACTTCGCCATCTCGCGCGCGCACCAATATTTCCGGGCTCGACCCGATCAGGGCAAAGCCCGGCAGGTCGAGATAATAGAGGAAGGGGGACGGGTTGATTCGCCGCAGCGCCCGGTAAAGTGCGATGGGCGGCAGGGTGAACGGGCTGGTGAAGCGTTGGGCCAGCACCACCTGAAATATGTCGCCTGCGACGATATAGTCCTTCGCGCGCTCGACCATCGCGGCATAACGTCCCGGCTGCAGGACAGGCGTGACCTCGACATCGGCGATTGCGGCTGGTGGCGGAACGTCGGGCAACGGTGCAGCCAGCCGCGCGGCGGTCGCATCGATACGCTCCAGCGCCTCGTCAATCGCGGCATCGGCGTCGCGGTAGCTGCCCTTCCACACCGGTGCGACCAAAAACAGCGCGTCCGCCAGCCGGTCGAACACCAGGATGACCGTGGGCCGGACGAACAGCATATCGGGCAGGTCCAGCGGGTTGGGCGACGGGCGGGGCAGCTTTTCGACCAGCCCCACCGTCTCATAACCGAAATAGCCGACCAGGCAGGCGAGGGCGGCGGGCAGCGCGGGGTCCAGATCGGCCCGGCATTCGGCGACCAGCGCGCGCAGTGCGTCCAGCGCGCCGACCGGTTCAGCGACAAAGGCATCGCGATCGGTCGCCCAGTGGCGATTGATTTCCGCCTTTTCCCCCTGGGCGCGGAACACCAGGTCGGGCGCAAGGCCGATCAGGCTGTATCGCCCGCGCACCACGCCGCCTTCCACCGATTCCAGCAGAAAGTCGCCCCGGTCGGGTTCGAATAGTTTGAGCGCGGCGGAAATGGGCGTGTCTGTGTCGGCGATCTGACGGCGCCACACCAGCGCGGACTTGCCAGCGGCCAACGCCGCGCGCGCGCCGTGAATGCCGCCGCCCGGCACGTCCTGCGCCACTGCCATATTATTGAGCGCCGTTGTTGGTGCTGGCGAGCGCGCGCTGCACATCGGCGACCGCCGTGGAGCTGCGTTCGACTTTCAGTTCCTTTTCGACGGCCCGGACGAACTGCTGCGCATATTCCTGGCCGACCACGTCGCCCAGCTGGCTGCGCACCTGGTTGACCAGTTCCGGCTGATCGCCCGCGTCGCCGCGCTTGATGCCGTTCAGCTGCACGACGAAGTAGCCGCGATCCTGCCCGATCGGCATTGTCTTGACGCTGTTGGTCGCCATCGAAAACAGGATCATCACCTCTGCCGGGGGACGTTGTCCGTCGCGCAGCATGTCGGCGCGGCGGCCGCCCACGACCTGGGGCGCGGGCAGTCGCACCCCTGCCGACGAAACGGCGTCGGCCAGCTTCATGCCCTTGGCGACCTTCGCACGGATCTGCTCCGCCAGCGCCTTCGCCTTCTCATTGCCCTGCGCCAGCTTGTACTGAAGCACGACCAGATCCTTGACCTTCGCCAGCGGCGGCGGAGCGGCGGCCCGGATTTCGGCGGGCGCGGCCAGCGCATAACGCTTGTCCGGGCTGATCGGGATCAGCTGCGCATCGTCATCCTGGCTCATCTGGAATACCGGGGCGAGCAGGGGCTGGACGTCGGCTGCGGCCTGATAGGCCTGATCTTCGACCTGCTTCCCGGTCGCCAGCAGGAATGGCGTGGTTTCCAGCTTCAGCCCATTGTCCTTCACGACCTCATCAAAGCTGCCGCCATCGGCGATCTCGTCTTCGATCTTGCCCGTGAATTCGGTCAGCAGGCGCTTTTCCTTCTGGTCGCGCAGCGTCGTCGCAATCTCTTGCTTCACCGCCGTCAGCGGGCGCGCCGGGACCGTCTTGACCCCCGTCACCCGCAGCAACAGCCAGCCCAGAGGCGCGCGGATCGGCCCGACCAGATCACCCTGTTTCGCGCTGAAGCCGGCATCCGCAACTGCGGCGGACGATGCCGACGCCAAAGCCTGGCGGGTCTGGTCGGACAGCGTCGAAACGGCAAGCCCAGCCCCCTGCGCGGCGGCGGCAAGCGATTTGCCCGCCTTTACCTGCGCCGCAATCGCCTTGGCGCCCGCCTCGGTGGGCAGGATCAACTGTTCAAAGCTGCGGCTGTCCTTGGCGGCGTAACTGGCCTTGTCCTGATTATAGGCGGCGGCGATTTCCTGTTCCGTCGGCTGCGCGGCCTGCGCAAAGCGTTGCCCGTCGATGACGGCGTAACGGATGCGGCGCTGTTCGGGAATGGTGAAGCGCGCCGCGTTCGACTTGTAAAAATCGTTCAGCTGCGCCTCGGTCGGGTCCTTGATGTCGTTGAACGCCATTGCCGGGATGGCCGCGATCGTGCCCTGCCGCGCTTCCAGCAAAAGCGACGCATAGGGCAGGACCAGGCTGTCGGACAATATCGCGCCAAGGCCAGCAGGCGCCAGCATCTGGCGCTCCAGTATCTCGCGGCTGATATCATCGCGCAGCGCCTGTTCGGTGATGCGTTCGCGCTGCAGCAACTGGCGGAAATTATCCTGGCTGAAATTGCCCGCCGCATCCTGAAAAGCAGGGATCTGGGCGATCTGGGCATCCACCAGCCGCTTGGAAATATGAACGCCCTGATCCTGCGCATATTCCTTCAGCGTCATGGCCGCGACAAGCTGGTCATAAATCTCGCGGGCCGCGCCCTGGCCCAGAAATTCGGTGATCTGAAGCTCAGGGTTGGCGCGCCGGGCGTTTTCGAACACGCGCTGAACCCGCTCCTGAAACGCCGTCAGCGTCAGGCGGGACCCGCCCGCCTTCGCCACTGTCGCGCCGCCGCCAGCGGACGACCCGAAATTGCCGCTCGTAATGTCGCCCAGGATAAAGGCCGCCGCGATGACGCCTAGGAACAGCAGCGCGAAAACCGCGCCGAATTTCGAATGGATAAAGCGGCGAAAGGATGAAAGCATGACGGAAAAGTCCAGAAAGCTGCGGCTGGTGGCGGCCCGCTTTAGGGGCGGATCGTCGATGCGGCAAGTGCGCCGTGGACTGCGAGGCTGGACAAATGATGGAGCGCCGTTCATCGCCTTGCCCAGCTGGCCAGAGGTTTTTGCGCCCTCCGGCGACGTGCAGCAATAATTACAGAGAAGGTATCGGATCGATGGGCAGGCGAAAGCTGGTTGCCGGCAACTGGAAGATGAACGGCATGAAGAGCCACCTGGCCGAGATTGAGGCGATAGGCCGGATCGCCGCCGAACGGCCAGTGGTGGAAGTCGGGATATGCCTGCCCGCCACCCTGATCATGGCGGCGGCTGAACGCAAGGGTGGGGCCTTCATCGGCGCGCAGGATTGCCACATGACTGCCAACGGCGCGCATACTGGCTGCTTGTCGGCGGACATGCTGGCCGAAGCCGGGGCGGAATATGTCATCGTCGGCCATAGCGAACGACGCGAAGACCAGGGCGAAAGCAATGCGGATGTCGCGGCCAAGGCGCTGGCAGCCAGGACGGCTGGGCTGAAAGTGATATTGTGCGTGGGTGAAAGCCTGGACGTGCGCGACGCCGGCAATGCCGAAGCGGTAGTGTGCGAACAGTTGCTCGCGTCGCTTCCCGAAGGCGCTGCGGCTGACTGGCTTGCCATCGCCTATGAACCGATCTGGGCCATCGGCACGGGCCGCATTCCGACGATGGATGCGGTGGCGTCGATGCACGCGGCCTTGCGCGCGGCGCTCGCCAGCCGCATCGGCGCGCAGGAATCCGACGCCATGCGAATCCTTTATGGCGGCTCGATGAACGGCGACAATGCCGCCGAGCTGATGGCGATTCCCGATGTCGATGGCGGGCTGGTCGGCGGCGCCAGCCTTACGGCAGCCAAATTTGGCCCGGTGATCGCCGCGGCGGGCTGAACCCCGCGCGGCTGGTGCAATCGAACGGGCCGAAAAGCCGCGCCTGTTGGCGCTTCGGCGCGTTCGATGGCATGAATAGGTGGGGGAGGGCGCTCCCCCGGTTGCCCCGGCGACCCTTCGCCGCTATGGGCTGCGCAACATTCTTTTTGCGGACAGATATCGGCGCATGTTCACCTTCATCCTCGTTGTCCAGGCCATCGTGGCCGCCCTGCTCGTCACCGTCATCCTGATGCAGAAGTCGGAAGGCGGCGGTTTGGGCGTCGGCGGCAGCCCTGCGGGCTTCATGTCGGCGCGCGGCGCGGCGGATTTCCTCACGCGCTCGACCACTATCCTGGCGACCATCTTCGTGCTGCTGTCGATCGTTCTCGCCGTGATCGCGTCGGTCCAGCACGCGCAGACCGATATCGACACGTCACTGGTAAAGCAGGCGCCCGTCGCTCCTGCCGCGCCCGCACCCGCCGCAGGCAGTGCGGATCCGCTTGCCGGTGCGGCTGGCGCGGCCGGCAATGGCCAGGCCGCGAACGGCGCAGTTCCGCTCGCCAACTGACTTCCTGAATCAGTTTCGATCTTTTTTTGCTCGTGCGTGGATTCGCGCGCTTGCCCAACTTGTTTGTAAAAGGCTAAGCCTCCTCTCCCATGGCGCGGTATATTTTCATCACCGGCGGCGTGGTCTCCTCGCTTGGCAAGGGCCTTATGGCCGCATCGCTCGCAGCACTGCTGCAGGCGCGAGGTTTCCGTGTGCGCATTCGGAAGTTCGACCCCTATCTCAACGTCGATCCGGGCACGATGAGCCCGTATCAGCATGGCGAAGTCTATGTGACCGATGACGGGGCGGAAACCGACCTCGACCTTGGCCATTATGAGCGGTTTACCGGCGTTTCCGCGCGGCAGTCAGACAATGTGACGCAGGGCCGTGTCTATCAGACGATTATTCAGCGCGAACGGCGCGGCGATTATCTGGGCGCGACGGTTCAGGTCATTCCGCACGTCACTGACGAGATCAAGGCATTCGCCACCGCCGACACGGAAGATTTGGACTTCGTGCTGTGCGAAATCGGCGGCACGGTCGGCGACATCGAATCGCTGCCCTTCATGGAGGCGATCCGCCAGCTGCATAACGACCTGGATCGCGGCCAGTCGATCTTTGTCCATGTGACGCTGGTGCCCTTCATCGCGGCGGCGGGCGAGCTTAAGACCAAGCCGACCCAGCACAGCGTCCGCGAACTGACGTCGCTTGGCATCCAGCCCGACATCCTGCTGTGCCGCTGCGAACATCCTCTGCCCGACAGCGAAAGGCGCAAGATCGCCCTGTTCTGCAACGTCCGTCCCGAAGCGGTCATTCCTGCGCTCGACGCCAGCAGCATCTACGCCGTCCCGACCCAATATCATGCGGAAGGGCTGGACGATGAAGTGTTGCGCGCCTTTGGCATTGCTGACGCGCCCCAGCCCTCGCTCGACCGCTGGTTGGACATCATGGACCGGCAGCAGCATCCCGAAGGCGAAGTGACGATCGGCGTCGTCGGCAAATATGTCGGCCTGCCGGACGCGTATAAGTCGCTCTATGAGGCGCTGACCCATGGCGGCTTCGCCAATCGGGTGAAGGTGAAGATCAAGTGGATCGACGCTGAATTGTTCGAAAAGGGCGATGACGTCGCCGCCAGCCTTGAACCGATGCACGGCATTTTGGTCCCCGGCGGCTTTGGCGTGCGTGGATCGGAAGGCAAGATCGCCAGCGTCAAATTCGCGCGCGAACGCAATGTGCCATTCTTCGGCATCTGCCTTGGCATGCAGATGGCCTGCATCGAAGGCGCGCGGAACACAGCCGGTATCGCCGACGCTTCGACCACCGAATTTGGCGAAACGTCAGAACCTGTCGTCGGCCTCATCACTGAATGGATGGGTAAGGAAGGGTTGCAGAAGCGCACGGCTGAAACCGATCTGGGCGGCACGATGCGGCTGGGCGCTTATCCCGCGCAATTGACCGGCAACAGCGTCGTTGCGGGCATTTACGGCGCGAACGAAATCAGCGAACGCCACCGCCATCGCTACGAAGTCAATGCGGGTTACCGCGAGCGCCTTGAAAAAGGCGGCCTGATCTTTTCGGGCATGTCACCCGACGGCACGCTCCCCGAAATCGTCGAGCGCCCGGATCATCCCTGGTTCGTCGGCGTGCAATTCCACCCGGAACTGAAGTCCAAACCCTTCGACCCCCATCCATTGTTCGCGAGCTTCATCGAAGCAGCGGTCAAGCAGAGCCGATTGGTTTAACGCCACAATAAGAGGATTACGTGCTCCTGCGCAGGCAGGAGCCCAGTCCCGCCGTATGAACTGTGCTCCTGCCTGCGCAGGAGCACGCTAGAGCATTTTCGAAGCAGATGGCATCATCTGCCGCCTCGGAAAATGCGGAAAACTAAAGATAAAAGGGGCCTGATCCGATCCAGTCTGATCGGATCAGGTTCTAGCCTTTTCTTTCCCTCAACCCGCAGGCGTCAGCTTCAACAGCCTTCCCTGCGATCCCCGCCCGCCATCTTCCAGCAGCCACAGCGCGCCATCGGGGCCTTGCTCTACCTCCCGAATCCTCGCACCCATGTCCCACTGATCAGCTTTCGATGCATTTTCGCCGTCCAGCTTCACGCGGACCAGTGCCTTGCCCGACAGCCCGCCGATGAACAGCGAATTCTTCCACTGCGGGAAAAGATCCCCTGAATAATAGAGCAGCCCGGCGGGCGAAATGACGGGTGTCCAGAACAGTTTCGGCGCTTCGAATCCGTCATGCGGGCTGTGATCCGGGATCGGCTTGCCATCATAATGATCGCCATTCGACGCCTTGGGATAGCCATAGTTCAGGCCCGGCTTGATCAGGTTCACCTCATCTCCGCCCTTGGGCCCCATTTCCTGTTCCCACAGCCGCCCGTCCTTGTCGAACGCGATGCCCAACAGGTTGCGATGGCCATAGGACCAGACCGCCGGATGAAAGCCTTTGGCCGCCAGCGGATTGCCCGCTGCGGGCGTGCCGTCCAGGTTCAGGCGCAGCACCTTGCCCAATGTCGCCTTGGGGTCCTGCGCCGGGTCGAACTTCTGGCGCTCGCCATTGGTGAAGAACAGGTATCGGCCGTCGGGTGAAAAAGCGATCCGCCCCGAATAATGGCCGTCGCCATCGACATAGGGCGTGGCGCGGAAGATGGTTTTGACCCCGTCCAGCGTCGTCGTCCCGCCGCTCGCCTGGTTGAACCTGCCCGTGGCCAGCGCGACGCCCTTGCCCCCCGCGCCACTTTCGGAAAAGCTGAAATAGACCATCCTGTTCTGCGCGAATTGCGGGTGCAGGACGACGTCCATCAACGCACCCTGTCCCGCGCTATCCACCGTGGGAATGCCCGCCACCGGAATCTTCGTCCCGTTCCTGGGATCGAAAAGGATCATCTCACCGGCCTTTTCCGTGATCAATGCGCGGCCATCGGGCAGGAACGTCATGGCCCAGGGCGAATCGAAATCGGCGATGATCGATGTCTTGAACGGCTTGCCTGCCGGGGCAGCGCTATTCTGGCTTGTGGCGTTCTGGGAAGAACAAGCCATCAGGATCAAGGGCAGGGCGGTCATCAGGGCGCGATTCATTCCAACCTCCATTCGCCCTGAGCTTGTTCAGGGCGCTGCTTCCGGGCACGGGATATTGGGGCTTTGACAAGCGCAACCCGCTCCAATCGGGCACCCCACCTGTTCCAAATCCCCGCGCACGAATAATGTTGCAGCCTTATCGCATCCTGCCTATATCGCGCTTGCTTCCTTACATCGTCAAACATGTCGGGGTCGCGGGCGGGAACGCCTGCGGCGCGGGAAGCGCACATATTTTGTTGGAGACTGCATGGCGGACATCGCCGAACTGACCGCGCTGATCGAACCGGAGGTTAAGGCCCTCGGCTTCGACCTCGTGCGCGTAAAGCTGTTCGGGTCCGGTGACGAACATACGCTGCAGATCATGGCCGAACGGCCGGATACAAAGCAGCTCGTGATCGAGGATTGCGCCACCATCTCACGCCGCTTGTCCGATTTGCTGGATGAAGTCGATCCGATCGAGGAAGCCTATCGTCTGGAAGTCAGCTCGCCTGGCATCGACCGACCGCTCACCCGCCTGCATGATTTCATGGAATGGGCGGGGCATGAGGCAAAGATTTCCACGACTGAGATCGTTTCGGGACGCAAGAGTTTTCGCGGATCGCTGAACGGCGTCGAAGGCGACGATATCCAGTTTCATGATAACAAGGCCGGGGATGTTGCCATCCCCTTCGCGCTGGTCGGCGATGCCAAGCTGATACTGACCGACGCGCTGATTTCTGCTAGCATGCCGCTCTCCTCCGATGGGGCGGACGAGTTCGAAACCGAAGAGTAAGGGTTCACGACCATGGCCAACGCCATTTCCGCCAACAAGGCCGAGCTGCTCGCCATCGCGAACAGCGTCGCCACCGAAAAGATGATCGATAAAGCGATCGTTATCGAGGCGATGGAAGACGCGATTCAGCGCGCCGCCCGCGCGCGCTACGGCGCGGAAAACGACATCCGCGCCAAGCTGGACCCCGAAAGCGGCGACCTGCGTCTGTGGCGCGTCGTCGAAGTGGTTGAAGCCGTCGATGACTATTTCAAGCAGGTGGACCTCAAGCAGGCGCAAAAGCTGAAGAAGGACGCCGTTGTCGGCGACTTCATCGTCGACCCGCTGCCCCCGATCGACCTTGGCCGCATCGACGCCCAGTCCGCCAAGCAGGTGATCTTCCAGAAGGTCCGCGACGCCGAGCGTGAGCGCCAGCATGAAGAATTCAAGGACCGCGTGGGTGAAATCATCACCGGCGTCGTCAAGTCGGTTGAGTTCGGCCATGTCGTCGTGAACCTCGGTCGCGCCGAAGGCGTGATCCGCCGCGACCAGCAGATCCCGCGTGAAGTCGTCCGCGTCGGCGACCGTATCCGTTCGGTCATCCTGAACGTGCGCCGTGAAAATCGCGGGCCGCAGATTTTCCTGTCCCGCGCGCATCCCGAATTCATGAAGAAGCTGTTCGCGCAGGAAGTGCCCGAAATTTACGACGGCGTGATCGAAATCAAGGCCGCCGCCCGCGATCCGGGTAGCCGCGCCAAGATCGGCGTCATCAGCCGTGACGGCTCCATCGACCCCGTCGGCGCCTGCGTCGGCATGAAGGGCAGCCGCGTTCAGGCCGTCGTGCAGGAAATGCAGGGTGAAAAGATCGACATCATCCCCTGGTCGGAAGATACCGCGACCTTCGTCGTCAACGCGCTGCAGCCTGCTCAGGTCGCCCGCGTTGTCATCGACGAGGAAGAAGAGCGCATCGAAGTCGTCGTTCCCGACGATCAGCTGTCGCTCGCCATCGGTCGTCGCGGCCAGAATGTCCGCCTCGCTAGCCAGTTGACCGGCAAGGCCATCGACATCATGACCGAGGCTGACGCCAGCGAAAAGCGCCAGAAGGAATTCGTCAGCCGTTCCGAATTGTTCCAGAACGAACTGGACGTGGACGAAACGCTCTCGCAGCTGCTCGTGGCCGAAGGCTTTGGTGAGCTGGAAGAAGTCGCCTATGTCAGCATCGACGAACTGGCGTCGATCGAAGGGTTCGACGACGATCTCGCCGCCGAATTGCAGAACCGCGCGCAGGAAGCGCTGGACCGCCGCGAAGCTGCTGCCCGTGAAGAACGCCGCGCTCTGGGTGTCGAGGACGCGCTGGCTGAAATGCCGCACCTCACCGAAGCCATGCTGGTGACGCTGGGCAAGGCGGGCGTGAAGACGCTGGACGATCTGGCTGATCTCGCCACCGATGAACTGATCGCGAAGAAGCGCGTCGATCAACGCCGCCGCCGCAGCGAAACCACAGAGGACAAGGGCGGAATTCTCGCAGAATATGGCCTGACCGAAGAACAGGGCAATGAGACGATCATGGCCGCCCGCGCCCACTGGTTCGAAGGCGAGGAAGCCTAAAACACTCATGCCCTTTGTCGACATCCGTCTGGCGGGAAACGCCACCCGTGAGCAGAAGGCAGCAATCGTTGCCGACGTCACCCAGTCGCTCGTCGAGCGGCTGGGGAAGTCGCCTGCTGCCGTGCAGGTGGTGATTTCCGAGGTTTCGACGGAAAATTACGGGTCGGGCGGCGTCCTGATCGCCGACCGCGCGGATGCGCCTGTATCTGGGCCAGCTATAGGGGAGGACGCCAATGCCGCGGTCACTTCCCGATGATAGGCCAAGCGCTCCACCAGCGTTAACGAATAGCCGTGCTCCTGCGAAGGCAGGAGCCCAGTCCCCAGGTCGCCTGCTCTCGCAAGGGTGGAATAGGACGCTTATGCTGCGGCCACTACCCGATATGAGGCTAGGCTCCTATGTCATCAGTCATGGGCTGCGCAGGAACAAGACGCTTCCTGGGGAGAACGCGGCATGACCGAACGCAAATGCATCCTGTCCGGCGATCGCGCTGATCCAGAAACGCTGATCCGCCTGGCTGTTGGACCGGAAGGTCAGGTGCTGCCCGACATCCGCGCGAAGGCTCCTGGCCGGGGCGCCTGGGTTGGCGTTTCGCGCGCTGAACTTGAACAGGCGGTCGCCAAGGGCAAGCTCAAGGGCGCACTCGCCCGCGCGTTCAAGACCGGCGACCTGCAAATCACTGAAAACCTGCCCGCCCTGATAGAGGATGGGTTGCGCAAGGCGCTGATGGACCGGTTGGGACTGGAAGCAAAAGCGTCCATGCTGCTCACCGGGTCTGAAAAGATCGACGTCGCCTGCCGCAAGGGCATCGTCACGCTGCTGCTCCATGCCAGCGATGCCGCCGCCGATGGCAACCGCAAGCTGGACCAGGCCTATCGGGTCGGACGGGAAGCGGAAGGGACGGATTTGTCCGGTATTGTCTTGCCTGTGGACCGACAGGCCCTATCTATGGCAATGGGGCGGGATAATGTCGTCCATATCGCAGTGACCGACTCGCGTGCCGCGTCGCGTCTGCGTGCGGCGCTAGGCCGCTTGGAAAGCTATCTGGGTTGCGTTACCGGGGCGCCAGTGCATGGGGAGCAAGACTCCGCCGGTGCGCTGGGCGCCTGAAGAGCGTGGAATGAAGGCGCCGACGGGTCTTGCCGGTCGGGTGTAAGTGAAGGGTACAGTTCAGTCGTATGAGTGACAGCAAGGAAGACAAGCCGGTTCTGGGCCGCAAGCCTCTGGGCATCAAGCGGACCGTTGAATCCGGCCAGGTGCAGCAGCAGTTCAGCCATGGCCGCAAGAATACGGTCGTGGTCGAGGTGAAGCGGCGCCGCATTCTGGGCAAGCCGGGCGAAGCTGGCGCGCCGACGGCTGCGCCTCAGCCTGATCCCACGCCTGAACCGGCAGCGGCAGCTCCGCCGCCTCCGCAGCCTCAGGCGCGCGCGCCGCAGCCCGCTGCTCCTGCACGTGCGGCGCCGCAGAGCCTGATGTCGCGTCAGGAATTGCAGGCCAAGCTGCTGCGTGAGGCAGAGGAAGCCCGCATGAACGCGCTGGAAGAAGCGCGTCGCCGCGAAAGCGCGCAGCGCATCGCCGCCACCGAAGAACAAAAGCGCCGGACCGAGGAAAATCGACTCGCCGCCGAAACGGCTGAGACCGAATCCGCCCGTCAGGCCGACGAAGAAAGCAAGGCGCCGCCACCCGCAGCGCCCGCGCCTGAACCCGCGACCGCTCCGGCTGAAGAGGCAAAGGCCGCTGCCCCGGCATCGGAAGCGCCCAGCGTTGCTCCTGCCGCCACGACTCCGCCGCCGCGCCGCTTTACCCCGGTAACGCCGGTCAAGCGCCCCGAACCGGCCAAGCCGGATCGCGCCAAGCGGGGCGATGACAATCGCCGTCAGTCGGGTAAGCTGACTGTTACCCGCGCGCTGGCGGACGATGACAGCGCGCGCGCCCGTTCGCTCGCCGCGCTGAAGCGCGCCCGCGAAAAGGAACGTCGCGCTCATTATGCCGGTGGCGCGCAGCAGCGCGACAAACAGGTGCGCGATGTTGTCGTGCCTGAAAGCATCACGGTGCAGGAACTCGCCAACCGCATGGCCGAAAAGGGCGCGGATCTGGTGAAATCCCTGTTCAAGATGGGCACGGCGGTCACACTCAACCAGCCGATCGATCAGGATACGGCGGAACTGCTGGTCGAAGAATTCGGCCATCGCATCCAGCGCGTGTCCGATGCCGACGTCGAAATCGGCATTGAAGGCGACGTTGACGCGCCCGAAACGCTTCAGCAGCGTGCGCCGGTCGTGACCATCATGGGCCATGTCGACCATGGCAAGACCTCGCTGCTCGATGCGCTGCGCGGAACCGATGTGGTTGCGGGCGAAAGCGGCGGCATCACCCAGCATATCGGCGCCTATCAGGTGACGACCAAGGGTGGTGAAGTGATCACCTTCCTCGACACGCCGGGCCATGAAGCCTTTTCCGAAATGCGTGCGCGTGGCGCGAACGTCACCGACATCGTCATCCTGGTGGTGGCGGCCGATGACGGGCTGATGCCGCAGACGATCGAGGCGATCAACCATACCAAGGCGGCGGGCGTGCCGATGATCGTCGCGATCAACAAGTGCGACAAGCCGGAAGCCAATCCGCAGAAGGTGCGCGAGCGTCTGCTGGAACATGAAATCGTTGTCGAAGATATGGGCGGCGAAGTGCAGGACGTGCAGGTTTCAGCGCTCAAGAAGACGGGTCTGGACGAACTGATCGAAAAGATCCTGCTCCAGGCCGAAGTCATGGAACTGACCGCCAACCCCGATCGCGCCGCCGAAGGCAATGTGATCGAGGCGCAGCTCGACAAGGGCCGCGGCGCTGTCGCGACCGTGCTGGTGCGCAAGGGCGTGCTCAAGGTCGGTGACACGTTCGTCATCGGCGCCGAAAGCGGCAAGGTGCGTGCGCTCGTCAATGACAAGGGCCAGAATGTGAAGACCGCAGGGCCTTCCACGCCGGTCGAGGTGCTGGGGCTTTCCGGCGTTCCCCGCGCTGGCGATCAGCTCACGGTCGTCGAAAACGAAGCCCGTGCGCGCGAAGTCGCCGCCTATCGTCAGGAACAGGCGACCAAGAAGCGCACGACCACCGCGCCCACCAGCTTCGAACATATGTTCTCGGCACTCAATACGAGCGTCATTGAATATCCGGTCGTGGTGAAGGGCGATGTGCAGGGTTCAGTCGAAGCGATCGTGACGTCGCTCAACCGCATCTCCACTGACGAGATCAAGGTCCGCATCCTGCATTCGGGTGTGGGTGCGATCACCGAAAGCGACGTTACGCTGGCCGCTGCCAGCCGCGCGCCGCTGATCGGGTTCAACGTCCGTCCCAACGCCAAGGCGCGTCAACTGGCGGAGCGCGAGAAAATCTCGCTGCGCTATTATGACGTGATCTATGACCTTCTTGAGGAAGTTCGCGGCGAAATGGCGGGTCAGCTGGCCCCCGAACGGATCGAAACCATCGTCGGTCGCGCCGAGGTGCTTCAGGTGTTCCCCGCGGGCAAGAAGGACAAGGCGGCTGGTCTGCTCGTCCTCGACGGCATCATCCGCAAGGGGCTGGCCGCGCGCCTTACCCGCGACGATGTCATCGTGTCGCGCACCAACATCGCCTCGCTCCGTCGGTTCAAGGACGACGTGTCCGAAGTCCGCGCTGGCATGGAATGCGGTGCTGTTCTTCAGGACACCAACGACATCAAGGCTGGCGATACGCTGGAACTGTTCGAGGTCGAAGAACGCGCCCGGACGCTGTGATCCGATAAAGTCCCCCTCCCGCAAGCGGGAGGGGTCAGGGGTGGGCGCGAGCAACGCGAGCTTCCGACCCGGCTCCTGAGCGATTGCTAACGCAATCGCGCCCACCCCCGGCCCCTCCCGCCTGCGGGAGGGGGGAGTTTTGGTTTATGGTCCAACCATCCGAAGGCCCCTCTGTCCGCCTGCTCCGCGTCGGCGAACAGGTGCGTCACATCCTGTCCGAGATTCTTCAGCGCGGCGACGTGCATGACGATGTTCTCACCCAGCATGTGGTCAGCATCACCGAAGTGCGCATGTCCCCGGACCTGCGTCACGCGACCGTATTTGTGAAATCGCTGCTGGGGCAGGATGAGGAAGCGGTGCTGAAGGCGCTGCGCACCAACACCGCCTATCTTCAGCGCGAAGTGGCGCATCGCGTCCGCCTCAAATATGCGGCAAAGCTCAAATTCCTCGCCGATGAGAGTTTTGACGAGGGCAGCCATATCGACAAGCTGCTGCGCGATCCCAAGGTCGCGCAGGATCTTGAGCAGCCGGACGGCGAGGACTGACGTCCGCGTCGATCCCATGCATGGCTGGATCATTCTCGACAAGCCGCACGGGCTGGGTTCGACGCAGGCGGTGAGCGCGATAAAGCGCGCGCTGCGGCGTAATGGGGAAGTTCTGGGTGGCGCGGGCAAGGTCAAGGTCGGCCATGGCGGCACGCTCGATCCGCTGGCGACCGGCGTCCTGCCCATCGCGGTCGGGGAAGCGACGAAGCTTGCCGGGCGGATGCTCGACAGCGATAAAATCTATGATTTCACCTGCCGCTTCGGCGCGCAGACGGACACGCTGGATCTGGAAGGACAGGTTATCGCGCACAGCGATCACCGGCCAACGCTGGCGCAGGTCTGGGCGGTCCTGCCGCACTTCACCGGCCCCATCGATCAGGCCCCACCCGCCTATTCCGCGATCCTGATCGACGGGCAGCGCGCTTATGATCTGGCGCGAGCAGGGCAGGATGTGGAGATGAAGACGCGCAGCGTCACGATCCACGCCCTGGCCCTTCAACCTTCCCCGACCGAGCCTGAGGGCAAGCTGGAAGAAATCACCCTTCGCGCCCATGTGTCCAAGGGCACCTATATCCGCTCCCTCGCGCGCGACATCGCCACCGCCCTCGGCACCCTGGGTCATGTGACCATGCTGCGCCGGGTGAAGGCAGGCCCGTTCACCCTGGAATCGGCAATTTCTCTGGACAAATTGGACGAAGCTGCTAGGGGCGGCGGCATCGCGCAGTGCATGCTGCCGTTGACCGCAGGGCTGGACGACATCCCGGCTCTTGCAGTCTCTCCCCATGATGCATTGGCTCTCCGACAGGGGAAGGTGCTTGTGGGGAAACCGCATACCGGCCTGATGCTGGCGATGGAGGGGCAAACGCCCGTCGCGCTGGTCGAAGCCAGTGGCCCGGAAATCCGGGTGGTGCGCGGCTTTAATCTCTAAAATGAAAGGAAGCCGATGTCGATTACTGCAGAGCGCAAGGAAGCGCTGATCAAGGAACATGCCCGCGCCGAAGGCGACACCGGTTCGCCGGAAGTTCAGGTTGCAATCCTTTCGGAGCGCATTTCCAACCTGACCGAGCATTTCAAGGGTCACCACAAGGATAACCACAGCCGTCGCGGCCTGCTGATGCTGGTCAACAAGCGTCGTTCGCTGCTGGACTATCTGAAGAAAAAAGATGGGTCGCGTTATACCGACCTTATCGGCAAGCTGGGCCTGCGTAAGTAAGCCTGCTATAGAAGGGACGGCCCCCCAGCGGGGCCGTTTCTGATTCTGGTGCGACGTGCTCCTGCGAAGGCAGGAGCCCAGTCCCGCCGTCTGAACTGGGCTCCTGCCTTCGCAGGAGCACCTAAGAGGGAAGGTCGCGCAATTCGGCGCTGATCTTTCGAAAGGGGCCAAAAGATGCCCCAAAACCGCCGCGCGCCGGTTAGCGCGCAGACAGGCCCCGCCCGGCAATAGGGCCAGGTGGGCGAAGGAAAATATTATGTTCGATGTAAAGAAGGTATCAATCGAGCTGGGCGGCAAGACCCTCACGCTCGAAACCGGCCGTATCGCGCGTCAGGCAGACGCCGCCGTGCTGGCGACCTATGGCGAAACCGTGGTGCTGTGCGCCGTGACCGCCGCCAAGTCGGTGAAGGAAGGACAGGATTTCTTCCCGCTGACCGTCCATTATCAGGAAAAATATTCCGCAGCTGGCCGTATTCCCGGTGGCTTCTTCAAGCGTGAGCGTGGCGCGACCGAAAAGGAAACGCTGACCAGCCGCCTGATCGATCGTCCGATCCGCCCGCTCTTCCCCGAAGGTTTCTACAACGAAATCAACGTCATCGCCCAGGTTCTGTCGTTCGATGGCGAAAGCGAACCCGATATCGTCGCGATGATCGCCGCTTCGGCTGCGCTGACCCTGTCGGGTGTGCCCTTCATGGGTCCGATCGGCGCTGCCCGCGTCGGTTACAAGGATGGCGAATATCAGCTGAACCCGTCGATGGACCAGGTGAAGGAAGGCGAACTGGACCTGACCGTCGCCGCCACCCGCGACGCCGTGATGATGGTCGAATCCGAAGCCAAGGAACTGTCGGAAGACATCATGCTGGGCGCCGTGCTGTTTGCGCATGACGCGTCGAAAAAGATCGTCGACGCCATCATCCAGCTCGCTGAAAAGGCCGCGAAGGATCCCTGGGACGTCGCCAAGGGCGAAGACCTGGATGACCTGAAGAAGAAGCTGAAGAAGCTGATCGGCAAGGACATCACCGCTGCCTACAAGCTGACGGACAAGTCCGCCCGCTCCAACGCGATCAACGAAGCCCGCGCCAAGGCGAAGGCCTTCTTCGCTGAGGAAGGTCTTGACGCCCAGACTGTCATGGCTGGCATCAAGCTGACCAAGAAGCTGGAATCGGAAATCGTCCGCGGCGCGATCATCAAGGATGGCAAGCGCATCGACGGTCGTACCACGACGCAGATCCGTCCGATCGAAGCGATGGTCGGCTTCCTGCCGCGCACCCATGGTTCGGCGCTGTTCACCCGTGGCGAGACGCAGTCGATCTGCACCACCACGCTCGGCACCAAGGACGCCGAGCAGATGATCGACGGCCTGAACGGCGTCTATTATGAAAACTTCATGCTGCATTATAACTTCCCGCCCTATTCGGTCGGTGAAGTCGGCCGCTTCGGCGCGCCGGGTCGTCGCGAAGTCGGCCATGGCAAGCTGGCATGGCGTGCGCTGCACCCCGTGCTGCCCAGCAAGGAAGATTTCCCCTACACCATCCGCGTCCTGTCCGACATCACCGAATCCAACGGCTCGTCCTCGATGGCGACGGTCTGCGGCGGTTCGCTGTCGATGATGGACGCGGGCGTTCCGCTGAAGCGTCCGGTGTCGGGCATCGCCATGGGCCTGATCCTGGAAGGCAAGGAATTCGCTGTATTGAGCGATATCCTGGGCGACGAAGATCACCTGGGCGACATGGACTTCAAGGTGGCGGGCACGGAAGCGGGCATCACCACCATGCAGATGGACATCAAGGTTGCCGGCATCACGCAGGAAATCTTCGAAGTCGCGCTGCGTCAGGCGAAGGAAGGCCGCGCCCACATCCTGGGTGAGATGAACAAGGCTCTGTCCTCGACCCGCACCGAACTGTCGGCGCACGCTCCCCGCATCGAAACGATCCAGATCGACAAGTCGAAGATCCGTGACGTTATCGGCACGGGCGGCAAGGTCATTCGCGAAATCGTCGCGGAAACCGGCGCGAAGGTCGATATCGACGACGAAGGCATCATCAAGATCAGCTCGTCCGACATCGACCAGATCGAAGCCGCCAAGAAGTGGATCCTCGGCATCGTCGAGGAAGCGGAAGTCGGCAAGATCTACAACGGCAAGGTCGTCAACATCGTCGACTTCGGTGCGTTCGTAAACTTCATGGGTGGCAAGGACGGTCTCGTCCACGTGTCCGAAATGAAGAATGAGCGCGTCGAAAAGCCGACCGACGTCGTGTCGGAAGGCCAGGAAGTGAAGGTCAAGGTCCTGGAGATCGATCCGCGCGGCAAGGTTCGCCTGTCGATGCGCGTCGTTGACCAGGAAACCGGCGAAGAGCTGGAAGACACGCGTCCTGCCCGCGAACCGCGCGAACCCCGTGGTGATCGCGGTGATCGCGGCGACCGTGGCCGTGGTCCCCGTCGTGATGGCGGTGATCGTGGCGGTCGCGGTGGTGACCGTGGCGGCGATCGCGGCCCGCGCCGTGATCGTGGTCCGCGTGAAGAAGGCAAGGGCGGTGACGACGGCTCCAATGCCGGCCTGCCGGACTTCCTGACGCAGGACTGATCGGTTCTGCTTCTGCAGTGACAGCGAAAAAAGGGGGGCGTCCGGTGATGGGCGCCCCCTTTTTCATGTCGATGGTCCGTTTTTCCTGATTTCCATCAATTGGCGGCGCGCAAAATTCTGATATTGTGCCGCCTGTTTTGAGGGGAAATTAATGCAGCGTGCCAATGAACGGTTCGTCGAGCGTCTGCCGCTTGTTCTTCCCCATCCGGCCTATGCCTATCTGCTTACCGCGCTTTTCTGCCTGATCGCGTTGGGCTGCCGTCTGCTTGCGGAAGATGTCCTGCCCGTTGGCTACCCGTTCGTGGCTTTCTTTCCCGTCGTCATATTGTCGTCCTTCCTCTTCGGCGTCCGTCCCGGCATTTTCGCTACATTTCTGTGCGGCGTCATTTCCTGGTATGTTTTCATTCCGCCCCGGATGGAATTTGCCATCAATCCCGCCGTGTTCCTGGCGCTTTGCTTCTATGGGCTGGTCGCTGCCGTGGACATCGCGCTGATTCATTACCTGCAACGGGCGAACGTCAACCTGGCGATAGAGCGCGAACGCAGCCGGGCGCTGGCGGACAATCGGGAACTGCTGTTCCATGAACTACAGCATCGCGTGTCCAACAATCTGCAAGTCGTTGCGGCGATGCTGACGCTGCGAAAGAATCATGTCGACCATGCGCAGGCGCGCGAAGCGCTGGATGACGCCGCCGGGCGTCTGGCCCTGATCGGCAGGATCAGCCGCACGCTCTACGATCCGGCGGAAGAAGGTCAGGACATCCGCGCCTTCCTCACCCGGCTGACCGCCGACGTGGTGACTGCCAGCGGTCGCGAAGACATCCATGTGACTGTGGAAGCGCCGCCGGGTCTGACGCTGCAATCCAATGTGGCCGTCCCGCTCGCCATCATCGTCGCGGAATCGGTCAGCAACGCCATCGAACATGGCCTGCCGGACCGGGGCGGGTCCATCGCCGTAACGCTACAGGACAGCAGCGGCGCATTGTCGCTCAGAATCGCCGATGACGGCGCCGGTCTCGCGCCGGGCTTCGAACTGGGCAGCGGTCCTTCCATCGGTCTGAAAATCGCGACCGCCCTGGCTGCCCAGTTAAAGGGCTGTTTCGCACTGGATCATGGGCCGCAGGGCGGTGTTGTCGCCCGGCTCGACCTGCCTGCGGGAGCATTGTGACGCTTGGCTGTGCCTGCCGACCATTCTGCCGCTTGGCGAGCGCCATTCGCTCCGCTATGACCCGGCCATGCTGACGAAAACCATGACGCGCATCGGCGCGGCCACCGCTCCGGTTCTGCTTGCCGCCCTCGCGCTTTCGGGCTGTGCGACATCAAAGAACAAGGCCGACACCGAATATGTCGCGCGCGACGTGTCGACCCTCTATAATGCGGGCAAGTACCGGCTGGACCGCGGCCAGTATAAACTTGCCGCCGCCCTGTTTGACGAGGTGGAACGCCAGCATCCCTATTCGCCCTGGGCGCGCCGAGCGCAGCTGATGTCGGCGTTCAGCTATTATATGAACCGCGATTTTAACGAAGCGATCGGCGCTTCGCAGCGTTTCCTGTCGATCCATACCGGTAACAAGGACGCGCCCTACGCCTACTATCTCATCGCGCTGTGCTATTATGAGCAGATTGCCGATGTTACCCGCGACCAGAAAATCACGCAGCAGTCGCTCGACGCGCTGGGCGAACTGATCCGTCGTTATCCCGATACCGGCTATGCGGCGGACGCGCGGTTGAAGCTCGATCTGGTCAACGACCATCTTGCGGGCAAGGAAATGGAAGTGGGCCGTTTCTATCAGCGGCGTGGCCAATGGCTCGCGGCGACCCTGCGTTTCCGCACGGTCATCGACAAATATCAAACGACCACCCACACGCCCGAAGCGCTGGAACGTCTGGTCGAAAGCTATCTGTCGCTCGGCATCGTGGAAGAAGCGCAGAAGGCGGCGGCGGTACTGGGTCGCAATTACCCCGGTACGAAATGGTATCAGCGTTCCTACAAACTCATGCAGGAACATGGGGCGACGGCCTGACGCCTTTCCATTCCCATCCCTCTTGCCACAGGGGTTAGGGGTGCGAAGCGGGCTGGGTGAATATGCCGCGCCCCGCCTGCGCTCACCCTGTCGTCGTCGGGAAGGAGAGGGGCTCGCGCGATGCTGACACAACTCTCCATCCGCAATGTGGTGCTGATCGAAGCGCTGGACCTGGAATTCGGCGCGGGTCTGGGCGTGCTGACCGGGGAAACCGGCGCGGGCAAATCGATCCTGCTTGATTCGCTGGGGCTGGCGCTGGGCGCGCGGGCCGACAGCGGCCTCGTGCGCAACGGTGAAGCGCAGGCGAGCGTGTCCGCAACCTTCGAAGTCCCGGTTTCGGGCCATCGCGCCGTCAATCTGCTGGCCGACAATGGCATCGACGTGGAACCGGGCGAACCGCTCATCATCCGCCGTCTGGTAAAGGCGGACGGCGGCAGTCGCGCCTTTATCAATGATCAGGCCTGCTCGGCTGCTCTTCTGCGCGAAGTGGGCGGCGCGCTGGTCGAAATTCATGGCCAGCACGACGACCGGGGGCTGCTCAATCCGCGCGGACATCGCAGCCTGCTCGACAGCTACGGCCGCTGCGACACAGGCGCGGTGGCGGGCGCTTATGCCGCCTGGCGGGCCGCAGCCGACAGGCTGGAGACAAGCCGGGAAGCGGTGGATGTCGCCGCGCGGGACCGCGATTACCTCATCCACGCCGTCGATGAACTGTCCCGCTTCGCCCCCGAACCGGGCGAGGAAGCCGCATTGGCTGACGAGCGTGCCACCATGCAAAAGGGCGCACGGCTGGCCGACGACCTGTCCGCCGTCACCGACTGCCTGACCGGATCGGACGGCGGCCTTGCCCAGTTGCGGCAGGCCGCCCGGCGGCTGGACCGGATCGTCCATGAATATGATCCGCTGGCCGATGTGCTCGCCGCGCTCGACCGCGCGGTGATCGAAGCGGGCGAGGCGGAGGATCGGCTGGCCGGAGCGGCAGAGGCGTTGAGCTTCGACCCGGCGCGGCTCGACGACATCGAAACCCGCCTGTTCGACCTGCGCGGGCTGGCGCGAAAGCATCAGGTCCAGCCTGACGAACTTGCGACTTTGCGGGATGAGATGGCGGCGAAGCTGGCGGCCATCGAAGGCGGGGAGGAACATCTTGCCGCGCTGGAGGCACAGGTCGCGCAAAGCGCGGCTGCCTACGTCCAGGCGGCCCAGGCCCTGTCGGCCATGCGCCGGGACGCCGCGATCCGGCTCGACGCAGCGGTGGCGGCTGAATTGGCCCCGCTCAAGCTGGACGCCGCCCGCTTCCGCACCGTCGTCGCGCCGCTGAATGAAGGCCAATGGACCGCCCACGGCCTCGACCGGGTGGAGTTCGAAATCTCAACCAACCCCGGCGCGCCCTTCGCCCCCCTGGTAAAGATCGCCAGCGGCGGCGAACTATCACGCTTCATCCTCGCGCTAAAGGTCGCGCTGGCGGAGCAGGGCGGGGCGGACACCCTCATCTTCGACGAAATCGACCGGGGCGTTGGCGGTGCTGTCGCCTCGGCGATCGGCGACCGTCTGGCGCGGCTGGCGCAAAGCAACCAGATATTGGTCGTGACCCACAGCCCGCAGGTCGCGGCGCGTGGCGCTGGCCATATGCTGATTGCCAAGTCGAACGCGAGTGAGAATGGGGGCACCGTGACCCGGACCAGCGTCCATTCGCTGGGCGATGGCGAACGGCGCGAAGAAATTGCCCGCATGCTGTCCGGCGCGGAAATCACGTTCGAAGCGCGCGCGCAGGCGGAACGTTTGCTGGAAGTGTGAAGCGAATCTCTTTCGCCCACCCGGTGGTCAAGTCTATGGAAAGGCCATGACCGACCCCGCGCAAATGACCGAAGCCCAAGCCGCCAACCGCCTGATGCGCCTCGCCAAAGAGATAGCGCGGCATAACCGGCTCTATCATGATCAGGACCAGCCAGAGGTCACGGACGCGGAATATGACGCGCTGATCCGTGAAAATAACGCCCTGGAGGCTGCTTTTCCGCAACTCATCCGCGCGGATTCGCCCAATGCCCAGGTCGGCGCCGCTCCCACATCGGGCCTTGGCAAAGTTCCCCATGCCGTGCGCATGATGAGCCTGGATAACGGCTTTTCCGACGATGATATTGCCGAATTCGTCGCGCGGGTGCGGCGTTTCCTGGCCTTGCCCGAAGATGCGGCGGTGGCGCTGACCGCCGAACCCAAGATTGACGGCCTGTCATGTTCCCTGCGGTACGAACATGGCGAATTGCGGCTGGCGGCCACGCGTGGCGACGGCATGACGGGGGAGGATGTGACCGCCAATGTCCGCACCATCGACGACATTCCGCAACGGTTGACCGGCCCCGACATACCCGACCTGTTCGAGGTGCGGGGAGAGGTCTATATGGCCAAGGGCGATTTCGTTGCCCTCAACGACCGGCTGTTGGCGCAGGCCGACGACCCGGCCAAGGCGCGCCAGTTCGCCAATCCCCGCAACGCCGCCGCTGGATCGTTGCGGCAAAAGGACCCCGGCGTGACCGCCAGCCGCCCGCTGCGTTTTCTGGCGCATGGCTGGGGCGAAGTCAGCGCCTTGCCCGCCGACACGCAACTGGGCGTCATGCACGCGATTGCGGGCTGGGGCCTGCCAGTGTCGGATCGCCTGACCCGCGTCGATACGCTGGCCGCACTCATCACCCATTATCGCGGCATCGAAGCCGCCCGCGCCGACCTGCCCTTCGACATTGACGGCGTGGTCTACAAGGTCGACCGGCTCGACTGGCAGCAACGGCTGGGCTTCGTCGCAAAAGCGCCACGCTGGGCCATCGCCCATAAATTCCCGGCAGAACGCGCCCAGACCACGCTGGAATCCATCGACATTCAGGTCGGACGCACGGGCAAGCTGACCCCGGTCGGTCGCCTGACGCCGGTCACAGTGGGCGGCGTCGTCGTTTCCAACGTGACGCTGCACAATGCCGATGAAATCGCCCGGCTGGGCGTCCGTCCCGGTGACCGTATCGTCGTCCAGCGGGCTGGCGACGTCATCCCGCAAGTGGTCGACAATCTCACCCGCGACGACCCGCGCCCGCCCTTCGCCTTCCCCGATCATTGCCCCGTCTGCGGATCGGAAGCCGTCCGCGAAGAAGGCGAAGTCGATGTCCGCTGCACCGGCGGCCTGATCTGCGGCGCGCAGCGGTTCGAACGGTTGCGCCATTTCGTCAGCCGGGGCGCCCTGGACATTGAAGGGCTGGGCGAAAAGACGATCCAGGAATTTCTCGATCTTGGCTGGATCACCGAACCGGCGGACATCTTCCGGCTAAAGGCGCATCGCGGCGATCTGTTGGGCCGCGAAGGCTGGAAGGAAAAGTCGGTCGACAATCTGCTCGCCGCCATCGAAGCTAAGCGCACGCCCGATGCCGCGCGGCTCCTGTTCGGCCTGGGCATCCGCCACGTCGGCGCGGTGACCGCGCGCGACCTGTTGAAACGCTATGAAACGCTACCGGCCGTCCGCGCGCTGGCGGAACAGATCATCGCCCTGCGCGACAGCTTCCCTGTCCTGGAGGGGGAGGATGATGGCAAGCGCGCCAATCGGCTGGACAAGGCCATTGCAGAGGCGATTGGCGTGGACAATGTCGGGTCAGCGGTCGGGCACGCCTTGGCCGACTTTTTCCATGAACCGCATAATCGCGACGCATGGGACGATCTGCTATCGGAAGTGTCACCCCCCGCCTACGTCGTCGAAACCACCGCCAGCGCAGTAACGGGAAAAACCGTCGTGTTCACCGGCAAGCTGGAAACGATGAGCCGCGATGAGGCGAAGGCGCAGGCCGAAAGGCTGGGCGCGAAAGCCGCAGGGTCCGTCAGCGCAAAGACCGACCTTGTGGTCGCAGGTCCCGGCGCCGGATCGAAGCTGAAACAGGCCGCCGCCCTCAACATCGAAGTCATCAACGAAGCGACCTGGGCCGACATCGTGAAGGCCGCTGGCTAGGGGCGGAACCCCGCCAGCTTACCCCGCGCTTTCCACCTTGTCCTGCGTTCTCAGGTCGAAATCGCTGGCGTCATGGCGCTCATGCAATTGCTCTGTCAGCGGCCCCGACGCGCGGTTGACTATGCGGCCCCGCTTCACCGCCGGGCGGGCGTCAATCTGCTTCGCCCAGCGTTGCAGGTTGCGATAGCTGCCCACGTCCAGAAACACGTCCGCCCCTTCATAAGCGCGGCCCAGCGCCACGCCGCCATACCAAGGCCAGATGGCGATATCGGCAATCGTATAGCTGTCGCCCGCAATATATTCATTGCTCTCCAGCCGCCGGTCGAGCACGTCCATCTGCCGCTTCACTTCCATGGCGTAGCGGTTGATCGGATATTCGAATTTTTCCGGCGCATAAGCGAAAAAATGCCCGAACCCGCCGCCCAGCATAGGCGCGCTACCCATCTGCCAGAACAGCCAGCTCAACGTTTCCGTCCGCTTTGCCGGATCGCTCGGCAGGAACGCGCTGAATTTTTCAGCGAGATAAACCAGGATCGATCCCGATTCGAACACCCGCTGGGGCGGGGAAATGCTGTGGTCCATCAGGGCCGGAATCTTGCTGTTCGGATTGGCCGAAACAAATCCGCTGCCAAACTGCTCGCCATCGCCGATGCGAACCATCCAGGCGTCATATTCCGCGCCCTGATGGCCCGCCGCCAGCAATTCCTCCAGCATGATGGTCACCTTCTGCCCGTTGGGCGTGCCCATCGAATAGAGCTGAAGGGGATGCCTGCCCACAGGCAGTTCCCGATCGTGGGTCGCGCCCGCAACGGGGCGGTTGATGCTGGCAAAGGCGCCGCCATTATCCTTGTCCCACGTCCAGACACGGGGAAGGGTGTAGCTGTCGGTCATGGTCGGGACATCTCCGCTGGGGTCGTCGTTGATCCAGCAATTAGGGTGCGGCCCGACCTATCGCAACCCGCGCCGCACCCTATCGTCCTGTAGTTAATGGCTGTCCAACGCTCGGACCACCAGAACGCTGACCGGCGAATGATGCACGATCGCCGAGGCGTTGGACCCCAGCAGGCGTGACGAAATGCTGGGCTGGTGCGATCCGATCACGATCAGGTCCGCCTTCGTCCGTTCCGCGATGGTCAGCACTTCATCGCGCACGGGGCCGCGGCGGGTCATTATCTCCACCTGGCTTTCGGGCAGGCCTGCCTCGGTCGCCCACTGCCTCAGCATGGCGAAAGCCTCATTCTGTTCGTCCTGGTCGAAATCCCCCACCAACAGCTCGGAATATCGGGAAGGAAGATAATAGCGGACGTAAAGAATGCAGATTTTGGCCTCGTTCCCTGCCACGCTGGCGGCGCGCGCGATGGCCGCCCTGCCGTGGACAGGGTCATTGATATCGACCGCAACCAATATGGTGGAAAAACGCATCCTTCGCTCCTTTTGCTGCTTTCGTGACGACCATCCTAGCAGGAGCAACGGCGGATCGGCTGGCGCCGACCCCTCGGACAACAAAGATATCATGCGGACCACGAACGGTTAACGACGGGAAACAACCGCGCAAGCATTTGGGCGACGCGCATTTGCTGGTCGGCAAAACGGGGGAGGGCGACGAAAAAAATTCGCCGACCGCCCTTGATACGGACTTTGGTTATTCCATATGAGGCGGCGCTGGCACTCTTCAATAAAGAGTGCTAGCAGGATCAGGTTCCGTTGGGAGAAGGATCGTTGCAGCGGTTGCGGCCTGGATAATTTCCGCCGCCCGCTCATGTCCGAATCGCCCCGACAACGTAAAGAGGGAAAGGCAATCAACATGGCATTTCGTCCGTTGCACGACCGCGTTCTTGTTCGCCGCGTAGAGGCCGAAGAAAAGACCGCCGGTGGCATCATTATCCCCGACACCGCCAAGGAAAAGCCGCAGGAAGGCGAAGTCGTCTCCGTCGGCACCGGCTCCAAGGCCGAAGATGGCAAGGTTACCCCGCTGGACGTCAAGGCTGGCGACCGCATTCTGTTCGGCAAATGGTCGGGCACCGAAGTCAAGGTCGACGGTGAAGACCTGCTGATCATGAAGGAATCGGACATCCTCGGCGTCGTCGCGTAAAGCTGCGAACCGAACCGTCATTCCAATTTTCCGCGATTTTCCGCCATCAAGAACGGTGTGAACTTCGCAAGATTTGCAATTCTCAAAGAGAGGTAAAAGATCATGGCAGCGAAGGACGTAAAGTTTTCGCGTGACGCTCGTGAGCGCATTCTGCGCGGCGTCGACATCCTGGCCGACGCGGTCAAGGTGACCCTGGGTCCCAAGGGCCGCAACGTCGTCATCGACAAGAGCTTCGGCGCTCCCCGCATCACCAAGGACGGCGTCAGCGTCGCCAAGGAAATCGAACTGAAGGACAAGTTCGAAAATATGGGCGCGCAGATGGTCCGCGAAGTCGCTTCGAAGACCAACGACATCGCCGGTGACGGCACCACCACCGCCACCGTTCTGGCCCAGGCCATCGTTCGCGAAGGCATGAAGTCGGTTGCCGCCGGCATGAATCCGATGGACCTGAAGCGCGGCATCGACCTTGCCGTGACCAAGGTTGTCGAAGACCTCAAGGGCCGCTCCAAGCCGGTTGCCGGTACGAAGGAAATCGCCCAGGTCGGCATCATTTCGGCCAATGGCGACACCGTCGTGGGCGAAAAGATCGCTGAAGCGATGGAGCGCGTCGGCAAGGAAGGCGTGATCACCGTCGAAGAAGCCAAGGGCCTCGAATTCGAACTGGACGTCGTTGAAGGCATGCAGTTCGACCGCGGCTACCTGTCGCCCTATTTCGTGACCAACCCGGAAAAGATGGCAGTCGAACTGGCTGACCCGTACATCCTGATCCACGAAAAGAAGCTGTCGAACCTTCAGTCGATCCTGCCGATCCTCGAAGCGGTCGTTCAGTCGGGCCGTCCCCTGCTGATCATCGCGGAAGACATCGAAGGCGAAGCGCTGGCGACCCTGGTCGTCAACAAGCTGCGCGGTGGCCTGAAGGTTGCTGCGGTCAAGGCGCCTGGCTTCGGCGACCGCCGCAAGGCCATGCTGGAAGACATCGCCGTCCTGACCAAGGGCGAAGTGATTTCCGAAGACCTCGGCATCAAGCTTGAAAACGTCACCCTCGGCATGCTTGGCACCGCCAAGCGCGTCACCATCGACAAGGACAACACCACCATCGTCGATGGCGCAGGTGAAGGCGAAGCGATCAAGGGCCGTACCGAGCAGATCCGCGCTCAGATCGAAACGACCACATCCGACTATGACCGTGAAAAGCTGCAGGAACGTCTGGCCAAGCTGGCTGGCGGCGTTGCCGTGATCAAGGTTGGCGGTGCTTCGGAAGTCGAAGTCAAGGAACGCAAGGACCGCGTCGACGACGCGCTGCACGCAACCCGCGCAGCCGTTGAAGAAGGCATCGTCCCCGGTGGCGGCACGGCCCTGCTGTACGCGACCAAGGCTCTCGATGGTCTCAAGGGCGTGAACGACGACCAGACCCGTGGTATCGACATCATCCGCAAGGCAATCGAAGCGCCGCTGCGCCAGATCGCCCAGAATGCGGGCGTTGACGGTGCGGTTGTCGCTGGCAACCTGCTGCGCGAAAATGATGAGACCCAGGGCTTCAACGCTGCGACCGACACCTATGAGAACCTTGTCGCCGCTGGCGTCATCGATCCCACCAAGGTTGTTCGCGCTGCCCTGCAGGACGCGGCTTCGGTCGCTGGCCTGCTGATCACCACCGAAGCGTGCATCGCCGAAACGCCCGCCGACGACAAGGCGCCGATGGGCATGCCCGGCGGCGGCATGGGCGGCATGGGCGGCATGGACTTCTAAGTCCTTCGTTTATGCGAAAAGAGAAGGGTCGACGGAGAGATCCGTCGGCCCTTTGCTGTGAAGGCCACCTGAAAAGCCTTATTGCGCGCCCTTCGCAACCGCCGGAAACGTCCATTGCGGATGTCTCTGGCGGGTAAAGTTTACCAAATGGAAATCATGTTCCGCCAAAGCTGGCGCGACGTGTTTCGCTTCTTCCGCCACTTGAGCGCAAAATTGCGCGTGCGCCTCGCACCCGATTCCCAGCAGAGCGCTGAGGTGCGGAACAGTCTCGTCAAATCGCTTTACGCTTCGCCCGCGTCGCTGATGATCGGCGCGGTGGCAGGCGGCGCCTTGAGCTTCGTCGTCGCATATCATGCGCAACGGCCTGAGATCACGTTGATCGCCTGGCTCATCACCATCGTCGCGATCAGCCGGTCGGTATCAGCCGTCTATTTCCAGCGCCAGCTTGCCCATCAGGACGGGCCGACGCAGCCGATCTGGGGCATGGCCTATGAATTGGGCGCATGGAGCTACGCCGCGCTGCTCGGCACACTCGCCTTTGCGACGCTACTGCTGACCGGTGACGCATCGCTGCATATTTTGAGCGTTTGCCTGGTCGCGGCCTATTCGGGCGGCATCGCCGGGCGTAACGCTGGCCGTGTACAGATTGCGATCGGCCAGACCTGCCTGGCCCTGTTGCCGACTTCGCTGGGCCTGGTTCTTGCCGGGGGGCTGGGCTATTATGTCCTCGCCGCGATGCTGTTTCTGATGATCTTCGCCATGGCGGAAATCACCCGGACCACTCACCGCATCGTCGTTGAGGCGCTTCAGGGCAAATATGAAAAGTCCCAACTGGCCACCAAATTTGAGCGGCTTGCGCGATTTGACAGCCTGACCGGCGTCGAAAACCGAATGGCCATGCAGATGCGGCTCCGGGAGCTATTCGATAATCGCGCTTCCGATCAGGAACCGATGTCGGTCTTCTGGATGGATCTCGACAGGTTCAAGGAAATCAACGACTCGCTCGGCCACATCATAGGCGACCAGTTGCTTTGCGCGGTTGCGGATCGCCTGGCTCACGCTCTCGACAGGCGCGGGCATATCGCGCGTTTTGGCGGCGACGAATTCATCCTCATCTGCCCCGGCGCCAACCAGGAAATCGCGGAACAGATCGCCGACGACGTCATGGTCGAATTCAGCCATGATTTCGACGTGAGCGGCTATCACCTCACGATAACCGCATCGATGGGCATCGCCGTCGCGCCGCAGGACGGCCATGGCAGCGAAGAACTGCTGCAACATGCGGACATGGCACTCTACAAGGCCAAGCATGCCGGACGAAATCGCTATTCCTTCTTCGATTGGAAGATGAAGGAACGGCAGAACCGCACCTACGACCTTGAAGTCGGGCTGCGTACGGCGCTCGCCAATGGCGAGTTGCTGCTGCATTATCAGCCGATTTTCGACACTGCGACAGGTCGGATCTCCATTTGCGAGGCGCTGATGCGCTGGGATCATCCGGTGATGGGCCGCATTTCGCCCGCCGAATTCATTCCGATCGCCGAAAGCTGTTCCCTGATCGAACCCATCACGGCCTGGGCGTTGGAGCGGGCATGCCAGGACGCGATGGAATGGGACGATCATGTTCGCGTGGCCGTCAATATCTCGCCAGCCCTTATCAAGAGCGACGGGCTGCCGCGCGCCGTCATTTCCGCGCTTATGCGATCGGGGTTGAAGGCACGCAGGCTGGAACTGGAAGTGACCGAATCGATCTTCCTGGAAGATAGTGGCCGTACCAGCCTCATCCTTCTGGAACTGCAGCGGATCGGGTTAAGGCTGGCGCTGGACGATTTTGGCACCGGCTATTCGTCGCTGGGTTATCTGCGCGACTATTCGTTCGACACGTTGAAGGTGGATCAAAGCTTCATGCGCAGCGTGAAGGAAGGGTCGCGGGATCGCGCCATCGCGCAATCGGTCGCCTATCTGGCGCATTCGCTGGACGTGGAAACCGTGGCCGAGGGGATAGAGACGGAAGAACAGCTTCAGTCGGCCCGCGACATGGGGTTCACTAACGTCCAGGGCTTTGTCCTCAGTCGGCCGGTCCCCGCCGAGTCCCTGCTGGAAATGATGCGGGTAATGGCGCGGGACAAGAGCAACGTGGTCACGCTGATGCAGGACCAACGCCGCGCCTGAATGGACAGCTATTTGGTCAGGCGTGTTTGCGCCGATGCCAGGCGTCGCATCATCCGCAGGTCCTTGGGGTCCAGCTTCAATGCAGTCGCGGCCCAATTTTCGACAATGTCCTTTAGCTCGGAATATTCGATAGGATCGACCCGTCGGCCTGCCTCGAATACGCCGACATGCCCTGCGTGATGGGGGCGGTTGCCCACAATATAGTCGCGCACCGCCTGCTCGCCCTCGCCATCTTCGGCCAGGATGGTGACGACGCCCATGTCGTACATTTCTTCGGCGGTATAGACCTTGCCTGACAGGATCATGCGTTCCGCCATGCGGCGTCCCAGCTTGCGGGCCAGGATCGAATATGCGCCCATGCCGGGAAACAGGCCGAACAGCATTTCGGGCAAGCCAAACCGTGCGCTGCGTTCGGCCACCACGACGTCAAAGCACAGCAGCGCTTCAAACCCGCCGCCCAATGCATCGCCTTGGGCCAGCGCGATGGAAATCAGCGGCATGTCCGCATTGCGCCATGCGCGATGCACGACGTCGATGCAGGCATGGCCATATTTGACCAGTCCGGCCAGGTCGCCCCGTTCGATGCAGCCAGCGAACAGTTCCAGGTCACCGCCAAGGTTGAATACCCCCGGAAAGCGCGAACCCAGCACCATATAGCGGGCGGGCAGGGCGCCTTCATCAAACAGCCTTTTGGCTTCCGTCTGCCACAGGCGGATGTCGCGCAGCATGGGCAGGCTGTAATTCGGCCGAGTCGCAGGTGTCATGAATGCCCACAATGTGTCGAGCGGTTCATCCCAGCTGACATCGATCTGCCCCAGATCGAACAACATCGACTGACCCGCTTCACGCGCGGCCGGGTTGATTTCCGTAGCGGCAAACTGGTGAATGTCGGTCGCATCCGGCACCTGCACGGAGGACATATCGTCCACTTCATTTTGTGCAGGACTAAATCGCGCGGAATCAATCATCTGTGCCCCCAAATTTCGATCCATGCGAAAGAGACCAGTGTTGACCCTTCGGCGCAACCATCACTGTGGCAAACCAGCCATCGTTAACCCTTTTTATCGCTGACTGTTGCCCTTAAGTCGCCGGAAATGCGCAGCAACCATAGTTGACGTTGCATTAATGCAACAATCGGAGATTGAGCATATTTGTAAAACAAGCTGTCAGGGCTTTGTTAACCATTATTAATTAGAACATCGATGCATGGAACCGCATCGCACCGACCGCCAGATCGTGACGCTCCTGCTACATGACAAGGAAGGCGCATCATGGCGCCTGAGCCTTGCTGCCGACTGCCTGTGCTTCATCGGCAATTACCGCCGGGTGGAAGGGTTCGACATCGACGCGATCGTGGCGTTCGACGGAGTCCGTCGGGAGGGTTGAAGCCCCCGCCGCCCGTCGCAATCGCATGAACGCCGCCGCGTTGTTCGCCGGGCAATTTTTCGCGAAAAACCGGGTCCCACTTTGCCGCTCGATGCTTTAGAGCGCGCCGGGTGACCCATAGCCGATTTTCCTTCACCATCGCAGCCACCGACGGCAAGGCCCGCACCGGATCGATCCAGATGCGCAGGGGCGAAATCCGAACCCCTGCCTTCATGCCTGTCGGCACCGCCGCCACCGTAAAGGCGATGCGGCCTGCGGAGGTGCGCGCGACAGGCGCGGACATCATTCTGGGCAACACCTATCATCTGATGCTCCGGCCCGGCGCTGAGCGTGTTGCACGGCTGGGCGGGCTGCACGGCTTTATGGGATGGGACCGACCGATCCTGACCGACAGCGGCGGCTACCAAGTGATGAGCCTGTCCGCCCTCACGAAGATGAGTGAGGAAGGCGTCGCCTTTGCAAGCCATATCGACGGTTCTCGCCACATGTTGACGCCCGAACGGTCGATGGAAATCCAGCGACTGCTCGACAGCGACATCGTGATGGCGTTCGACGAATGCACCAAGAATGGCTGCACGCACGACGAAGCCGGGAAGAGCATGGAACGGTCGATGCGCTGGGCCAGGCGGTCGCGCGACGGGTTCGACCAGGGCGGCGACCATGCGGAGCGAGCGGCGCTGTTCGGCATCCAGCAGGGATCCTTGAACGAGGATTTGCGCCGTGCATCCGCGCAGGAACTGATTGAGATCGGCTTTGACGGCTATGCCGTTGGCGGCCTTGCCGTGGGTGAGGGGCAGGAGGCGATGTTCGGCTGCCTGGACTATGCGCCCGGCATGCTGCCCGTGGACAAGCCGCGCTACCTGATGGGCGTGGGCAAGCCGGACGACATCGTCGGCGCAGTGGAGCGGGGGATCGACATGTTCGATTGCGTTCTGCCCACGCGCAGCGGCCGCAACGGTCAGGCCTTCACCTGGGCGGGACCGCTCAACATCCGTAATGCGCGCTTCGCCGAAGACATGTCGCCGCTGGACCCGCGCTGTGGCTGCCCTGTTTGTGCGACCTGGGGCCGGGCCTATCTGCATCATCTGGTGAAGGCAGGGGAAATGCTGGGCGCCATGTTGATGACACAGCATAATATCCATTTTTACCAGGATTTGATGCAGGCCATCCGCGACAGCATCGCCCAAGGCCGGTTCGCATCATTCGCCGCGGATTTTCGCAGGGATTATCAGCGCGCCTGACCGTCGGGCAGCACCGTGATCGCTATAGCATAGTCGCCAATTTCGGCGTCATGTTCCAGCGGCGATCGAAGCTGCCGCGACAGTCCGGTCATCACCCGACCATAGCGCTCGTCGATCCGCGCGGTCATGTCGTCGGAGCCGCGCAACGCCGGTGAACTGACATGCAAGATGGCCCGGTTGGGGGCGTCGCTGTCCAGGTGCGCGGAAATCCGCATGCCGGCGTGGGGATCGGACGCCATGGCCAACTCCACCAGCTCGGTCAGCAGGAAGGCGATGGGCACGGCCACATCCTGACTGATGTGCAAATTGTCGCTGTCGATTTGAATAGCGAAACGACGCGCCTCTGCCGGGGCAGTGCCGCGCAGGCTGGCGGACAGCTCGCTGATCAGGGATCGAACGCCTACGCCCCGATTTTCCTCCAGTTCGGCATAATGGTTCCGGTGGACGACTGACAGGGCGTCGACCCGCCTTTGTATCGATGCATAGGCTTCGACCGCTTCCGGGTCATGGGCCGAACGCGCATGCAGGCTGATCAGGCTGGCGATGATCTGAAGGTTGTTCTTGACGCGGTGATGCACTTCACGGGTCAGTTTGCGCTGCGTTTCCAGCCCTTCGGCCATTTCGGCTTCATGGGTGGCCACATCTTCGCTGATCTCGCGGAATGTTTCGCCCAGCGCCACGATCTCCTGCGCGGGCGTGCGGATGCGTCGCATGGGTTCCAGCACTTCGCCGGGGTGATAAGCCGCAACCGTTCGGCGCAGCATGACCAGCGGCCGGATCAACAGGCGATTGACGACAAACCAGCCGATTGCCGCCGCCGCGAACCACATGACCAGTGGCAGGAACAGCGACAGCATCCGGGCCAGCGTCACCGGCGGATCGCGCAGTGTCATAGTCAACAGGATGTCGGGCGGATCCAGCCGTGCCGACAGGCTGGTGCTATGACCGCCAAGATCATGGGAAGGGCGGCTGACGATCAGGGTGCGCTCCCCCTGTTGCAGGCTTAGCTGCCGGTTCTGCAAACCCGTCACAGGATTGGTGATGGCCTCCAGATAGGTGCGGGAATAATAAGCCAGCGCCACGATGTCGCCATTGCTGCTTCGGGCGCGGGTGACCAGGAAACCTGACTGGGGCAGCAGTTCCGCCGCGCGCGCTGTGAAGCGGCTTTCCCCCGCCAGCCCGCGCGGTTCCGGCCGGGATGATCCGCACAGGCGGCGCCCGTCGCGATCGTAGATATAATAGCGTGCGCCTTCACGATCATGCGACGTCAGAAATATTGCCAGCCTGCGACACATGCGGGTGTCGGCATCTCCGCTTGCAAGCGCGTTCGCCGTCAGCATCATCGCCGTCCGGTCCGACGCGAGGTCCGTCGTCAGCTTGCGCGCGCTTTGGGTCACAGCCACGCGCAGCAACGCTTCCTTCTCAAGGTCGGCGGTGCGGATGGCCTGCAACGATGCGATCAACGCCAAAAGGCCCAGCGGCAGCAGGGCGAGCGTCAGGATGAGGAACATCTTGACGCCGGTGGACTGAATGATGCTGTTCACCGGGCGCATCAGCAACAGGTTCGCCGAAAAGGGCCACTCGCGATCATGTGATCGTCAGGGCTGTTCGACATGTCGCGATGACACCCGTGCTGGCGGCAGGCGCGTGGACAACGACATCAACCTTGTGGGATCTTGGTGGATAGGACTGTCCTGGTCCGAAACGCAAAATATCCCCCTTTGCATCTCCGTGCCCAGACGGCTGCCAATGCTGCCGACTAATCCAGCTTGCGCAAAAGATCGAGCATTTCGGCGGGAATATCTTCATCGACAGCGCGCTGATAGACGGTGCGCAGAGCGGAAGAAACCTGATTGCCTTCTTTTGCCGAAGATGATTCTTTACGGGACGCGCGACCGGCTTTCACGCCCGATGTGGGGGTGTTGGCGCCGACATCTTTTTCGTCCCCTCCCTTCACATCCCGTTCCGTCGTTGAAGCAACCAAAATCACGCCCCTCTGAAACAATAATGTTGTCCAGCCCGTTCTTCGCGGCTTTCCCGGATGACGTCAATCAATCGTGGAGCGAAGCGCGCAACGAAATTTTTGGGCATCAATGAAAAAACCGAACGGCGGTGAAACAAATCGGGCCTTTGTTGGTTCCGTCCCTCGAAGCATTTTTTGCTGTCAGGCAATCGGCGGCTTCACAGGGGCGGGGGGCTTGCCACATCGGCATCTGCGATCCATCCTCCTCCTCTGACAATGGTTCGGAACAATGCGCCCCCTTGGGCTGGGAGAAGATTTACAGATGTCTCTAGGACAGCAACTGCACCCCCACCTTCCATTTCTGCGGCGCTATGCGCGCGCGCTCACGGGCAGCCAGGCGCATGGTGACGCTTATGTGCGGGCCACGCTGGAAGCGATCGTGGCCGCGCCGGAAGAATTCCCGGCCAATGTCGATCCGCGGCTGGGGCTTTACAAGATTTTCCACGCGATCTGGTCGTCATCCCATCTGGAGGACGGTCCTGTCCTGACGGGCGTCGATGGACATGAAGCCGTGGCGCAGGCTCGGCTCGCTCGACTGACCCCATTGCCTCGCCAGGCGTTGTTGCTGACCGCGCTTGAAGGTTTCAGTGTCGATGACGTGGGTTACCTCATCGGGCTGGATCCGGTCGATGTCGAGGCGCTGGTGGAAGAGGCGTTGAGCGAGATCGAGGCCCAGACACGCGCCAAGGTCCTGATTATTGAAGATGAACCCATTATCGCGATGGATATCGAAACCATCGTCCGCGACCTTGGGCATGAAGTCACGGCGATTGCCGTCACGCGTGAAGATGCCGTGCGCGAAGCGATGGCTGAGCGGCCGGGCCTTGTGCTCGCCGACATTCAGCTTGCCGATGATTCCAGCGGTATCGACGCGGTGAAGGATATTCTCGCGGAGTTTTCGGTCCCGGTGATCTTTATTACGGCGTTCCCCGAAAGGCTGCTGACCGGAGAACGGCCCGAGCCGACCTTCCTCATCACAAAGCCGTTCCAGCGATCAACCGTAAAGGCGGCAATTTCGCAGGCGCTGTTCTTCGACGAAGCCACCGCGCCGGCGTAAAGCGCTGTACGCGTCAGGATGAAAGACTGGACGGTGGGCGGAACCGCTGCGCTGACCCCGCGTTATTGATGCGTAACGATCGGGAGACGACGCAATGCAGGATGATGAACAGCATATCGTTACCGAAGACGCTCGTTCAGGATCCACGCCGCACATCGTCCGCTACATCCTGGGCATTTCCTTGCCTCTGGTGGTGATCGGGATGCTGATTGTGCTTTGGGCATATTATAAGGGGTGAAGCCATTGGTTGTCGGGCGCAATGAGTATAGGATGCGGATGCTTTTATGGCTTTGACGACTTCGATTCATGTGGCGAGGGCGACGGCCGATGAAGGGGCTGTTCCCATGACCGAGGTGCCGGGCCATCCAGTGGAGCATGAGGAACCACCGCGCGAAGCGCTGTCGGACTCAGACTTCAAACGGGAATTGGCTGCGGTCATTCCTCACCTGCGTGCATTCGGGCGGTCACTTTCGGGTAATCGTGATCTGGCCGATGATCTGGTTCAGGAAACACTGCTCAAGGCGTGGGCTGCGCGTGCGCGATTCCAGGCGGGCACGAATATGCGCGCGTGGACCTTCATCATCTTGCGCAACCATTATCTGTCGCAAATGCGACGGTCGCGCTTTCGCGGTGATTGGGACGATTTGACGGCGGATCGCCTGCTGGCTGCTCCCGCGGGTCAGGACAAGCATGTGGAGCTTTCGGATATGCAGCGCGCCCTGTTGCAGTTGCCGCAACCACAGCGCGAAGCATTGATTCTGGTAGGTGCGGGCGGCTTCGCGTATGAAGAAGCAGCGGAAATTTGTGGCGTGGCTGTCGGAACGATCAAGAGCCGCGTTGCGCGTGGCCGGGCCGCGCTGGAACAGATATTGGAAAGCGGCGACCTGCCCTCGCGAAGGAGCCAGGAAACCAGGGAAACCGCAGTGCTTGATGAGATTATGGATGATGTCGATCGGCTGAGCCGGGGACGGGAAACAAGAGAAGACGAAAGCGGATCCAGTGCGGAATAGATCCTGAAGTCCGCCTCCATGGGGCGAGGCGGTTATAGGAGAGGACGCGTGGTAGGAAATGGAAGAGGCCTGCCGGACGATGATCCTGAAGTGCATGACGCTTCGGAACCTGCTGACGAGCGTGGCAGCGGCCTCATTTTCTTCCTGATCGCGATCGCGCTGATCCTCGCCATCGGCTTTTTCTACCTGACTAAGGACCGCGAAAATGAGCAGGGTCGGACAGTGACGGAAGCTGCCGAATCTGCTGACAACGCCGTTCGGTTGGTGGGAAACGCCGCCGACAACGCGGCCCGTCAGCTGGTGAACCGCAACTAAACCCATCCTTCTCCCGATCCAATTAGCCGCATTCCGGCTTTCACCACGCTATCTTCAGAGAATCTTTGCGAATTTCGTGCAAGGGTCCGATCATCGTCGGATCGTCTTGCAGCGCCAGGCCGGTTCGATACCACCGGCCCCTTTCATGCGGCCAGCACCGGGAATCAGCGCGACCGATGATCAGGCTGTTCAAACATTATGTACCGCATGCGGTGCTTCTGCTGGGATTGCTGGACTTCATCCTGCTGCTTTGCGCCGCCGAGGCAGGCTGGCTCATCCGCGCCAGCCAGATCGGCATGGACGTGGATCACATCGTCACGCGCGTCGGCCCGTTGTTAAGCTTTGTCCTGGCGATCCAGACCGGCATGATCGCGGTGGGCGTCTACGGGACAGAGGCGCTGCAATCGATCCGGTTCGCCCTCGCGCGGCTGCTCGTCGCGATTTCGCTGGGCGTCATATTCCTGTCGGTCATGCATTTCGCGCTGCCCGACCTGACGCTGTGGCGATCCAATTCGCTGTACGCCATGAGCCTGTCGGTCGCGCTGCTGCTGGCGGTGCGGCTATTGTTGGGATCGATGCTGGGCGGTGAAGCCTTCAAGCGGCGGCTGGTCGTGCTGGGCGCGGGGGACCGGGCCAACCGCATCCGTGAACTGGAACAGCGCAAGGGTTCGGGCTTCCTGATCGTCGGCTATATCGCGATGAACGACGGGCCGCAGGTGATCCAGGAAGCGATCAACCGCAGCGCCATCTTCAATCTCGCCGATTTTGTCGTCCGCCTGAGCGCAAGTGAAGTCGTGCTTGCGCTGGAGGAACGGCGCAACGCGCTGCCGCTGTCCGACCTGCTGCGTATCAAGACCACCGGCGTGCATGTGAATGAAATCTCCACCTTTCTGGAGCGTGAGACCGGGCGCGTCGATCTGGACAGCGTAAACCCCAGCTGGCTGATCTTTTCCGACGGCTTTTCATCGGGCCGTCGCTTGTCGACCATTGCCAAGCGGCTGTTCGACATTCTCGCCAGTTCGCTGCTGCTGTTGCTGACCGGCCCGATCATCCTGCTGGCTGCCATATTGGTGAAGCTCGACAGCAAAGGCCCGGCCTTTTACCGCCAACAGCGCGTCGGCCTGTTCGGCGAGGAATTCTGGATCGTGAAGCTGCGCACGATGCGGCAGGATGCAGAGGTCAGCGGCCAGGCGGTCTGGGCCGAAAAGGACGATCCGCGCATCACGCGCCTGGGCTATTGGCTGCGCAAATTGCGCATCGATGAACTGCCCCAGACCTGGACGGTCTTGAAAGGGGAAATGAGCTTCGTCGGACCTCGCCCCGAACGGCGTCAGTTCGTTGACGATCTGGAACAGCATCTGCGCTATTATGCGGAACGGCACATGGTAAAGCCCGGCATCACTGGCTGGGCCCAGATCAACTACCCCTATGGCGCATCGATAGAGGATGCCCGGCACAAGCTGGAATATGATCTCTATTATGCCAAAAACTACACGCCGTTCCTGGATTTCCTGATCCTGATTCAGACGTTGCGGGTCATATTGTGGCCCGAAGGCGCGCGTTGAGGCCACCCATTTGAGCCGGTCCCGTTTCCTGCTGTTTGCCGCCATCGTGGTGGCGCTGCTGTCGGCGGCGGGGCTGTGGCAATGGCATAGGAGCAGGGCGGACGCAGCCTTGTCGCGCGGCGTCCTCGCCTTGGCGAAGGGTGACGCTCGGACAGCCAGGGTCGAGTTGATGAACGCCATTCGCGCCCATCCGGGGTCCATCGCCGCGCGCATCGCCCAGGCGCGTGCGCTGCTGGACCTGAATGACGGCGAAGGGGCGCGCGTTCACATCGACCATGCCCGAAAATTGAGCGGCGACGTGGGCGCGACCCGGCATCTGATGGCGGAAGCATTGTTGCTTCAGGGCGATGCCGACGCAGCCCTGCACGAAGCACGGATGACCGACATCGCCCCCAATTCCCGCGCTATAGCGGCGCGGATTGAGGGGCGCGCCTGGATCGCCAAGGGAGACGTTGGTTCTGCCGCCGCCGCGTTCGACCGTGCGCTGAAACTGAATGATGCCGATCCGCAGACATGGGTGGCGATGGCACGCTTTCGCATGGCGGTGGGCGATCAGGCGGGCGCGATCCTGGCGGCCGATCGCGCGCTGCAACTCGCGCCCGGCAACGTAAAGGCGCTGACCGTGCGCGGCGAACTGGTGCGGGAACAATATGGGCTGACCGCCGCGCTTCCCTGGTTCGAACGCGCGCTCGATCAGGACCCCGACAATATCCCCGCGCTTGAACAATATGGCGCGACACTGGCCGACAGTGGCGCTGCGTCACGGATGTTGAGCATATCCCGGCGACTGCTGGCAATCGATCCGGGCAATGCCCGCGCCTGGTTCATGCAGTCGGTGATGGCGGCGCGCGCGGGCAGGGTGGAACTTGCCCGGTCGCTGCTGACGCGCACCGGCGGCAGGCTCGACGCAGAACCGGCAACGATCCTCCTGCGCGGCATATTATTGGTGGAAAATGGCAATGCCGTGCTGGCGGCCCAGACGCTCGCGCCGCTCGTCGATGATCAGCCCGGCAATGAAGTCGCCCGCACCCTGCTGGGACGCGCCTTGCATGAGGCGGGGGATCATGGTGGCGCGGCCCAGGCGCTCGCCCCCATCGTCGCCCAGAGCGATGCCGATCCCTATGTCCTAACGCTCGCCGCGCGCGTGCAGGAGGCTATGGGGCAAATGGACATGGCGCAGGACATGCTGGCCCGCGCCGCATGGCCCGCACGCCCCGCCGCCAGCCCCTTCACCAGTCCGCGCGATACAATGATCGCGCAAGGGCCAGCGCCCGCCGATCCGGCGTCCGCCGGCGAAAATATCCCCTACATCCGCGCCCTGCTGAACAATGGTCGCGCCGATCAGGCGGTCGATCGCGCCGCGCTGCTCAGCCGCGCCAATCCCGGTGCCCCGGCGGCATGGTTGGTGCTGGGCGACGCGCTCGACGCCGCCGGACGGTTGCGTGAGGCCGTACGCGCTTATGAATCCGGCGCGAACATCCGCTATTCGAGGGACGCCGTGCTGCGGCTGGCGGCGGCATGGCGGCGGCTGGGCGATGCCAAGCGTTCCGCGCAGATCGTCACAACATATCTCGCCCAAAATCCCAACGATGTAGACGCTATGCGGATCGTGGCGGGGCTGGCGATGCAGCAGGGCGACTGGCGCGGGGCGACACGCCTTTTGCGCGGTGTCCAGGCGCGCGTCGGCAGCAATGACGCGCTGCTGATGGCCGACCTGGCTCGCGCCACGCTGGAATCAGGCGATGCCCGCGCCGCCCGCGCCTATGCCGCTCATGCCTATCGCCTTTCGCCGGGCAGCCCGGTGACGGCGGATGCCTATGGCTGGGTGCTGCTGGCGAACGGAGCGCGCCAACCTGCGATCGATTTGCTGGAAAAGGCCGTGGCGCTCGCGCCGCGTCATCCGATGTTGCGCGCGCATCTGGCGCAGGCCTATGCCGCCGATGGGAAGAACAAACGCGAAAAGCTGGCGGCCCGCTAAATCCCGATCAGACGCGGTCGATGTCCAGATCTTCAGGAGAGATGCCCAGCCGTTTGATCTGGTCGGCGACCGGCGGCCAGACGGTGTCCAGGAACCGGCGGCGTTCCGCTTCGCGCAACCGGCGGCTGGCGCCATCGGCCACGAACATGCCGACGCCTCGCTTCACCACGATCAGTCCGTCATCCTGAAAACATTGATAGGCTTTCGCCACGGTCAGAGGATTTGCGCCCTGCCGCATTGCCAGCGCCCGCACTGACGGAAGCAGGTCACCATCGCTATAATTGCCGTCCAATATGGACGCGGCGATGATTTCCCTTAGTCGCAGATATACGGGCTTGGACTCTTCGGCCATAGGTGCATCACTGCCATAATACAGCCATTCAGGTCAAGCAAAGCCCAGCGTCCGCTAGGCGTAGCTGGGCAACTATCTGTCCCACAACGACACTTTTTCATCATATAATGGCCGTGGCCGTTCTTCCTGTGGCCTGCCCGGCGTGCCGATGAACAGGAAACCTGCTATGCGCTCCTGATCCTTCGCAAAAGCGGCGCGCACATCCTCATTATAGGCGGGCCAACCAGTCAGCCATCCCCCGGCAAAGCCCATCGCATGGGCGGCGTGCAACAGGTTCATGATGGCGGCCCCTGCGGATAGTTCCTGTTCCCACACAGGGATTTTACTGCCTGCGACCGGAGCGGACAGCGCCACGACCAGCGTCGGTGCCTGATGGGCGAATTGGTGCATCGCTTCCAGCTCCAGCCTGCCCGCGCCAGGCTTTTCGGCGCGATAGGCCGCGTCCAGAACCGCTGCCAACCTGTCGCGCCTGTCCTTCGGTACGATCACGAAACGCCAAGGGGCTATCTTGCCATGGTCGGGCGTCCGCAGCGCGATTTCCAGCATCTGGCGCATCTGTTCATCGTCGGGGCCGGGCGCGATCAGGTCGCGCGGCTTGCCCGACCGGCGGGTGCGAAGAAGCGAAAGCGGGCTGCTAAGGTCGTTGAACATGTCGGCCAAATGGCGCGCCCCGTCGGTTCGCGCAAGTGCGACCCGCTCTTTGACAGGCTTATCATTTCCGCTCTACGCTCGCTCGCACGGCTCCCAGGGCGGGGGAACAGCATGCGGGGAAGTGGATGACAGGTTCAACCTCGACTGCGGGCAAAGAAGGCGGGGGCGAAACGGGCAGGACCTGGCTTGGCCACCCGCGCGGCCTGTTCCTGCTGTTCTTCGTGGAAATGTGGGAACGCTTTTCCTTCTACGGCATGCGCGCCCTACTGATCTTCTACCTGACACAGCATTTCCTGTTTTCAGATCGGGACGCGTCCTACGCCTATGGCGCCTACATGTCGCTGATCTACATAGCGCCATTGATGGGCGGCTACCTGGCCGACCGCTATCTGGGACAGCGCAAGGCAGTGCTGTTCGGCGGCGTCGTCATTGCCATGGGACATATCATCCTGGGTCTGGAAGGCGGCATTTCGGACGGCGACATGGGCCTTGGATTGTTCTGGCTTGGCCTTGCCACCGT
Organism: uncultured Sphingobium sp.; assembly: GCA_946885845.1. The sequence continues at coordinate 118,363 of CAMPHJ010000001.1, read as the reverse complement.
CATCACCGGGACCGGATTCCTCAAATCCAGCGTGTCCGCGCTGGTGGGACAGCTTTACCCGCGCGCCGACATGCGCCGGGACCCGGCCTATACGATCTTCTACATGGGCATCAATGTGGGCGCGACCATCGGTCCGCTGATCTGCGGCTATCTGGGGCAGCGTTGGGGCTGGCATTGGGGTTTTGGCGCGGCGTCGGTGGGCATGATTGCAGGCGTCATCGGCTTCGTCTGGTGCCGACCGCTGCTACAGGGCGGCGGCGAACCGCCCGACCCGGCCCGGCTGGCCGAACGGATGGGCGGCATCATCAGCCGGGAATGGCTGGTCTATCTGTCCAGCCTGCTCTCCATCCTGCTATGCTGGTTCCTGATCCAGCAACATGCCATCGTCGGCTGGATGTTGGCGGTGTCGAGCGCGCTGGTGGTTGCCTATATTTTTTGGGAAGCCTTTGGCCGGATGGAGCGTATCGGGCGGGACCGGATGCTGGCCGTGCTGTTCCTGTTGGTCATCAACCCGATCTTCTGGGGTCTTTATGAACAGACGGGGTCGTCCCTCGCCCTGTTCACCGACCGTTATACCGACCGCAACATTCTGGGCTTCAACGTGCCAGCGTCGATGTTTCAGTCGGTAAACGCGGCCTATATCCTGCTGTTCGGTCCAGTCATGGCCGCCTTGTGGATATGGCTGGCGAAGCGGGGGTGGGAACCATCGACCCCGGCCAAGTTCGGCCTCGCGCTGGCACTGGTGGGGGCGGGTTTCCTGGTCCTTGTCGCGGGCAGCGGCGCGCCTGGTACGCTGACCCCGCTGCTGTTCATCTTCCTCCTCTATCTCTGCCATACGCTAGGCGAACTGTGCCTGTCGCCCGTCGGCCTGTCCGCCATGTCAAAGCTGGCGCCATCGCGCATGATCGGACTGGTGATGGGAATCTGGTTCCTCGCCATGGCGCTGGGCGAATATGCTGCGGGCATTATCGCTGCGGCCACGGGCGGGGACGACGGCGTGGCGTCGCGCGATGGCGTGCTGGCGGTCTATGACCGGATCGGCTGGTGGTCGATTGGCATCGGCTTGCTGGTGATGGCGCTTGCGCCGCTGGTGAAGCGGTTGATGCATATCGACCGGCTGGACGAAGAAGATGGCGCAGGGGCCAGGGGCTGACGGCCTGTCGATGGACCGCCGCAGAAACGGCTTCGGTCGGATAAGTCCGCTACTGCGTCGCGCCCCAGATGTTGCTCGCGCGCACAAACCCCTTCTGCCCGCCCACGTCAAAAGCGCACCAGCCGTCATTGCAGGACGTCAGGCGGCCCACCACGCCTTTTTCCGCGCGATACACCGTGCGCGCGCCATCGTCGGCGGCGGCGCGCATCGGCGCGACCGGGGCCGTCACGATGGCCGTCGCAGTATCGCTCAGCAGGCGGACATGCATCCAGCCCTGCGTCCCGGCAGGGTCCTCGACCTTGCGCCACAGGCCCAGGACCTGAACCACCTTCACCGGCAGGTCGCGGCGGCGATAGACCCAGTTGGACGGGTAATCCAGGCTAGGCCCCACGCGCATCCGCGCTTCATCCTGACTGATGGACGCCCAATAGGGCACGGCCTTTTTGGGCGACGCCGATGCTCCCCCCGCGACGCAGAGCGCTGCGATCGCTCCCGCGCCGATCAGATACCCCTTCATGGCCGATCTGTTTCCCTTGATTTCACATGTGCGACCATAGCCGTTGCCAACCCTGCCCGACAACTACTGTCTTTCTGTCAGGCTGGTTCCGCGTCGGCATAACCGCTTGACCATCGCGGCAACGGGGAATAGCGGCCTTGCATGGCCAAGAAATCGCGTCCCGCCACGCCGCGCGTGATTGTCACGCGCCGCCTGCCTCCCAATGTAGAGGCGCGGATGGCGGATCTGTTCGATACGGTCTTCAACGTGGGCGACGTGCCGATGGATCGCACCGCCCTCACTCGCGCAATGGCCCAATGCGACGTGCTGGTGCCTTCTGTCACTGACCAGATCGACGCCGCCCTGATCGAAGCCGCGCCGGACCGGCTGCAACTCATCGCCAGTTTCGGCAGCGGCGTCGACCATATAGACCTTGCCGCCGCCCGCAGCAGGGGCGTCATCGTCACGAACACGCCGGGCGTCCTGACGGAAGATACCGCCGACATGACCATGGCGCTCATCCTTTCCGTGCCCCGGCGGCTGGCGGAGGGGGAAAAGCTGGTGCGGTCGGGTCAGTGGCCCGGATGGAGCCCTTCGGGAATGCTGGGGCACCGCATCGGGGGCAAGAGGCTGGGAATCATCGGCATGGGGCGGATCGGCCGCGCCGTCGCCCGCCGCGCAGCCGCCTTTGGCCTGACCGTCGCCTATCACAACCGCCATCGCCTGCCGTTCGAGGTTGAACAGGAATTGTCGGCGACTTGGCATGCCGATGTGGACTCGCTGCTGACCGACAGCGACATCGTGACGATCAACTGTCCGCTCAACAGCGACAGCCGGGGGATGATCGACGCACGGCGCATCGCCCTCATGCGGCCCGACGCCTATCTCATCAACACTTCGCGCGCTGAGATCACGGATGAACCGGCGTTGATCGCCGCGCTGTCCGAAGGACGGATCGCGGGTGCGGGGTTGGATGTCTACGCCCATGAACCGGCGGTCGATGCGCGCTTGCTGGCGCTGTCGAACGTGGTGCTGTTGCCGCACATGGGGTCGGCGACGTTCGAAGGCCGCGACGCAACCGGCGCGCGCGTCATCGCCAACATCCGCAGCTGGGCCGACGGCCACCGTCCACCGAACCAGGTGCTGGAAGGATGGGTTTGACCGCGGAGGCCGATGGCAGCATCGACCGCCGCAGCCTGATCGCGGGCGCGGCAGGACTTGCGGGGCTGTTCGGCGCGGGCGGCGCTTTCCCCGCCTGGGCGCGCAGCGGAACACAGGGCCTGACGCCTTCTGCCGACGTGCTGGGTGGCGACGCCATCGCGCTGACGGTCGGCGAAAGCCATTTTTCGACCGGAGGGCGTTCGGCGCATGCGGTCACGGTCAATGGCACGCTGCCCGCGCCGCTCATCCGCTTGAAGGAAGGCCGCAATGTCCGCATCGCCGTCACCAACCGGCTGAAGGAGGACACGTCCATCCACTGGCACGGCCTGATCGTGCCGTTCCAGATGGACGGCGTTCCCGGCGTCAGCTTCCCCGGAATCGCGCCGGGCGAAACGTTCGTATACGACTTCCCCGTCCGCCAGTCGGGCACCTACTGGTATCACAGCCATTCGGGCATGCAGGAAGCTGTCGGCCATTATGGCCCGATCGTCATCGATCCCGCCGGGTCTGACCCGGTGCAGGCCACCCGCGAACATGTGATCATATTGTCGGACTGGAGCCCCATTCACCCGCACATTCTGTTGAAGCGCCTCAAACAGAATGGCGGCTATTTCAACATGCAAAGGCAAACGCTGGCAGGGCTGCTGGCGGGCCAGGACCAGAGCCTGGGCGAACGGCTGCAATGGGGCGCGATGCGGATGGACCCCACGGATGTGTCGGACGTCACCGGGTCGACCTACAGCTTTTTGGTCAACGGCCATGGCACGGCGGAAAACTGGACGGGCCTGTTCACCCCCGGCGAACGGGTGCGGCTGCGCATCATCAATGCGTCGGCCATGACCAACTTCAACGTCCGCCTGCCGGGCCTGCCGATGACGGTGGTGCAATGCGACGGTCAGAATGTTCAGCCGGTGGAAACCGACGAGTTCCAGATCGGCATCGCCGAAACCTATGACGTGGTGGTCCAGCCCGCAGAGGCAAAGCCCTACGGCCTGATTGCCGAAGCGATCGACCGTTCCGGGCTGGTCCGCGCCACCCTGGCCCCGCGCATCGGCATGACCGCGCCAGTGCCGCCCCTGCGCGCGCGACCGCTGCTGGGCATGAAGGACATGGGGATGGACATGTCCGGCATGGACCATGGCGGGATGGATGGGCACGCCATGAAAATGCGCGATCCCGCCGTCGCGCCGCAGGTCAGGATGGGGCCAGGCGTCGCTACCCTGTCCCCCATGCCGGTCGATCGCACCGCTGACCGTCCCACCGGCCTTGAACATGTCGCCCATCGGGTGCTGACCTATGCCGACCTCAAATCGCTCACTCCCAATAGCGACCGACGGCCGCCCAGCCGCACGCTGGACATTCACCTGACCGCCAATATGGAACGCTATATGTGGTCGTTCGACGGGGTGAAGCTGTCGGACGGGGCGCAGCCCATAGCGTTCCGCCATATGGAGCGGGTTCGCGTGAACCTCATCAACGATACGATGATGCCGCACCCCATCCATCTGCACGGCCATTTCTTCGAACTGGTGACCGGGGCAGGGGATCATAACCCGCGCAAGCATAGCGTGAACGTGCTGCCGGGCGGCAAGGTCAGTTTCGACCTGACCGCCGACGCGCTGGGGGACTGGGCATTCCACTGCCACATGCTGCTGCACATGCACGCGGGCATGATGCGGGTCGTCACCGTCCGCCATGACGGAGCAGGGGCGTGAAGCCGATTGCCGCCGCCGTCGCCGCTCTGACGCTCGCGACCCTGCCGTTGCCCGTTTCGGCGCAGGACCACCAGCATATGGACCATGGCGCGATGGAGCAGGATCATTCCTCCCATCAACCTCCTGAAAAGACGCCACCTCCAGACCCTCACGCCGGTCATGGCCCGCCAGCGGCGAGCGTGCCCATTCCACACGGCATCGCTCCACCCCCGCCAACCGATCATGCCGCCGACGCTGTCTACGGCCCCGCCGCCATGACCCGCGCCCGCCGCCTGATGGTGAAGGAAAATGGCGGGATGATCTTTTCCCGCTGGATGCTGGACCGATTCGAATATCGATCCGCACGGGGGGCGAACGGCTATCATTGGGAAGGCGAAGGTTGGATTGGCGGCGACATCAACCGCCTGGCCGTCAAGACGGAAGGGGAAGGCGCATTCGGCGGACCATTGGAAAGCGCCGAGCTACAGGCACTGTTCAGCCGGGCCATCGACCCCTGGTTCAATCTGGAGGTGGGGGTGCGCCACGACATCCGTCCCAAACCGCAGCGCAGCTATGCCGTGATCGGCATCGACGGCCTCGCGCCCTACTGGTTCGAAGTCAGCGCCCAGGCATTCCTGTCGAATCGGGGCGACGCGCACCTGCGGCTGGAGGGCAGCTATGACCAGCGCATCACCCAGCGCCTGATCCTGCAACCCGCAGTGGAGTTGAACATCGCAGCGCAGGATGTGCGCGAATTGAACATCGGCGCCGGTCTGTCGGACATCGAATTGGGATTGCGGCTCCGTTATGAAGTGGCGCGCGAATTTGCGCCCTATGTCGGGCTGAACTGGGAACGCAAACTGGGTGATACGGCCCGGTTCACCCGCGCTGCGGGCGACGACGCATCGGCGACCAGCCTTGTCGTCGGCGTGCGCTTCTGGTTCTGATCCTCTACTCAGCGGTCTGTCGCGCCAAAACTGTAAAGCAGGATAAGCGCCGCGATGACGATCATCGTTCCCGCGACAGCCGCAGCGATCCACCATTTTCGGGAGGCCCGCCGTCTGTGATATTCACCAACGACATCGGTCGGGGCCGCTAATGCGATTTTCGTCGCAGCGCATTTCAGCCGTTCTGCCGCGTCCCAGGCGGCCTGCGCCTTGGCAAAGGCGACGGCATGGCGGGCATCCGCCTCGACCCATGCCCAAAGTTCTGCTTCGTCCTGTGGCGTAGGGTCGCTTAGCAGCTTAGCCAGCAGGCGCGCGGCTTCCCTCTCTATCTCGTTTCTGCCTCCGCAGTTTGAACCTGGGCCCGACGCCTGCACGTTCGAAATCCGTTTCCTCGCGTTCCGACCAAGCCCGCATAACTATCCCGATCGCTTTGGCCAGATGTTTTTCAACTGTAGAAACGGACAGGGACATTTCTGCCGCTATTTCCAGCATGGATTTTTCGTGAACGCGGCGCAGGATGAACACCTTGCGGCACTGCGGCGGCAACGTGGCGACGATCCGTTCGACCTGGCGCAGCTCTTCACGGGCTTGGATCTGCGCCTCCAGATTATGCCCGCCTTGCAATAATTCCAGGTCGGCAATCGTTTCGAAGCTGACGATTTTGTTACGGCGGGCGGTGTCGATCACCAGGTTGCGTGCGATCGTGAACAGATAGGCTCGGCCAGTCAGCACATTTTGCCAATTTTCTGTCGCATAGGCGCGTGTCAGGACCTCCGCCACCATATCGTCCAATTCCTGGGTCGCAGGCAATATTCGACGCAACCGACCCCTAAGGGCCGGTTCCTGCGGCAGAATGACCGTTTTGAACCAATCCAACTTGGCGCGAACCTGATGCACGTGGACTCCCTTTTGCCAACCGCGCCTCTCCCGCTACCCATGTTGTTGCGGTTCAATCATGCCTGCAAGGACCTGTCCAGCGCCCGAATATGGATTTCGGGCGGCGTGGATAATTTCGGTGACGCGGCAAAAAGTCCCCGCGCCTCAGTCCGGCGGTATCTCTGGAATCGAACGATCGGGCTGGTCGTAATCGGGCCGCGTGGGGACAAAGCCAGGCGGCTCTTCGCGCGGCGTTTCATCAGGCGACAAGGGCGGGGGAGCCTCCGGCGGCGATTGCGGCTGGATGGTGTCCGGCGACGGGACATTGATTGGATCGGGGTCGGGCTGAGTAGCCATATATCTCTCCTTTCGAAGGGCTACGCGCGGACAGGGGCGTGGGTTCCGCGCCTGTTATCCACAATTGCTTGCCTCCCCGGACGCTTTTCTCTATGCCGCGCCGACCGGCGACCGATGCGGGCGTGGCGAAACTGGTAGACGCGCCAGATTTAGGTTCTGGTATCGCAAGATGTGGGGGTTCGAGTCCCTTCGCCCGCACCAGTGCGCCCGGCCTTAGCGTCATACCAGGCGCCACCTGAATTCAGCTGAAGAAAGCGTTTGAGAGAAGAGATGCAGACTGTCGAGACGTTGAACGAAGGCCTGAAGCGCGCCTACACCGTGACCATCACGTCGAAGGATATCGACGCCCGCGTGGAAAAGGAAGTGGCCGCCATCGCCCCACAGGTCCGCATGCCCGGCTTCCGCCCCGGAAAGGTGCCCGCGAACCTCGTCAAGAAGATGCATGGCGAATCGCTGCAGCGGGACGCCCTCAACGGCTCCATCCAGGACAGCATTCAAAAGCTGATTTCCGATAACAAGCTGCGTCCCGCGATGCAGCCGTCGGTCGAACTGGATGAAGGGTTCGAATTCGGCAAGGATGCCGAAGTGAAGGTTGCGCTCGAAGTGCTGCCGGAAATCGCTGCCCCCAGCATCGATGGTTTGAAGCTGGAACGGCTCACCGTCGAAGTCGCCGACGCGCAGGTGGATGAAGCCGCTGGCCGCATCGCCGTTCAGCAGGGCGCGCTGGAAGAACATGCCGCTTCGCACAAGGCGAAGGATGGCGACACGCTGACCATCGATTTCGTCGGTAAGATCGACGGCGAAGCCTTTGAAGGCGGTTCGGCTGAAGATGTGAAGCTGAAAATCGGTTCGGGCCAGTTCATTCCGGGCTTCGAAGAACAGCTGACCGGCGTCAAGAAGGGCGAAGAAAAGACCATCACGGTTCCTTTCCCTGAAGATTATGGCGCGGCCCATCTCGCTGGCAAGACCGCGACTTTCGACGTCACCGTCAAGTCGATCCTGAACGCTGACAAGCCCAAGCTGGACGATGATTTCGCCAAGTCGCTGGGCCTTGAAGGTCTGGACAAGCTCAAGGAGCTGCTGAAGGGCCAGATCGAGCAGGAACATAATGGCCTGACGCGGACCTATATGAAGCGCAAGCTGCTCGACCAGCTGGCCGCTGCGCATGATTTCGATGTGCCGCCCAGCATGGTGGAGGCCGAATTCGACCAGATCTGGGCGCAGCTTCAGCATGAAGCCGGTCATGAGGAAGATCCCGAAGCCGCCATCAAGGAGATGGAGGCGGAGAAGGAAGATTATCGCGCCATCGCCGTTCGTCGCGTCCGTCTGGGCCTTCTGCTCTCTGAAATTGGCCAGGCCAATGGCGTGACCGTTTCCGATCAGGAAATGAATCGTCTGATCATGCAGGCGGCTCAGCAGTACGGCCCGCAGGATCGCGAACGTTTCGTCCAATATGTCCGTCAGGACCCGATGGCCGCCGCCCAGCTGCGCGCGCCGCTATATGAAGACAAGGTCGTCGATTTCCTGTTTGAAAAGGCGGAAATCAGCGAACGCGCTGTCAGCCGTGAAGAGCTGGAAGCCGCGATCGAGGCCGAAGATGGCGATCTGAAGCCGCACGTCCACGGGCCGGGCTGTGGTCATGACCATGATCATGATGAAAAGCCCAAGGCGAAGAAGGCTGCCGCTCCCAAGAAGAAGGCCGCTGAAGCCGAAGCTGAAGAGGCTCCTGCTGCCGAAGCCCCTGCCAAGAAGGCGCCGGCGAAAAAGGCTGCGGCCAAGAAGGACGACGCCGTGGCTGACGAAGCCGCCGCCGCAGAAAAGCCCAAGGCCAAGAAAGCACCTGCCAAGAAGGCTGCTGCCAAGGCGGAATAATCTGACAGGCAAGCCCTGCGCCATCCTTGCTCCACGGTTGATCCGGTGGGCGTAAGGCCAGGAACATGAAAAGCGTCCGTCTTTCCGGGGGAAGGACGGACGCTTTTCATTTCTGACTTGGCGTGGCAGATGAAATGTTAATCCAGCCCGTTCATGCGGGGTCTGAATGCAGGGACGTAAAAGGTGTGGGGGCGATGAAGGAATTTCCGGCAGTGGAGGGCGCAGAGGGGATCTCCACGCCCCGGATCGCGGTCATCCTGCCCTGCTACAATGAAGCAGGCGCGATCGTGCAGACGGTCCAGGACTTCCGCCGCGCCTTCCCGGCAGCTGACATCTATGTGTTCGACAATAACAGCAGTGACGGCAGCGCCGATCTGGCTGCCGCCGCTGGCGCGATTGTCCGCCGCGTGTCGCAACAGGGCAAGGGGCATGTCGTCCGCCGAATGTTCGCGGATGTGGACGCGGACATCTATGTCATGGCGGATGGCGACGCGACCTATGAAGCCGCCGCAGCCCCGCGCATGGTGGCGGCGATGCTGGAAGATAATCTCGACATGGTCGTAGGCACGCGCAAGAGCGAGGCCGACGAGGCCTATCGCCGTGGCCACCGCTTCGGCAATTGGGCGCTGACCAGTCTTCTCAAACAGCTGTTCGGTCGCACCTTCACTGACATTCTGTCGGGATATCGCGTCTTCTCCCGCCGCTTCGTCAAAAGCTTCCCCGTCCTGTCCGCCGGCTTTGAGATCGAAACCGAAATCAGCGTCCACGCGCTCGAACTGTCCATGCCGGTGTCCGAAATGCTGACGGCTTATGGCGCCCGTCCCGAAGGCTCCGTCAGCAAACTCAGCACCTATCGCGATGGCTGGCGCATATTGCGAACGATTATCACTCTTTACCGGATCGAGCGTCCTATTCTGTTCTTTGGTTCCTTCGCGGTTTTGCTCGCCGCAACCGGATTAATTTTGGCAACCCCACTCATCCTCACCTATATGGAAACGGGGCTGGTCCCGCGTTTTCCGACCGCGATCCTGGTCACCGGCCTCATGATCCTCGCAACCCTGTCAGGCACCTGCGGCCTCATCCTCGATACGGTCGTTCGCGGGCGCCGCGAAGTGCGTCGCCTTGCCTATCTGGGATTTCGCGCGCCGTCCGACTTCGCCCGCCGCGACTGACGCCAACGTCTGTTCACGCGCCCCCTTGAACCGCCCCGCTTTTGTGCCGATGTAGTGTCTGGGCAAAAGCACTTAGCTGAAAGAGCATAATGACCGATATCATGTCTGATCCCATGGCCGCGCTGGTTCCTATCGTCATCGAGCAATCGAATCGCGGAGAGCGAAGCTTCGACATTTATTCACGCCTGCTGCGCGAACGGATCATCTTCATCACCGGCCAGGTCGAAGATCACATGGCATCGCTGATCGTTGCCCAGCTGTTATTCCTCGAATCGGAAAATCCGAAGAAGGACATCTGGATGTACATCAACTCGCCCGGCGGCGTGGTGACGGCGGGCATGGCGATCCACGATACGATGAAATATATCCGCCCGCAGGTAGGCACCGTGTGTATCGGACAGGCGGCATCCATGGGCAGCTTTCTGCTCGCGGCGGGCGAACCGGGTAAGCGGATTGCGCTGTCCAATGCCCGGATCATGGTTCACCAGCCTTCAGGGGGCGCGCAAGGCATGGCGAGCGATATCGAAATCCAGGCGAAGGAAATACTGCGTATCCGTCAGCGGCTGAATAGCCTCTACGCAACATATACGGGCCGTCCGCTGGAAGAGATCGAGCGTGCCATGGACCGCGACACATTTCTGGAGGCGGAAGAAGCAAAGGCCTTTGGCCTGGTGGACGAGGTATTCGATCGTCGGCCGGCGATGCCGGACTCGACGGAAAGTTAACATGGATCTTGATCGCGCGCGCCGTTTCTCCCCTTGTGAAACCGGCGTGACGCGGTCTAGGATGATCCTAGGACCGAAATATCCCTGGACTGGCGCGGCGTTCGCAAAGGGCAGGGAGGAAAGATTGGCGAATGACTAAGCTTACGGGCTCCGATTCCAAAAGTACGCTTTACTGCTCCTTCTGCGGCAAGTCGCAGCATGAGGTGCGAAAGCTGATCGCGGGGCCGACCGTGTTCATCTGCGATGAGTGCGTCGAATTATGTAACGACATCATCCGGGAAGAGACCAAGGGTGGTCTCGTCGGCAAAAAGGATGGTGGCGTACCTACTCCGCAGGAAATCTGCGATGTGCTGGACGACTATGTGATCGGCCAGAACCGGGCAAAGCGTGTCCTGTCAGTCGCAGTTCATAACCATTACAAGCGCCTCAATCACGGCAGCAAGCCGGGCGAGGTGGAATTGGCCAAGTCCAACATCCTGCTGGTGGGACCGACCGGTTGCGGCAAAACGCTGCTCGCGCAGACCCTCGCCAAGACATTTGACGTTCCCTTCACAATGGCCGACGCCACGACGCTGACCGAGGCGGGCTATGTGGGTGAAGATGTCGAGAACATCATTCTCAAGCTGCTGCAGGCCTCCGACTATAATGTCGAAAAAGCACAGCGCGGCATCGTCTATATCGACGAGATCGACAAGATCAGCCGCAAGGCCGAGAACCCTTCGATCACGCGTGACGTATCGGGTGAGGGGGTGCAGCAGGCGCTATTGAAGTTGATGGAAGGCACGACTGCCTCCGTCCCGCCGCAGGGTGGCAGAAAACATCCACAGCAGGAATTCTTGCAGGTCGACACCACCAATATCCTCTTCATCTGCGGAGGTGCGTTTGCGGGACTTGAAAAGATCATCGGCGACCGCTTGGAAGCCAAATCGATCGGCTTTGGTGCCTATGTCGCGGCTCCCGAAGAACGAAAGACCGGCGAATTGCTGCGCCAGAGTGAACCGGAAGATCTGCTGAAGTTCGGGCTAATCCCTGAATTTGTAGGCCGTTTGCCGGTCATAGCGACGCTTGAAGATCTGGACGTGAATGCGCTGGTCAAAATTCTCGTCGAGCCGAAAAATGCGCTGGTGAAGCAATATGGCAAGCTGTTCGACATGGAGAATGTTGAGCTGAGCTTCACCGATGATGCGCTGACGGCGATCGCCAAGCGAGCGATCGAGCGCAAGACGGGTGCTCGCGGCTTGCGCTCGATCTTGGAATCGATCCTGCTAGATACGATGTTTGACTTGCCTTCGATGGAAGGTGTGGGCGAAGTCGTTGTGGACAAGGATGTCGTTGCAGGCACAAAGGAACCGATCCGTGTGTTCAGCGAAAAGGACAAAAGGGCTGAAGACGCAGCCTGATAGCCCTCGGTTCGAAAATGCAAAATGGCTCGCCCGGAGTGGTCCGGGCGAGCATTTTTTATGGGATTCGTTGAACAGGGCCTCGCCGTTGTCGTGCCAAAGGCTCAAAGGGCTGCTGGCACCGAGCCAGTTGTTCTCCATCGCGCCTCTGAGCTGCAAACTTATTTGTGCCGACCGACGACAGGTGGTCTGTAAACGACGATATACGGCCACGTCCTTCATGGAGCAGCTCGAGCGGCGCTCTGCACATTCTCACCGAAGGCAGCTATCCAATTCGTCGCGGGAGACCACGCGGATACGGCTTGCGATGCTGTTGCCGTAGCGGCGCGTGAAGCCGCCTGGGGCGACGGCGGCGCGCTTTTTGGGCAAAGGTAGTACTGCCGCGATGCGGGCAGCTTCGGCCCTGGTCAGTGTGCCCGCGCCATGATGGAAATAGCGAATCGCGCCTGCCTGGACGCCATAGGTGCCAAGGCCGGTTTCCGCGACGTTCAGATAGACCTCCATGATCCGCCGCTTGCCCCAGATTGCTTCGATCAACAGGGTGAACCAAGCTTCGAACCCCTTGCGGATAAAGCCGCCGCCTTGAAACAGGAACACGTTTTTCGCTGTCTGTTGGCTGATGGTTGAACCGCCCCGGATGCGTCTGCCACTGGCGTTGTGGCGCAACGCCTGTGCGATGGCCACCGTATCGAAGCCATGGTGGCTGCAAAAACGGCTATCCTCGGCCGCGATGGCGGCGCGTGCCATGTCAGGGTCAATCTCGTCTAGGCTGACCCAATCCTTAGTGATGCCGTTCGGATCAAGCAGCATCGTCAGCGTCACTGGAGGCGGCACGAAGCGATAAAGAGCTACAAGCAACAGCGAAAGAATGACAAACCCGCCGATAGCTTTGAAGAAAATGCCGAGCCAACGGGAAATACGGCGAGGGGCAGCGGCACGGGCAATCATGCCATGCGTCGTAGCGCGATTCAGCACGCGTTCAAGCCGCTGAGCACGATCGGATGCGTGTGGCAGACGCTTCCTGTCGAAATTGATGCTATGAGAGAGGGAAGACCGCTTCTTGGTCGCCTGCTATTTGGCTGGCGTAAGAGTGAATTATGCGCTCTGACATGACGCCCGACTACATCCTGCAGATTGACATGGGAGTCTGGCCATCCAAAACATTGCTGAGCGCAGTTGAACTCGGCTTGCTTATCTAACTGGGGAGCGGGAGTGCAGCTTGAGCGGGCGCTCGACCTGCATCCTCGGGCAAACTACGGCTTCCTCAACGCGCTCGATCAGCACCCTGCAGATTGGTAAACCGCAGAATGAAATCAAACGTTCCGGCACGTCAATGTCTGACGCGCTGTATGATGATGAGGCTCGGCTCGATCAGTTTATGGACGCCATAAGCGGTGTGTCGATGGACAATTCAGAAGGTTAACCCGTCGTCTCAATTTTTCGAGTTATTACGATCTTGAAGACATTGGCGGGACCGCTGAGCAGCTGCCATGCTTCATGGCTACAGAAAGGCCCCGGATGGGTCCGGGGCCTGTCTCTACTGTTAGGCGTCGCTCAGGCGAGCACAAGCCGCATCTTGCCCAGTCGGTCGCCTGCAATCCGCATCATCGCCTTCTGTAGCTTTTCAAAGGCGCGGACCTCGATCTGGCGGACCCGCTCACGAGACACGCCGTAAACCTGGCTAAGTTCTTCGAGCGTCTTAGGCTCTTCAGCCAGCCGCCGTTCGGCGAGGATGTGCTTTTCGCGATCATTCAGGTCGTCCATCGCCTCGACAAGCATGTCGTGACGCAGCGTCTTTTCCTGCTCGTCCGCAACCCGCTCGTCCTGCAACGGATCGGTGTCAGCCAACCAGTCCTGCCATTGACCTTCGCCATCTTCTCGCATGGGGACGTTGAGCGATGTGTCGCCGCCCATCGCCATGCGACGATTCATGGAGATCACGTCTTCTTCGCTAACACCTAGATCAGTCGCGATTTTCCTGACGTCTTCAGGGTGGAGGTCTCCATCTTCGAACGCCTCGATATTGTTTTTCATCCGGCGAAGGTTGAAAAACAGCTTCTTCTGCGCTGCGGTGGTGCCCATCTTGACCAAGCTCCACGACCGCAGGATGAATTCCTGGATCGAAGCACGGATCCACCACATGGCGTAAGTCGCCAAGCGAAAGCCACGCTCCGGCTCGAACTTCTTCACGCCCTGCATCAGGCCAATATTGCCCTCGCTGATAAGTTCGCTAACCGGCAGGCCGTAGCCGCGATAGCCCATGGCGATCTTTGCGACCAAGCGGAGGTGAGATGTCACCAGCTGCGCCGCCGCTTCAGGATCCTGATGCTCGGCATATCGCTTGGCGAGCATATATTCCTGTTCGGGCTTGAGGATCGGAAATTTACGGATTTCCGAAAGATAGCGGTTGAGGCTGGCTTCACCGCCCAGCGCCGGAACCGCGGGGACATTGCTTTTATCAGCCATGTCGCTTCACCTTTCCCTTTCATGCGAGGCTGGACCCAAAAGTGGCATCCAGAACGCCGTCGCAAACTTGTCCAAAACTATACGTAGAGCTCGCTTAACAGTTCCTGCATATCGGTGGGCAGTGCGCTATCGAAGCTGAGCTTTTCCCCGGACACCGGATGTATGAACCCCAGCCTTTTGGCGTGCAATGCCTGCCTTTTGAAACCCAGCGTTTCCAGTATTGATTTGAAACCTTTTCTTTCTCTACCGTAAACGGGGTCTCCGATCAAGGGATGACCCAGATGTGTCAGATGGACACGGACTTGGTGGGTCCGACCAGTTTGCAATCTGCATTCAACCAGGGCAGCACCCCGCATCCGGTCGATCACGCGATAATGGGTAACGGCGCGCTTGCCCCTCCCGTCCGGATGAACCGCCATTTTCTTGCGATCGCTATTCGATCGCCCGATCCACGTATCCACTATGCCAGCTGCTGGATTAGGAATGCCGTACACGATGGCGGAATAGAGCCGGTCGATGTTGTGTGTGCTGAACTGATGGGCCAAGCCTTCGTGAGCCTTGTCCGACTTCGCAACGACCAAAAGGCCGGAAGTGTCTTTGTCGATGCGATGCACAATGCCGGGGCGCGCCACACCGCCTATGCCAGAGAGGCTGTCTCTGCAATGATGGAGCAACGCGTTTACCAATGTGCCGTCGAGATTGCCAACAGCCGGGTGAACGACCATGCCCGCAGGCTTGTCGATCACGATCAGGTCGGCATCTTCATAGACAATGACCAGTGGAATGTCCTGTGCGACAACCTCCGATTCGGCCGTGGCTGGGAGTGTGATGGCGAAGACCTGCCCCGCAGCGACTTTGATCGATGGGTTGAGGGCACGGCCGCCAGAGGTCACCTGCCCCTCGACAATCAGCGCCTTCAACCGTTCGCGCGACAAGTCCGGCAGCAGTTCGGCAAGCGCCTTGTCGAGCCGCAAGCCCTGTTGCGCCTCGCCAATCGTCGTTTCGATGATGGAAACCCCCGAACCCATTGGCTAGGGATGTAGGCATGAAAGTGCGTATTTCAAGGCTCTTGCTGCGGCGCGTTGTCGCTATGGCGCAGGCTGAACAGGATGAGGTTTGCGGCCTTTTGTTGGGCGAGGCCGGATGGATAAGCGAAATCAGGCCGACAGACAACGTCGCGCAAGATCCAGCGCAGCATTTTGAAGTCGACCCGGTGGTCCTGATTGCCGCCCACCGCCAAGCGCGGGCAGGGGGGAGCGCGGTCATCGGCCATTACCATTCCCACCCCAGCGGCCATGGCGAGCCATCAGCCACCGACGCGGCCAGTGCGGCGGCGGACGGCAGCTACTGGATGATCGCGGCGAATGGCACTGCGCGCCTTTGGCAGGCAGTGCCGGGAGAAGGGGGTGGCGTGCGTTTTGTTGCCATCGGGCTCGATATACTGTGAGTGAAAGACGGCAGGGCGGGGTTGCATCGGGAGACAGGGCAGCGCATTAGCCGTTCATCCCCTTTCTTTTCTTCACTATCCCGGCGGCAGCGACATCTATGAATCATCCGACCGATAGCATCGAATTTGCCAGCCTGCTGTGCTCCCGTCTTTGCCATGATTTGTTGAGTCCTGTGGGGGCGCTCAACAACGGGCTTGAGCTGATGGCTGATGAAACCGATCCTGAAATGCGCCAACGCTGCCTGGAACTTCTGGGAGATAGCGCGCGGACATCGGCCAACAAACTCAAATTCTTTCGGTTGGCGTTCGGGTCAGCTGGAGGTTTTGGCGACGCGGTGCCTACGCACGAAGCACGTGTCGCCATCGAAGGAATATTCGCTGGGTCGGGCCGGGTGAAGATTGGCTGGCTGGTGGGCGAGGAAATGCTTGAGAAGTTGCCGGTCAAGGTGTTGCTGAATCTGGCCCTTATAGCGGGCGACGCGCTGGTGCGTGGAGGGCAGCTGGATATTGGCGCCGAACGGCGGCCGGGCGTTACGGAAATCGTTGTCCGGGGAGAAGGGCCAAAACTTGTGCTGGACCCGGATTTGCGTTCCGCGCTGGCCGGAACGCTCCCGGCGGAGGGGCTAGGATCGCGCACGGCGGCGGCATGGATGACGCGTAGTCTTGTGACAGGGGCAGGGGGTGACATTGCACTGTCTGCGCCTGGAGAGCCGATCTTGCTGTTTGGAGCGTCTATTCCAGACCGGGGCAATCGGCACGATCGCGCCGAGGACCGCTCTTAAATCCCCCGCTGAAATCACGGCCCGGTGAGAGGAGGGCTTGCTGATTCTCAATCATCTCCTTCGTGCTACGCATAGGGATGAAGCACCGCAGGGGAGCGGCCAAAGGCTTGAACTTTCGAATTCCCCCTACGTCATATTTATTTGATCAACATCCTCCCACCTTTGGCATTGGAGGATTCGCATTTCTCGTCGGCAGATAAGCCCCTTCTGTAAACGAAAAAAGCCCGGCCGCTTGGACCGGGCTTCCTTTTTGCGAGCTCCCGAAAAATCAGGCGCTGTAATACATGTCGAATTCGACCGGCGAAGGAGCCATTTCCCAACGATAAACTTCCGGCCACTTCAGTTCGAGATAGGCTTCGATCTGGTCCTTGGTGAACACGTCGCCCTTCAGAAGGAAGTCATGGTCGGCGGCCAGCGAATCGAGCGCTTCACGTAATGAGGCGCAAACGGTCGGGACCTGGCTCAGTTCTTCCGGAGGCAGATCGTAGAGATTCTTGTCCATCGCGGAACCCGGATGAATCTTGTTCTCAATCCCGTCGAGGCCCGCCATCAGCAGTGCGGCGTAGCACAGATAAGGGTTGGCCATCGCGTCGGGGAAGCGGAATTCCACGCGCTTTGCCTTGGCACCTGCGCCATAGGGGATGCGGCAGGAAGCCGAACGGTTGCGAGCCGAATAGGCAAGCAGAACGGGCGCTTCAAAGCCTGGCACCAGACGCTTGTAGCTGTTAGTGGTCGGGTTGGTGAAGGCGTTGAGCGCCTTCGCGTGCTTGATCACGCCGCCGATGAAGTAAAGGCACATGTCGGACAGACCGGCATAGCCTTCACCTGCGAACAGCGGCTTGCCGCCGTCCCAGATCGACATGTGGGTGTGCATGCCCGAGCCGTTGTCCTGCGCGATAGGCTTGGGCATGAAAGTCGCGGTCTTGCCATAGGCCTGGGCGACCATCTGCACGACATATTTGTAGATCTGCATGCGGTCGGCGGTCTGCACCAGCGTGCCGAAGGTCAGGCCGAGTTCATGCTGAGCAGCGGCCACTTCATGGTGATGCTTGTCGCAGGGCAGGCCCATTTCGAGCATGGTGGTGACCATTTCGGCGCGGATGTCGGTGGCCGGATCGACCGGAGCAACCGGGAAGTAGCCGCCCTTGGCGCGCGGACGGTGGGCAAGGTTGCCACCTTCATATTCCCTACCGGTGTTGGTCGGCAGTTCGATATCGTCGATCTTGTAGAAAGATTCGTTGTAGTCCGAGTTGAAGCGGACGTCGTCGAACATGAAGAATTCGGCTTCTGGACCGACATACACGGTGTCGCCAAAACCGGCCGACTTTACGAACGATTCAGCACGCTTGGCGGTCGAACGCGGATCACGGGCGTAGAGTTCGCCGGTGTCGGGCTCAACGATGTCGCAGAATAGGATCAGCATCGGGGTAGCGCTGAAAGGATCGACATAGACGGCGTCCAAGTCGGGCTTCAGGATCATGTCCGACTCGTTGATGGCCTTCCAGCCTTCGATCGACGATCCGTCGAACATCAGCCCTTGGGTCAGTTCATCTTCGCCCAGAATGGATGCGACCATGGTCAGGTGCTGCCACTTGCCCTTAGGATCGGTAAAGCGCAGATCGACCCATTCGATTTCCTTTTCCTCGACCATCTTGAGGATGTCTTTTGGCGTGTTGGCCATGTGCAATCTGCCCTTCTCTATTGATACCCCCCGGAGGGATAGTTGATGCATGCGTTCGCGACCTCCGGTCAGGAGAGGCGAAAAGCTGTTGAAAATTATTAGATAGCGTCGCTGTCGCGTTCGCCTGTGCGAATGCGGACCGCGCCTTCAATCGCGGTGATAAAAATCTTGCCGTCGCCAATGCGACCCGTCTGGGCGGCTGATGAGATAGCCTCCACCACACGATCGGCGAGGGCATCATCGACCACCACTTCCAGCTTCACCTTGGGCAGGAAGTCAACGACATATTCAGCGCCGCGATACAGCTCCGTATGTCCTTTTTGTCGACCAAACCCCTTGGCTTCAGTGACGGTAATGCCGGAAACGCCAACCTCATGTAGCGCCTCCTTCACCTCGTCGAGCTTGAACGGCTTGATGATCGCCTCGATCTTTTTCATCATTCTATCCCAACAAAACGCGCGAACGAAGGCGGATGGAGCCGCCCATTTCATATCTCATCCAGCGACGATCATCATGTCTCTGAGACACGCACCGTCCCCCCTGCAACAATCAATTACCGTGCCAAATAGCGAATCGCCAGAACTCGCTTTCGGCGAAGCGGCATCCTTTGTCCATATTGCCCGTAATACGTGCAATCCTAACGGAAGATGCCTGTTTTTTGGGCAGGCTGTTCAAGCCGCGTAGGGAGGCGCATTCAAGCCAGCCAGGCTTTCAGTGAAGATTTCGCAGCCGGTTTGTGTAATGCCGATGCTATGTTCGAATTGCGCTGATAGCGTGCGATCGCGGGTCACGGCTGTCCATCCGTCCTCCAGCATCTTTACACCGGGTTTTCCAATGTTGATCATCGGTTCGATGGTGAAGAACATGCCGGGCCGCAATTCCGGTCCCGTGCCTGGCCGTCCGACATGGATGACTTCGGGGCTATCATGGAAGACCCGGCCCAGACCGTGGCCGCAAAAGTCCCTGACCACGCCATAACGGTGCTTTTCCGCGTGGCTTTGGATCGCATGGCCGATGTCGCCCAAGTGATTGCCGGGCTTTGCTTGCTCGATCCCCAGCATCAGGCATTCATATGTGACATCAATCAGCCGGCGGGCCTTGATAGAGGCTTCCCCGGCGATATACATGCGGCTGCTATCGCCATGCCAGCCGTCCACCAGAGGCGTGACGTCGATGTTGAGTATGTCGCCTTCCTTGATCTTCTGATCGCCCGGAATGCCATGGCAGATGATCGTGTTCAGAGATATGCAGCAGCTGTGTGTGTAGCCGCGATAGCCCAGCGTCGCGGGTACTCCGCCGCCGTCCAGGGTCATGCGACGGACCATATCGTCCAGCTCGCCAGTGGTGACCCCCGGCACGACATGAGGCACCAGCGCGTCCAGTATCTCTGCTGCAAGTCGACCTGCCTTGCGCATGCCGTCAAAGCCCGCTTCGTCATACAGTTTGATCGCTGTCGATCGGGAAATCGGCGCGTCGGCCGTCATCGTCATATAGTCGGTCATGAAGCGATTATAGGCAGGAAAACAGGATAATGCGAGTGGCGGTTCGACACGGGCTAGGCAGGGAAGCCAGCGCGGGTTATTGCGAGGCCATGCTTGCACCCGAACGCATATGGACAGCCGCACTGATCGTCATAGGTGACGAGATACTGTCGGGGCGGACACAAGATAGGAACGTCGCGCAACTAGCGTCCTGGCTGAATGTGCAGGGGATTCGACTGGTGGAGGTCCGCGTCGTCGGCGACGACAGTGACGCGATCGTCGAAGCGGTCAATGCGTTGCGGGTCCGGCACGACTATCTGTTTACCACCGGCGGTATCGGGCCGACGCATGATGACATTACGGTCGATGCCATTGCCCGCGCTCTCGCAGTGGATGTTGAGATCGATCCTCAGGCTCGTGCGATGCTGTCTGGCTATTACGAAACGCGCGGTGGGTTGACTGAGGCGAGGCTGCGAATGGCGCGTGTGCCAGCGGGGGCGAGCCTCATCGAAAATCGCATGTCAGGCGCGCCGGGCATCCGGCACGGGAATATCTTCATCATGGCGGGCGTGCCGCACATCACGGCGGGCATGCTGGACAGCCTGACCGGAACGCTGGAAGGCGGCCATCCGGTCCTTTCGGCACAAGTTGGATGCTGGGTCGCCGAAAGCGAGATCGCGGACTTATTGGCGGCGGTTGAACGTGCGCATGAAGGATGTCAGATTGGTAGTTATCCCTTCTTTCGGGAAGGAAAGACGGGAGCGAATTTCGTCGTACGCTCTACAGATTTGCAGGCGATGGAGGGCTGTGTCGCAGACCTGAGTGCCGCGTTAGAAAGTGGCGGGTGGCCGGTCTTCCCCGGCGGGATCTAATTCCCGTCACTCCGGGGCTCGTTTCAGAACTCTCTGCGGAACGCGCGCGATACTAGGCTGATCGCGTCCATATGTGCCCCGAGTGCGGCGGACTGCGTTGCTTTTATCGGGCGGCCCGCATTATGCTGCGGTGCGTCACGGTCGGGCTTGGACCGGGGGTGACGTTGGGGCTTCATCGCCGAATATCCGATCTTAATGACGGCCGCTCCGCCTCATCCTGTCCTTCCAGGAGCTGGTTTCGTGCGCCTATGAAAGATGTTCGACGCAGAAGCATTTGGGTTAAGGAGAACTTCTGATGCGGATCGTTATGACGGGTTCGGGCTATGTGGGCCTGGTGTCCGGGGCGTGTCTTGCCGATTTCGGGCACGATGTGATCTGCGTGGACAAGGATGAGCGCAAAATTGCGCTGCTGCAGGATGGCGGCGTGCCCATTTATGAGCCGGGACTTGCAGACCTAATCGATCGCAACGTCAAGGCGGGGCGACTGACCTTCACGACCGATCTGCCTGCGTCCGTTGCGCAGGCAGACGTTGTGTTCATTGCCGTGGGAACCCCCGCGCGGCGTGGTGACGGCCATGCAGACCTGACCTATGTCTATGACGCAGCACGTGAGATCGCATCTTCGATCAAGGGATTTACTGTCGTCGTCACCAAATCGACGGTGCCCGTCGGCACAGGTGACGAAGTTGATCGCATCATCCGTGAAACAAACCCGGCAGCGCAGTTCGCGGTTGCATCCAATCCGGAGTTTCTGCGCGAGGGTGCGGCGATTGAGGATTTCAAGCGTCCCGACCGTATCGTCATCGGAATGGAGGATGAACGCGCCAGGCCGGTGATGGAAGAGGTCTATCGACCGCTTTACCTGAACCAGGCGCCGATCCAGTTCACCGGTCGCCGGACAAGCGAACTGATCAAATATGCTGCCAATGCGTTTCTGGCGATGAAGATCACTTATATCAACGAGATGGCAGACCTTTGCGAGCAGGTGGGTGCGGACGTGCAGCAAGTCGCGCGCGGTATCGGCCTGGACAACCGTATCGGCGCGAAATTCCTGCATGCCGGGCCGGGCTATGGGGGGTCGTGCTTCCCCAAGGATACGCTGGCGCTCGTGAAGACGGCGGAAGATGCGGGCGCGCCCATCCGGCTGATCGAAACCACGGTCGCGGTGAACGAAAGCCGCAAGCGGGCGATGGCGCGCAAGATCGTGGCCGTGTGCAATGGATCGGTGCGGGGCAAGACGGTCGGCGTATTGGGTCTGACCTTCAAGCCCAATACCGATGACATGCGGGATGCGCCGTCGCTGGCGATCATTCGGGCGTTGCAGGATGGCGGTGCGCAGGTGCGCGCTTATGACCCGGAAGGCATGGAGGCTGCGCGATCGATGGTGCAGGATGTGGAGTTTTGCACAAGCCCCTATGCTGCGGCGGAGGGTGCTGCGGCGGTTGTGATCGTGACTGAATGGGACGCGTTGAGAGCGCTGGACCTTTCGCGCCTTCGTTCGGCGATGAGTGGCGACGCGTTGGTTGATCTGCGCAACATCTATCGCGCGGATGTCGCGGAGGCGGCGGGGTTTTCCTATGTGAGCGTCGGACGGGGAGTGGCGCCGGAAATCGAGCCGTTGGTGCAGGCGGCTGAATGAGTGCATGAATGAAGTCTAATATTGATTGAGATTAACGGGTCGTCGCAAATTTGGGTGATTTGCGACGACCTGTGGTTGACCGGAGGCTGTTGTTAACATTCCTATATGATCTTCCTGGGGCGGGGGAATAGTATAAGGGGGTTGCAATAATGAATATGAAGCTGACCGGTCCTGTGGCCGGAGCAGGACTGTCCCTGTTGTTCGTTGCCTTTGCGGGGGCGGCGACAATGTTGAGTGGCGGTTCTACTTTAACGACATCGGCAAGTGGTGCGAGTGAAGGGTCGGTGACTGCCACGGCGCCTACGACGAGTTATTCATCATCAACAACATCATCTGCAACGACGACTTCAACTTTTGCTGATTTCGATTTTGCCAACGGCACGAAACTGCCCGGCAAGGCTACATTATGGCTGGGCAACGCCACGGTCGCGCCGGGGTCCGGGGTTGCCTATGTTCCGGTGAGGCTGGATCGGGATACGCCCAATACGGTGATCGCCCGCGTCATTACGGTGAACGGGTCGGGCACGCTGCGCGCGCTGTCAGGCTATCATTATGAAACGGTGGACACGGTCGTCATATTCCGTCCGGGCGATCCGCTGGTGCAGACCGTAGCCGTACCGATCATCGGCATGGCGCAGGGACAGCAGTTCCAGTTGAAGCTGAGGGAAGTGCCCTGGGGCGGATTGCAGGGGCAGGCGGTAGCAACTGTCACGGCCACAAGCGCCACCGCCGCGACGGCCAAGGCGACCGGCACTTTCCGCCAGCCGCGCAGCTTTGCGGCCACGGGCACGCTGCAATTCGAACTGGCGAAGGACACGCACAAAAGATCGCCCGACGGCGGATGGAACCGATGGGCGACATCGCTGTCGCATGGCCGGACCCAGATCGCGAATGGCGAGACGGGCCTTTACCTGGATTCGACGGTGTTTCCCGGCGTCGAGGGGCCGGTCTATTGGGGAGCGCAGGGGCTGGTCCTGCACAGCCAGAAGCTGAACGCCCCAATCCATCATGAAGGCCGCGACTGGTATTATGGTGCGACGGTGCTGGACGGGCGCAATTTCCTGGCTTCGCAGATCGGCTATGGCCAATATGAGTGGGAAGCCAGAATGCCCAGCCGCCGGGGATCATGGCCCGCATTCTGGCTGATATCGACCAGCGGCTGGCCACCGGAAATCGATGTATACGAAGGCTTTGGCTATCAAAGCTATTGGGATTTCGACCGCCATGTCGCCCATACCATCCATGGCGGTTCGGGCGGCGTGCGCAGTTTTCAGCGCGGCGTCACGATCCAGACGGAGCAAGCCTATGGCCTGAAGGATTATTCAACGGGCTTTCACCGTTTTGCCGTCGATATCCAGCGGGATTATATCACCTGGTTCGTCGATGGCGTGGAGACATATCAGTCGGTAAACCCGTTCAAGGGCCACCGCTGGTATCCGATCATGAACGTGGCGGTAAAAACCACCAGCGCCTATGACGATGGATCGGGCGACATGATCATCAAGAAATTCCGCATCTACAACGCGCCATAATGGCTGTGGGCGCCGCCCGACAGGGCATAGAGGCGCCCCCAGCATTTGACCCATTGCCCGGCGATGTCGACCCGTCGCGCGCCGGGCAGCAATAATGCCGCCAGCCCGACCGTCCGCGCGGTCAATATGGCAATCGTGCGGGCCAGCAGGCGGGCGCGGCCCGCGACCCCCGGCCTTTGTTTCCGACGGGCAAGCGTTTCGGTAAAGCCGATCCGCCACATGCGTTTGAGCACCCAGGACAGGCGCGCGCGATCCGGCGGCACCCATTCATTGACACGTGCGTCAGGCGCCCAGCCGAAACGCGCGCTAGCCGCGTGGAGGCGGACGAGGAAATCCAGGTCTTCCCCGCCGCTGTGGTTGAAACGGGGATCGAACCATGGTCGTTCGACCATGGTGAGCGCCTTGCGGCTGACGAGCAGGTTATTGCTGGCCCACAGCATGCCGGTCGCTCCCCAGGCGCGCTGTTCCGGCCTGAACACCAGCGTTTCGCGCGCCCAGCGGGGTGGCCGCCCTTGGAAATGGCAGTCGACCGGTCCGGCGACGACATCAGCGCCCACGCGTTCCTGACAGGAAAGCAGCGCGTCCAGCCAGCCGGGTTGCGGCCATTCGTCGTCGTCGATCATGGCGATGAAGCGCATTGCCGGATCGGCCATCGCCGTCGCGAAGATGGCGTTCCGCACGGCGCACAGGCCCGGCTGGGGCACGGGCAGAAGGGTAAGGGGCAAGGGATAGCCTGTGTCGCGCAACGTCTGCACTACGGCGGCCCCTTCCTGCGCGGTGCCGTCATTGTCGGCGACCAGCAGCATGACGTCATGGCGCTGGACCTGCTTGGCCAGACTGTCGAGCAGATGGCGTAGTTCAACCGGCCGCCTGAATGTCGGTATGGCGATCCATATCGCCTTGCCAACGGTCACGGGGCCGTCGCCTCCACCACGGAGGGGCGTTGCGGCCTGCCGCTTTGCAGCCATTTGATGAATTGATGCCCCCGGACTTCGACCAGCAGATAGCTTGCCCAGCACAGCAGCCAGGTGGCGACCAGCATGCCAGCGACGAAGAGCCAGTCCATGCCGGTGATATTATGACGATGCGCCACGGCCATGGCGCGCGCCGCGACATCGCGCACCAGCGGGTGCCACAGGTAAATGGAATAGCTGATCAATCCCAGGTGGAAGCTGACGGGGTTTGCCATGATCGCGCGCGCGGCAGACCCGTCATAATAGCAGCTGAGCACCAGTGCGGGCATGAGGCAGACGACGAGCAAATCCGCGCCGGGCAACAGCAGCGCGCCCGCGATCAGCGCGCAGGTGATGGCAAAGCCGCCCGTGCGATCCAGAATGCGCCTGCACCATGGTTGGTTTGCGCAACGATATGTCAGCACGCCGAGCGAGAAGCCCGCCAGACAACGCAGCAGCGTGAGTATGCTGTCCGAGTTGTTGACGTCCATCGGCCCGCTGGACCCAAGCCCGGACGTGGCGACCAGCAACAACAGGCCCACGCAGACCGCCGCCTGCGCCAAGGCCCATCGTGAAAAGGCGATCAGGGCGATGAGCGGGTAAAGAAGATAGGCGGCCAGTTCGGTGCTGACGGACCAACTGTTCCCAGCAATCGGCTGCGTACCCCATCCCCAACTTTGCACCATTGCGAGGTTTGTGAGGATATTGGCGGACGTGAGTTCGATCGACTGGCTGCCCGACACGTTGAGGATGATCCGCGCCGCAAAGACCAGGGTCACGATCAGGTGAAGCGGCCACACCCGCGCCATGCGATTGAACAGGAAGTCGACATAGCTCTTCGTTCCGAGATGCCTGACCACCCGGTCATGATAGCCGAACGAAATGACAAAGCCGCTGAGGATGAAGAACAGGTCCACGGCCAGATAGGCGCGCGAAAATAGCGGGATCGCGAACTGCGCGAAGGCCGGGTTGTGCGGGATATGGTAAAGCAGGACGGATACGGCCGCGATGCCGCGCAGGCCGGTGAGGGACGAAATCCTCATGCTGCGCCCCCATTTGCTGGAGGAGCAGCGTCGAACGCGGCGGCGATGGCGTCCCAGAAAGGCTTGCGCGCCATGTCGCCGTCGAACGGAAGGCCACGAGACAATTGCCCGTCGGGCCATTTATAGTCGGGATATCTGGACAACCATGAATCGCGGTCGGACACGCCCCAGCAGAGCAGCGACTGGGTGGCGGGATTGTCCAGCGCGACATCCAGAAATGCCTTGGCGATGGAGGCGACTTCGCGGTCCCGCTTTTCCGGGTTGGGTGGTCCGCCCCGGTCGGCAATGTCGAATTCGGTCACAGCCAATTTCAGGCCGTATCCGCTCAATTTCTGTAGGAAATCGGCAAATTGGCGCTGGTTGAACGGTTCTTTATAGGGTTTCAGATGTCCCTGGATGCCGATGGCGTCGACAGGGACGCCCCGGCCCATCAGACGGTCGAGCAGTTTCAACATTGCCGTCCGCCGTCGTTCGCAGCGGGGCGAGTCATGTTCCAGCCCATAGTCGCCCAGATATAGCGTGGCGGTCGGATCAGTCTTGCGGGCATGGTGAAAGGCCAGGTCGATATGATGTTCGCCCATCGCCTTCATCCACAGATTGTCCGCGCGCATGCCGTCGGCGCGGCCCTGATTGGGTTCCAGCGTTTCGTTGACGACGTCCCATTCGGAAATACGCCCGGCATAGCGACGCATGGCGACGTCGATGTAGCTGGTCATCAGCCGTTTTTGGTCTTTCTGGCTGGCCTGTTTTACCGCCGGTTCCAGCCATGGCGGATTGGCGGCGTACCAGACCAGCGTGTGGCCGCGCGCGCGCATGTCATGCGCCTGCGCGAAGTCGATGATCTGGTCTGCGCCGCTGAAGTCATATTTGCCGGGCTTTGGTTCCGTCGTGCCGCGTTTCAGCTCATATTCCTGAACCAATATGTTGCATTCGCGCGCGGCGGTCGTCCGGTAGGACCGGTCTTCCCGCAGCAGTCGCGATTTCACGGCCAGGCCGAAATGGCGACCCGACCGCCGGGCATGTGCCGCCAGTCCTTCCCGCGATGCGACGCGTGCGACGCTGGGCGGCAGGGGAGAGCAGGCGGCGAGCGCGGCGGCGGCGCCCAGGAAATCGCGCCGCTTCATAGCACTTGCCTTTGCCCGACCAGCAGCCGGATGAAATCGATCCAGCGATCGCAAATCCTGCGGTAAAGGGCGTCGGGCAGCACGATCTGCATCAGCACCGCTCCGGCAAGGCGCGGGCCGTAAGCGCCGCGCAGCAAGGCGGCCAGATAATAGCCCAGCGCGCGGCTGGGTTGGGTGGGCCAGATGCTTTTGGCGGCGTGCCAGCCCATATAGCCGGAAAAGGCGCGCGCCGAGATATGGGGGCGCAGGTCGGCGAGCCACCGGAGGCTGCCGATATTGCCGCGCACCTGCGACAGCCGGTCGCCCGCCTGACGGTCGGTCCAGATCGTGCCGGGCCGGTCTGTCATGCGAAATTGCGCCCCGGCGAGCGACAGGCGCAGGGCAAAGTCGGTGTCGTCGCCGAACTTCACATCTTCCCGATAACGTATTTTTTCGGCGAGCGGGCGGCTGAGCGCGACGCTGCTGGTCTGGATGAAGCCGCGGTCGCACATCAGATATTTGTCGAGCCGTTCCCCCTGGCCGATGGCGCGGGGAGGTTTCAGGAAATTGCGTCCGGCTCCGCGATCGGCGAGCACCTGGCCATAGGCGACGACATGATCGCCATCCTCCAGCAGGGGCAGCAGGTCGGCGAGGTGATGGGGCAGGAAACGATCGTCGCAGTCGAGGAAGGCGACATAGCGTCCCCTGGCATGGTCGATGCCGGTATTGCGGGCCGCCGCCGCGCCGCGATTGGGTTGGACCACGACCGTCAGCCGTGGGTCGTTGATCGCGCCCAGCGCGATTTCGGTGCCGTCGGTCGACCCGTCCACGACGACGATCACTTCGATCACGGCGATGCTCTGATCCAGGGCGGACATGACGGCGGCGACCACTGCATCGCGCCTTTGATAGGTCGGGATGACCACTGAAAAGAGCGGCTGGGCGACGCCCGCCTGAAGCGCGGATGGGGGTTGCCACGCGGTCATCACGACCGTCCTGCGCCATGGGCTGCTTCCGCCTTGCCAAAACGCAGCACGAACCGGTTGACCAGCGACCGGTAGAGCGGCTTTGGCAGATAGGATCGCAGCACTTGCCGGGCGACGACCCTGGGCGGGACTCCCCCGGCCAGCATGCCGATGATGAGGTCGCGCAGCGCGAGCGCGGGGCGGACCGGCGCCATGTGGTAGGCCAGCACCGTGGCGCGATAGCCCCGCCTGGCTCGACCCGTCAGCATATGGCCGCAGCGATTGAGCCAGTCGAGCGAGGTTTCATAGCCACGGACATAGGATGTCCGCCCGGCTTCGCTGGCGTCCAGCCAGATGGTCAGAGGCTGGTCGATCATGCGAAAGCGCGCGCCCGCGCCCTGCAGGCGGACGCAAAAGTCCAGGTCCTGCCCCTTTTTCAGCGCTGGGTCGAACAGCACTTGGCGGGCGAGGTTGGCGGGGACGACCATGGTGGACGTTTGCATGAACTGGTTGGCGCAGAACAGATATTCGCCCACATCCTCGTCATCGCGGATGCCCCGTTCGGGCCTGATCCAGTAACGGTCGACGCCGCGATCGACCTTCATCCGCGAATAGAGGACGGTCTTGCCATCGTCGCGGCTCAGCGCGTCCGCCATGATCGACAGCTTGCCCGGCAGGAACAGGTCGTCGGAATCGAGGAAGGCGATGTAGCGGCCGCGCGCTTCCTCTATGCCGCGATTGCGCGCTGCGCCGCCGCCCGCATTGTCCTGGCGGATATAGCGCAGGCGGGGGTCGCCAAAGGCTGCGACGATGGGCGCGGGATTGTCGTGCGAACCGTCGTCCACGATCAGGATTTCATAATCCTGCCAGTCCTGCGCCCGCACGGACCGGATCGTTTGTCCCACGATGGCCGCCCGGTTGTAGAGCGGGATGACCACGGAAAAGAAGGGGGCTGCATTCGTCATGCGCCGTGCACCTTTCGATATTCTTCATAATGGATACCGGCGAGGCCAGCGATCTTGCCAGCCGCGCGATAGAGTTTGCCCAGGCGGACCAGCCTTTGGCCCCGGTCGAACGTCGCCGCCGCGCCCAGCGTGCCGACAAGGACGCCGGCAAGGATGCGGGGGGCTTCGCTGGCGAAGGTGCGCAGGCGACCCCGGTGGAAACGTTCGACGATCATGTCGGTCATGCCCAGCCGATAGCCACGCATCAGCAGCCATTTGGCCGTGACGCGGCTGGCGGGGATGAGTTCGGTCACAAGTGCGTCTTCGGCCCAGGCAAAGCGGCATCCGCCGCGGGCCATGCGGGTGAAGAGCTGCTTGTCCGAACCGCCGGTCAGCGCCATGCGCTCATCGAAGGGGCGGGGGCCCATGGCGCGAAGGGAGGATGCGGCGATCAGGACATTGGCGGTGCTGTCGACCAGCGTGACGGGGCCGGACTGGCCGCGCCGTTTGGGTTGCAGCAAGGGATGGCTGGCCGCCCATGGCGCGACATGGCTGTCGATTTCCCGCAGCACCGCCCCGCCCACGACATCCGCGTTCCAGCGGTCGGCGGCCCGGACCATGGCGTCGATCCAGCCCTTGGACGCTGCTTCGTCGTCGTCGAGCATCGCGACATGGGTGACGCCGGCGCGCGCCAGGGCTGTTTCGACCAGCCGGTTGCGCACGATCGGGATGCCGCGTTCGGTGACGAGCAGCGCTTCGATCGGCCAGCGATAGCCCTGCGACGCGAGGCGTTCGACCACGGCCAAGCCCGCGCTTTGCGTCGCGTCATTGTCGGCAACCAGCACTTCCAACTGATGGCGCGTGTCGAGCGCGGCGATGGACAGCAGCGTGCGTTCAAGCCCCTGCGGTCGGTTGCAGGTGGGGATGCAGATGATGATCCTAGCCATGGGTCGGCTCCGTCGAGGGAAGGGACTGCCGCCTGTTCCACTGGGGACGCGGCTTTGCCTTGAAGGTCGCGTGAGCGGTCGCGATGGCGGCGAGGAAGATCACCCAGACCTGCCGGTCCTTGTCGAAGAAGGAGGTTTCGAGCAGATTCTGGTAGAGGACGAAGGTCCATACGGCGAAGGCGGGGACCATGAGATGCTGGTTCTCCCGCGTCGCGCCGCTGAGGAACCACCAGGCGGGCAGGGCGATGAAGGACAGTAAAAGCATGACCAGCCCAAGGGGGCCGGTGGTTACCAGTATTTCCAGATAGCCATTGTGCGAATGGGCGGTCAGCATCTGGAATTGCTGGTTCAGATAATCATGGGCGGGGGAATGGGTGCCGACCTGCCAGAAGCCGCCAAAGCCCGCGCCCAGAAATGGATGGTCGCCCAGATAGTCGAACACCACCTGCCAGATGGATACGCGCCCGGTGAAGGATGTCGGATCGGCAAACAGCCTTTCCACCATCGGCTGATAGGCGATGTAGAGGGCGAGAAAGCCGACCATGCCAAATCCCAGCAACAGCAGCAGGATCGATCGTTTCTGGGTATTGTCGCTGAGCGCGCGATAGATGTTGCTGATCGCCAGCATGCCGAAGCATAGCGCCAGCGATGTCTTGCTTTTCGTCCCGATCACGAAGACGAACGCCATCAGCGCGAACAGGCCGTAATACCATTTGCGCTTGTCGATCCAGGCGTTGCCGCACACGATGAAGGTCAGCGCCATGACCGCGCCCGCGATATTTTTATGAAAGAAAAATCCGCGCCATGCGCCGATCAATGCCTTGTCGCTTTCGGTCGGCGGATGGAAGGCCGATGATGTCAGCGGCAGCGATATCCAGCAGATGAGCAGTGAGACAATCAATGCCGACCGCAGCGCCGCGAACAGTCGATCAGGCCCCATCAGCGCCAGCGCGCAGAAGGTGATGTAGATCACGATCAGCTGCTGCATCACGCGCTTGAAGGACACGAACGGGTCGACGCCCCAGCTGCATGTGACCAGAAACCAGGCCAGCATGATCGCCAGCGGCCAGAAGGAAAATCTGTATTTCACAGGATGTTTGCGCAGGATCTGCACGAAGGTCAGCAGCAGCGCGAAGCCGATGAACAGCGCCTGTTTGAACAGGTCGGACCCGTCATTATCCTGCGCCATGGCGACCAGTTCATCCTGGGTACGCGACGCAAAGGGTTGCTGGCCGATGAAGACCATCATCAGGAAGACGAAGTAGAAAATCTGCGCGACCAGCGTGATCCGGCTGTCCTGCCCGACGGCGGAAGCGGCGGGCGGCGGCGGCGCGTGACCGGTGCGATGCCAGGTGGAGGCCATGGGTCAGCCCTTCGCCATATGTTCGCGCCGCCATTTGCGGTCGAGGCTCCAGATGCCCAGCATCATCACCAGTTGCGACAGGACGACGCCCGCAATGGAGAAGATCGGCGCGACGGCGAGGGTGAGCAGGGTGACAGCCACGATGCCGACGCCGCAACTGCGCAGGCTTTGCGTGGCGAGTGGGCGAAAGGCGCGCCGGGCCTGTGTCAGGACGCTCATCGGCGTCTGGATGCACTGGACCAGGCTGAGCAGAGCGCACAGCATTACGGCGGTCGCGACCAGCCCGTGATCAAGCGTGGGTTTGAGGATCAGGCCGGGAAAGCCGTAGAGTACGACCGCCGCAAGGACGCAGGTGGCGAGCCATAGAAAGACCAACGCGCCCATGAAAATGCGTTCCGCCTTGATCGCCGCGCCATGGTCCCCATTCGCCACGGCGCGGGTCATGCGTGGCCGTTCCAGCTGGGTAAGGGCGGTGATGCAGACATTGACCGGGCGGAAGAACAGCATCCCCACGGCCACCGGTGCGAAGGCAGCGGGGCCAGCCAGCAGCGTCACGATATAGCTGTGGGAATTGGATGTCGCTTCGGTCGACAGTACGCCGACCAGCGTCCATGCCGACTGGTCCCGCCATATCGGGCGATAGGCGCTGAGCGCCCGGCCCGGCCCCATCGCGGCATGGCGGCGCAGATAGGCAAGGCCAAAGGGCAGCAGTCCGGCGAGGCTGGCGATCACCAGCATGGCGCCGATCACGCTGATGTCCGCGCCGGTTCGGCTGGCGATCAGCAGGCCCGCGACGATTGTCCCGGCATAGGCGAGGTCGGATCGCGCCGCATGGGCGGGGGCATGATGGGCATAGGCATTGGACCGCCCGAACCAGCGGATGAGCGACAATGTGCCTGCCAGTCCGAACATCAGCGCCGCCAATGGGGACGCCGTCACCCAGGCGATGGCCGCGCAGATCAGCCCCTGGCTGATCGACAGAATCAGGTTCACGGGAAAGAAGAAATCGAAACCGGCGCGATCCGCCTCATCTGTCTGGTTGACCGCGATGGTGTAGGGGGTCGAAACCAGCGCGTTCGACAGGCCATATCCGAACTGGATGATGACCAGCAGGAAAGCGAGCGTGCCGATGGCCGCCGTGCCGAGATGATGGATCGAAAACAGCTGCACGGCCAGGTGGCTGACCGACACGATGGCGGACGACAGGCTGGCAAGGCCAAAGCGGCCGAACAGGCTGCCAAGGGTCCTGATGCGGCCCGTAGCCCCATGTTGTTCGGCCAGCTGCGTTTCAGGCACGGCGATGTTTCCAGATCAGCCACAGCGCGTGCGGATTGGTGGTGATGTAGCGCCAGGCGAGCTGGCGCGGACGGGTCACCATGCGGTGCAGCCATTCCAGCCCGGCCTTTTGCATCCACATCGGCGCGCGGGGATAATCGCCGGTCACATAATTGTAGAGGCCGCCACAGGTGACGATCCACCCGGCCTTGATCCGGTCGCGGTTGCGCACGCAAAAGGCCTGCTCACGCGGTTTGCCGGTGCCGACCCACAGCACGTCGGGCGCGGCTGCGTTGATCTGATCGATCACCGCATCTTCTTGTTCCGCCGTCCAGAAGCCATCGCGGCGGCCCGCCAGTTTGAGGCCGGGCGTGGATTGGCAGATCCGGCGCGCGCATTCGGCATTCACCTGATCCTCGCCACCCAGCAGATAGTAGCTGACGCCATGTTCGGCGGCGAGAGGCAGGCTGTCGATGAACATGTCGGTCGTGCTGGACCGGTCGGCAATCGGCGTCTGACTGAACCAGCGTGACGCGGTGACGATGATCTGCCCGTCGGCATGGATCAGGTCCGCCTGGGCCAGGTCGTCCCGGAAGCCAGCATCAGTGGCGTTCATGGAAAGGCCCTGTCCATTGCAGTCGAACACCAGCAAAGCAGGCTGTTTCAACATCCGGCGCAGCGGGGCGTCGCGCACCATCTTGTTGATGAGTGCGTCTAGGGACAGGGTGGACACGGCAATGCCGCCCACCATCGCCCGCTTTTCCTGTTCGACCGGAGGAAAGGGCTGATGCAGCGCGTGTTCGGCGCTCATGCGATGACCGTGCCTGCGATGGGAACGCCCTGCCGGTCAAGATCGTCGATGATCCGCCGCATATCCGCGATCGCCGTGTCGCCCCGCCGCGCCACGATGACAGCAGCGTCGAACCCGGCAAGGATGCTGCCGAAGGGGGTCTGGTCGCCCTTGCGTTCGGCGAGGTAGAACAGCATCGACGTGTCCCGAAGGCCCCAGCCATTGGCGGTTTCGGCCAGCGGGCCACGAGTGATCAGGCTGGTGGCGCTGCCCGAAGCGCGTCCGGCGGTCATCAGCCAGAGGCGGTCGATGGCCGTGCGGGCCGCAGGGAGAAGGGCTGCGCTGCCCATCAGCTGTTCGGCCAGGCCCGCCTTGTTCGCGACCCGGAACAGCCGGTCGAGACGGGGCGTGCCCATATCGACGTCGATCAACATTGTCGGGCCATCCATCTGCGCCAGCACAACGGCGAGGTTCGCGGCCATGATCGCCGCCTCTTCGCCTGCATCGATCGACAGCACCGCGAGGCGGAGGGACGATGGATCGCCTGACTTTGCCACCGCGCGCATTTTTGCACGGACGGTCCGCACCTTGGCCGCATAGGGGCTGGCGGGATCGAAGGCGGCGACGACCAGCGGGTCTATCCGCTCATCCCCTTCCGGCAGAAGGGCAAAGCCGCCCTGCAAAGCCGCCAGCAGTCCGGCGGCGTCATCGTCCAGCAGGCCAAGGTCAACGGCCGCTTCATGGAATGGCAGCCCCTGCGACCGGGCGTGCGCATCGACGCGGTTGACGTCCGATTCCGCGAGGAAACCGTTGTCGACCGCCAGTTTCGCAAAACTTTGATGGTCCCTGGCACGGGGGCGCAGCGCGCCGCCGCCCCCTGGCATCATATGGGCTGGGGCACCTGCCGTAGAACGCAGTCTCATGCGGCCTCCTGCTGTTTGAAGAGCCAGCCGTTCCGCGCAGGGATCGGCTTTAGTTCGGTGATGACGTCGACTTGCGTCGCGCGGGCCACGCCAGCGGCGGAGCGGACGCGGGGGCGCAGGATTTCGGCCATGACGACCGTGGTGATGCCGCCGATCAGGCCCAGGGCGGCACCCGCGACCAGCCACAACATCAGGTTGGGCTTGGCTGGAAGCAGGGGCACAGACGCCTTGTCCAGCAGGCTGGCATTGGGCTGCGAAATCTGGCTTTTCAGCGTGGCTTCGTTGAAGCGCTGGCGCACCGTGTCATAGGTTTGCCGGGCGGCGTCCACGTCCCGCTGCATGACCATCAACTGGTCCTGCACGTCGGACATGCGGATCATGCGATCTTCCTGGCCGGACATGTTCGAACGCAGGTCGCCTTCCCGGCGGGTGGCGGCGCGGCTGTTGGCGCTGACGGCTCCGGCTTGGCTGGCCCTGGCGGAACCCAGCTTTGCCTGAAGTTCGGACAATTGCGCGCTGGCCGCAGCCATGGTCGGGTGATTGGGACCGAGCGTCTTGGAAAGTTCGGACACCTTCGCCGATTGAGTCGCCACCTGTTCCTGCAGGTTCTGGACGATCAGCGATCCTTCGATGTCGGACACCGAACCCGCTCCCGCTTTTGACCGGGCGGCTGCCGCTTCGGCCTGCGCCTGCGTCAGTTGATAGGACATGTTCTTCAGCTTTTCGGCTTCTAGATCCATGCGGTTGATGCCGATGATGTCATGCGCACGCTGAAAATCGGACAGGCGTTTTTGCGCCATTTCATAGCGATGGCGCACTTCCTTGGTCTGTTCGTCGAACCATTTGGCCGATCCGCGGGCGGGGGAGGCGCGCAGTTCGACCTGTTCGCGCATGTAGATCTGCGCCGTCAGGTTCGCGACCTTTGCCGCGATTGCAGGGTCGGCATCCATATATTGCAGTTGCAGGACATTGCTCTGGCGCCCGGTCGTGACGGTCAGGCCAGCACGGACGCGATCCGCCGCTTGCTGCAGCCGCGCGGCGGGGGAAATATCCTTGGGCAGGGCATCGACGAAGCCCGCTTCCTTCGCAACGGCGTTGATCACCTTGGCCGACCGGATGACGTCGGTCTGCGTGCCAAGGATGCTGTCCACATCGACGCGCGCGCCCTGTTGTGCGTTGGAATCGGTCGGATCGGTTTGCGACAGGTCCATCAGCAACGACGATGTCGCGGCATATTGGCGGGGTTGTAGAAAGGCGAAGATGGCGACGACCAGGAACAGCGCGCCGCCCAGCAGCAGCGCCGTGCGCCAGCGCGCCTGCACCGCCGACAACAGGTCCATGGGGTTCATGGTCATAGCCCGTCCACTCCCTTGAGCATGGCGCGCATTTCCTCTGTCGGGGTCGGCGGCGGGGGCGCCGCTGACACGGGCTGCTTGGCCATCAGCAGCAGGAATTGCGGGGCCAGCGTATCTTCGAACATGAACAGCTCTCCACCCGGCATCGGCGTCAGCGCGGGTTCCAGCCGCCGCATGGCGTCGGCCGCGAGCCCTTCGTTGATCGATCCGCCGCCCAGCACTTCGTCGCCAAGGCGGACGAGCCGGTCGAAGGAGATGGTCGACATTTGCGACGCCGCAACACCCGCCAGAGCGATCATGCGGCGGCTGGTGGTGGCGTCCCACAGGATGCGGCGGAACAGGGCGTGGGTCGCGCCGCTCATCTCCGCCCAGTCTTCCAGCGCGCAGGCAAGGCCCTGGTCAACGTCGGACAGCGTCATGCGATCGCGCCCGCCCGCTTCGGTGATCAGGGCGGCCTGCATGCCGAACAGGCGGGCGTGATAGGGCGAACCCATCGCTGCCCCGGCCAGCGCATCAAGCGCGTCGGGATCGAGTTGAAGCCGGGCGTTTTCAGCGCAGCTCAGCAGCAGCCGTTCCAGTTCCGGCTTCGGAATGGCAGCGACGCGCTGCGGGGCGATGTGCCTGCGCAGGGACGGGTGCGCCGCGATCAGTCCGTCCACGTCTCCGGCGATGCCGACCAGCACGACCTGAACCGGCGAATGAATGTCGGTCAGCAATTTGAGCAGGGTCGCCACGTCGGATTTCGCTTCGTCCGACCGCACCCGGTCATATTCGTCCAGGATCAGGATGGATCGTTGCCGCACATCCTCCACCAGCAACGCCGCCAGACGGGTCACGTCCAGCGGTTCGTTCATCAGCTTTCGCGCGCGTTCCTGCCCCGCCGCGCTCATCGGCAGTTCGGTCAGGAAAGGACGGAAGAGCGAGTCGAAGTCGGCGTCGCCGCTGGCCGATCCATATAGCGCGATGCATCCTGCTTCGTCGGCCAGGTCGCCGAACACCCGCGCGAGCGAAGTCTTGCCCGACCCGCGCGTGCCGAAGATGACGGCATGTTTGCGCTGAACCACGATGGCTTCGACCAGACGTTCCAGTTCGCTGTTGCGCCCGGCCAGGCCGTGGCGGTCGGACACCGGCATGGCCGTGTTGAAGGCGTTGTAGATGGAATCGCGGCGCAGGCTGATCGGCTTGATCGGCGCGGCCATCGCCCCCATCGACAGCGGGCGCGGATCGTCGTCCTGCACCTGCTGCGGGGCGGGGCGGAATCCCGGCTGGACGGGCGTGTCCAGCAGCAATGGCGATGGGGCCGCCGGGGCTGCCCGCGACGCGGTGACGCCATCGTCGGCGCGCGCCATGGTGCGGCGGAAGGACAGGAGCCAGTCCAGCATGCCGCTGGGCCGGTCCTGCACGAAGCCTTGATCGATTGCGGTCAAAACAGCTTCTCCCGGATGATGAGAACGTCTTCGGGCCGGACGGGATCGTCCAGATCGGCCTGGATTTCCTTGCCCTCCCGACGGACCTTGATGCGCTTTGTCGATCCGGCGAGCGTCGGGCCGCCAGCGAGCGCCAGCGCCTGCCGGAAGCTTTGCCCCGGCGCGTAGGAAAAGGCGCCGGGGTCCTGCACCTGGCCGTAGACGTAGATTTTTTCGGCAGGCGGCACGAACAGGATGTCGCCGGGTTTAAGCATGCGATTGGCGCCCGCTGTCATGTCGGCCAGCGAGATGCGGACAGGGCCGCTGCCGTCGGCGGGGGTCAGCACGACCGCATTCGCGCCCGCCGTGGTCGATCCCCCCGCCTTTGCCAGCATGGATGCGACCGTATAGTTGCGGTCGAGCGGATAGTTGCCCGCCTGCGGCACATTGCCCAGCACGGTGACGAAGCGGCTGACGAAGTTGCTGACCTCTACATTGACCGAGGGGCTGGTGAGATAGCCGCCCGCCGCATAGCTGGACGCGATCGCCTGAGCGAGCTCTGCC
Source organism: uncultured Sphingobium sp. (assembly GCA_946885845.1). The sequence continues at coordinate 80,979 of CAMPHJ010000001.1, read as the reverse complement.
GTGGTTTTGCCGCGCGCTGAAATCGGGCCGATCAGGGCGAGGGTGACAGTGCCGTCCGCCTTGATCCGGGTGGTGGAGGACAGATCCGGTTGGCCGAAGATGGCGATCTTTACCTCATCGTCGGGACCAAGCAGGTAACCTGTGTCCACCGCCGCCGGGGGAGGAGCGGTGGTCGGCGCGGTTTGTGCATAGGCGCCCAGACACGCCGAAAAAGCGAGGCCGGTCGACAGGCATTTGAGGAGAGTTTCAGCTTTCACAGCTCAAGCTCCTTCATGTTCGAGGTCAAAATCGGAGCGCCGCGCCCAGCGTCACTTGCGTGCCGCTGAAATTTGCGACGCTGGTGTCGGTGCGACGCACATAATGTTGGGCGTCGAGCACCACGTCGGCGCGGTCGGACAATCTGCGTTTCAATGTGCCGCCAAAACGCCGGTTGCGGTCTGCCGTGATCGAAAAGGGGCGCAGGGCGGCGTCCTGACGGAATTTGCGCCTTTCCCATTCGGCATAAAGCCCGGCCGAGGTGAGTTCGGAAATAGCGAATTGTCCTTCCACCCGGTGGCGGGTGCGGATGGCGAAGCCGCTGGCGATCAGGCTGTCATTGACGACGTCCCGCTTTGTCGTGGCCGTCAGTTTCAGGCGGGGCACGACGCTGCTCGACAGGCTGACGTCCCAGCCCAAGCCGTCATAGCTGCCGACGGCGGCGGAGTCGCTGGCGACGTCCAGCCAGCGCAGTTCGGCGTCGATCTGGGTGATGGGGGATACGGAACGCTGGAATTTCAACCCCCAGCTATTGATCCGGTTTTCGACCCCCAAGGTCCGCCGGTCGCTATTCACCCGTTCGTAAAAGGCGGTGAACGTGCCGAGGCTGGGTTTATGATAGCCGACGCCGCCCATGAAGCTGTCGCTTGTCTGGTCGGCGAAGTCGAACGCATCGGCATTGCGGGTCATGTCCCGCCGGTAGCTGGCCACGGGGAACAGGCCCGGTCGTTCGCAATTCAGGTCGGCGCCAAAGGTGGTGAAGCGTTGCAGATTTTCTGTCTGCTGGTTCAGGTCGCCATAGTCGGCGCGCTGTTGCCGGTATGACGCCAGCGGCGTGACGGAACAGGTGGCGCCGAAACGGATAACCGCCTTGGCTTCCGTATCGATCCTGAGCTTGCTGCGCTGTCCTTCGGAAATGAAACGATCATAGCCTACACGTCCGCGCAGCAGCAGGTCGTGCCGACCGATGGGCTTGCCATAGGTAAGTTCGACCCAGGGCGTCACGATCAGATCATCGGTCGGATCCTCCACCCGATCATCGACCCGATACACATTGTCGTCATAGAGCAGGTCGAGACCAGCCGTGGCGGTCAGCCCCATCGTCTTGACCCGGCTTTCATCGTCAAGATCGTTGATGTTCACGTTGGTAGTTTGTGCGCACAATATTGTGGGCGTGCCTGCAGCAATCATGCACCCGGCAAGCACCGCTGCTGCGGACCCATGCGAGGTAAATGATTGTTTTGCAGGCGCAAAAAAGCGCTTCCGAAAACGCGGAATTACAGGATTAATCAAACGCAGACCCTTTATTGCATTGCAGCAACTCAGGTCATGCTAGTCGCATTTTCTGACAAAACGAACCACCGTGGATGCGGTTGGTCGCGACAATCCAACGGCTCAGTTGGTCGCAAAAGCGGTGTTTTGCGACCGCCTTTGAAAGGCCGTTTTTCGTTAATCTGGGAGCAAGCTAAATAGCGCTTTTTTGGTCAGAGGATGAGGTAGATGATCCCCGCCACGACTCCGGCGAATGTCAGGATGCCCGCCCATCGGGACAGCAGTTCGACGCCGCGATCGGCGCGATCTGCAAAAGACGCAGCGGGAAGTGGGGGCGCGATGACAGTGCCCCCCGCCTGGGGTCGGGCCTGAGAAGGTTGCGCCACGGTAACCGTTGCAAAATCGTTCGCCACGTTTCGATGTCCGCCTGTTCGTGATGACGGACATATCGGATTTCGTGCCTAACAAACAGTTACCGCGACGTTGGAAACGACCGCATCTCGTCGCAAAATCGGGGGGTGTTGCTCAAACGCCCACCGACCGGGTCAGTAGGCGTTGCGATGCACCAGCACGTTGAACGTGCCGATCAGAATGCCGATGTCGCGCATCAGGCTCCAGCCGTGGAGATATTCAAGGTCCGCTTCGACGCGGTTCAATATGTCGCGGCGGGTTTCAGTCGCTCCGCGAAAACCGCGGATCTGGGCCAGACCGGTGATGCCGGGCTTGAGCGCGTGGCGGTGCCAATATTGGCGGTCGACCTGCCAGAAAAGCTGTTCTTCCGCCGTGGAGCCAAGGGCGTGGGGACGAGGTCCGACCAGGCTCATTTCCCCCAGCAGCACGTTGATCATCTGGGGCAGTTCATCGATGCTGGTCTTGCGGATGAATGCGCCGACCCGTGTGATGCGGTCGTCGTCGCGCTGGGTGGAGGCCGCCCCGGCAGCATCGCAGCGTTCGACCCGCATGCTGCGGAATTTGAGGATGTGGAAGAGGCGGTTGCCCCGGCCGATCCGTTCCTGCCTGAAGAAGATCGGCCCGGCGGAATCGAGCCGGATCGCGATGGCGACGGCGATCAGCAGCGGCGACAATGCCATCAGCAGCGGCACGGTGATCGCGATGTCCAGCAATCGTTTCTTTGCACGGTTTGCAAGGTTCAGCGGCCCGCGCGCCACCACCAGCGTCGGGACGCCACGACAATTTCGCACGGCGAGCGGCGCCATGGGATCAAGTTCCGGCACGATGATTTCGCCGAGGATATTCGCGCCCTTCAGCATCTGCGCCCAGTCGGCCTTGCGGTCGCCGGGGCAGGAAATGACGACCCGGTCATAGTCGCGCAGCAACGTGCCCAGACGGTGCAACATATAGGGATCGTCAAGGTCCGCCCTGATGCCAGCGGCGGCGGCGTCGACCAGCACCATTCCGGTGACGTCGTCAGGGATGCCCCCGTCGTCGATGATCAGCAGTTGAGCAAAGAGATTGTCGCTGAAGTTCCGGCGAACCGACTGAACGATCAGCAGACGTTGGAGCGCCAGCAGCGCGCCGCTGCACAATATCCCCGTGGAGATGCCCAGTCGTGACAGGTCCCCCGTCGCCTTGAGCGAAAATACGACCAGCAGGAAAATCAGCAGCGTGCCAGCGAACGCCATGATGGCATTGCGCAGCGATGGGGTGATGCGGGTAAGGCAGACCGGATTATAGGCCTGGTTATGGAAGGCAACCGCGCCATAGACGGCCATGCCCCCGGCCAGGGGGTGCCAGAATTCGCCTGCGGCCAGCGGCACGCCAGCCACGCGCAGGCCGATGGCAAAGCCCGCCCCCAGCGCCGCCATGTCGGCGACGAACAGCAACAGGCACAGCCAGAGCCGAACGGTTCGCTGAACAGCGGATGTGGCAGGCTGGCGACTGGGAGAACCTTCGATCGCCAGATCAATTTTCGACATCTGCAACCCTTTTCATGTCGTAACGTCGTGGCATGGCCAGCCTGTAAGGGTCGGCCCGCGTGCATCAGACATTCGCAGCTTTGTTTATTTATGTTGCGCAGCAGCAGGCCATAAATGTCAGGGGCAGGCAATCGGGGGTGGGACGCCCGGATGATCTTTTCCGATGATCCGTTAGGTTGTGAGGATGTTCCGCCCCGCAGGCGCGACCAACGGAAAATTCATGTGCCGCAATGCACACAAAATATTAACCAATGTGAGACGAATCAGCGCGATAGGTCGCGGGGTCAGTCGATGATCCACCAAACTACGCCTGCGACTGCGATCGCCAACGTGGCGGGGCCTGCCCAGCGGGACAGGAGTTCGACGCCTGCTTCGGCCCGTTCCGCCGACAGAAGGCGCCAACGCGCCGGTGATGAATGGTCGACGGTCCTGCCCGAAACATCATCATGACGAGGGGTTGTGCGAAGCCCGGCCGTGGCGGGACTTTTGTCATCAACTTGAGGTGGCAGGTCTGTCATTTGCAATGGCCCCAGGCGTCAACCGCCTTCACCTTCGACAGATAGCGCCTTTGTCCGTGATTTTGAAGGGTAAGGCGCTATTTCCTGTCCGCAATAGACCCGGACGCCATGAATTGGGCAGCCAGCTTTAAAAGGATGAAGCCAGTTCCAAAATGAGACGCGCAAGCTTCTGCAATTCCACGGCAATATTGTTGCCTTGACCTGGATCAATTTGTTTCCATCTTGTCATCATCAGATGGTCATGACTTAATGCCCATGCAGGCATTTGCCCGCATTGCGACCCGAACTGCCCCGCTCCTCATATATGTGGAGCGGGGCTTTTGGTTTATATGCGGTTGGAGTGCGGCTTCATCCTGCCGCGCTAAACGGACGGACCATCGCACATCCCTTCTGCTGGAGCGGGTGCTTCTGCAGGGGATGGCTCCCCGCCTTCGCGTCAGCAGATTGCTTATATTTTCAATGAAATTTCCCCGCTTCTTTTCTTCGTCGGCCTGCGACATGGCCATCGACCTTGGCACCGTGAACACCGTTATCTATGTGCGGGATCGCGGCATCGTGCTGAACGAACCGTCCGTCATCGCCATAGAAACGCGCCAGGGCTCTCGCCGGGTCAAGGTCGTCGGCAATGAAGCCAAGCTGATGATGGGCAAGACGCCCGCGAATATTCAGGCGATCAGGCCGCTGCGCGACGGGGTTATCGCCGATATCGACGTGGCCGAGCAGATGATCAAACATTTCATCGACAAGGCCCTGAACGGCAGCCGGTTCGGGCGGCGTCACGAAGTCGTGGTCTGCGTGCCTTCAGGCTCCACCATGGTGGAGCGGCGGGCTTTGCGGGATGCCGCATCCAACGCTGGCGCAGCGCGCGTGCAGTTGATCGAAGAGCCGATGGCGGCGGCAATCGGAGCGGACCTGCCCGTTACAGAGCCTCGCGGGGCCATGGTCGTGGATATTGGCGGCGGCACGACCGAAGTCGCCGTTCTGTCCTTGCGCGGGGTGGCCTACAGCAATTCGGCGCGCGTCGGTGGAGACCGGCTGGATGAAGCGATTGCGTCCCATATCCGCCGGACCCACAACCTTATGATCGGCGAAGCCACGTCCGAACGGGTGAAGTGTGAAATCGGCGCAGCCACCGTGCCTGATGGCGAAGGACGGCGCATCATCGTGAAGGGCCGCGACCTGGTGAACGGGCGTCCGGCCGAAATGACGATCAGCGAGACGGAAATCGCGGAGGCTCTTGCCGAACCGGTCGGCCAGATCAAGATGGCCGTCATGACGGCGCTTGAACAGACTGCCCCCGAACTGTCGGCCGACATTATCGAGGAAGGCATCACCCTGACCGGCGGCGGCGCTTTGCTGCGGCGGCTGGACGAAGCACTGATGGATGTTACCGGCCTTCCGGTGAGGGTTGCGGACAGCCCGCTGACCTGCGTCGCCACCGGCGCGGGCAGGGCGCTGGAGGATGGCGCTTACGAGGGTGTGCTGACGATATCCTGAGGAGGGATGCGGTCAGCTTGCCATGGCCGGCATGAAGGCGGCTGCGCTGCGCCAGAGCATGTAGATGGCGACGACAAAGATCAGGCCGGCGAAGACGGTGGTGAGGCGGCCGCTCCTTTCGCCCAGCCTTTCGGCAGCGCGTGTTCCGCCAACGCTGCCCACGACGCCGCCGAGGACGAAGACCAGCGCCAGAAGCCAGTCCACCAGGCCGGAAAAAGCGTAGTTGGCAGCGGTCGCAAGCCCGAAAGCCGTGACCGCGACAAGCGATGTGCCGACGGCCATCAGCATCGGCATTCCGGTCGACGCGACAAGGCCCGGCACGATCAGAAAGCCGCCGCCAATGCCGAAAAATCCTGAAAAAATGCCTGAACCCAGTCCGTAGGCGACGACCTTTGGTGCCTTTTCAGCGTTACATTCCACGCTTGGGTTGCCAGGATTGGCGCGGCCCCGGAGCATCAACGCTCCCACAAGCAGCATCACCAGGGCGAACAGGAACAGCAGCTTGTCGCCGTCCACCATCTTGCCGAAGGTGGAGCCTGCCAACGCTCCCACAATGCCCGCCGCCGCGTAGATGCCGCCGCACCGCCATTTCACATGATGAGCGCGGGCGTGGCTGACCAGTCCGGCGGCGGCATTGGCTGCTACGGCGAGCGCGCTGGTCCCGATCGCGACGTGCGCGCTTGGCACTCCGACCAGATATACCATCAGCGGCACCGCAAGGATTGAGCCGCCGCCGCCAACCAGCCCAAGCACGAAGCCGACCAGTCCGCCCGACACGGCGCCAAGCACGTAGTGAAGGCTATCCATGGTAGCTGCCGGGGATCATTCGGGGCCCTTGCGTCACTAGTCGGTGCAGCGCCATGCCCACCAGCATGGCCAGGACGAACGGGGCGGCTGACAGGGGCGCGAGGGCCAGGCTGGCTACCGCAGGACCGGGGCACAGACCGCCAAGACCCCAGCCAATACCGAACAGGATGGCGCCCAGGGCCAGTTTCCAATCGACGCCGCGCGTTTCGGGAAGGTTGAAGGTCGATCCTGCGAATGGGCGCTCCAGCCGTTTTTGTACGATCCAGGCGAGCGCCATCGGAATCATGGCCCCGCCCATGACAAAGGCGAGCGTCGGGTCCCACGGTCCCAGCAGGTCAAGGAAGGCGCGTACGCGCATCGGGTCGGCCATGCCGGACAATGCGAGGCCAGCCCCGAACAATGCGCCCGACAGCAGGGCGAGGGTGATCCTGATCACAAGCCACCTGCAAGGCGCAGCGCCGCGACAGTGATGAAGCCGCTCGCCATGAAAAGCCCCGTCGCGAGAACCGAGCGGAGCGAAAGGCGGGAAGCGCCGCAGACGCCGTGACCGCTGGTACAGCCTGACCCCATCCTTGTGCCAAAGCCGACAATCAGTCCCGCGATCAGCAGCAGGCCCAGTGCCGGAAAGCGCGCAGGGACCGCGCCGGACAGCAGCGACAGGATCAATGCTCCCAATGGCAGCCCGATCATGAAGGCTGCCGCGATGCTGCGGGGCGCGCCGCTGTCGGCCAGGCCTGTTGCGCGGGCCACCAGCCCGCTGACACCGGCTATTCGGCCAAGGCCCAGCAGCATGATCGCTGCGGCGATGCCGATCATCAGGCCGCCGATCAGGCCTTCGACCGGCTGGGCGTGAGGGAAGGCGGGGATCATAGCTGGTTCACCGGGATCTTGAGGTAAGTGACGCCATTGTCTTCAGGCGGCGGCAGATGCCCCGCCCGCATGTTTACCTGGATCGACGGCAGGATCAGGCGCGGCATGTCCAACGTGCGGTCGCGGGCTTCGCGCATGGCGACAAAATCATCTTCGCTGATGCCATCATGGGCGTGGACATTGGCGCGGCGTTGTTCCGCGACGGTGGTTTCCCAGACATAATGGTCACGGCCTTCCGGCAGATAGTCATGACACATGAACAGGCGTGTTTCGGGCGGCAGTTCCAGCAAGCGGCGCAGGGAACGGAACAGTTGGCGCGCGTCGCCGCCGGGGAAGTCAGCGCGCGCGGTGCCATAGTCCGGCATGAACATCGTATCGCCGACGAAGACCGCATCGCCGATGACATAGGCGACGCAGGCGGGCGTGTGTCCCGGCACGTGAAGCACGGTCACTGACAGATTGCCGATGTTGAAAAGGTCGCCGTCTTCCCAGAGATGGTCGAACTCTGACCCGTCACGCCGGAATTCGGCGCCCGCATTGAACAGCTGCCCAAAGCTGTTTTGCACCTGGCGAATATGGCTGCCGATTGCGATTTTTCCGCCCAGCTTCTGTTGCAGATAGGGCGCGGCGGACAGATGGTCGGCATGGGCATGCGTTTCCAGATGCCAGTCCACGGTCAATCCCTGATTTCCGACATAATCGATTATCGGATCGGCGGGGTCGAAACTGGTCCGCCCGGACGCGGGATCATAAGCAAGAACGCTGTCGATGACCGCGGCGCGCCGTGTCTCTGTGTCGTGAACCACATAGGTTACGGTGGAAGTGGGCGCGTCGAAAAAGGCCTGGATCACCGCTATGCCCGTGCGCGCAGCGAGCACCTGTTGTGCGGCTTTCGTGACTATTTCATCGGGCATGTGACGATCCATGATTTATCATTTACAATAATAATGTAATTATATAGTCTGAAATCGTCAAGGGCTTCCCTCCGGTAAGCCTGCTTGCAGGGACGCGGACATGAGTGACGGAATGATCGATGCCACGACTGCCCTGCGAATCGGCGATATGGCTCCCGATTTTCAGGCGCGTTCGACACAGGGACCCTTTCAGCTTTCCGCGTTGCGAGGGCAGTGGGTTATCTTCTTTTCCCATCCTGCCGATTTCACGCCGGTATGCAGTACGGAATTTTCCGCATTGGCGCGCAGGCAGGCGGAGTTCGATGCGCTGGGGTGCAAGCTGGTCGGATTGTCGGTCGACAGCCTCTACGCTCATCTGGCCTGGGTGCGCGCGCTCAGGGAAGTGTTTGATGTAGAGATCGGCTTTCCCATCATCGAGGATCCGAGCATGGCCGTGGGGCGGGCCTATGGGATGATCGGGGAGGGCGCGACCAGCAGCATGACGATGCGATCGACCTTCTTCATCGACCCCCACGGCGTCATTCGCGCGACCACCTGCTATCCTCATAATGTGGGGCGTTCGGTGAATGAGATGCTGCGATTGCTCTGCGCCTTGCAGCAGGTCGACGAGACCGACAGGCTGACGCCCGAAGGCTGGGCACAGGGGCAGCCGCTACTGCTTCCCCCCGTCGATCAGGCCGATGCCGCGCCTGACTGGTTCTGCCGGTTGGAGCAACAATCGTGAACGGGCTGTTTGAAGATCGCGATGCCGCGAGCGCAGCTGTCGAGAAGATCAAGATATTCGCTCAGCCCCAGCGTTTGATGATCCTGTCATGCTTGTTGCGGGGGGAGCGCAATGTCGGGGAAATCGCGGAGCTGACCGGCATTGTCCAGCCAGCGCTCAGTCAGCAACTGGGCGAGTTGCGCCGTGCCGAACTGGTCCAGACTCGCAGGGAGGCCAAGCAGGTCTGGTACATGCTTGCCGATGATGCTGTTGCGCTGTGCGTGCGAAACATCGAAGCGATCTTTGCAGGGATTGGTCCGGCAGAGCCCGTTGTTTCGGATGAGTGGGCCAGTCGTGCGGCGGTGGGAGTGGGAGTCAATGCGGGTGTGGCAGGTTTCGCGCGTGTTATTGAGGGGTGACTGTGCCGGAACCTGCCCGCGACCTTAGGCGCTGTGCAACCGCAACCGGAAAGAAGCGCGCCATGCTGATAGGCGGCTTCCGCATGGTCCTCACCTGCTGGCGGCGCTCGCCGGTTTTCGTTCGCTCGGTTCAGCGCCATCGGAACGCTTACAGCGGTTTCACCCTTGCAATGCCCTGGTCCGCTGCCCGGACCAACGGATTGCGGACCGGCAAGCTGAAACAGTCGGCAGCCACTTCGAACAAGTCTCCGACCTTCGTCTGCACCTTGTCGGTGAAGGAGAGGGTGGCTGTACCGAAGAAATGCACATGCACGTCGCCGGGCCGCCGGAACTGCGCATATTTGAAATGATGATGTTCAAGATTGTGGATGCTGTGCGACATGTTGGCTTCACCGGACAGGAATGGCCGTTCCCACAGGGTTTCGCCATCTCGCAAGATGCGGCTGACGCCACGAACATCGGCAGGCAAGTCGCCCAGCAGCAATTCCGGTCCCAAGGCCGCCTGCCGTAGCTTGCTATGCGCGAGCCATAGATAATTGACTCTTTCGGTCACATGATCTGAAAATTCATTGCCGAGGGAAAAGCCGAGACGAAAGGGCGTGCCGTCCGGGCCGTTCAAATAGATGCCTGCAATCTCAGGCTCTTCGCCTCCATCACCGGCGAAGTGCGGCATGGTGAGGGGAGCGTCCGGCGATACCAGAATCGATCCGTCGCCCTTGTAGAACCATTCCGGCTGCACTCCTTCCTGGCCGTCGCCGGGCTTACCGCCCTCTTCGCCCATCAGGAACATGCGCATGCTGTCGGTGGCATGCCCTGCGGCAGCCGCTTTGTGCATTTTGTCGCGGCCTTCGGCGGAACCCAGATGGGTGAGACCAGTCCCGCTGATCAGCAGATGCGCTGGATCCGGGTGGTCGATCGGGGCCAGAAGTCTGACGCCTTGCAGCGAAATTCGGCTCCCACGCAAGGCATTGGCCCGCTCCAGCAGCGTCTTGCCCCTTTCGATAGCGTCGAGAGCGAGGTCGCGAATGGATGAGACGCCCACCAGTTGGTGAGCGTCGCCCTGTGCGTCCAAAGCGGCGACGCCGCGTCCGGCGTTATCGGCATATTGTATGAGTGAACGGATCATGCGGACTCTCTTTCGCCATTGATCCGGCGAGGAAGTTTCCATGGGTTGTCATGCTTCACCGGTACAGGCAGCAGATCGTCGGGAATGTCCTGATAGCAGACCGGCCGCAGGAAGCGCGCCATGGCCAGGGTGCCGACGGAGGTGGAGCGTCCGTCTGTGGTTGCCGGAAAGGGCCCGCCATGAACCATCGCCCAAGTCACTTCCACGCCTGTTGGCCATCCATTGGCAAGGATCCGTCCGGCTTTTCCCTGGAGCAGGGGCAGTATCCGGGAGGCGGTTGGCTCATCTTCGGGGTCGAGGTGGATGGTGGCCGTCAGCTGCCCCTCCAGCCCTCCGATTGCTCGCGCCATCGCGTCTATATCCTTGCAGCGGACCACCACTGACGATGCACCGAACACCTCTTCCCGCAGGGAGGCGTCGCTGGCGAAAGCTTCCGCGCTGGCGGCAAACAGGGCCGCGCTGCCGCAGGTGGAATGTGCGGGTCCCGCAGCCAGCAAATCTGCATTCGGATTGGCGCGCAATGCGGCGACGCCCTTGCTATAGGCGAGGTGGATGCCGGCCGTCAGCATCACTTGAGGCGAAGCCGCTGTCACAGCGCCTGTCGCAGCGGTGAGGAAGCGGTCGAGGCCCGGACCGTCCATGGCGATTACGATACCGGGGTTGGTGCAGAACTGCCCAGCCCCGAGCGTCAACGACGACACAAAGTCCCTTGCCAGGTCTTCCGCCCGTGCGTTCAGCGCATGGGGCATAAGGATGACAGGGTTGATGGCGCTCATTTCGGCATAAACCGGAATGGGCTCTTCCCGTTTTGCAGCGATGGCCGCAAGAGCGAGTCCCCCCGCGCGCGATCCAGTGAAGCCGACTGCCTTGATGCGCGGATCGGCCACCAGCGCGCCACCTAGTTCATTGCTCGCGCCTGGGAGGTAGGAGAAAACGCCCGGATGCAGATCGCAGGCGGCGACCGCACGGCCGATGGCGCGCGCCACCAGTTCGCCCGTGGCGGGGTGGGCCGGGTGGCCCTTCACGACGACGGGGCACCCGGCTGCGAAGGCGGAAGCCGTGTCGCCCCCCGCAACAGAAAAAGCGAGAGGGAAATTCGATGCGCCGAACACGGCCACGGGGCCGAGTGGTACATTCATGCGGCGCAGATCAGGCCGCGGCGGCGTGCGGTCGGGCATCGCAGGATCGATCGTGATGTCGAGCCAGAGACCGGCGCGGACTTCCGACGCGAAAAGGCGCAACTGGTTTATCGTGCGGGCCCGTTCGCCTTCAAGCCGGGGCCGTGGCAATCCGCTTTCGACCATGACATTGGCGATCAGGTCGTCGCCAATGGCTTCAATCTCATACGCGACAGCTTCCAGAAAACTGGCGCGAGCCTCTGGACTGAGCGTGGCGAAGCTTTCTGCCGCGCTTGCGGCTAGCAAGCACGCGTCTGCTACATCCTCATTCCCCGCAGTGGAGAAATATTGTGGGCCGGCATCGCCGTTCGTCGCGTCAAACCCTGTGAATTTGGGCGCCCGCTGACGTGCTTCTCTGCCAATTAAAATGCTGCCATCAATCACGAAGGAAAACTCCCGATCATTTTCAGAACTACGCGGGCCATTTTGCTCCTGCGACCAACGGGCGCGCCGCGTCTCTTCGATCGCGCCGAGCCGAGCGCGACATCGCAGGATGAAACTTGGGTAAAGGAAATCATGGGGCTCGCTAAGCTGTGCGGCTCGTTCGTCTGATTGGCGAAGCGGAGCATTACAAAATTCATAAAAGCAGATATACTCATACAAGTAAAACATCAACCGCAAGCGGTGACTGGGTGGAGCGAAGGTCGAAGTGACCACATCGGCGGGTGAACGACGACGAGGGGGCGGAGATCGCGCGAACGCAGGCAGCAGCCGATCCGCACAAAATGCAACGATGTGGTTTACTTATGGGGCAAGGGACGTATAACGGTCGGCAGTTGATAGGAGATCATGTGCGCCACTCTATTCGCTTCATGACGCTAATGCTTTGCAGCGTCGCTGCCGCTGCGTCGGCCCATGCAGGTGAACTGCCGCGTCTTCGCACGGAAGATGGGCGGCACGCGTTGCTGGTGGATGGCAAGCCCTATCTGATGCTGGGCGCCCAGGTGCATAATTCGAGCAATTATCCCTCGGTGCTGCCTCAGGTGTGGCCGGTGATGCAGGCGCTGAGCGCCAATACGATCGAAATTCCCGTCGCCTGGGAACAGTTTGAGCCTACCGAGGGCAGGTTCGACTATAGCTGGGTCGATACGCTGCTCGCCCAGGCGCGTAAAAATGACATGCGCGTTGTGCTGCTATGGTTCGGAAGCTGGAAAAACGGCGATTCAACCTACACGCCGGAATGGGTGAAAAGCGACACGAAGCGCTTCCCCCGTCTGCAGAAGCGGGACGGCCGCCCTACAACCACGCTTTCCCCGCTTGGTGAGGGGACACTTGCTGCCGACCGAAAGGCCTTTGTCGCGCTGATGCGGCATTTGCGCGAGGTCGATCGCGAGCACACGGTCATCATGGTCCAGGTTGAAAATGAGATCGGGAGCCACGGCGTTGCTCGCGATTATTCGCCTGCAGCCGAGCGGCTTTTCGCCCAGCAGGTGCCCGAAGACATCCGCCGCGCATCAGGAAAGCCGGCGGGGACATGGGCTGAGGTGTTCGGTAAGGAGGCGGACCAGGCATTCGCCGCCTGGACCTATGCGCGGTTCGTGCAGGAAGTGGCTGTCGCTGGCAAGGCTGAGAAGAACTTGCCCCTGTACACCAACGCCGCGGTCTTCGACGCGACGGGCACTGCCATGGCCGCCCAGGTCGCGAGCGGCGGCCCCAATTGGAACGTGCTGCCAATCTGGAAGACGGCTGCGCCTGCGCTGGATCTTATCGGCCCTGACCTCTATCTGCCGCTTGAAAAGACCTATCTGGGCCTGCTCGATCGCTATGCGCGGCCAGACAATGCGCTGTTTGTCCCCGAGACGAGCAACGCAATCTGGGCCGTTCGTTTCTTCTGGGCCGCGCTGGGGCGGGGGGCCATCGGCTGGGCGCCATTTGGAATGGATGCGACGAGCTACTCCAATTACCCGCTCGGCACGCGCAAGTTGGACGCTGCCACGATTGAGGCGTTCGCCGCCCCTTACCGCCTGTTCCGGCCTATCGCGAGCGACTGGGCTGCGATCGCCAGCAAGCACCCGACCTGGGGCACCGCCAAGAACAGCGCGGGTGAGGACTCGACCTCCATGGGCAGCTGGAAGATTTCCGTCACCTATGGGCGCAACAATTTCGACATTCCCTGGCCGGGCATGGAGCCGCCGCCTTGGGCGAAGGAGCCTGTCGGTGGCGGTGTGGTCGCTCAGCTCGGCCCCAATGAATTTCTGGTTGCCGGGCAATATAGCCGCTTTCAATTCACGCCCGTCGATCCGGCCGTGAACGGGCAGATCATGAGCGCGGAGGAGGGAACCTTCATCGATGGCCGCTGGCAAGCAAGCCGCCGCTGGAATGGTGATCAAATCTCCTATGGCTTCAACTTCAACGAACAGCCTGCGCTGCTTCGCGTAAAGCTTTCAACCTACTAGGTTTCTGGATCAGCCTTAGCGGTGCGCAAAGCGCGCAAAATACAAATTGTTTCTAATCACAACTAAGTCGTCGAAAATTTGAGGGGGTCTGCAGGAACATGGCAAATGACGTGGTCAGAATGATTTTAGGTCCCTGTTCCAGCGCTCGACCGGGGCTGTCTCGGGTCGCCTGCCTGATGGCCACTGGCGCGATGTTGTTTTCCATGCACCCGCTGCAAGCGGCTGGCGCTGACCGATTTGCGACTTATGCGAACCCGGTCGATCTGCCCTACCGCTATCAGGCGCCTTCGCCCTTTCGCCCGCTTCAGCCGCGGCCCAAGGAGTCCTTCCGGGAAGCTGCAGATCCCACGATTGTCTTGTTCAAGGGCCGCTACTGGCTTTTCGCTTCGCACTCGGGCGGCTACTGGCATTCGACGGACCTTCTGCGATGGGAGTTCGTCCAGCCGACCGGTTACGCCGTTGACAAATTTGCTCCGACCGTCGTGGTCATCAACGACAAGCTGTATCTCGCAACCAGCGAGGATACCCGGCATATCTGGATGACCGACGATCCAATGAGCGGAAAATGGCGCGTGGCGGCAGACATCAGCCCGGGCTATCAGGACCCCGCCCTATTTCTGGACGATGATGGACGGCTCTATCTTTACCACGGCCTCGCATCCAAGGGGCCGCTCCATGCTGAGGAGCTTGATCCCAAGACGTTTCAGCCGATCGCGAAGGTGGACATCCCCCAGTCGCGCAAACCGGACGAACGGGGCTGGGAAGTTCCCGGTGACAGGAACGAGAAGTTTAAAGGCATGACCTTCGTCGAGGGCGCCTGGATGACGAAGCGCAAGGGGCGCTACTATCTTGAATATTCAGCGCCTGGCACGGAGTTCAAGACTTATGCCAACGGGATGCTGGTGTCGGAAAAGCCGTTAGGGCCGTTCGTCTATCAGGATTATAGTCCGTTCGCGTTCAAGCCGACCGGCTTCATTACAGGCGCAGGCCATGGATCGACCTTCCAGGGGAAGGATGGCCAGTGGTGGCATGCGGGAACGATGACGATTTCCCAACGACATATTTTCGAGCGGCGTTTGGGGCTGTTTCCGACGAGCTTCTCGCGATCGGGTGAAGTTATCGCAGACACCTATCTGGCCGATTACCCGCGCTACATCGGGGGGAGCCGCAAACTTACGGGATGGATGCTGCTCTCGCGGCTGAAAAGCGTAAGCGCCTCTTCGACGCTGGACGGATATTCTGCGAAAGATGCGGTCGATGAGGATGTGCGGAGTTGGTGGTCAGCCAAGACCGGCGGGGCAGGCGAATGGTTTCAGGTAGATCTCGGCGCTCCCAAGCGGATCGAGGCGGTGCAGATCAACTTCGCCGATCAGGACGCCAAAGCGCTGGGGGTCAGCGCGGACGTCTATAATTATATCCTCGAACTCTCACTGGATGGCCGGACCTGGAAAGCCGCGGTCGATCGCTCGCAAAACGGCGTCGATGCTCCCCATGACTATGAGGTCCTCCCCAAGCCAGAGCGGGCTCGCTTTGTCCGTCTGCGCAACATCCATTCGCCTGATGGGGGGAAATTTTCGCTCTCGGATCTGCGGGTCTTCGGCAATGGTGGAGGCGTAAAGCCCGCCAAGGTGCGCCGCGCGTCTCTTCGCCGGGACGGCGATGACGGGCGCAGCGCAGTGATCAACTGGGCACCGGCAAAGGGGGCCGAATTCTACGTCGTGCGGCTTGGGGTTCGCCCCGACCTGCTGAACCAGAATTACCAGGTTTATGATGGAAAGACGTCGATCACCGTAGCGAGCCTCAACATTGGGAAAGGCTACTGCGTCACGATCGATGCGGTGAACGAAAATGGCATCACCCGCGGGGGGAGGCCTGCCTGTTCACGATGAGCGGGCGTTCACACGCTCAAAATTCCCAATGTTACAGAAAAACAGGATAAAAGACCGATGGATGAGATGCCTGTCTGGACACGCCGCCAGTTCACAGCCCTGAGTGGAGCGGTTGGCGCCGCCGCGTTGACTTCGCCGGCGTGGGCGGAGGAAGCGAGCCAGGTCGTCGAAATAGATCTTCGGCGCGAAACAGGCAAGCTGGACCATATCTGGTCACGCGTCATGGGATCGGATCGTGCGGCGATCACGATGAGAGAGCCCTGGCGCAAGGATCTCGAACGCTTCAAGAACGAAGCCGGTCTTAAACGCGTGCGTTTTCACGGAATTTTCAATGATGAAATGGGCGTGGGCGCGAACGGCAATTTCCAGAACGTCAACGCCGTCTATGATGGCCTGCTGGACCGTGGCGTGCAGCCCTTCGTCGAACTGAGTTTCATGCCGCAGGCGTTGGCGAGCGGAACGAAGAAGTTCGGCTTCTACAGGGCTGATGTCAGCCCTCCGCGCTCGATGGAGAAATGGTCCGAACTGGTCGAGAAGTTTGTGCGGCATCTGGTACAGCGTTATGGCGCGTCGGAAGTGCGGCAATGGTATTTTGAAGCCTGGAATGAACCGAACCTGACGTCCTGGTTTTGGGGTGGAACGCAGGAGCAATATTTCGAGCTTTACAAGGCGAGCGCTCGCTCGGTTAAGGCTGTTGACCCGTCGATCAGGATTGGCGGCCCGGCGACCTCTGCTATCCAATGGATCCCGCAGTTTCTGGAATATTGCGAAAAGACTGGCACGCCGGTCGATTTCGTATCCACCCACATTTACCCTGGCGATGACCAGGCGATGATCTTTGGCAAGGCTGATCGCTACCGGGAATATGACGTCGTGCCGGCGGGCGTGGCGCTCGCCCGCAAGCAGATCGATGCGACGCGGTTCAAGGGAGCCGAATTGTGGTTGAACGAATGGTCATCCGACAGCCCGGCCATGATCGCGCACGCCATTACGCAAAGCCTTCCTCACTGTCATGCCATGGGTCAATGGCAGATCAGCGGCGAATATGAGGAAAATATGGTCGCAAACTGGGTCTTCAAGGAAGGACAGAATGGTTGGGGCATGCTGGCCCGGGGCAGCGTCGCGAAACCCGAGTTCAACACCTATAAGTTGCTCAATCGCCTGAGTGACCGCAGACTTGCGGTAAAAGGACCCGCCCTGGCCTCGACAATGGACGGGGGAAAATTTGCCGCTCTGGTCTGGAATCTCGCCGATGTGCAGCAGGCGCCAGGCATCCCCGGCGCGAGCAGGGAGCGCAAGGTTATAGGTACGCGCAAAGCGATGCTCGTGAGGATGCGCGGCGCGCAGGCGGGGCAGCGGGTACAGGTGAGTTATGTCGATCAGGAGCGGGGTTCCCCTTATCCTGCATGGCGCGCCATGGGGTCTCCGCAATATCCCACGCGAGAGCAGATGGACGCCATCCGCAAATCTGCGGAGTTGGCTGCGCCTGAATTGAAAACGCTCAATGGACGTGGCGAAATCATCCTGGATCTTCCGCCAGAAGGCGTAGCGCTGGTCGAGGCTGTCTGATCCTGGGAAGGATGGTCTTCAGGCTGTAACATTGACCGACCCGAATGCGAACGGCCGACGATGTTTGCCGTGATGTCGAGTGTGTTGCGCCTGAATGGCCCCAAGTTAATAATCGAGAGAGAGATCAGATCATGTTCGCCAACAGGGTAACGGCAAAGCTTCTGGCAGCCACCGCGATGGCATTTTCAGTGTGGAACGTGCAGGTATCGGCTGAGTCCTTGTCGGAGGCGTTCAAGTCGCCACCGATGGAGGCCAAGCCCCGCCTTCGTTGGTGGTGGCCGGGCGACGCTGTAACCGATGTGGAGTTGCGGCGCGAAGTCCAGCTGATGGCGCAGATGGGCTTCGGCGGTGCCGAGGTGCAATCATTTTCGCCGAATTTCGTGAAATTGACCCCTGAAGAGAGGGCAGTGGTCAACGACTATGCCGAACCCAGCTTCTTCGGGCATCTGCGCGCAGCGGCGGATGCCGCGAAGAGCGCTGGTCTCAGTCTCGACTATACTTTGGGCTCGGCCTGGCCGTCGGGCGGTGGCGAAGCGATACCGCCGGAAAAGGCGTTCACAGAATTGGCCATGGCGCGCACGATGGTCAGGGGCGGCACGTCCGGCCCAATCAAGGTCGAACAGCCCAAGCGGACCAAGAGGCTTGGCGCTCTCAACTTCTTCGATCCGCGTACAAAAGATCCTAAATATGCGGACTGGGGTAAGCGGTTGGACGCGCGGGCGCGCACCGTGGCCGTGGTTGCGATGAAAGGCAGCGCGCCTGACCTGAAGAAACGCGGCGGCATGAACGGGATGACCATTTCGCCGTGGAGCGATGTGCTGACCTCCGGCACACTAGATCCGGCCAGCCGCATTGTCCTGACAGACAAGCTGCGGGAGGATGGCACGCTCGACTGGTCGCCTCCGCCTGGTGACTGGCAGGTCTTCGTCTTCCGGCAATTTGCTTCTGACGTCGGGGTCTTGGGCTCGGCCGGACGGGGGCCTCAGCTTATCCTGGACCACACCGACCCCACGGCCTTTGCAGCCCATGCCGCACGCGTCGGCGATCCCTTGGGCAAGAACCCGCCGGGCATGCGCTCGACCTTTGTCGATTCTCTGGAACTGATGCAGGATATTCAGTGGGGCCCAAAACTGCTGGAAGAATTCAAGAAACGGCGCGGATATGATCTGACGCCTTATCTTCCCTTTGTGTTGCAGCCGGGCTGGATGCAGGCATGGGACGAACATTATTCATTGCCCTATTTCGACGCCGCGAACAGCGACATCGCCGAGCGGGTGAGGACGGATTATCGCCATACGGTGTCGGACATGATCATCGCGGGCTTTATCGAGCCCTTCGTGGCGTGGAACCATGCCCATGGCCTGAAGGCCAAGTTCCAGGCGCATGGCGGCGCGTTCGACACCATTCGCGGCTATGGACTTGCCGACATCCCAGAAACCGAGGATCTGGTTCACAGCGGTGATCCGCTGTTCATGCGCCTCGCCCGCTCCGCCGCCAACCTTTATGGACGCCGCATCGTTTCGGCGGAAAGCCTGGTGTGGCCCGACCGGGCATATAGCGTTACGCCCACGGAAATGCGGCGGCGCACCGACCTCATTATCGCCGGCGGCGTCAACAGCATGATCCTGCACGGCATGAACTACCGTTTTCACGCCGAAGACTGGCCGGGCTGGCACGCCTTCCAACCGAGTCCTTTCTCCCTGGGGTTCAGCGGTCCGCTGAACGAAACCAACCCGGTCTGGCCTGCCATGAAACCGCTTGCTGCCTATATGGGCCGGTTGCAGGCTGTCATGCAGGCGGGCGAGCCGGTAGTTCCGGTTGCTTGGTTCTATGGCCGCTACGGCTATTATATCGGTATCGAGGATGATGGCGCGGGCAAGCAGGCCGGCGAAAAGGCTTTCCTTGCCGCCGGATATGATTTCGACCGGATCAATCCTGACTCGATAGCGCAGGCGAGGGTCGAGGGTCGACGGCTCATATCCAAGGGAGGGCACGCTTATGGCGTGCTCGTGCTGCCGCCGATCGACGGCATTCGCGCCGATACGATGGAAGCGATAGCTGGCTTTGCCAAGGCGGGACTGCCTGTCTTCTTCACCGATCACGCACCCCGCCGCGATGAAGGACTGGCCGACGCGAAGAAGCGCGACGCTCGCGTGAAGAAGGCGGTAGATGCAGCGATGAAGGCGGGAGCCAAGATCGTGCCTGCCGCGGAAGTGCCTGCCGCGATCCGCGCCGCAGGTGTCGCGGGAAATCTTCGCTTTGAAGGCGACGCTTCGGACCTGGTGTTCGTTCAGCGGCTGGTCGACGGGCAGACCGTCACCTTCGTTCACAATCGCAGTGACAGCGCACGAAATGTCACGCTGTCGTTGCCCGGCGTCGGCGGCGTTACGCGCTGGAATGCGATGGATGGCAGCGTCAGGCCCGTCTCCGCGAGCGCGACGGCCGACATGACGCGGCTGCCTCTGTCGCTTGCGTCCGGGGAAAGCGCACTCCTTGTCCTCGATCCCAAGGCCAGGCCCCAGACCTTGGCGGCCCCGGCTTTAATCGGATCGGCGACCTTGCCCGCCGAAGGCTGGGCGCTGTCCGTGTCCGGTCATGTAGCGCGCAAGCCCTACGCCCATGATTTCGGCAAGGTCGCGCTGCAGGACTGGAGCAAGGTGCCTCAGCTGGCGGGCTTCTCCGGCGAAGCGAACTACAGTCGTTCGATCACGGTCGATCCATCCTGGTTCAAGCAAGGCGCTCGCGTCAGTCTAGACCTGGGACAAGTGTATGACATGGCGACGGTGACGATCAACGGCCGCACTTTGCCGCCGGTTATCGCCGCGCCGTTCCGCCTTGATGTAACGGATGCGCTGCGGCCGGGCGCGAATATGCTCAAGGTGACTGTGGCGAATGTTCCGCAGAACGGCATGATCGACCCCAGTAACCCGGCCTTCAAGAAGCTGAAGCCCGTCGCGGCGGGGTGGGTTGGCGCAGGACGGCTGGAAGCCAGTCGTTGATCAGAAGCGCGAGCGGGGAAGTCCCGCTCGCCTTTGCGCGCCCTGGTCGCGTCCGCAGGTCATTACCAGCGGTCGCGAGCGAGGAGCATCAGGTCGACGACTTCCCTTCCATGCGCTTCGATATCCTGGGCCGTGAGTTCGCGGACCAGATCATATTGCAGGAACCAGCCATGCACGGCGGTGAGGATATGTTCCGCCACCGCTTCAGGCCGCGCAACCGGAATGCCGTCTCTTTGCGCGGCGGCGCGGATGTCGTTCGCCAGTAGCCGAACCGCGTTCAGATAGCCCAGATCATGCATCAGGGGCGCAAGGTCGGGAAAGCGGTGGCGGTTCAGAAGGATCAGCGCGTGAAGGCCGCGGAAGAGCGGATCCACGAGAAGCGACGCCATGTCAGCAACCCGCAGGTGCAATATCTGGCCTATGTCGGTGACGCGGTCGGTGGCTTCGACCCGAGAGACGGCGTACCAACGCGCCAAAGTTTCCCTTACGACCGATCGAAACAGGTCGGATTTGGTGGCGTAGCGGCTGTAAAGGGTCGTGCGAGTTATTCCGGTTGCCGCCGCGATCTTTTCCATCGACACGCCGTCAAAACCGTCCGCAAGGAACATGCTGCGCGCGGTCGCAAGGATTGCTTGCTCGATCAGGGCCACTTCCGTGGAAGTGGGGCGGCCCCTCCTTAAAGCGAGTTTCGCAGGAATGGGAATTCGGCGTGCCATCAGCACCTTCTGATGCGGTGCCGTCGCGATGGCAACGCCGTTGCCGACGCAAAGCGGACTTATACTTCAAGTTGGCCAGGACGGAATCCACAGCGGCCAGCTGATTGTCAGTGATCCTGCCTTACGAAAAACGCTTTACGCCCTTCAACATGAGGTCGCGGGCGCCGGGCTGGCGGATTCAGGGGTGCGCGCGGCTGCTGCCGCGCGCATAAAGACCAGGTTCTTCATGAAATTCTTCAGTTCACAGGGTTTGGTGCGTCGGTGGTCGATGTCTGGGCGGATGGCCCTGGCCAAACCTGCGCAAAGAAGGGATTTGACGCGGCGACCTGCGGATAGCTTTCGATATCGGTCTGGCAGGTGGGGCACCAATGGCCGCCCGCCAGATAAAGGTTGGGCGACATAGAGAAACGATGACCGAGGCTGCATTCCCATTCCACGGGTGTGAAGGGGTCATCGACCGCGTCCGCATGGCATTTTCCGCCCCGGAAACCGGCGGCGGCGCGCAGGTCATCTGCAGTCCACTCACCCTTCGGCTTGGCGTCATCATAGCCATGGGCGAGTGCGACCGGTTCGCGCGAAGGCTGCGCCAGGGGGAAGTCGTCCCAGCTGCTTGGGATGCGATCCCACTCTTCCCGTGATCCAAAATAGGCGTCGATATGCTCCACATCATTGGTCCGCAGCCAGGTAAGGGGACCACCGGGACCTTCCGCGACCTTAAGGATCTGTTTGCGGGCGAGACCTGGGAAGAAGCGCATGATAGTGCGCAAAGCCCAGGGTATGCGGCGCGACAACTCGGTGAAAAAGTCATCGATTGAAAAGCGACGGTAGGGGACGAGTTCCTGCAAACGGTCGGAATCGAGATACCATTGCCCGTGGAAGTTGCGCGTCGCCAGCCATTTGGGGTCGAGGATGCGGCGGAAGTCGCTGACGCCCATCGCAGCCATCATCCTGACCATCAATTGATGATTGACGAGCCGCCCGGTTTCACCACCGCCTATATTGTAGAAATGGCGCCAGAAATGATCTGGGATGCGGTCGCCGCACAGCATAGCCATCAGATGTGCGGAATCCTCGACGGTCGACCATTCCATGACGCCATTTGGAGGATTGTGGAACATGATCGGCCCTTGCGTCTTCCACATGTCGTAATGGGCCATGCCGGTCTGGCGGATCGAAACCCAGTGCGTCAGGCCTGATTCCGCGACGATTGCCTCCGCCCGCGCCTTGGTCCCAGCATAATGTCCATTATAGCCGATGCAGATGGGGTCGCCTGTCCGGCCCCAATGGTTGGGAGGATTGCGGCTGCCGGTCTCCGCAACCGTGCCGATATAGACAAGGCGGATCTGATCGGCGTGGGGCTGGCGTCGGATGGCATCCACGACATTCTGCGTGCCGCCGACATTTACCTTTTCAACGAGAGCAGGGGGAAGTTCATCGGCAAGCGGCGAGACTAGCGCGCCCATGTGCAGGACGACGTCTACGCCCGCGACGGCACGATCTACCGATACGGGGTCGGTGAGGTCGCCCCATGCGTAATCGATATTGTGCTGCTTTTGCAGGCGGCGAATGACTGGATGAGATTTTTCTTCCGGGCGTACGAGGACGCGGACCGTCATGCCGGGCGTCCGCAATAGTTCGTCAACAACGGCTCTGCCCATATTGCCTGTCGCGCCCGTCACCAGGACAAGCTTTCCGGTTCCTGCCACCTTCGTTCCTTTTGCCGTTCTTCTGGATATCGGGCGGCTTAGGCCATTTAACTGCGCACGCCAATTGAAATGTACATTAATGTCCATTTATAGCATGCCGCAGACTCAGGAGACAATTTATGACCAGCCCGCACAGCGAACCTCGTCCTGGCGACCCTCATTGGTATAGTGAGGTGCAAGCTCCGCTCATGATCGAGGATGCTGATGCATTCGCTTGGGATGGCGCAGAAGACGTGGTCATCGTTGGCTATGGCGGCGCTGGCGTTGCAGCAGCGCTCCAGGCGCGGGAGGAGGGGCTTTCCGTGATCGCCATCGACCGTGCTGACGGGGGAGGGGCGACGCGCATCAACGGAGGCATCTTTTACGGAGGCGGCGGCACCCCTGCGCAGCTCGAAGCTGGCATCGAGGACAGCGTAGAGGATATGTTCAACTATCTTCGCCTGGAAACCCAAGGGGTTGTCAGCGACGACACGCTGCGGCGTTTCTGCCAGGAAAGCGCGGAAACGGCAGGCTGGCTCGCCGGGCACGGTGTCCGCTTTGAAGGGCGGGTCTACGAAAAGAAGACCAGCTATCCCCACACCGACTATTCCCTCTATCATTCCGACAATAGCCTTGCGCCCAACTACAAGGCCGTGGCGAAACCTGCCGCGAGAGGCCATCGCGCGCTGGTCGATAAACTGGATGCGCCTATGGGCTACGGGAAGGGCCTTTATGACCCGTTGAGGGAATCGGCGCAGCGCGCCGGCGTCAAATCCCTGTCTTCGACAAGGGTCAAACAGCTCGTCATGGATGGCGATGGACGCGTGGTGGGCGTGGTCGCGGTTCAGGTGGAGCGCGATACGGCAGAAGGAAAGCGTTATGACGCACTGATGCGCCGCGCAACCGCGATGGTGCTTCGCTTGCCGCCGTCCATGCCTGGGGCTGCGATCATCGCTCGCCTGGCTTCACGCCTGTTCAGCAAGGCCCAGGAAGTGGAGCGGCAGGCGGGCGCGACGCGCATGATCCGCGCACGTCGGGGCGTATGCCTCGCGGCGGGCGGTTTTATTTTCAACCGGCAGATGGTCGCGCATTATGCGCCCAAATATTTGAAAGGCATGCCGCTTGGGACGCCAGGGGATGATGGCAGCGGTATTCGCTTGGGTCAAAGCGCGGGGGGCGTTGTCTCGCGCCTGAACCATGTCAGTGCTTGGCGTTTCATCAATCCGCCCATGGCCTGGGCGCAAGGCATGATCGTCAACCGACAAGGTCGGCGATATGTCAATGAGATGCTCTATGGCGCATCGATCGGCATGCCGATGGTCGAGGATCATCAGGGCGTGTGCTGGATCATCCTTGACGATGAAGGCTATCGGCGGGCGAAGCTCCAGTCGAAAAGCAAGGCAATCTTACCCTTTCAACGTTACCCTGCGCTGGCCGCCATGCTTTTGGGATCGAAGAAGGCGGGCTCGGTCAAAAGCCTTGCCGAAAAGTGCGGGATCGCACCGGACGGACTTGAGGCGGCGGTGGCGGATTATAATCAGCTTGCGGAAAATGGCGCCCGCGATCCATTCGGCAAGGCATCGGAGGACATCGCCCCGATCCTGAAAGCGCCTTTTCACGCCATCAACATGTCTATCGACGCGAAATTGGGATTCCTGCCTGTCCTGACGCTCGGAGGCCTGCAAGTGCAGGAGGAAAGCGGTGCGGTCCTGGACCAAGAGGGTAAGCCCATTCGCGGACTTTACGCAGCCGGCCGGAATGCAGTCGGCATATGCTCCAACATCTATGTGAGCGGCTTGTCCGTTGCCGATTGTATCTTCTCTGGACGGCGCGCTGCGCGGTCCCTGGCAACGCCCAACTGAGCAGCCGGTCGGTCATACAGATCAAAGACAGAACGAGACTCTCTCGCTGCGTCGGTGCTGCACCCTGGGTCGAGCTGCACGGCGGCCCAGGGCGTATTGCCAACGGTCGTCGCGCCAGGCCCACGACCGAAATGTAAATCTACAATCGAGCATATTTGTCAGCAGATCGTGTGATGAGTTGTGGTGGTGGCGCCTGTCATCAACAGGGGCGCCACCCGCAGGCCTCGGAAAACCGCTAACCCTGCATAGCTTCGAGTTCCAGTCCCTTCGTTTCCCGAACCGTCATCACAACGAACAGCAGCGACAGCAGGGCAAAGGCAGTGTAGGCGCCATAGGTGACGGGCAAGCCGATATTCTTCGCCAGCCAGGGGAAGCTTGAACTTACGAGGAAGTTTGCGAGCCACTGTGCCGCGCCTGCCACCGCAAGCGCCGAACCTCGCATCTGGTTCGGGAACATTTCCCCGAGCATGACCCACATTACGGGGCCCCAGCTGAGGTTGAAGAATATGACATAGATGTTGGCGGCGAGGAGGGCGACAAGGCCCAGCCCCTCAGGCAGCCGGAGCACCCCGTCGATAATCGTCGCATTACTGAAGCACCATGCCAATGTTCCAAGCGTCACCGTCATGCCCGCAGAGCCGATCAGAAGCAGCGGTCGACGCCCGATCCGGTCGATGAGCAGGATCGAGATCAGGCAGGCCAAGATCGATACGGCGCCTGAAAGGATGTTGATCTTCAGCGCGTCGCTCTCTGTAAAGCCCACCGCCTGCCACAGCACCGCGCCATAGTAGAAGACGACGTTGATGCCGACGAGTTGCTGGAACACGGCAAGGCCAATGCCAACCCAGACAATCTTCCGCCAACCGCCGCCGGGCTTACGGATATCTGCAAGACTCGGTTGGTGGTCATGGGAAAGCGACGCGCCGATCTCATCCATCTTGGCAGCCGCCGCTTGGGGGCCGATAAGGCGATCAAGCACCAGCCTTGCTTGTTGCAGCCGTCCCTTGGCAATCAGGAACCGCGGACTTTCCGGGATGCCGAACAAGGCGACCAGGAACAAAAGGGCGGGGAGCGCCTGAACCCAGAACATCCATCGCCATGCTGGCTGTCCGGCCCATGCGGTGCCAAGTGACGACCCAGCTATGTCTGCGAGATAGTAGTTGGCGAGAAATGCGCCCGTCAGCCCCGATATTATCATCACTTGCTGGATGCTCGACAGCCTTCCACGAATATGTGCGGGAGTCACTTCACTGATATAGGCGGGTGAAAGGACACTCGCCGCGCCGACCGCCATTCCGGCGAAAAACCGGGCAATTCCCAGGACCGTGGCGCTGAATGCGCCCCCGGACGCAGCCGCGCTGATGATGAAAAGGATCGCCGCCACAATCATGACGGAGCGGCGCCCCCAAATATCGGCGAAACGACCGGCGAGGAAAGCGCCCAAAGCGCACCCTGGAAGCAGGGCGCTGACGGTCAGCCCCAGTTGGGCCTCGTTGAGACCGAATGTGTGCCGAAGCCCTTCCTGCGTGCCGTTGATGGCCCCCGAATCATATCCGAACATGAATCCGCCGATCGTCGCTACGGCGACTATTCGACCGATCAACGCCAGATTGACGCGCTCTTGCGCAGCCCCATGCATAGCTGAACCCCTCCTGATTGTGAGCGCTACCATGGCGAACTTGGCGGTGCCGTCAAGTCTCTCCCTATCGAGCTGCGTCCGATCCTCGTATGACAAGCTCGAAATCCAGTCTGACATGCTCTGGCTGAGCGCTTGCGAGAGGCTGCTTGGACCGGACAGCGCGAGCAAGCAGGTCGATGGCGAGGCTCGCCATCGCCGAAATGGGTTGCCGCACCGTGGTTAATTCGGGCCAAATGGTCGTGGCGATTGCCGTATCGTCAAACCCGCAAACCGTGAGGTCGCGCGGTACGTCCAATCCGCGCTGATGCGCGGCGCTGATGAGACCAGCCGCCATATCGTCATTCGCAGCGAAAATCGCGCTGGGCGGTGACGGCTGGTCGAGCAGGGATGACGCGGCTATCAGGCCGCCGCGATAGGTAAAATTGCCCTGTGCGATCAGTTCCTCTTCCGGCGCGATACCCGCCAGAAGCAAGGCGCGTTCATAGCCTTTCCGTCGCAGGTGGCTGGCGGTCTGGTTGGGGTCGCCTGCAGCAAAGCCTATCCGGCGGTGACCGTGGGCCAGAATATGCTGTGTCATAGCGAAAGCAGCTTCCTCATCATCTATCAGGACGGCGTGAGAGGAAGTCGCGGGTTGTCCTGAGGCCACTTGGGCCACGGCGAGGCCGCTTTTCTGGAGGGCGCCCAGCAATTCGCTGTCATTGCAAAGAGGTGGCGGCAACAGGACAGCATCGACGCGCTGAGCAGCCAGCCGGGCAGCAAGACTCATGGGTGGTTCCTCGGGATCATGCTCATCGACGATCAGTTCTGCTTCATTCTCCCGTGCTGAATGGAGGCTACCGAGGAGAAATTCGCTTAAATAGGCCGCGCTGGGATTGCGGTAGAGTAGGACGATGCGGCATTGCTTCCCACCAGCAAGGGAGCGGGCTGCTGCGTTTGGCACATAGCCGATGGCTGATATCGTTTCTTCGACCTTTTTGCGGGTCGTTTCCCTCACGCGCTGATCGCGGTTGATAACGCGGGAAACCGTCATCGGGGACACTTCAGCAACCCGCGCCACATCGGCAACGGTCGGCCCTTCAGTTCTCCTGCGCAAATTTTTTCTGGCGGCCATGGTCTGTTCCCCTTGGTCTTACCGACTATTCGGCCAGAGAAGGTTGAGCAAGCCTCTTGCGCAACGCGTCATGGTAGCGCTACCTAAAGGCGGGAGGATGGAGCTGGATGTTTCTCGGCATAGATATCGGAACGTCAGGGGTTAAGGCGGTCATCGTTGCGGAGAGCGGAGCGGTCATGGCTGCCGGAACCGCCCCGTTAGGCGTTTCCCGCCCCTTTCCGGGTTGGTCAGAGCAGGATCCCGATCATTGGTGGCAGGCGACCGAGGACGCTGTTCTTGCGCTTCCCGAAGATCTCCGGGCGCGGGTGCAAGGGGTGGGCCTTGCTGGGCAGATGCACGGCGCCACCCTGCTAGGCGCAGATCATCGTCCGCTGAGGCCAGCCATTCTTTGGAATGATGGTCGTAGTTCAGACGCATGCCGCCAACTTGAGCAACGGGTTCCTGAATCGCGTTCCATCACAGGCAACCTTGCCATGCCTGGGTTCACCGCACCCAAATTGCTGTGGGTGACGGAGCATGAACCCGAGAACTTCGAACGCGTCGATAAAATTTTGTTGCCCAAGGATTATGTGCGCCTTTGCATGACCGGCGACATGGCGTCTGACCTGTCCGATAGCGCCGGAACATTGTGGCTGGATGTGGCGGCGCGAGACTGGAGCGAGGTCATGCTTGGAGCCACCGGCCTTTCGAGAAATCACATGCCTCCTCTGTTCGAGGGCAATGCCGTTACGGGCGTGTTGCGGCACGAGGTTGCGGCGCAGTGGGGCATGGCGAGGGTGCCGGTGGCTGCTGGCGGCGGTGATAATGCTGCGGGCGCTGTCGGCATCGGTGTCGTAAATGAAGGCGACGCGCTGCTGTCGCTCGGCACGTCGGGCGTGATTTTTGTAGCGACGCGGGCTTTTCGCCCTAACCCTGAACGTGCGGTACACGCCTTTTGCCACTGCCTTCCCGATATGTGGCACCAGATGAGCGTGCATCTGTCGGCGGCCTCTTGCATCGAATGGGGGATCAAGGCAACGGGAGCCGATGACCCGGCCGGATTCTTTGCCCTTGCCGAAGCGGCAGGCGCGGGAGTGGGGCCTGAGATATTCCTTCCCTACCTTTCCGGCGAGCGCACGCCACATAATGATCCGCATGTGCGTGCCGCTGTGCTGGGTATCGACAACGAAACGGACAGAGGACGTATCGCAGCGGCTGTCCTGGAAGGCGTCGCATTCGCTCATGCGGATGGCATCGCCGTGCTGCGCGACGCCGGTACGGAGATCCAACAGCTTTCGGTGATCGGCGGGGGCGCGCGATCCCGATATTGGGGCACGATCATCGCCGCTGCACTGAATGTGCGCCTTGCTTACCTGGAAGGCGGGGAGGTGGGCCCCGCACTCGGCGCTGCGAAGCTCGCCCTCATGGCTGTGACTGGAGCCAGCGCGGCTGAAGCCTGTGTCCGGCCCCCCATTTCTCACATCATAGAGCCCGACGCCGCGCTAGCCGATCGCCTTGCGCCGCGGCTCGCCCGTTTTCGGGCCGCCTATTCCGCCGTTCAATCACTTTAAGGAGAAATCCGTGACCGCCAGCTATTTCGCTGAATTCCCGACCATCGCCTACGAGGGGCCGGAGAGTAATAACGACCTCGCCTATCGCTGGTACGACAAGGACAAGGTCATCCTGGGCAAGCGCATGGAAGAGCATCTGCGCTTTGCGGTCTGCTTCTGGCATAGCTTCTGCTGGCCGGGCAGCGATGTGTTCGGCGCCGGCACCTTCCGTCGCCCCTGGCATGCAGGCGCAAACGATGCGGCGGCGGCGCGTGCCAAGCGGGAGGCTGCGCTGTCCTTCGTCGAGAAACTGGACGTGCCCTTCTACTGCTTCCACGACGTCGACGTCATGGCCGATGCCGACACCATCGGTGCGTTCCGCAAGAGCTTTGCCGAGGCGGTTGATCATCTGGAGGAGTTGCAGGACAGACATGGCCGCAAGCTGCTGTGGGGGACGGCCAACCTGTTCAGCCACCCGCGCTACATGGCGGGCGCTGCGACCAATCCCGATCCGGAAGTCTATGCGTGGGCTGCGAGTCAGGTTCGTGATGCACTTGACGCGACGCACCGGCTGGGCGGGGCAAATTATGTGCTGTGGGGTGGCCGCGAAGGCTATGACACGATCCTCAACACTGAAATTGGAATCGAGCAGGAGAATTTCGGCCGCTTCCTCAATCTCGTCGTCGATCACAAGCATCGTATCGGTTTTACCGGAACGATCCTGATCGAGCCGAAGCCGCATGAACCAACCAAGCACCAATATGACTTTGATACCCAGACTGTTTACGGCTTCCTGAAGCGCTTCGGCCTGGAAAACGAAGTGCGCGTAAACATCGAGGCGAACCACGCCACTCTGTCGGGCCACACGTTCGAGCATGAGATCGCCATGGCGAGGGCGCTGGGCATATTTGGATCGATCGATGCTAATCGCGGCGATCATCAGAATGGTTGGGATACCGACCAGTTCCCCAACTCGGTCGAGGAGCTGACGCTGGCCATGCTGGAAATCATCCGGGCAGGCGGCTTCAGTGACGGCGGCTTTAATTTCGACGCGAAGGTCCGGCGGCAGAGCGTGGATGCGATCGATCTGTTCCATGGTCATATCGGCGGGATCGACACCGTTGCACATGCGCTCGTAAAGGCAGCGGCAATCATCGAGGATGGACGCGTCGATGCATTCCGCACTGAGCGCTATGCGGGATGGCAGGGCGAACTCGGCCAGCATATCCGGTCGAGCGAGGGAACCCTGAATTCAATCGCGGACATCGCGGTTGAGCGCGACCTTGTGCCTCAGCCGCGTTCCGGCCGCCAGGAGTGGCTGGAGAATATGGTGAATCGCTTCTGATGGAACTGGCTGCAGGCGAATATCGACTGCTGCTGGCGCCGGAGCGAGGTGGTTCGATCCTGGCGTTTGATTGGCAGGGCGAAGCGTTGTTTCGCCCTGTCTGCGGCCCGTCCATATTGGATGTCGCTTGCTTTCCGCTCGTGCCCTTTTCGAACAGGATAGCCTTTGGCCGCTTTCGAGCGAATGGGCAGGACGTGCAGCTCGCGCCCAATTTTCCAGGGTCCGATCATCCTCATACGCTGCATGGGTTTGGCTGGTTGTCACCTTGGACAATCCAGTCATATGACGCCAACGTCGCGATCATCGAACATCTCCGTTCCGCCGAAGACTGGCCATGGAGCTATCATGCCGAACAGAAGTTCGAGCTGGCTGAGGATGGGCTTACCGTTACCCTGTCGGTGACCAACCTGAGCGACGGGTTGATGCCGGCCGGGCTGGGACTTCATCCCTATTTGCCGAGCGCTGACGCTGTCTACCATGGCTTGCATCGGGGGGAGTGGCAGAATGATGACGACTGCCTTCCACGCATACATGATGTCAGGGATTGTGCGGTCGATTGGTGGCAGGGCGGCGATATATCAATGCGTGAGGTCGATACCGTCTATACCGATCGTGAAGGGCCGCTCTCGATCTTCTGGCCGTCGCGCAATTTGTCACTTGAGATCAGTCCCGTAGAGGCGCTTCCGCACACGGTCATATATACGCCCGGCGATCAGAATTTTTTCTGTGTCGAGCCTGTCAGTCATCCTACCAACGCGCTCAATTCCGTACCGTCGAGCATGAAATGGCTGGCCCCCGGTCAAAGCTTTGCAGTGGCCATTTCATTCAGCGCCGCGCGGACCGATAGCTTTAACGAGAGACCTGCTCCTTCGCCGTGATCGCGAAGCTTAAGCCCCAGGCCTGCGTCAGAAAAAGACCCTTGGCAGTTTATTTTTTGATCAGCCGGCGAAGGTCTGGCAGGTTATAATGTAACGAACCCGTTTACTTATTGTTTTATATTGTGGTAAAGATGCAGGGATGGCGATCCGCAGCTATATGGCGATGGATCGGCGACATATTTGACGGAGGACTTCTTGGCTGATCGGATAGCCGTTACGCGGCGCATGTTCATCGCTTCAACTGCTCTGGCGATGCCGGTAGCTGCAATGGCTGACGTAACAGGCAAGACGGTATATCGCGATCCCAAGGCGCGGATTGAAGATCGCGTCCGCGATCTGCTGGGCCGGATGACGCTTGAGGAAAAGGCCGCACAGATGCGGTCGATGGCGTACACCAAATCGACCTTCCTGGATGGCGATAATTTTTCGCCAGAAAAGGCAAAGCAGGTTTTTGTCAACGGGATTGGGCAAATCGGCAATCCGAGCGACACCAATGGTACGGCCCGTTCTGCCAAGGACGCCTATCGTGGCGTCGGGGAGACAATAGACCTTGTGAACGCCATACAGCGGCATCTGGTTGAAAATACCCGCCTGGGTATTCCCGCATTGTTTCACGAGGAAACGGCCCACGGCCTTAAGGCGCGGGACGGAACGATCTTTCCGATCCCGCTCGGTCTCGGCAGCACCTGGGACCCCTCGCTGGTTCAGAAGGCTTACGAGGTGGCGGGGCGTGAAGCGCGCCTGCGGGGCGCTACCGTCGCGCTCAGTCCGGTTCTGGACCTTGCCCGCGATCCGCGCTTCGGCCGGGTCGAGGAGTTCTTCAGCGAAGATCCCTATCTGGTCAGTCAGATGGGCATCGCCTCAGTGCGTGGGCAGCAGGGGCCGCGCCCCTTGGCGGCGGACAAGGTGTTCGTAACGCTTAAACACTTCATTCACGGCTCACCCGAGAGCGGGCTCAATATCGGTCCAGCCGACATGAGCGAGCGGACGCTGCGCGAGAATTTCCTCGTACCCTTCGCGCAGGTCATCAAAAACGCCGACCCGGCCGTGATCATGCCTTCATACAACGAGGTTGGGGGCGTTCCCTCCCACGCCAATTATGAGCTTCTCCAACGTACCGGACGCGAGCGGCTTGGCTTTCGCGGGGCGTATTTCAGCGATTATGGCGGCGTCACCAATTTGATCACGCATCATCACATGGCGGCGAATGACGATGATGCCGCCGTGCTGGCGGTTCATGCAGGCATCGATGCCGAAATGCCGGACGGTCAGGCCTATGCCCGGTTGCCCGAGCTGGTGCGCGCTGGCCGCATTCCCGAAGCCAGCATCGACGCCGCGGTATCCCGCATTTTGGCGCTCAAGTTCGAGGCTGGTCTGTTCGAGAATCCCTATCTGAACAAGTCCCTCGCCCTGCGTCAGGTCAATGCGCCCGCTAGCAAGGCGATCGCACGCAAGGTTGCGCAGAAGTCTCTGGTGCTGCTGAAAAATGACGGTTTGCTGCCGATCGATCCGGCCAAGCCGCGCAAGATCGCAGTCATTGGACCGAACGCGGTTGAGCCATTGTTTGGCGGCTATTCATCCGTGAACGCGCAGGCCGTGGGGATATTGGCGGGCGTGAAAGCGGCTGCCGGGCGAGCGATCTCCATAGAGCATGCCGAAGGCGTCCAGATCGTCAAACCCGACCCCACGGGTCAGCATCTGCCCGCCCGCGCCGCGCGCTACGCCGATCCGGCTGAGAATGCGACGCGCATAGCCCAGGCTGTGGAGGTCGCGAAACGGTCAGATGTGATCCTGTTGGTTGTCGGCGACGTGCCGGAAATCACCCGCGAGGCGATCCATGCTGGAGCGCCGGGCGATCGTAACAGCCTGAACCTGTTCGGCGATCAGGATGCGCTGGTGGATGCGATGATCGCGACAGGCAAGCCGATTGTTGCCTTGCTGATCAACGGGCGTCCGCTCACGGTCAGTCGCCTGGCTGAAAAGGCCAGTGCTCTGGTGGAGGGCTGGTATCTCGGCCAGGAGGGCGGGAACGCCTTTGCCGATATGCTTTTCGGCAAGGTCAATCCGGGTGGCAAACTGCCGATCACCTTTCCCCGGTCGGTTGGCGACCTGCCAGTGTTCTACAACAAACATTCTTCAGCCAGGATCGGCCAGCGCTATGTAGAGGCGAAGCCGACGCCGCTTTTTCCCTTCGGCTATGGCCTGAGTTACACGACGTTCGAAATGACCGCGCCGCGCCTGGCGAAGGCCACCATCGCGGTCGGCGAGACAGCAATCGTGGAGGTGGACGTCACAAATACCGGACAAAGGCCAGGTGATGAAGTGGTCCAGCTCTATGTCCGCGATGATGTAAGTTCCGTGCCGCGACCCGTGCTGGAGTTGCGCGGATTTGAACGGGTGACCTTGAAGCCAGGTGAAAAGCGCACTGTGCAGTTTCGCCTTGATCCCGACAGCCTGGCATTCTGGAACATCGACATGAACTATGTCGTGGAACCGGGCACTTTCACGATTCATGCCGGTCCGAACTCGGTCGATCTGAAGTCGGTGAAGCTTACGGTTGCCTGACCAGCGACATTAGCAAAGGTGGCGCGCGCCGACCGCGCACAGGAGTGAAGATGATGTGGGATCGCCGCGAAATAATTGGTGCCGGAGCAGCAGTATTGGCTTCTTCTGCTCTTACGAAGCCGTCTTTTGGCCAGACAGGCACCGAGCATGTGGAGATCGATCTGCGCCGCGAGATGGGCGCGCTGGATCATATCTGGTCGCGTTGCGCGGGATCGGATCGGGCCTCCGCCACGATGCGGGAAAGTTGGCGGCATGATCTGGAGCGGTTCAGGGTCGAGACGGGCCTGGAACGTGTGCGGTTTCACGGCATATTCAACGATGATCTTGGCGTCTGGCCCGGTGGGATGAACGGCAAGGATCCAAATTTCCAGAATGTCGATGAAGTCTATGACGGCGTGCTGGCGAGGGGAGTGCAGCCTTTCGTTGAATTGAGCTTCATGCCCAAGAAGCTCGCCAGCGGGAACACAAAGCTGAACTTCACCTACAACGCCAATATCACTCCGCCAGCGTCGCCGCAGGCATGGGGCGATTTTATCGGCGTTTTCGTGCGCCACCTGATCGATCGCTATGGTCTCAGCACAGTACGCCAGTGGTATTTCGAGGTTTGGAACGAGCCCAACTTGAGCTGGTTCTTCAGCGGTACGCAGGCCGACTATTTCGCTATGTACAAGGCCGCGGCGCGTGCGATCAAGGCGGTAGACCCCAAGTTGCGGGTGGGTGGCCCGTCCACCGCGGCGGCACAATGGATGCCGGAGTTTCTCGGCTTTTGCGCTCAGGAAAATCTGCCCGTCGATTTCGTTTCGACGCATATCTATGCGGGCGATGACCAGAAGGAACTGTTTGGCGAGGCGAATAAAATTCCTCACAAGGATGTGATCCCCGCAGCCATGGCCAAGGTACGGAGCCAGATCGACGCGACGCGATACAAAGGCGCGGAACTGTGGCTATCGGAATGGTCGTCCGACAGTCCCGCGATGATCGCCCATGTCATCAGCAATTGCCTGCCCTACTGCCACGCCATGTCGCAATGGTGCATCAGCAATGTGTTCGAAGAGATCAACTTCCCGAATTTCATCCTGAAGGAAGGCGACGGCGGCTGGGGCATGATCGCCCAGCGCGGCATCCCGCGCCCGTCCTTCAACACCTATAAGCTGCTGCACCGGCTGGGTCAGCGCAGGCTGGCGACCACCGGACCGGCTCTTGCGAGCAAGACCAGGAACGGCGCAGCTGCACTGATATGGAATCTGGCCGAAGTGAAGCAGCCTTCCGGGATACCGGGCATGAGCAACGAGCGGATCGTCACGGGCGAACGCAAGAAGATTAAGGTCAAGCTGAAGGGCGCCGCTCCAGGAAAGAGCGTGCGCGTCAGCTATGTCGATCAGGAGCGGGGTTCGCCTCTCCCGAAATGGCGGGAATTGGGGTCGCCGCAATATCCCAGAAAGGATCAGATCGATCAGATCCGCCGGGCTGCCGAACTCGCGCCACCGGAAACGCGCCGCCTGGATAAGGAGGGCGTCTTGACGCTGGACCTGCCGCCTGAAGGCGTCGCATTGGTTGAAATGTCTGAATGAACAGGCGCCTAAATTCGCTCCTGTGGGCGTCTTGTGGTGCAGGCGATAACTTCATAAGTGAGACTGCCTAACGAAGACGGGACATTTGGGTGAAGGAATCCAAGAAGCGCGGTTCGCCGGTTGACGCAAAGCTTAAACCTCAAGCCACGCGGGTTAGGCGCATGGGGCGGCCGCCAACCAAGAAAGCGGGCGAGATCGAGGAAGCTATTCTGTCAGCGGCGAAGGAATTGTTCCTGTCGCTCGGCTATGAAGCAACCTCGATGGAAGCGGTGGCGCAGGCGGCCGGGGTTTCCAAACGAACATTGTACATCCGTCATTCGACCAAGGAAGCGTTGATAAAGTCTGTAGTGGAAGATCGCGTCCGCACCTGGTCCAACGAAGCAAGCGCCCGGAACAGTGAGGTGCCGGAAACATTTCCCGAAAGCCTGAAGCGGCACGCCCAGACCTTTGTCCACATGCTTGCCAACCCTGAAGTTCGGCAATTTGATCGGCTGATCTTGACGACGGCCCATCGCTTCCCTGAGATTGCTGAAACTTTTTACAATCTCGGCTACAATTACGAACTCGGCTTCCTCACGAACGAAATCATCAGAGGGACTCAGGATGATGCTGTGCCTCCTAAGGAACCTAGGCGCGTAGCGTTGCAGTTGTTGAGCATGATCCAGGGGTGGCGCAGGACCGAGGAAACAGTGCGCGAGATCAGCACTGAAGAAGCGGCGGAATTTGCGTCTCAGGCGGTGGACGTGCTGTTGCGTGGTAGGGACAGTTGGTAAAATATTCGCCTGCCTGACACGACTGGCCGGAGCATATGACAGCCGGCCAGCCGCGTGAGGCTTACTTGGCCTTCAGTTTGGCGAGGTCTGCGTCGACATCGGCAAGTACCTTGTCCGTGATCTGATCCGGCGAATATTGCTGAATATCCTTCAGCGTCATCGAACGAGCCATATCGACCTGATCATTCGTGGTCATGCCGGGGACGTGCTTTTCCAAAACAGCCTTTGCAGCCGGATCGTCAAGCAGGGCGCCAATTTCCGTCGTCGAGCTTGAATAAGCTGCCTGAGCAAAAGCGGGCAGGGGCGCCATCGCGAACACCGCGGCGGCCAAGATCAATTTCTTCATTTTCCTCTCTCCATCAATGAGTGGCAAACTATCTAGCAGGATGTTGGTTTAATGCAACGAGCCTGTTTACTTCTCCCGTGATAAAGCGCTATGCCTTGCCCGTTGCTGAACAATGTTGAATAGAGGTGAGGTGATGAAGGCGATCGCGAAGCGGAAGGTGTTCCGGGTCCTTGGCGTGCTCGCCGCGATTTTGGTGCTCGTTCTGGTGGGCCTGTCATTGATGTTCATGGCCGCCGTAGGGCCGGGTAATTTTGGTCGGCTGGTCCTGGGCATTGGCACCAGCTATGACAAGACGCCGCCGCAAATCTCCGCTAAGCTTGCCGACCCTGCTATTCTCATTTTTTCCAAGACCAATGGATTTCGCGACGACGCGCAGATCGTTGCCGCGAACCGTGCGCTGGAGGAGATTGCCCGTCAGCATGGCTGGGGCAGCTACACGACCGAGAATGCCGCCATATTCAACCCGGACCAGCTTGCCCGCTTCAAGGCTGTAATATGGAACAGCGTGAGCGGCGACGTCCTGACGTCGGAGCAACGTGATGCGTTCCGCAATTGGATGGAGAAGGGCGGTGGCTTTGTCGGGCTGCACGGTGCCGGCGGCGATCCGCAATATGCCTGGCGCTGGTATGTCGATGAGTTGATCGGGGCCCAGTTCATCGGTCATATCATGGACCCGCAGTTCCAGATGGCTACGCTCAATGTCGAGGATCGGAGCCATCCCGCTACCCGTCATCTGGGCCCGACATGGCGCCGGACCGACGAATGGTATTCCTTCGCGACGAACCCTCGCGACAAGGGCTACCGCATTCTCGTGACGATCGATGAGGGGACTTACCGTCCCGAAGAAAAACTGCTACCATTCACCAAGCCGAAGAACATCCGCATGGGTGCCGATCATCCGATGGTTTGGACGCATTGCGTGAAGGATGGACGCGCATTCTATTCCGCGCTGGGACACGCGGCCTCCACATATCAGGAACCGCAGCATCGTGAAATGATCGCTGGAGCGATCAGCTGGGCCGCCGGGCTACAAGGGCCGGGTTGCGCCAACGGCAAAGAAATAACCTCATAATCAGCGGTCCGAAGACCTCCTCTCTTTTTACTGGAGTTGCCTGAAAATGTTGCGCCATCCCAATGTCAGCCGCCGGTCTGTCCTGATCAGCTCCGCCTGCCTTTTCGCATGGCAGGCTTCGGGTATCCCAGCTGCGATGGCCGCTGTCAGCCGTCCGCTTTCCAGCCGGGTCCAGTCGCTGATCGCTCAGATGACAATCGAAGAAAAAGCGGGGCAGCTGACGCTCATGCCCACGCCATGGACTTCGGCGGCAGCCGCCAAGATCAATCCGGAAGCGGTCCTGCGCAACATCGAGAATTTGACGGGCGATGCACAGGCCGGGCGGCTGGGCGGCGTGTTCAACGGCTTTGGGGTCGAGGCGCATCGCAAGCTTCAGACAGCCGCCGTGAAGGGCCGCCTTGGCATTCCCATGATCTTCGCGGGCGACGTGATCCACGGTTATCGCACGGTTTTCCCGGTGCCGCTTGGGGAAGCAGCAAGCTTCGACCCGGACCTCGCCGAACGCACCGCCCGTGCGGCGGCGGAGGAAATGGCGGCAACCGGTTTCGACTGGGTCTTCGCGCCGATGGTGGACATAGGCCGGGACGCGCGCTGGGGTCGAACGGTCGAGGGCGCGGGCGAGGATGTGCTGCTGTCAAGCGACATGGCTCGTGCGCGGACACGCGGATTCCAGGGCCGGTCTCTTGCCGATGACGCTTCGGTCGCCGCCTGCATGAAGCATTTCGTGGCCTATGGGGCCGCGGAAAGCGGGCTGGACTATAACACGGCGGACATTTCCGAACGCACTCTGCGCGAGGTTTATCTGCCACCGTTCCAGGCCGCCGTGGATGCAGGTTGCGCCACCGTCATGGCCGCGTTCGAGGATATTGCAGGCCGTCCCGTCCATGGCGGGCGTGAGTTCCTGACCGACATATTGCGCGGCGAGATGGGCTTCGACGGGCTGGTCGTCGGCGACTATAATGGCGATGTTGAAATCGTCGCGCGCGGCCTTGCGGCCGACGCCCGCGACGCTGCGCGGATCGCAATCATGGCAGGGCTCGACATGAGCATGGCCAGCGGCATCTACCGCGACCATCTGCCTTCGCTGGTGCAGGCGGGCGAAGTACCGATGGAACGGGTGGATGAGGCGGTCGGCCGCGTCCTCGCGCTCAAGGAAAGGCTCGGTCTGTTTGAGGATCCTTTCCGCCGCATGGACCTGAAGCGGCAAAAGGCGCGCATGCGCACCAAGCCCGCGCTCTCGCTCGCACGCGAGGCGGCCCAACGCTCCATCGTCATGCTGAAGAATGACGGCAACCTTTTGCCTTTGCCGCGTGAGGGCAAACGCATCGCCATCATCGGTCCCTTTGCGGAAGGTCCCAGCAATCTGCACGGACCTTGGACGCTGTTCGCCGACAACAAGGAAGCGGTCGATCTTGCCAGCGGCATGCGATCGGCGGTTAGCGACGCTTCGCTGATCAGCGTGGTCAAAGGTAGCGAGATTACAGCGCCGATCGACGGCGGCATCGATGCAGCCGTGGCAGCCGCGCGAGCAGCGGATATCGTTATCCTTGCCGTGGGCGAACGCGAAGCGATGTCGGGCGAGGCGGCCTCGCGGGACCTGGTCGTGGTCCCCGCCCCGCAACAGGCCCTGGCAGAGGCGGTAGCCGCGGTCGGAAAGCCGATGATCGTCGCTTTGCGAAACGGCCGCGCACTCGCGCTGGAAGGCGCGATCCTTGATGCACCGGCGATCCTCGTCACCTGGTTCCTGGGTTCGGAAATGGGCAATGCCGTCGCCGACATCCTGTTCGGCGCGAAAGGGCCTTCGGGGCGCCTTCCAGTCAGCTTCCCGATTTCAGCAGGACAGGTGCCTTATTATTACGCGCATCGTCGGCCGGGGCGCCCGGCCAGCGCGCGATATATCACATCTAAATATGACGCTCGCTTCCCGTTTGGCCATGGCCTGACCTACGGGGAAATCAGCTATGCCGATCTTGTCTTGTCCTCCAAGCAAATCCCGAAGGACGGCAGCTTGCGCGTGACGGTGACGATCAAGAATGAGGGGAAATACGCTGCGAAGGAACTGGTGCAGCTATATGTCCAGGACGTCGTTGCGAGCGTCACACAACCTGTCCGGCAGTTGAAGGCATATAAGCATGTCGATCTGCCGCCGAAACGATCACAGCAGGTCACATTTGATCTGGCTGCGGCTGATCTCGCCTTCCTTGGTGTAGATCTGAAGTCCGTCGTCGAAACCGGAAAGTTCAAGCTGTGGGTCGCGCCTTCCGCCGAAGCTGCCGGCCTTGCCGAAGAATTCGAGGTTTCATGATCTGTGTCAGCAGCTTGCCAAGGTGACGTCCAGATGATCGACTCTTCGTCGATCCGCGTCCACCCGCAGGCTGCCAACGCCCAAAAAAGATGGTCGATCCCGTTGCTTGGGTCGCTCGCGCGGCGCGGCGGCCTGACAACCAGGATTCATGCACTGGTCGATGCGCTCGGGCTACCCATCGGCTTCGGGCGTCCGAGACCCCCTTGATACCCACATGGAAGATCGTCGATTTTCTGGGTATCAGAGCGTGGAAGGTAAATAGCGGCAGTTGTTCACCAGCCGAGTAACAGCGTTACATCGATCGCGATTACCTGCGTCTATCGCAAAGGCTGCGCGATTTGTGTGGAGCCTTCATAGTTTAGGAAGTTTCCTAGCTCCGAAATAAACCTGTCAAACTGATCATGATGCAACCAATGCCCGGCATCTGCGAACTCCACCAGCCTGGCATCCTTGAAATGATCGATCCTCCCATCCTCCACCGGGTTCGACGCCCAACTGTCGAGTCCCAAACATAAAAGAACAGGGCAGGTAATCCGCGCCCAGAATTGCGGAAGCTCTACCTCCGACGCATTTTCCGGCGGCTGAATCCGCAAATCAGGATCGAACTTCCAGCCGTAGCTGCCATCTTCGTTGCGGTTCACGCCATGCGAAGTCAAATGCAGCGCCCGTTCAGCAGACAAATGATCATTCCGCTCCCGCATCCGCCCTACCGCCGCCTCGATCGTGGCATAGTGTCGGGGTAGGCGTCGAGCGCTGATCTGCCGCTTCGCGATCCACTCGCCCCACTGATCCGGCGCGGAAAGGGCGGCTTTTTCTTTCAGCCGGTCGGGCGACAGTCCCAGGCCTTCGATGGCCACCACCCGCTCAACGCGGCCGGGAAACAACCCGGCATAGCGCAGGACGACCGCTCCGCCCAACGAATGACCGACCAGCGTCACCTTGTCGCGACCGATCTGGTCCACCAATTGTGCCAGGTCATAGACGAAGTCTGCGGTCAAATAAGAACCCTGCCTCGACCAAGCGCTGTCGCCGTGCCCTCGCAGATCGGGAGCGATGACATGATAGTCCCGCGCCAAAACGCTTGCGGTCCAGTCCCAGCTACGCGCGTGATCCAGTGCCCCATGCAGGAGGATGATCGTCGGTGCGGACCGATTGCCCCAATCGACATAATGTAGCCTGGTCCTAAGGGACGTGTAGAAATGTGAA
Organism: uncultured Sphingobium sp.; assembly: GCA_946885845.1. The sequence goes on along the minus strand of CAMPHJ010000001.1, from coordinate 40,027 downwards.
CTAGGGCAGGGCAGAGGGGATGCAGTCATGTGGTTCCATATGCCGAAGTCGGAGAGCGACTTTATACTCATCTACCTTCAACCAACTCCACGAGGCTGGCAAGCGACGTACTGACCCAACAGATGAAATGTAGCAGGTTTTTTGCAGGGTGGATCGCTGACGCGGGGACTAGCTTCGGTCGATCGTGCCAAATCGGGAAATGAGGCGGTTTTTTGTGATCGGACCTAGTTCTGCACGTCGGGCAATTCAGAAAAGCGAGCGGCAGCATATCCTTGCCGTGCAACGGACACCATTCGTGCCAATTCGGCTTGCTTGAATGGCTTGTCCAGCCTCAGCCGCCTCGTTGCCTGGGGTGGTAATTCTGCAAAACCGGTGATGATGACAATTGGCAAACCCGGACGGATTTCCTCCAGGACATCGGCCAATTGGGCCCCTGTCATGTTCGGCATGGCGTGGTCGGTGATGACCATGTCAATATGGCCCTGATCCAGTATACGGAGCGCGTCAGCTCCTGACACTGCTTGAAATACGGTGTGGCCCAGTTCCTCCAGCATGCCAGCGGTGTTGGTTAGGACCAGTTCGTCATCATCCACCGCCAGGATGACGAGCGGCTGGTCATCCTGGCCGACGACAGCGTCAAGCGTTTCGGGGGCAGCTTCCGTTAATGAGTTTTCGGACGAAGCGACGGGCAACCACAGGGATACATTTGTTCCCTGTCCAAGACCGCTGGAGATCGTCAACGAACCCCCGCACTGTTCCGCGAAGCCGTGAACCATCGACAAACCGAGGCCTGTGCCTTTTCCAATCCCCTTGGTCGTGAAAAAAGGTTCGCGCGCTTGGTTGAGGGTCGCTTCATCCATGCCCTCGCCTTCGTCAATCACCGACAATCGGACATATCTGCCCGATGCCAGATCGGGGTGCTGGTGGGCATGCAGATCCAGTTCGACGCCTTCTATGATAAGTCGGCCGCCGTCCGGCATGGCATCGCGTGCGTTTACCGCCAGGTTGAGCAGCGCCAGTTCCAGTTGGCCCGGATCGGCGTGAGCGCAGCTAAGCGAAATCGGAAAGCGCGTCTCAATGGATACGGTCGACCCAAGCGTCGAGTCCAGAAGACCAGCCATATTCCGTACGAGGTTCACACAATCCACGCTCTCCAGCCGCAATTCCTGCTTGCGAGCGAAGGCCAGCATACGCTGGGTCAAAGTAGCGCCACGTTCAGCAGCGATGATCGCATTCTCGATATAACGCGAAATGTCCGCGCCGATCGCTAGCCGCTGCCTTGCCAGGTCCAGACTACCCACGATTACAGCAAGCAGATTATTGAAGTCGTGAGCCACGCCTCCGGTCAATTTGCCGATGGCATCCATTTTCTGAGACTGGAAAATGGCCTCACGCGCCTGTTCCAGTGCCATCTGTGTTTCGCGCCGTTCGGTAAGATCGCGGGTCACCTTCGCAAAGCCGATCAATTTCCCCATGGGGTTGCGGACCGGATCAATGACGACATTGGCCCAAAATCGGGAGCCATCCTTGCGGATGCGCCAGCCTTCTGCCTCGAACCGGCCTTCGCGCGCCGAAGTCTCCAGCGCGCGTGTCGGCACACCCGCCAACCGGTCCTCGTCCGAGTAAAAGCGCGAAAAATTCTGGCCCAGAATCTCGTCGGCTGTATATCCTTTGAACCGCTGAGCCCCGGCGTTCCAGCTGGTGATCGTGCCGACCGGGTCCAGCATATAAATTGCATAGTCGGTAACGCTCTGCACCAGCAGCCGGAACCGTTCCTCGCTTTCCTTCAGTGCCGCTTCCGTGGTGCGCCGTTCGGTGAGGTCACGAGTAACCTTGGCAAACCCAATGATCGTACCGGTTGGGTTACGGATGGGGTCGATGACGACGTTGGCCCAGAAGTGGGTGCCATCCTTGCGCACGCGCCACCCTTCAGCCTCAAACCGGCCTTCCCGCTCCGCAGTTGCGAGCGCTCGGGCTGGAACGCCTGCCGCCCGGTCTTCGGCTGTATAGAATGCGGAAAAATGCTGCCCGATAATCTCGTCAGCTTCATACCTCTTGAATCTGCGCGCACCCGCATTCCAGCTGACGATAGCCCCGGAGGGGTCGAGCATATAGATCGCATAATCGGTCACGCTCTGGACGAGCAATTCAAAGCGGTTTCCAGAGATGTCCGGCGCCGCCGTGCTCATAATGCCCCCGTAAAAATCATATATCTTATTGAGACATCCAAACCTGCCGGGCGGATGTTCGTTCCTTTGGAGAATCGGCTTCGTTCCCATCCAGCCCTAGCCTGTTGGAAAAAAATCCCTATTTGTTTTCTTTGGGTTCCATGTATTGCCTTGCACCTTGACCGGCGTTGACGTGCTTCGGCACAGCGGCTAGGCGGATGTCGCTTTGCGGGTGTAGCTCAATGGCAGAGCAGAAGCTTCCCAAGCTTACGACGAGGGTTCGATTCCCTTCACCCGCTCCACTGTAACAGTTCTATTGAAAAGGGCCGCTCCAATGGGCGGCCCTTCATTTTTGCTACAGTTCAAAGCGTCAGCGCTGCTGGCCACCCTGATCGTCCCGGCGCTCCCCTTGACCGCCACCTTGCTGACGACGCTGTTCATCGCTCTGCTGATTTTGCTGCCCGCCGCCCTGTCCGGGCTGTCCGCCTTGCTGGGTGCGGCCACCATCCTCCTGATTTTGCTGTCCGGGATTTTGGGCCTGTCCGCCCTGCTGATTATCTTGGTTCTGATTAGCCATTTTCTGAGATCCTCTCGAGCGCCGGGGTGACGCTGAGATAGAACCGCTGATGGAAAGATCGCGTTCCCGGCGACTTGCTGATCGAGATCAGTCGAGACCTCATTTCTCTTCTGCCGCTCGACTATCCGACCTGACGTTTTGCGAGCTTGCGAGCCAATGTTCGGCGATGCATGCCCAAGCGTCGGGCGGTTTCCGAAATGTTGAAGTCGCTGTCTTTCAACACCTCATGGATATGTTCCCACTCCAGCGTTTTGATCGATGTCGGACGGGGCGCCAGCGGAGTTGTTGTATCACCCGCCGACCGCCGCGCGAACGCGGCTTCGATGTCGTCGGTATTAGACGGCTTGGCCAAGTAATGGGATGCGCCGAGCTTGATCGCTTCCACCGCGGTCGCGATGCTGGCGAAACCGGTCAGAACTACGATGAGCATTTGGGGGTCATGAGCATGAAGTGTCTGGACGCAAACCAGGCCAGATTCGGTTCCCAACTTAAGATCGACGACCGCATAGCTGGGATCATGAACTTCCAGGATAGATTGCAGCGCTGTCTGGCTATCCGCCGTCAGCACGCTGTATCCCCGCCGCTCGAAAGATCGTTTGAGAGTGCGGGCAAAGGCCGCGTCATCTTCCACCAGCACGAGCAGTCTTGGCGCTGTGTCATCCATTTGCCTGTTCCTCCAGCGCCACGGTCCCCAGGGGCACTCGCATCAGCACGAGTGCGCCGCCGTCAGCCCCGTTGGTGGCGCTGACGTTACCACCTAGCTTCCGCACGACATTGACCACAAGAAACAGGCCCAGCCCACTGCCTTGTTTGCCCTTGCTGGAGCGATAAGGCTTACCAAAGTCTGTTAGCATCGCATCGGTAAAACCGGAGCCGTCATCCCGCACAGCGATGTTAAGGGAAAGATTGTCGCGGCCCACGAGCAGATCGATATGGCTTGCCCCGGCTTCCCGTGCATTGTCCAGAAGATTTCCGATCGCCTGCCGGATCACTGGGTCAGCGACGATGCGTGGATAGTCGTGCGGGCCATAATCGCAGCGCAGCGGCATGCCAGCGTTTGCTGCGCGCCAATCCCTCGCAATACCTTCGATGAAGTCCCGCACGTTTGTGATTTCGGGAGCTTCCCCCCGCGCTTCTCCGGCCGACAGAAGAATACCGGTCAGGATCGCCTTGCAGCGCTGCACTGCCATCTGCATTTCTTCTACTTCTTCCATCAGCGGACGGTTCTGGCTGATCTCTGGCATGTGCTGCCAATCGCCCAGCACAACGGCGAGCTGCGATAGGGGGGTCCCCAATTCATGCGCCGCGCCCGATGCAAGCAAGCCCATGCGTACGATATGTTCCTCTTCCACCGCCTGTTGCCGCAAACGCGCCAGATAGGTGTCGCGTAACTGCAGGTTGCGGGCGACGGGCATCACGAACAGCACCAGCAATACCGCGATCATGGTAAGGCAGATCCAGGTCCCGATGATGTGCAGGTCGAACAGGCGCCCTTCCATTGCATCCGAAAGGCCAAGCGGTTGATGCACGATGGAAAGCATTGCCGCGCAGACTGCCGACATGAGGACTATCCCCCATATGCTCCAACGGTCGAGTAGAACCGCGCCCAAAGCTACCTGCAAGAGATACAGGGAGATGAAAGGGTTGGTGGCCCCGCCGCTCAGATATAGCTGTGCGGTAAGCATCAATACGTCGAACAGCAGCGCCACGAACAACTCCGCGCTGGCTACGTCGGTGCGGCGGCGGAGCGCAGCATAGGAGCCCACGTTCACGACGGCAGCGATACTGGCAACCAGCAGCATGGCGTCGACGGGCAGGCTAATGCCCATAACGTGGTGTACGAACAAAATCGTCGCAACCTGTCCAGCGATAGCTATCCAGCGCAACTGCACCAGCAGCGCCATATTTTTGCGTCCAGCCGCATCGGCCGGCCACTGGCCTGGCAGCCAGCGGCCACTGAGAGGCCGAATAAGCCTCACGCCCGGCATGCTTTCCATTCGTGACGCATAGCCACTATGTAGGCGCCGGCGACCATCGCCGCCAGCGCGAACCATGTGATTGCGTAGGTCAAATGATTGTTCGGAAAATTGACGATGGTTAGCCCGCCGATAGGCAGCGTGGTGGAAGCGCCGCTATATTCCTGGTCCAGGAAATAGTTCGCGAGGGGCGCGCGCAGATTGCGGGCACGGCTGATCGCCGACACATCGCGTGAATACCATCGATCAGCCTTGGGATCGTTGCTGCGTAAAAATCCGCCGTCCGGCTCCGTTTTACGCAGCAGGCCGACAATCCGCACCGTTCCGGTAGGCTTACCATAGCCGGAGCGACGGTCTGGCGGTACAAAGCCGCGATTGACGATTATGATGAAGCCACGATCGGTGAGCAGCGGTGTCAGCACCCAATATCCCAGGCCATGGACGGTAGATGCCTGCACCAGCGTAGTCCGATCATGCAGAAAGCGTCCGCGCGCCATGATCCGTCGGTACATATCGTCCGGTCGGGCCTGAGGTGGGGCCGGGCCAGGGCGGTCGTGGATGCGCGTTTCGACCTGATGGATCAGCGCGCGTTTCCACTGCAGCCGATGGATTTGCCAGAGGCCCAGGCTCACCAGGCCGGTGAACAGGAGTGCGGCGGCGACTGACAGGCTGATCAGAGCCCCCGCCGACCGCCGCTTTGTATTCACGGCATCTGGCTCATGTCATGCGGTGACATGCCCTGCATCTGGGGCATCATATTGGTGTTCAGATGGTACATGACCCACATGGATCCTGACAGGGTGATGACGACCAGAACGATCGTGAAGATCAAGGCCATCATCGTCCAGCCGCTTTCCGAGCGGGTATTCATGTGCAGGAAGTAGATCATGTGAACGATGATTTGCACCACTGCGAACGCCATGATGACGAACGCGGTGGTCTGCGGATTGGCGAAATAGCCGGTCATTACCAGCCAGAAGGGGATGGCCGTCAGGATCACCGACAGGCCAAAGCCGATCATGTAGCTGCCAAAGCTGCCATGACCATGCCCCGCGTCGTGATTGCCGTGGACGTCGTGATCGTGGGCGTTCATCGCAGCATTCCCATAAGATAAACAAAGGTGAAGACGCCAATCCAGACAACGTCCAGGAAGTGCCAAAACATGCTGAGGCACATTAATCGGCGCTGATTTGCGGGGATAAGACCTTTTTTCGCTACCTGAGTCATCAGCGTCACCAGCCAGATGATACCAAAAGTGACGTGCAGCCCATGGGTGCCCACCAGCGCGAAGAATGCCGACAGGAAGCCCGATCGCATCGGGGTCGCGCCTTCATGGATGAAGTGTGCGAACTCGTACATTTCGATGCTGAGGAAGGCGAGGCCGAACAGGCCGGTGATGGCCAACCAGCCCTGCGTTGCTGCCACCCGGTTCTTTTCCATCGCCAGCATGGCAAAGCCATAAGTGATCGATGAAAATAGCAGCATTGCGGTGTTCAGTGCTACCAGCGGCAGGTCGAACAGGTCCTGGGGACCAGGCCCCGCAGCATAATTGCCGCCCAGCACTGCGTAGGTTGCGAACAGGCAGGCGAAGATAAGGCAATCGCTCATCAGGTACATCCAGAAGCCCAGCATGGTGCTGGAGCCTTCTGGATGATGAGGTTCTTCCGCCAGATGGAAGAGGGGGCGGCCATCATTGTCAAGGAATGCGGCGTCGACGGTAGCTGCGCTTGCCATATTTGTTCAGCCCTGCATCGCGAGTTGGCGGGTGCGCTCGTTCTCGGTGCGCTCAACCACATCCTCCGGGATATGGAAGTCGCGCTTATAGTTGAAAGTATGACCGATCGTGACCGCCAGGATACCTATGAAGCTGAGGCCTGCGAGCCACCATATATACCAGATCATCCCGACGGCGAAGGCTACCGAAAGCCCTCCAAGGATCACGCCAGTGCCGGTATTGCTGGGCATATGGATCGACCGATAGCCACTGGCAGGGCGCTGATATCCGCGCTTTTTCATGTCGGCCCATGCGTCGCCATCATGAATTACCGGCGTGAAGGCGAAATTGTAGTCGGGCGGCGGTGAACTGGTCGACCATTCGAGCGTACGGCCATCCCAGGGGTCTCCGGTCGTATCGCGCAGTTTGTCGCGGTTGATGATGCTCACCGCGAACTGGATAAACATGCACGCGATGCCACCGGCGATCATGAGTGCGCCCAGTGCCGCGATCTGGAACCAGATCTGCAGGGAAGGGTCGTCGAATACTCGCATGCGGCGCGTGACGCCCATGAGACCCAATATATAGAGCGGCATGAAGGCAACCCAGAAGCCGACGACCCACAGCCAGAAACTGCGTACACCCCAGGTCTTGTCCAGTTTGAACCCGAACGCCTTTGGCCACCAATAGTTGATCGCCGCGAACAGGCCGAACAGCACGCCGCCGATGATCACATTGTGGAAGTGGGCAATCAGGAACAGCGAGTTATGCAGCACGAAGTCGGCGGGTGGCACGGCGAGCAGCACGCCGGTCATTCCGCCAAGTACGAACGTCAGCATGAAGGCGACAGTCCACATCATCGGCAATTCGAAGCGGATGCGGCCGCGATACATTGTGAAGAGCCAGTTGAAGAGTTTTGCGCCTGTCGGAATGGAAATGACCATCGTCGTTATGCCGAAGAAGCTGTTGACGCTGGCGCCCGATCCCATGGTGAAGAAATGGTGCAGCCAGACGAGGTAGCTGAGGATCGCGATGACGACCGTCGCATAGACCATCGACGAATAGCCGAAGAGCCGTTTCGACGAGAAAGTCGAGGTGACTTCGCTGAAGACGCCGAACAGGGGCAGTATGAGGATGTAGACTTCCGGGTGGCCCCATATCCAGATGAGGTTTACGTACATCATCGGGTTGCCGCCAAAGTCGTTCGTGAAGAACGCGGTGCCGACGTAGCGGTCGAGGCTCAGAAGGGCCAGGACGGCGGTCAGGACCGGGAAGGCGGCCACGATGAGGACGTTTGAGAGGAGCGATGTCCATACGAAGATGGGCAGTTTCATCATCGTCATGCCGGGCGCGCGCATTTTCACGATGGTCGCGATCAGGTTGATGCCCGACAACAGGGTTCCGACGCCCGCCACCTGCAGGCCCCAGATATAATAGTCGACCCCGACGCCCGGTGAATAGGCGATGCCCGACAGCGGGGGATAGGCGAGCCAACCCGTCCGCGCGAATTCGCCCACGAACAGCGACATCATGGTGATGACCGCGCCTGCCGTCGTCATCCAGAAGCTGAAATTATTGAGGAAAGGGAAGCTGACGTCGCGCGCGCCGATCTGCAAGGGGATCATGTAGTTCATGATGCCGGTGATCATCGGCATTGCCACGAAGAAGATCATGATGACGCCGTGCGCCGTGAAGATCTGGTCATAGTGATGCGCGTTCAGATAGCCTTCCGACCCGTTGAACGCCCATGCTTGCTGTATGCGCATCATGACAGCGTCGGCAAAGCCGCGCAGGAACATGATGAGGCCCAGGACCATGTACATGATGCCGATACGCTTGTGGTCCACGGTCGTGAACCAGTCGCGCCACAGCATGCCCCAAAGGCGATATTTGGTGATGAGGCCCAGCACGGCGACCCCGCCGACGACGACCGCGAGGAAGGTGCCGATCAGGATCGGTTCGTGGAACGGGATCGCGCTCCAGTCGAGCCGACCGAAGATCAGTTTCCAGATGCCGCTGTTTTCGGATGCGGGATGAGGGGACATGGGATCAGGGCCTTGGGAGGGAGGGGGGAAATTGGTCGGGTCGTGCTCCTGCGAAGGCAGGAGCCGAGTGCTGGCATCTGATCTGGGCTCCTGCCTTCGCAGGAGCACGCCGAGTGTTCGGACTATCAATGCCCATGATGACCTGCATGCCCATCGGCATCCTTCTGCCCCGGCGCTTCATGGCCTTGCGCAGCAGGCGTACGCTCGGCTGCTGGCGTCATGCCGGAAGGCTGCGCGATCTCACCCTTCTTGCCCGGTTCGACCCGATGGAAGCCGCCGACGTCGATCGTGCCGTCATGGCGAAGACCCTGCGTGTCATGGGCCGATTCCTTGCCCCCGCCGCCGTGCATGTCGGTCATCATGACGTCATCCATGCAGCGCTTGCCCCGTTGGGCGCACATGTTGAGCGCGGCATGGAACATCCGGGGTTCGACGCTGCTGAAATAGGTGGGCGGCACTTTTTCGCTGGGCTGTTCCAGCTTTACATAGGTGGCGCGGTCGAGCGGCGTGCCGCTTGCCTTTACCTTTGCCACCCATTGGTCGAAGCCGCGCTGGTCCATGGCGTGAAAGCGGAACCGCATGTTCGAGAAGCCCGCGCCCGAATAGTTGGCGGAAAAGCCGTCATAATTGCCCGGCTTGTTCGCCACGGCGTGCAGGACCGTCTGCATGCCCGGCATCGCGTAGATCTGGCCCGCGATGGCGGGAATGAAGAAGCTGTTCATCAGCGTCGATGACGTGATCTTGAATTCTATCGGCTGGTCCACGGGGGCAGCCAGTTCATTCACGGTGGCGATGCCAAGTTCGGGGTAGATGAACAGCCATTTCCAGTCGAGCGCGACGACCTGGACCTGTAGCCGCTTTGCCGCCGGATCGACCTTTCGTTCATGATCCAGCCGTTCGATGGGACGATAGGGGTCCAGAAGATGCGTGCTGGTCCAGGTGATCGCGCCCAGCGCGATGATGATCAGCAGGGGCGCAGACCAGATCAGCAGTTCAAGGCTGGTCGAATGATCCCAGTCAGGATCGTAATCCTTTGCCTTCGCCTTTTCCCGGTAACGCCAGGCGAACCATATGGTCATGGCCATCACTGGCAGTATGATGAGCAGCATCAACAGCGTGGACATGAGGATCAGATCGCGCTGTTGCACCGCAACATCACCGGCAGGCGACATGACGACCCAGTTGCAGGCGCCGAGCGGCAGCAGCAGCAGCGGAGCGAAACGGCGGACAACAGATGATGTCAAAGCGAGTCGGCGAGCGGTCATAGTGATCGCATAGGCAGGGGGCAGAGGGTTCGACATTGGACCTTTTGTCCTATCCCCTCGCGGGTGCAAAATCAGGCATGACCATTTTGATCACCGGGTCGATTCGCTATGCTGGGACTTTAAGCATAGATTGCCCCGCACCATGAAGGCCAGCGACGACCCATGAGTTCAGCGACGACCACGCCATCCTCGACATCGATGGAGCGCGACGCGCGAAATGTCACCGCACGTGACAAGCGCGTGGCGCCAGGTGAAATCGCGATTGGCGTGATCATCGGGCGGACGTCGGAATTTTTCGACTTTTTCGTCTATGCGATTGCGTCCTGCATCGTGTTTCCGGCGCACGTCTTTCCCCATTTGAGTCCGCTGTCAGGGACACTCTGGTCCTTTGCAATCTTTGCTGTGGCGTTCGTGACGCGACCGATCGGCTCCTTTCTCTTCATGGCCATCGACCGGGCCTATGGCCGTGGCGTGAAACTGACCATCGCCCTGTTTTTGCTGGGTGGATCGACCGCCTTCATCGCCTTTCTTCCCGGTTATGAGACAATCGGCATCTGGTCGGCGGTCCTGCTGGCTGCGTTCCGGGCGGGGCAGGGGATCGCGCTGGGCGGCACCTGGGATGGCCTGGCGTCGCTGCTGTCGCTCAATGCACCGTCGAACAAGCGTGGCTGGTATGCGATGATGCCGCAGCTGGGCGCGCCAATCGCGCTGGTGGTGGCGAGCGGCCTGTTCGCGTTTTTCCTGTCGAACCTGTCGTCGGCCGATTTCCTGGGCTGGGGCTGGCGCTATCCCTTCTTCGTCGCCTTTGCGATCAATGTCGTCGCACTGTTCGCCCGGTTGCGCATCGTCGTCACCCATGAGTTCGAACGGCTGTTCGAAACGCGCGAGTTGCAGCCGTCCCCGGTGATCGAAACGGTGCAGAAGGAAGGGCGCAACATCGTCATCGGCGCCTTCGCTCCGCTGGCCAGCTTCGCCCTGTTCCACATGGTGACTGTGTTCCCGCTCAGCTGGATTGCGCTTTATACCGAGCAGCCGCTGGAGCGATTCCTGGTGATCGAGGCGATTGGCGCATGCGTCGGCATTCTGGCCATCATCGTGTCGGGATTTGTCGCGGACATGGTCGGGCGCCGCGCATTGCTGGCCTGGTCGGCATTGGGCATCGGCATTTTCAGCATCGTTGCGCCCTTGTTGTTGAACGGTGGCGAACTGGCTGAAATCGCCTTCATGATACTGGGGTTCATTTTGCTGGGCCTGAGCTTTGGCCAGTCGTCGGGCATCGTCGCATCCAATTTTTCCAGCGCGACCCGTTATACGGCCTCTGCATTGACGTCCGATCTGGCCTGGCTGGTCGGGGCGGGATTTGCGCCGCTGGTCGCGCTGCTGTTGTCGAGCAAATTCGGGCTGGCCGCATCCGGCGGCTATCTGCTGTCGGGCGCGATTGTTACCGGCCTGGCCCTGTTCATCAACAAGGAACTGGCGGGCAAGGACCGTTAGTCGAGAGCTTGTTCCTGAGTCGGCTGAACCGGGCTGGAAATGCTTTGCGACTGCATCCGTTTGAGGGCGAGCCGGTCGAACCACCAGTTGGTGCCGATGCGGGGCCTGAACCGTTCCAGCCATAGCGGATAGAGGTCGGACAGCCGCGCTGGCAGGCCGTCTGGCCCTTCGCGTCCCATGATGTCCGAAACGATCCGGTTCTGGAAGAAACGCACCGAATAATTGACCATCCGCCGGTGCTGCATCCGCCAACTCGATGGGTTGGACAGTTGGACGGGGTCACAGAAGAAGCCCGCTTCATGGCAGGCGACAACCCGATCACGCCGCCATGCGGCATCGGATTGCAGATCGGTGTGCGCCCAGGCCGCGACCAGGCCGTCGTCTCCGATCAGGTCGTCGGGCAGGCGAAGGCCGCGCGTGCGAATGCGCTGAACGAAGCGTCCCGACAGTGCATAAAGGTCGCCGAAAAGCCCGCCTTCTTCGCTGAGCAACCCGCGATAATGGTCGGCCAGCCGCCCGTTCATGGGCATGGCCGCTGCGGCATTGGCTGATGGATTATCGGTGAGGGCAGAGAAAAGGGCGTCTATCGACCCCCCGGCGATCCGTGCGTCGCCATCCATGCAGAGGACGGCGTCTTCGTGGCCGTCGAGCAAGTCGTGCATGAAATGGTTCCATGTCCGCGCCTTCCCACCCGTGGCGAGGTCATGCACGATCACATTGGGCCGCGCTGCCGCTGCTGTCCGCGCCCGTGTGGCGGTTGCGTCGGTCGATCCGTTCACCAGCACATGATAGATGATGTCGGCGCGATCGAGGGGTAAGGATGCGAGGCAGGCGGCGATCCGCCGTTCTTCCTGATGCGCGAAAATGCCGACGGCGATGCGCATGATTTCAGCGGAAGTCCCAGCCCTGTTGGCCGTGTTGCACGCTGTCCAGTCCGTCCGATTCCTGCTGTGCGGTGTCGCGCATGGGTAGGATGACGGAGAGGATCAGCGCGGCAACCGCCGATCCGACCATCGACCACAGAGCGACGACGACGATGCCGATGGTCTGCGATGTCAGCGCCCCGCCAAGGGTGATGGCGGGTTCCAAGCCCACGCCGCCAAGCGCGGGCAGCACCATCACGGGCATGAGCAGCATGCCGGTCAGTCCGCCCAGACCGTGGATAACGAAGATGTCCGCCGCGTCGTCCATCCCCTTGGCGATCAGGGCCTTGCCCGCCCGGCAGATCAGCACCGCCGCTATCCCCGTGAGGATCGCGCCGCCCATGCCAATCAGGGCTGCGGATGCGGATACGGCCACCAGTCCGGCCAATGCCCCGGACATCACGCCGGTCGCAGACGATCGGCCTCCAGTGAGGCGATCGACTGCCATCCATGTCAGTGCGGCTGCGCAGGCGGCGAAATGGGAATTGAGGATGGCGGTGGCTGCGTCGTCGGTCGCGCCCAGCGCCCATCCGCCGACGATGGCGGCCCAACCGACCCAGATCAGCGCTCCGCCAGCCATGCCGAGCAGCGGCGCATGGCCGCCATTTGGCGAAGAGCGCCGCCGCCCGACGATCAGGGCAAGCGCGAGTGCGGAAAAGCCAGCGGTGACATGAATGACGAGCGCGCCTGCAAAGTCCATGACGCCGAGGCCAGCGAGCCAGCCGCCGCCCCATACCCAATGCACGATGGGCGCATAGACGAGGATCAGCCACAGGGGCGCGAGCGCCGTTATCCAGCCAAGGCGCGCACGTTCCGCCAAGGCGCCCGGCAACAGGCAGGCGGCGAAGATGGCGATGCTCATCTGGAACAGGACGAAGGCGGATTCAGGAACGGTCAGTCCTTCGCGCAGGGTTCCGAGCTGTGCCAGCAGGAAGTTGGCCCCGCCGCCCAACCAATCGCTGCCGGGAGCATAGGCCAAGCTGTAGCCCGCTATCCCCCACGCCAGCGATACGCCTGCGGCGACAGCGGCGGTCTGGGCCGCGATGGCCAGGCCGTTGCGCACATTGACCAAGGCCAGATGGCGCAGCATCAGGCCGGGAAGGGCGGCCAGCAGAACCAGGACGGCGCATATCATCATCCACCCCGTATCGCCACTGTCAGCCGCCGCAGCGGCTTGCGCACCGGCAGGTTGGGGAGCGGCGACGAACAGGAAGAGCAGCAGCAGGCGAGCGAACATCGTATATCCGGCGATCAATGGACCTGCATGACTAGCCGCCGGTGGGTAAAGACTTTGATAAGCAAAGCGGGTGCGATGGAGATCGCTTGTTTGCTCTAATAAGCCTTCCCCCCGCAGGAAATGCGTCCGGTGCCGCGATTGCTGACCTGGCAGGCGGCCTTGCCGATCACCGTGATGTCGCCCGATCCCGATGCCGTTACCTTTGCCGTGACGTCGGCGGTCAGGGCGATATTGCCCGGTCCGTCATTGCCGACCGTCGCCTGGCGCACGTGCAGGTCTTCGGCAGAGACGGCGCCCGGTCCGTTGACCCGCACGACCGCCGTGCCCGCGCGTCCGGCCAGCGTCGCTCGCCCAGCCCCGGCAAGGCCCAAGTTCAGTTGATCGACATCAATCGCCGCGACGGTGATGTCGCCATTGCCGCCCAGGATGATGTCGGCGCGCTGGCCCTTGACCCGGCTGACCGAAATCGATCCGCCGCCTGTCAGCACGATCCGGCTGAGGTCCCCGGTGGACAGGCGCAGGGTCGCGCGCCCGCCGCCGCCCTTGTCGCCCGACGGGCTTCGTTCCAGCGATACCGTGAGCAAGCGGCCCGACACGTCGATGCGCAGGCGCTCGATCAGGCTCTGGTCGCCATCGATCCTTGCCGATGCGCCCGCTCCGGTGGTGACGACGACGTCCAGCGGCGCGTCGACCCGGATCGCGCTGAAGCTGGTGATGGTGTAGCCGCGCGTCGCTGCCGTCGCGGGGGTTGTGAGCAGCGCCATGCCGAATGCGAGCCAGCCCGCCAGTCGCCTTGCCTTCATCATCGCCCTTTGCTCCGCCAGATCAGCGCCTTGGCCCAGAGTGATAGCGTCCCGGCGGGGCGTCGCAAGTGGGTTGGTCGCTACCGCAGCCTTGATCGCGCTCCATCAGCGGCCTAAACCCCCGCGGATGAGCTATGCCCCCTATCCCGCGCTTCGCCTGCGCCGTACGCGTGCTGCCGCCTGGAGCCGCGCCATGTTTGCCGAAAATCGCCTGCACCCCAGCGATCTGATCTGGCCGCTGTTCGTGACGGAAGGGCAGGGGGTGGAGGAGCCGATCCTGTCGCTGCCCGGCGTGTCGCGCTGGTCGGTGGACGCAATTGTCGCCCGCGCGAGGGAAGCGCGGGATGCTGGGATTCCCTGCCTCGCGCTGTTTCCCAATACGCAGGCGGACCGGCGCAGCGATGATGGGGCGGAAGCGCTGAACCCCGACAACCTGATGTGTCGGGCCATCCGCGCGATCAAGGACGCGGTGCCGGACATTGGCATACTGACCGACGTGGCGCTGGACCCCTATACGGCGCATGGGCAGGACGGGTTGCTGGATGAAGCGGGCTATGTCGTCAACGATGCGACGATCGATGTGCTGATCGGCCAGTCGCTGAACCAGGCGGCGGCTGGCGCTGATATCATCGCGCCTAGCGACATGATGGATGGCCGCGTCGGCGCGATCCGAGAGGCATTGGAGGAGGAAGGCCATGCCAATGTGCAGATCATGGCCTATGCCGCCAAATATGCGAGCGCATTTTATGGCCCGTTCCGTGACGCGGTGGGTACGGGCGGACTGCTGAAAGGCGACAAGAAAAGCTATCAGATGGACCCGGCCAATGCCGAGGAAGCCCTTCGCGAAGTTGCGCTGGACCTGGCCGAGGGCGCTGACAGCGTGATGGTGAAGCCGGGGCTTCCCTATCTGGACATTATCGCGCGGGTGAAGGATGCGTTTTCCGTGCCTGTCTTTGCCTATCAGGTGTCCGGCGAATATGCGATGATCGAAGCCGCTGTCGCCGCTGGGGTGGGGAACCGTGATGCGTTGGTGCTGGAAACATTGCTGGCGTTCAAGCGCGCCGGCTGTTCGGGCATCCTGACCTATCACGCGCTCCACGCCGCGCGGCTGTTGGGAGGCTGAGGCCATGACCGATCATCTGTCCGCCGATCATCCGGGCGTTACCATCCTGCCGTTCAATGGCAAGACGCCGGTCATCGACCCCAGCGCCTTCATCGCGCCGGGATGCCGCATCATCGGCGATGTCGAGATCGGCGCGGATGTCAGCGTGTGGTATAATTGCGTGATCCGTGCCGATGTGAACATCATTCGCATAGGCGCGCGGACGAATGTCCAGGACGGCACGGTCCTGCATTGCGACAGCGCGACGCCCGGCGGCCCGCCCGATGGATGGCCCACGATCATCGGCGAAGACGTGCTGATCGGCCATATGGCAATGGTGCACGGTTGCATATTGAAGGATCGGGCGTTCGTCGGGCTGGGCAGCATCATCATGAGCGGATGCACCGTCGAAAGCGATGCGATGCTGGCGGCGGGGGCGTTGCTGGCGCCCGGAAAAACGGTGCCCCATCGGCAGCTATGGACCGGTCGTCCCGCCAAATATGCGCGAGACCTGACCGACGAGGCGTTGATCGCCATGCGTGAGAGCGTCGACCATTATGTCCATAATGGGAAGGCGCACAAGGGCGCGGTGAAGGCGGACGGGTGAAGGCCGGGCGCTTTCGCGGTGGGTTTTTTGAGGTGATTTGACCGGGTTGTTAGCTGGTCCCAGGGCGGGACTGGGTTCCTGCCTTCGCAGGAACACCTTGTGGTTTGTGTCGGGCGAGGGACGCCCGCTCTTCGACGCGGACGTTTGGACTGGGTTCCTGCCTTCGCAGGAGCACGGGGTGTTTCGGGCAGGCGCTTAGGGCTGGGCCAGTTTGCTTTTCAGGGCGTCGATGCGATCATTTTGTGAATCGACCATCGTCAGGGCCGTTCGACGTGCGGCGTCGATTTGTTCGATTCCGCCGGTCGCTTTGCCGTCGGCGATAGCGTTGCTGCGTTCGACATAGAGAACATCAAGGCTGGCGAGCGCCGATACACTGCCGTTGCGCGCTGATTCCAGCGTGCTGAGCGATGTTTGCGCCGCCACCCACGGTTCGCTGGAAACGGCGGATCCGGCGGCGGCCCGCACCAGTCTGTCGGCAGTTGCATAGGCTTGGTCAAACGCGGTGGCCCCCGCCTGCGCTTGGCCAGCGAGCCGATCAACCTCCGCCTGCAAAGCTGGATCCGCCTGCGCCACGATGGGCGCGGGGGCCGATTCCCCGATCGGTGCATTTTCGATCGATCGCTTGGCGAGCGAAGGGTAGCCGGTCAGGGTGCCCGTGCAGCCGGACAGGAAAAGGGCAAGGGAGGGTAACAGCCGACGCAGCATCATGGGGCAATCATCTAGGGAAGGCGGGTGCCGTGCGCAATGGCATCAACGCGCCAATGCCGCCGCCGCCCGCGCCAGCGTTTCGATCTGTTCAGGATCAACCGGCCCCTTGGGCACGACCCAGCTGCCGCCTACGCATTTGATGAAGGGCTCCGCCAGCCATTTGGGCGCGCTGTCAGCGGTGATTCCGCCTGTGGGGCAGAAGCGTGCTTCATGGAGCGGCGCGGCGAGCGCCTTGAGAGCGGGTATCCCGCCAGAGGTTTCCGCCGGGAAAAATTTGAAATGGGACAGGCCCATGTCCATGCCGCGCATGATGTCGCCCGCGGTCGCGGTGCCGGGCAGGAAGGGAACACCCGCCGCGATTGCTGCCTTGCCGAGCGGTTCGGTCAGCCCAGGGCTGACGATGAAGCGTGCGCCCGCTTCCATGGCGGCGTCCAGTTGCGCGGGATTCAGCACGGTGCCAGCGCCAACGACTGCACCTTCCACCTTTGCCATTTCGCGGATCACATCCAGCGCGGCGGGCGTGCGCAGCGTGACCTCCAGCGCGGGGAGGCCGCCCCTGACCAGCGCCTGTGCGATCGGCAGCGCCTCTTCGACCCGATCCACGACCAACACGGGGATGACGGAGGCCAGTTCCATTATCTGGGCAACGGTAAAATTCATCACTTCGGCTCCCGAAAGGCGGCGGCTGCGCCATAAAGTCCAATTTCGTCATGCACGGCGAGACGGATCGGAACCGACGCCATCAGGCTTTCGAACCGCCCCTTCGCGATAAAGCGCCGGTGGAAGCCGCTTTGTGGCAGGAATTCCCGCATCCGTTGGGTCAGGCCGCCCGCCAGAACGACCGTGTGCGGTCCGTGCGCCAGCGCCAGGTCGCCAACCACCGAGCCATAGCAGAGGCAGAAGCGTTCGAACGCCGCCCGCGCAAATTCATCCGTGCCGTCAAGGGCGGCTTGCCACAATTCGGGGTCTTCCATCAGGATGACGCGATCGTGACCGATGGTCGCCAACGCCTTGTAAATATTGTTGAGGCCGGGGCCGGAAACCATCCGTTCCGTGGAGACACGCAGGAATTTGTCCCGCAAATATTCCAGTATCTTGTCGTCGAGCGAGTCTACGGGGGCGAAGTCCTGATGCCCGCCTTCGGTCGCGACGATATGGGGGATGCCATCGTCAAAGGCGATCATCGCAACGCCAAGGCCGGTGCCGGGACCAACCACCGTGACGCCGCCATCGCGCGGGAAGGGATTATCCTTGCCAAACAGCAGGGGCAGATTGTCCTGTGGCAGACGCGCGACGGCGTGGGCGACGGCTTCGAAATCGTTGACCAGCCTTAACTGCTTCAGGCCCAGTTCTTCGTCCAGCGTGTCGGGACGGATCGTCCAGCTGCTGTTGGTCAGTTTAATGACATCGCGCCCGATTGCGGTGGCAAAAGCGATGGATGCGGCCTTGGGCAGGTCGTCGCCTTCCTCCTTCGCGAACGCCGCCCAACAGGCCTGCAGGCTGGAAAAATCCTCCACCTTATATTTGCGCACCTTGCCCAATGTCGGCACGTTGCGATCATCCAGCCGGGCGCGGGCGAAGCGGGCGTTTGTTCCGCCAATGTCGGCGGCGATAATGTCTGTCATTATGGGCATTCCATCTATTTTCTTAACTTCAGCAGGGCCGGGTATTTGAAACTAAGCACGGCCCGCGCCGCTAGACCCCGGCATTGGCCGGGGCCAGCGCTTTCACATTTCCGTTTCCATCGCCGCCAGCATTGCCGACGCACCTTGTTCCGCAAGGTCGCTATGCTGCCGGAACAGCGCGAACAGTTCCCGTCCGGTGTCGTAAGGCGGGGGTGGGGGCGCGGGCATGTCCCGTGCGTCCCATTCATCGGCGTCCACCAGTGCCTGGATCACGCCGTTTTGCGCACAGACGCGGACAATGTCCCCGTCCTTCAGCCGGGCGATGGGACCACCGCCCAATGCTTCGGGCGACAGGTGGATGGCGGCGGGCACTTTGCCTGAAGCGCCGGACATGCGCCCGTCCGTCACCAGAGCGACGCGGAACCCACGGTCCTGCAGTACGCCCAGCGCGGGCGTCAGCTTGTGCAATTCGGGCATGCCGTTGGCGCGCGGTCCCTGAAAGCGCATGACGACCACGACGTCCCGTTCCAGTTCGCCCGCCTTGAAAGCGCGCAGCACATCGTCCTGATCGTGGAAGATCGCGGCTGGCGCTTCGATGGTCCAGCGTTCCTGATCGACCGCGCTTACCTTCATGACGCAGCGGCCAAGATTGCCCGCCAGCAGGCGCATGCCGCCGTCGGGGCTGAACGGATCGGACACGGGGCGCACAATCGACAGGTCGCGCGAAACGGGCACGTCGCGCCACTGCAGCGCTTCATCCTCCATCACCGGTTCCTTGCCATAATCGGTCAGGCCATCACGCGCGACGGTCAGAATGTCGCGATGCAGCAGTCCATTATCCAGCAGTTCGCGAATGACGACGGACATGCCACCGGCGGCGTGGAAATTGTTCACGTCCCCCGCGCCATTCGGATAGACCCGCGCCAGCAGCGGCACCACGTCGGAAATGTCCGCAAAGTCGGTCCAGTCGATCGTGATCCCAGCAGCGCGGGCGATGGCGGGGAGATGGATGGCATGATTGGTCGACCCGCCGGTCGCCATCAGTCCGACAATGGCGTTGACGATGGCCTTTTCATCGATGCAGTGGCCCAGCGGACGATAATCGTCGCCGTCCCATCCGATGGCCGCCAGCCGGTGGACGGCAGCCCGCGTCAGTTCACTACGCAATTTGGTGCCGGGATTGACGAAAGATGCGCAGGGCATGTGCAGCCCCATCACTTCCATCATCATTTGATTGCTGTTGGCGGTGCCAAAGAAGGTGCAGGTGCCCGCGCCATGATAGCTGGCGCTTTCGGATTCCAGCAATTCTTCCTTGCCGACCTTACCTTCAGCATAAAGCTGGCGAATCCGTACCTTTTCCTTGTTGGCGAGGCCTGAAGGCATGGGGCCAGCAGGGACGAGGATGGTCGGCAGATGGCCGAAACGCAGGGCGCCGATCAGCAGGCCGGGAACGATCTTGTCACAGATGCCCAGCAGCAGCGCGCCTTCGAACATGGCATGCGACAGCGACACCGCCGTCGCCAGTGCAATCGTGTCGCGGGAAAAGAGCGACAGGTCCATGCCTGCCTGCCCCTGGGTCACCCCGTCGCACATGGCGGGCACACCGCCCGCAACCTGCGCCGTGGCGCCGATTTCGCGCGCGGCGATCTTGATCGCTTCGGGGTAGCGGCCATAGGGCTGATGCGCTGACAGCATGTCGTTATAGGCGGTCACGATGCCTATGTTCATGGCAGATCCAGCGCGGATCGCAGGCTTGTCCTCCCCACTGGCGGCAAATCCATGGGCAAGGTTGCCGCAGGACAATTGCGTCCGGTTGGTGCCTGCGTCGCGCCCACGTTCGATCAGGTCCAGATATTTCAGGCGCTGCCGGGCGCTGCGTTCGACAATGCGGTCGGTGACCCTGGCGATCACAGGGTGAAGATCAGTCATGCCAGCTGGCTCCGTCTCGTTCGATAAGGGCAATGGCCGAAGATGGCCCCCAGTTCCCCGCCGCATAGGGCGAAGGCTTGATTCCCGCTTCCTTCCAGCCGTCGATGATCGAATCGATCCACGTCCATTGCGCTTCCACTTCGTCGCGGCGGACGAACAGCGTCTGGTCCCCGGCGAGCAGGTCCAGGATCAACCGTTCATAGGCGATGCGGCGGCGTTGTCCGGCGAAGGCGGCGGTCAGCGATACGTCCAGCGTTACTTCCTCCAGATGGACGTCGCGTTCGAGGCCGGGCCGTTTGCTCATGATGAGCAGGCGGATGAACTCCTCCGGCTGCAGGCGGATGATGAGCGTGTTCGGTTCAAGGCCGGACCCTTGCCCGTCGCGGCCGAAGATCGAATGGCGAACCGGCTTGAACTGAATCTGGATTTCGGATTGGCGCGCGGGCATCCGCTTGCCGGTGCGCAGGTAAAAGGGGACGCCCTGCCAGCGCCAGTTGTCGATATGAGCCTTTAGCGCGACGAAGGTTTCCGTATCCGACGGGCTGCCCAGTTCGTCGACATAGCCCGTGACGATCTCTCCCCCAACGGCGCCAGGCGCATATTGGCCGCGCACGCTGTGGGTTTTCGCCGTTTCGCCGTTCATCGGGCGGAGCGAACGAAGCACTTTTACCTTTTCGTCGCGCACGGCGGTCGAATCCATGCGGGCAGGAGGCTCCATGGCGATGATCGACAGGATTTGCAGCACATGGTTCTGCACCATGTCGCGCAATGCGCCCACGCCGTCATAATAGGATACGCGGCCTTCCAGCCCCACCGTTTCGCCGACGGTGATCTGCACATGGTCTATGGCGGTGGCGTTCCACAAGGGTTCGAACATGACGTTGCCAAAGCGCAGGGCCAGCAGGTTCTGTACCGTTTCCTTGCCCAGATAATGGTCGACGCGGAAAATCTGGCATTCATCCACCAGCGCGCCGATGCCGTCATTGACCAGTTTGGAAGACGCCAGGTCCTTGCCGATGGGCTTTTCCATCGCGACGCGGGTGGTGGGGGTGATCAGGCCCGCGTCGGCCAGCCCCTGCGCAGTCGGCGCGAACAGCGACGGCGGGGTGGACAGGTAGACCGTCAGCCCGCCCTCGGCGCGCCCGTCGAGCCGCTTGGCGAGTTTTGCGAACTGGGCGGCGTTGCCTGCTTCTACGGGCTGGTAGACGATGATCGCGCACAACTGGGCCGCTACGTCCGCGTCATAGCGGTCAGGGCCTACGAATTTTTGAAGCGCCTTGTCGATGTCCCGACGGAATGCGGCGTCGTCCATCTCTGTCCGGCCCGATGCGACGATCAGAAAGTCGTCGGGAAGGAGTCCGTCCGCCAGCAGATTATAAAGCGACGGGAAGATCATGCGGTGCGCCAGATCGCCCGTGGCGCCGAACAGCAGGAACGTGGCAGACGGATCGGTCAAAGGAAGCCCTTTTCCGTTGGAGTTGTCAGGTCTGCACGAAACCGCCCATATACCGGTGAAGTTTCATGACGCAAGAAGGCTAGAAGCCATCTTACAGTCGCGCAACGACCGAAGATGGAATGATCCTGCGCGGGATCGGATTTTTGGCTGGACGCTGCCGCCTGATTTTGCCATTTGGCGCGAGCAACACGCATGCGGGCGTGGTGAAACTGGTAGACGCGCCGGACTCAAAATCCGGTTCCGAAAGGAGTGTCGGTTCGATTCCGACCGCCCGCACCATCTTTTCCGTAGAGGACAGATGCGATCTGTTGTTTTCGGATAGCCTTCATGAAAAAAATGACCCGATGGCACAAGCCACCGGGTCAGGTGCGCTTTTACTAAGTAAAAGCATCGGGTCGCGTTGTGCTTCGTAAAGGAAAATCATGATCGATCTATGGAAAAGGATGGCATTCATCCATTATGGATCTTTCTGTCACCATAACGGCGTTAATCGGCATCGGCGGGTTTCTGTGCTTTGAACCAGGGGATCATCCGGGCGATCGCGTCTTCAATTTGAGTTGTGGCCACGGCGAAGCTGAAGCGGATATGCCGTTGCCCGTCCTGTGGGTCGAAATCGATGCCCGGCGCCGTCGCCACGCCTGTATCGCGCAGTAGGCGCTGGCAGAAGGACAGGCTGTCATCGGTAAGGTGCCCCACATCGGCGTAGATGTAGAAGGCTCCATCGGGTGGCGCGATTTCCTGGAGGCCGAGCGCGGGTAGCGCCGCCAGCAGCAATTCCCGGTTGCGTCGGTACGTGGCGACATGGCCGTCCAGTTCTTCGCGGCAGTCGAATGCGGTCAGTCCGGCGTGCTGGGCGAGGGAGGGCGGCATGAGGAACAGGTTGCCCATCCGCGCCCGCGCGGCTTCGATCAGGTCGCGGGGGAACACGACCCAGCCGAGCCGCCATCCCGCCATGGAGAAATATTTCGAAAAGCTGTTCACCACGACGGCGTCCGGCGCATATTCCAGCATGCTGTGTGCGG
This sequence comes from uncultured Sphingobium sp., assembly GCA_946885845.1. The sequence continues at coordinate 17,376 of CAMPHJ010000001.1, read as the reverse complement.
GAGCGCCGTAGGACAGGCCGTGATAGATTTCGTCCGAAATGATCCTGATCCCGCGCGCTGCGCAAACGGTCGCGATGCGCGCCAGTTCTTCGGGCGGGATGATGGTTCCGGTGGGGTTGGCCGGGCTGGCCAGGATCAGCCCGTGGGGTGGCGGGTCGATAGCCTCGATCGTTGCGGCGCTGATCTGGTAGCGTTCCGCTGGTCCGCAGGCGACCTCCTGCGGTTCCAGATAGAGGGTCTTGAGCGTGTTACGATAAGCGACATAGCCGGGGCGGGCGATCACGACCCGGTCGCCCGGCATGAACAGGCTGGTCAGCGCGAGGACGAGGCCGGGTGACGCGCCACAGGTGAGCAGGACCTGTTCGGCATCGATCGCCACGCCGTGACGATCACGATAGTGAAGGGCGATGCGTTCTTTTAGCGCTGGGCTTTCCCAATAGCCCATCGGATCGCTGTCCAGCACCCGGTGCGCTTCGGTGATGGCTGCAGCCGGAGCGCCTGTGGAGGGCTGACCGAATTCCATATGCAGGATCGATCGTCCCTCTGCCTCCAGCCGATGGGCTTCGCGGCTGATCGCGATGGCGTGGAAGGGATCAATATGGGCGACCATGCCGCCTGACTAGAGCATCGCGCGGAAAAGTGGGAACCGGTTTTCCGCGAAAAGCGATGTGACAGCAAAGATTGCGAGCGAGCAACTGGCCCGCAACCATGTCGGGCGCTATTCGCTGATCCAGACTTCGACCGATACGGTATGTTGGTTCAGCGCCAGCCTGATCGGCAATTCTTCAGTTGGCCCGCCCGCCAACGCGCGCTCATAAACGGCTTTTTTCGCTGGACCGCCAATTTGCAGGAATATGTGCCGACTGGACAGGATTGCCTTCGCCGTCATCGACATGCGCTGGTGCGACGCTGCGGGGGGCGTCGCCGCCAGCGTCAGGGCATTGGTGGAAAGGCCTTCGGCCAATTCGTCCCCCTGCGGGAATAGCGAAGCGGTGTGCCCGTCTTCCCCCATGCCCAGCAGCACGATGTCGAGCGGCCAAGGCAGGCCGTTAAATGCGGCTTCGCATCCTGCCTGCCCTGCATAGGCATCGGCGGCGTCATTTTTCATGCCGACGAAACGCGCCCTGGCCGCATTGCCCTGGAGCAGCGTTTCGCGGATCAGCCGTTCATTGCTATCGGCATGATCCGGCGCGACCCAGCGTTCGTCCACCAAGGTCACGATGACCTTTTCCCAATCAAGTTCGGCCTGCGATAGCGCCTCCAGCACCGGGCGGGGGGATCGACCGCCCGACAAAGCGATGGTCGCCACGCCGCGCGTTTCGATGGCGTCGCCCAAGACCATGGAAATCCGGCGGGCCATGTCGGATGCCGCGAGCGCGGCGTCGATGAAAAGATGTTCGGTAGGCATGGGCTAATTCTCTTCTGGAAGGGTGCAGATGTCGATCCAGCGGGCGCGGGTCAGATCGGCCAGTCGTTCAGGCATCAACTCGACAGATGCGGTTCGCGATCCGGCGGCAGGAAATACAGTGTCGAAATCGCGAAGGGAAACATCGCAATAGATGGGGAGGGGCGTGACGAGGCCAAACGGGCAGACGCCGCCAACGGGATGGCCGGTCAGCGCCTCCACCTCTCCCCGCCCCAGCATGCGCGGCCTTGCGCCCAAGGCGGCCTTTGCCTTGCTATTGTTCAGCCGGGCGTCACCCCGCGCGACGACCAAGGCGACCTGATCGCCGATGCGCAGCGACAAGGTCTTGGCAATGCGTCCAGGAACGACGCCAAGCGCATCGGCGGCTTCCGCGACGGTGGCGGTGCTGGCGCCCTGGTCGATGATCACCACATCGGGGGCGTTAGCGGAGAAGAAGGCGCGGACCGACCCCTCGCTCATTCGCTGCGAACTTCGCTCAGCTTGCGTTCCCATGCCAGGGCGTGGGTCACGATCTGGTCGAGATCGGCGTAGCGCGGTTGCCAAGGGAATTCGGCCATGATGGCGCGATTGTCCGAAATCAGGGCATCCGGGTCGCCTGCGCGCCGTCCTTCCAGTCGACGTTCGATCTTCAGGTTCGTCACCCGGTCGACGGCGTCCAGCACTTCAAGGACGGAAAACCCCCGGCCATATCCGCAGTTCAGCAGGTAATTTTTGTCCGGTGCGGCCATCAGGGCGTCCAGCGCGAGCACATGGGCCGCCGCCAGATCGGTGACATGGATATAGTCCCGCACGCCGGTGCCGTCGGGTGTGTCGAAATCCGTGCCGAATACGGAAACGGCCTCGCGCTTGCCCAGCGCCGCTTCGACAGCGACCTTGATCAGATGGGTCGCGCCCGCAGTCGATTGCCCGGATCGGCCATCGGGGTCAGCTCCCGCGACGTTGAAATAGCGAAGCGCGCAAAAATTCATCGAATGCGCCGCCGCCACGTCCCGCAGCATATATTCGGTCATCAGTTTCGACATGCCGTAGGGATTGATCGGCCGTTGCGGCGTCGTTTCCTTGACCGGGCTTTCTTCCGGGATGCCGTAGGTCGCGGCGGTGGAGGAAAAGATGAAATGGGGAACGCCCACCGCCACGACGCTTTCGATAAGGTCGCGCGTCTTGGCGCTGTTGTTGTGATAATATTTGAGCGGGTTTTCCACGGATTCCGGTACGACGACCGATCCAGCGAAGTGCATGACGGCCTGGACCCCATGGTCACGCAGGGTGCGCTGCATCAGCGACTGGTCGGCAATGTCCCCTTCGACAAAGGTCACGTCGTCGGGCACGGCCCAGCGAAAGCCCGTCACCAGATTGTCGACCACCACCACGCCATAGCCCGCGTCGCGCAATGCCAGAACCGCGTGGCTGCCGATGTAACCGGCGCCGCCAGTGACTAGAACCGTCGGTTTTCCGTTCATAAATGTCTCGCCCTGTCTTAGCCCCTATGCTGCTGCGATGGCAGGGGCATATGTCCCCCATGGGAAAGGCGCGTCAAAGCCGTCCCCATGAAATGTTGGACGGACCGACTAACCGACGAGCGCCATGATTGACAGCCCATTCATGCCGCAGCGCGGGATGAAGCGGGATTGTAAAAGGACATGCCGCTGGCCGCCATGTCCTGCAACTGTTCGGTGGGCGCGAAACGGTCGCCATGCCGATCCTGCAACCGATCCAGAACCGCCACGACATGGCCGATGCCGACGGTGTCCATATGACTGAACGGCCCGCCGGTCCAAGGTGCAAAGCCCCAGCCGAAGATTGCCCCTATGTCCCCATCTTCCGGCGTTTCCAGCACGCCTTCCTGATAGCAACGGGCGCATTCGACCAACTGGCGGTAAAGCAGCCGCTCCTTCACTTCCTCCACATCGGGCTGGATGGGCGCGCGCGGGAACATGTCATCCAGCCCCGTCCACAGATGCTTCTTTCCGCCTTCGGGATAGTCGTACCAGCCCTTGCCATTTTTACGGCCCAATCGACCCAGTTCCACCATCCGCGCCATCACTGCGTCAGAAGGTTGCGCGACATAGGCGTCGCCCAGTTCCTTTTTCGCGGCGACCATGATCTTGTGACCAAGTTCGATCGACACTTCATCGCCGACCGCCAACGGACCCACGGGCATGCCCAGTTGCCGTCCGGCATTTTCGATAAGGGCTGGATTGATGCCTTCGGCCACCATCTCGACGCCTTCCTGCACATAGGTGCTGAAACAGCGCGAGGTGTAGAAGCCGCGCGAGTCATTGACGACGATGGGCGTTTTTTTGATTTGCGCGACAAAGTCCAGCGCCTTGGCAATGGCGGCTGGCCCCGTTTCCTGACCCAGGATGATTTCGACCAGTGGCATTTTTTCCACCGGCGAGAAGAAGTGAATGCCGATGAAATTGGCCGGTTTGCTCCACGCCTTGGCCAGTTTCGTGATCGGCAAAGTGGACGTGTTCGATCCGAAGATCACGTCCGCGCCAAGCACCTGTTCGACCTCTTTCGTGACCGCCGCCTTGATCGCGGCATCTTCGAACACGGCTTCGATGACGAAATCGGCCCCGGCGAGCGCGGCATAGTCGGTCGTCGGCGTCACGCGGGCGAGGGTTTGCTGCATTTTTTCAGGAGTCATGCCCTTGCCCAGCCGCTTTTTCAGCTGATCCTCGACATGGGCCTTGCCCTTTTGCGCGTAGCTGAGGTCGCGGTCGAACAGCATGACCTCCATTCCGGCCTGCGCGGCAACGGTCGCGATACCCGCGCCCATCATGCCCGCGCCCAGCATGGCGAGCTTTTGCGTTGGCGCCTTGGGCTGATCCTTGGGTCGGCGGGCGCCGCGCTCCGCCGCTTGCTTGTTCACGAACAGGCTGCGGATCATGTTGGCTGCCTGCGGGTCGGCGGCGACCTTCGCGAAATATTTGCTTTCTACCTGGATTGCGCGGTCGAAGGGCAGGATAGCGCCTTCATAGACCGCTGACAGCAGGGCGATGGGTGCGTTCATGTTCCGCTGAGTCTGTTTCAGGGTCATGGGCAGCGCCCCCGCCATGGTCTGCACGAAAGCGGGGTTGAACCCGCCCGCGCCGCCGGGGATTTTGAAGCCTTTCTGGTCCCATGGCTGAACGCTGGCCGACGGGTTGGCCTTTACCCATTGCTTCGCCGCGGCCAGGGCGCTTCCCTGCGGGACGACTTCATCCACGATTTTCAACATCGCCGCTTCCGCGGGGCGGAGCAGCTTTCCCTGCAACATGTAGAGCAGGGCGGCCTGAACCCCGACGATGCGCGGCAGGCGTTGCGATCCGCCGCCGCCGGGGAACAGGCCGATGAGTATTTCAGGGAGGCCAAGCTGGGTTTTGGGACTGTCGCCGACCACCCGGTGATGACAGGCCAGCGCCAGTTCGAACCCTCCACCGACGCAGGTTCCTTCGATAGCGCAGGCGACCGGCTTGCCGCAGGTTTCCAGGCGTCGGAACAGCTGGTTGAGGACGAAGACCTTGTCGAAAATCTGGGCCGGGGCGGGGCGTTTGCCGCTCTCGCTCGCCAGCATCGATCCGAAATATTTCAGGTCCATGCCCGCCATGAAGCCGCTATCCTTGCCAGAGGCGATGACCGCGCCCTTGACCGCTTCGTCCGATGCGATGCGCGTTATCGAGGCGTCGAGGTCGGCCAGGAAATCGGGGTCGATGACGTTCATCGATTGATCCGGCACATCGATGGTCAGGGTGGCGATGCCGTCGGCGTCGATGTCGAATGCGATGGTCTGCATGAACTCTCTCCCAACCTTGCCGTTCGTCCGGCATCGACCGGGCGAGGGGAGGCGTTATTCAAATACGTTCGATGATGATCCCGGTGCCCATGCCCGCGCCAACGCACAGGTTGACGAGCGCCGTGCCCTTGCCGGACCGCTCAAGCTCATCCAGCGCGGTGCCCAGGACCATCGCCCCGGTCGCGCCCAGTGGGTGCCCCATCGCGATCGCGCCGCCGTTCACGTTGATCCGGTCATGATCCAGGTCGAGCGCCTGCATGTAGCGCAGCACCACGCTGGCGAAGGCTTCGTTCAGTTCCCAAAGGTCGATGTCGTTCTTGCTCATGCCAGCGCGGGACAGCAGCTTGCCCGCCACAAATTCGGGGCCGGTGAGCATGATCAGCGGCTCCGACCCGATGGACGCCATCGCCCGGATGCGCGCGCGCGGCTTCAGGTCGTATTTCTCGCCCATATCCTTGTTGCCGACGAGGACCGCCGCCGCGCCGTCGACAATGCCGGAACTGTTGCCTGCATGGTGAATGTGGTTCACCCGCTCAAGCTCAGGATAGCGGAGCAGGGCAACCGCGTCGAAGCCCGGCATGTCTTCGCCAAGGGCCGTGAAGCTGGGCTTTAGCGCCCCAAGCGACTGCATGGTGGCGTCGGGGCGCATATGTTCGTCATGGTCCAGCACCACCTGGCCGATGACATCGCTCACCGGGACGATCGAGCGGGCGAAACGTCCTTCGTCCCACGCCGCCTTTGCGCGCCGCTGGCTTTCCACGGCATAGGCGTCGGCATCGTCCCTGCTGATGCCGAACTTGGTGGCGATCACATCCGCGCCTATCCCTTGCGGAGCGAAGTAGCTTTTATAGGCGACGGCCGGGTCCATCGCCCAGGCGCCGCCGTCCGACGCCATCGGGACGCGGCTCATGGATTCCACGCCGCCGCCGATGGCGAGACCTGCTTCCCCCGAATAGATCTTCGCGGCCGCCATGTTCACCGCCTCCAGCCCCGAAGCGCAGAAGCGGTTGATCTGCACGCCGGGGACGGTCTGGGCATAATCGGCGTTGATGGCCGCCAGTCGTGCGATGTCTGCGCCTTGTTCGCCGACGGGGGTGACGCAGCCCAGGATCACGTCATCGACGTCGCCGGTGTCTATTTCCGTCCGGTCGCGCACGGCTTGCAGCACTTGAGTCGCCAGCTGGATGGGGGTGATTTCATGTAGCGACCCATCAGGCTTGCCCCTTCCACGGGGTGTGCGGACGGCATCGTAGATAAAGGCTTCCATCGCTTCCATTCCTCTCCGCCGACGTGGGCAGGGGCACAGATGTATTTACGTTTACGTAAAGTGCAAGCGACAATTCAGCAAGGCCTAGCGCCCGACGGGGACGCTAGCCAAGTCTTCGGCTGTGTCGATGTCCCGGAGGTAATGGCCCAGCGTTTCTATCTGTTCCGCCCGGCTGAGCAGTGCCCGCGCGCCCTGATCGCCCCGCAGGCCTAACAGTTCGGGGAAATGGCTGCGGCCAATGAAGGCGGGGGGCGAGGGGGAAAAGCCGTCCGTGCTGGCGATGACGGACCTGGCATCCTTCGCAGCCAGGCATATGCGGTTGTAGTGCGATTGCGGGACCAGCGGCATGTCCGCAAGGCAGATCAATATGCCCCGGCAGTTGCGCAGCGTCTGGACATGCTGGACCGCCAGGATGATGCTGGCGGACAAGCCGTCTTCGGGCCGGTCGTTGACAAGGACCGTGTAACCGCGCCGTTCAAGTTTGCGATGGACGATGGGCGCCTGTTGCTGCGGACGCGCGACGGCGATCAGATGGCCGAATGCAAGCGAGGCGACGGTTTCCAGCGTGTAGGCGATCACCGGCTTGCCGCGAAGGTCGGCCATCAGCTTGTCATCCTCCCCGAAGCGGGAAGATGCGCCAGCGGCGAGCAATATGGCGGCGATCTGTTCCGTGCGCATCTAGTTGGCCGCCGGGAAGGGCGATGGAGGGACTGTCTTGTGCAAAGCGTGGCCTTCCTTGATCGGAGCTGATGTGCCATCCAGCCGATAGAGTGTCCAGCGCTGGAAAGGGGTGGCCATCGCAGCACGCAGTTGCCATATGCAGGCGCGAAGAACAGGAGTGGCAGCTTTGATGGAATATGATCCCGACGCGGAAACCGTGGGCGAAGCGATCAAGGAACCAGTTCCGGCCCATGTGGCGGAGGCCATTCGGACCTTGATCCGCTGGTCTGGCGATCAGCCGGATCGTGAAGGGTTGCTGGAGACGCCCGACCGCGTTGCCCGCGCCTGGCGGGAATATTGCCGGGGCTATAGCGACGACCCGGCCTATCATCTTTCGCGCATATTCCATGAAGTGGGCGGTTATGACGATGTCGTGCTGTTGAAGGACATTCCTTTCCAGTCGCACTGCGAACATCATATGGCGCCGATCATCGGGCGCGCGCACATCGCTTATCTGCCGGGGGAATATGTGGTCGGCATATCCAAGCTGGCCCGCGTCCTGCACGCATTCGCCAATAGGCTGCAGGTACAGGAGCGGCTGACGTCGGAAGTCGCCAACTGCATATGGGAACATCTGAAGCCCCAGGGCGTGGCTGTCGTCATTGAGGCGACCCATGGTTGCATGACGGGGCGGGGCGTGCGCACCCCCAATGTGATCATGAAAACCAGCCGCATGCTGGGCGTGTTTCGCGAGGATGAAAAAAGCCGCGAGGAAGTGTTGAAGCTCATCGGCGCGTGACCAGCGAAGAAACACCCCCTTACCGGCCCCTGAGCGGCGGCCGCGACCGCCCAGTGACGTCGGGATCATTGCCACTGGCCAACAAGCGGCTGGCGCTGATCACGGGTGGCCATCGGCGGCTGGGCGGCGTCATCGCTGAAGGCTTTGCGCGCGCGGGCTATTCGCTGGCCATTCATGGGAGCCATGACACGCGTCTGGATTCCGCTCTGGCGATCGCGCTGGACGAAAATGGCACGGAATGGGACGGATTTACGGCGGACTTCGCCGATCTGGAAAGCGCCGAGGAACTGGTCGTCAGGGTGTCGGAGCGTTTCGGTCGCCCGCCCGACATATTGGTGAACAGCGCAGCGTTATTTGGGCAGGATCGGCTGGAGGATGTGACCGCTGATGACCTGATGCGTCACTATGCCGTCAACTGCGCTGCGCCCACTTTGTTGACGAAGGCCTTTGCGACCGTCCCCGCAGGAGCAGGCGACCGGTGCATCGTCAATGTGCTGGATCAGCGGATCGACCATCCCCATGCAGACCAACTGTCCTACACATTGTCGAAGATGGCCTTGTCAGGACTGACACGGCTCGCGGCATCGACGCTGGCGCCGCAAATCCGGGTGAACGGCGTTGCGCCCGGCCTTACGATCGCGACGCCTGATTATGACGATGGGCAGGTGGAACGTCTGGAGTCGATGATGCCGCTTCATCGACTGCCCACGGCGGAACAGATCACAGACGCTGTTCTCTATCTGGCGCAGGCAAGGAATGTGACGGGGCAGACGCTGTACGTGGATGGCGGTGCGCATTTGCGCAGCTATGATCGCGACTTCATGCATATGTGCCGTTGAATGGGACCGGCGGGGCAGTTGGCACAAAAAATTATCCACATCTATCCACAGATTTACCGCGGCGCTGCGCCCAATATGTCAGATTCCGCTTGGACCGACTCGGTTTTGGTGAGACCATCGGCTTATCGGAACGAACGATGAAACGGAGAAATCCGGTTCTGCAGATCAAAGAGAAATCAGCGATCGAAGGAACGTCCCGATCATCTGGAAAATGTTGGATTGTCAAAGGTCTGACATGAGCCGGATGGTCCTTTACCAGAAAATGCCGGGTACGCGCGAAAGTGAACGTCGGGCATCGGATGAAGAGGACAGGCTGAGGCAATATGATCCAATGGATCGGACGTGCCAGGCCACAAGCATGTGGAGGCCTTTAAGGTCGAAACATCGCACGCCGGGTCAGATGATCGCATCCTGAAAGGGAAGCGGATCGATAGACACGACGGAAGTGGGGACCGACAGAAATGTCGGCCCCCATTTTGCGTTTTGGGGATAAGAATTGTCGTGGGCAGGAATGGTCAGCGGGTGCCTTGCCGCAGGCAGTCAGTGAATATGGCCACCCAATGGCGGGTTTCCACCACCCGGCAACCGCTGGCGCGGATCGCTGCGATCCTGGCGATCGATGGTTTGATCCGGTGTGGAGGCGGCATGCTGTGCTGATATTTGTGCGGCAGGATGCCCGTGCTGAGAAAGGCGCGATCGAATAGCAGCAGGTCGATGTCGTGACGCCGGAGTTCGAGCAGGAAGGCCGGACTGCGATCCAGCGCGGCCATCTGCATCGATGCGCGCAGACCGGCCTGGTTCAATTGGTGATAGCGGCGATGATAGGGAATGTCATGTTCCGGGCTAGCCAGCAGAGCGCGACCGGTCAGCGCGGGCACGAAGTCCAGATCATCTTCCACGCCTGCGACATGCGTGTCGCGTGGGGTCGCTGAAACCAGTGCGATCAGGTCGTCATGCTGGGGCGATACCAGGGTGGTTTTTGGGGTGGCGAACGCGGCTGTGAGTCCGGCGAGCAAGCCGATGCCGAGAATGGCTCCCGGCAGGCGGCAAGATCCTGCAAGAGCGCCTCTGAGCAGCTTTGTCAGGCACAAGGCGAAGGCCAGGCTGCCCATGATCGCGAGAACCGGCTGGCTGTAGCGAGAGGGCAGGTGAACGGCGAAGGCGACGGATGCCGCCAGAAGGTAGCAGATCGCAGCGGACGTCAGGGCATAAAGGAAGAACCGCTCAGGGCCTTCGCCGGGGACGGATTGGCCCTGCCGCGTGCGCCGCCAATGAATGAAGGCGAGAGCCATCATGGGGGCGATGGTCAAGGCGAAGTTCAGCAGCAATCTGGGATCGTCATTTCCCCTGCAATTCACGATCGCGGGCAGGAAACCGATGCGGCGGGAGCATAGCCACGCCACGTTGCCATCTGCGCCCACGATTGTGCTACGGCCATCGAAGTCGATCATGCTGTATATGCGCATCGCGTCGTCGAGGCGCAGGGTCGGCCCCCAGCCTGACAGCCCTTCCTTGAAGATCAGCCCCGCGGCAATGACGGCGAGCGCCGCCAGCGCCAGTCCGGCCAGTCGCCGCAAATCCCATTGCAGAGAGAAGGGCGGCCTCCATCGCAAGCTGTCGAGTGCGTAGATGCCAAGGCAGGTGATTGCCGGGGCGGGGTAGATCACGGCCTGAAGCAACAGGCCCGACACGGCCAAGCTGCGGCGTCCCGACGCCATGCCCCACAATGTCATCAGGATCAGCGGCACCCCGATCGCGCGTGGTGTCCCGGAAAAGATCGCGTCGATATGCAAGGTTGCGGCGATGATGGATGCCGCACCCAGAAACCGGGCACAGGGATCGGCGGTAAAAGCACTGGCCAGCCGCCATGCGAAAAAGGCGCTGGCGGGCAGGACGATGAGGCCGAGCGATTTCATCATGGCGACGGGTTCGATCCCCGCCCCATGCGACAAATAGAGCAATGCCCGATAGAACAGGGGGGCGGTCTGCTGCCAATAGTCGGCAAGGACATTGCCCTGCATCGCGGTCGGATCGGCGATGCGCGCGGTCCAGCTTAAAAATTGCCGGGCGTCATTGGTAATGGTCCATTTGGCATCGCCGCCGAAGGCAGCGCGCCAATATAGGTACATCGCAAGCGCGTTGAGCAAGCAGAACAGGGCAGCGGGTGAAGCGAGCCACCGCCGGTTGATCGGTGTCGAGGCAAGGTGAGCAGGCGCAGTCCGCTCCAAACATTCGTCGGTCAAGAAAACGCCCTTTCCCGGCTGGCGAATGTGTTTTCGTCGCTGCCTGTCGACACGTCTGTCACTATTTGGCCGAAAAACCAACGGTACGGGGAGTTTGTATCGGAAATGGTGCCGGCTGAGGGATTTGAACCCCCGACCTTCGGTTTACAAAACCGCTGCACTACCACTGTGCTAAGCCGGCATGTCCATAACGGACGCGAGCGCCTTTACTATCAGAAGACGCCGAACGTCCAGCCCTCCGTTGCAGCAATCTGATGGGTCAGGGCTGGAGGTGTCCAAAGTCGGGGACTGGGAGCAGCGCTGCGCAGCCAGGCGGCGGTGACCAAGGCGTCCGCGCCATGGTCGTCCGGCGATGATCCTTCATGCGGGGATGAACCAAGCGCCAGGAGGGCGTCGTTCAATGCGGCAAGGTCGCGCATTTTCGTTCGCCCCTTGGGCCTGCCCGCTGCCCTTGCCGCGATGCTGGTGTAGATTTCGACAATCAGCGATTCCGATTGCGCAGGAGGATCGAAGGGCCAGACGGGGATGTGGGGCCGGACATGATGCAGCATTCGCATGCCCGCAAAGCTGGCCTTTGCGACTTGAGCAGCGCCGATGGCGTCATAGACGGTGGAGGGTTTTCCGCCGCCGCCCGCCTTGTAAAGCGCTTCACAGGCACGATTGTGCATGAAGTCGGCCTTCACGCCGTCCGCCTTGCCGAAGTAGAAGTGACGCCGGTGGGTTTGTTCCAGCAGGCTTGCCGCCCCCAGGTCTGCGTCGTCGCAAATGCTATCGACATAGGCCCAGAACAGAGGTGCGTTCATGGGCACGTCGTCGCCGGGCATGTAGGACCCGCGCGTCAGGAACGGGGGTGCGAAGCTGAAGTCGAAGCCGAACAGCGTGGGCGCTTCGGCGGCGGTCTTTAACAGCCATTGGGCGATTCCGGTGCGTGACCAGATGCCTCCACTGGGCGGATGGATAAGGTGCGGCACGCCATCGCCGTTCTCGCACAGCGCTACCGCTATGCCCCTGTGTCGCGATCCTTTGGCGCCTGACCAGTCGATCGCCGCATATCGGGTGAAACGTGGAGTCATGATGTCGCCGCCATGGCGCGAATGGCGGCGCAAAAGCGGTGGAGGGATTCGCTGCCGTCTACGCGTGCTGCGGTTGCGGGGTGGACCAGCTTGCCGATTTTGCGGCGCTGTTCAAAACCGGAGAGCGCGGGCATGGCGATCCCGGCCTGTGCGAAGCAGCGCGGCATGACGGTGATGCCGAGGCCAGCGCGAATGAAGGCAATGGCGCGGTCGTCGTTGACGGTGCGAGCGGCAAAGAATGGGCGGACGCCGCGTTGAGTGAAGAAACGGCTGACCGTGGGAAGCGCCTCGCAATTACGGCGGACGATCATGTCCATCCCGGCGACCTCTTCCGCTTCCAGCCTTTTGCGATGGGCAAGGGGGTGGGCGGCGGACATGGCAAGGGCGTAGCCTTCCTCGAACAAGGCTTCTTGTCCGCGCGAATCGTGGTCCAGAACGCCGATGATCACGTCAATCCGACCGCGTTCCAGGCGGGGTAGCAATTCGCGCATGCGCCCTTCGACGATTTCCAGCTTTTCACCCTCTGCGCGGCAGGCTTCGCGCGTGGCATGTTCGATCCAGCTGGATGGCAATGTCGAAACGACGCCAAGGCGGATCAGCTTGCTGCTGTCGCTTTCCGTCATCGCTTGCTGAGCGCGGGCGAATTCCCCCTCTATGCGTCGGGCATGGGTAGCGAAGCGAGAGCCTGCTGGGGTCAGTTCCACCCGGCGATTGGTGCGATGGAAAAGTACATGCCCGATCTGCGCTTCCAGCTTGGCTACGCCAACGGACAAGGTGGGCTGTGACACGCCGCATTGCTGCGCCGCGCGGGAGAAGTTGCCATGATCTACCACTGCCAGAAAATAGTGGATGAGGTAGCGTTCAATCATAGATGGTATCTATGATATGATTAGCGTGCGGTCAATTTTCCGAGGACCGGGCCACATGTTAGAAGGGCGGAAATATATTCAGGAGAGGCCATGACGCCCGATTTCGATTTCGCGCTGGGCGACAATGCCCAGATGATCCAGGAAACGACCCGCCGCTTTGCCATGGAGCAGATCGCGCCGCTTGCCGCGCGGATCGATGCGGAGGACTGGTTTCCGCGCGAGGAACTGTGGCCTGCCATGGGCGCGCTGGGCTTGCACGGCATTACGGTGGCGGAGGAGGACGGTGGCCTTGGCCTCGGCTATCTGGAGCATGTGGTCGCGCAGGAGGAAGTGGCGCGGGCCTCCGGCTCGATCGGGCTGAGCTATGGTGCGCATTCGAACCTGTGCGTCAACCAGATTCGCCGCTGGGCCAATGCGGAGCAGAAGGCGCGCTATCTGCCCAACCTGATTTCTGGCGAGCATGTCGGCAGCCTGGCCATGTCGGAAGCAGGCGCGGGATCCGATGTCATTTCGATGAAGCTGAAGGCGGAGAAGAAAGGCGGCCGCTACATATTGAACGGCACCAAATTCTGGATCACCAACGCACCCTATGCCGATACGCTGGTTGTCTATGCCAGGACCGGTGAAGGGTCGAAGGGGATAACGACCTTTCTCATCGAGAAGGGCTTCAAGGGTTTTTCCATCGGGCAGAAGATCGACAAGGTCGGCATGCGCGGATCGCCGACCGCGGAGCTGGTGTTCGAGGATTGCGAAGTCCCGGAAGAGAATGTCATGGGTCCGCTGAACGGCGGGGCGGGCGTGCTGATGTCGGGTCTGGATTATGAGCGCACGGTGTTGGCTGGCATTCAGCTGGGTATCATGCAGGCATGCCTCGACACGGTGGTGCCCTATGTTCAGGAGCGCCAACAGTTCGGTAAACCGATCGGCGCATTCCAGCTGATGCAGGCGAAGGTGGCCGACATGTATGTCGCGCTCAATTCGGCGCGTGCCTATGTCTACGCCGTGGCGCGGGCGTGTGACGCAGGCAGGACGACGCGTTTCGATGCGGCGGGTGCGATATTGCTGGCGAGCGAGAATGCGGTGCGGGTGTCGCTGGAAGCGGTGCAGGCGCTGGGCGGTGCGGGCTATACCAAGGACTGGCCGGTGGAACGCTATATGCGGGACGCCAAGCTCCTGGACATCGGCGCTGGCACCAATGAGATTCGCCGCATGCTGATCGGCCGGGAGCTGATCGGCGCATGAGCGGGCCAGCGCTCGACACGAAGCTGTCGCCGGGGACGGACGCTTTTCTCACCAATGCCGCGCATAACCGTGCGTTGGTGGAAGAGTTGCGGGCGAAGGTCGCCACGGCGGCGGCGGGTGGACCCGTCAAGGCGCGGGAGAAGCATGTCGGGCGCGGCAAGCTGCTGCCCCGCGAACGGGTCGAGCGGCTGCTGGATGCGGGCAGTCCGTTTCTGGAGATCGGCCAGCTCACCGCCAATGGCATGTATCATGGCGAGGTGCCGGGCGCGGGCATCATAGCGGGCATCGGCCGTGTCGAAGGGCGGCAGGTGATGATCGTCTGCAACGACGCCACGGTGAAGGGGGGCACCTATTACCCCCTTACCGTCAAAAAGCATCTGCGGGCGCAGGAGATCGCGCTCGAAAACCGGCTTCCCTGCATCTATCTGGTCGATAGCGGCGGTGCGAACCTGCCCAACCAGGCGGAAGTATTCCCCGACCGCGAGCATTTCGGGCGCATCTTCTACAATCAGGCGCAAATGTCCGCGCGCGGCATTCCGCAGATCGCCTGTGTCATGGGCAGTTGCACCGCTGGCGGGGCTTATGTGCCCGCCATGTCGGACGAGACGGTGATCGTGCGCAACCAGGGGACGATCTTCCTGGCCGGGCCGCCGCTGGTGCAGGCGGCGACGGGTGAGGTCATCAGCGCCGAGGATCTGGGCGGCGGTGACCTGCACGGGCGCAAGTCCGGCGTGGTGGATCATGTCGCGGAGAATGACGAGCATGCGCTGAGCATCGTGCGGGACATTGTGTCGACGCTTCAGCCAGCACCGGCGATCGACATCAATATGCGCGAGCCTGTGCCGCCCAAATATGATCCGCAGGAACTTTATGGCATCGTGCCGCAGGATGTCCGCGCGCCCTATGATGTGCGCGAAGTGATCGCCCGGATCGTCGATGGTAGTGAGTTTCATGAGTTCAAGGCGCTGTATGGGACGACGCTGGTGTGCGGCTTCGCACATATCTGGGGGATGCCGGTGGCGATCCTTGCCAATAATGGGGTGCTGTTCAGCGAGAGCGCGGTCAAAGGCGCGCATTTCATAGAATTGGCGTGCCAGCGGCGCATACCGCTGCTGTTCCTGCAGAATATCTCCGGCTTCATGGTGGGCGGCAAATATGAGGCGGAGGGCATCGCGAAGAATGGCGCCAAGCTGGTGACGGCGGTCGCTACGGCGAGCGTGCCCAAGATCACCGTGCTGATCGGCGGCAGCTTTGGCGCGGGCAATTATGGCATGTGCGGCAGGGCCTATAGCCCGCGTTTCCTGTTCACCTGGCCCAATAGTCGAATATCGGTGATGGGCGGCGAGCAGGCGGCGAGCGTGCTGGCGACGGTCCATAGGGATGCGGGGAAATGGACGGCGGAGGAGGCGGAAGCCTTCAAGGCGCCGATCCGCCAGAAATATGAGGATGAGGGCAATCCCTATCATGCGACCGCACGCCTGTGGGATGATGGTGTGATCGATCCCGCGCAGACCCGCGATGTGCTGGGCCTTGCCTTTGCAGCGACGTTGAACGCCTCCGTCGCCGAGCGGCCGTCGTTCGGCATTTTCCGGATGTGATGGCGATGATCCAGTCTCTTCTCATCGCCAATCGCGGCGAAATCGCCTGCAGGATCATCCGCACCGCGCGGCGGCTCGGTATCCGCACCGTCGCCGTTTATTCGGACGCCGACGCTGATGCACTGCACGTGCGTTCGGCCGACGAGGCGGTGCATATCGGCGCGTCGCCAGTGCGCGAAAGCTATCTGCTGGGCGACCGCATTATCGAAGCGGCACGGCAGACGGGGGCAGAGGCGGTTCATCCGGGCTATGGCTTCCTGTCCGAAAATGCGGCGTTTGCGCAGGCGGTGATCGACGCCGGGCTGGTCTGGGTCGGACCCAATCCCGCCAGCATCACGGCCATGGGCCTCAAGGATGCAGCAAAGAAGTTGATGAGCGAGGCGGGCGTGCCGACGACGCCCGGCTATCTGGGGGAGGATCAGAGTCCCGACAGACTGAAAGCCGAGGCGGCCGCGATTGGCTATCCCGTGCTGATCAAGGCAGTCGCTGGCGGTGGCGGCAAGGGAATGCGGAAGGTCGACAACTCGCGTGAATTTGCGGACGCCCTGCTGTCCTGCCAGCGCGAGGCGGCGTCTTCGTTCGGCAATGATCAGGTGCTGCTCGAAAAATGGGTCACGAACCCGCGCCATATTGAGGTGCAAGTGTTCGGCGACAGGTACGGGAATGTCGTCCACCTGTTCGAACGCGACTGCTCGCTTCAGCGGCGGCATCAGAAAGTGATCGAGGAAGCGCCCGCGCCGGGCATGGACGATCAGACGCGGGAGGCGATTTGCCAGGCGGCCGTGCGCGCGGCCAAGGCGGTCGATTATATCGGCGCAGGGACGATCGAGTTCATCGCCGATGGGTCCGAAGGACTGCGCGCGGATCGCATCTGGTTCATGGAAATGAACACGCGCCTGCAGGTCGAGCATCCGGTGACGGAGGAAATCACCGGGCAGGATCTGGTCGAATGGCAGTTGCGGGTGGCATCGGGCGAACCCTTGCCCAAGGCCCAGCGTGAATTGTCGATCAACGGATGGGCGATGGAGGCGCGGCTCTATGCCGAAGACCCCGCCAAGGGTTTTCTGCCCTCGATCGGCAGGCTCGACCGTTTTGATGTCGGGCCATCCTATCGGACGGATACGGGGGTGGAAGAGGGGGCTGAGATATCGCCCTTCTACGACCCGATGATTGCCAAGCTGATCGCCTGGGGGCCGGATCGCGACACTGCGCGGCTGGGCCTGGCGGAGACGCTGGACCAGACCGTGATCTGGCCCCTCAAAACCAACGCTGGTTTTCTGGTGAAGGCTTTGCGCCACCCCGATTTCGTGCAGGCGCGGCTGGATACGGGGTTGATTGGGCGGGAGGCTGAGGCGCTTTTGCCGCCTGCCATGCCGTCCAATGCAGTCCTGGAGGCCGCGGCGTCGAAGGTCGCAGCACCGGGGCCGATGGCTGGTTTCCGTCTGAATGCGTCGCCGCGCCGGGATGGCTGGTTCCTGCTGGACGGGACGCCGGTGAAGGTCGCGCTGGCGGCTTCGGAGGATGGCAAAGCTGCACGCAGCATCATCGTCGGGGAAGGCGGGCAGAGCTGGCAACTTACGCC